>JAYTOK010000024.1:0-1200 GCA_043747835.1 Pseudomonadota bacterium | reverse complement strand
ATGAATACGCCCGACACCGCCAACCTCGCCCTCTTCTGCGACTTCGAGAACGTCGCACTCGGCGTTCGCGACGCGCGCTATGCGCAGTTCGACATCAGCAAGGTGCTCGAACGGCTTCTGCTCAAGGGCAGCATCGTGGTCAAGAAGGCCTATTGCGACTGGGAACGGTACAAGGAATTCAAGACCGCGATGCACCATGCGTCGTTCGAGTTGATCGAGATTCCTCACGTGCGCCAGTCCGGCAAGAATTCCGCCGACATCCGCATGGTCGTCGACGCACTCGACCTCTGCTACACCAAAGCCCACGTCGACACCTTCGTGATCATCAGCGGCGACTCGGATTTCTCGCCCCTGGTGAGCAAGCTCCGCGAGAACGACAAGACGGTGATCGGCGTCGGCGTCAAGAACTCGACCTCCGACCTGCTGATCGCGAACTGCGACGAGTTCATCTACTACGACGACCTGGTTCGCGAGCAGAAGTCGCGCAGCGCACCACGACGCAAGTCGGAGGGTCGGGTCGCTGGCACGGCGGCGGCCGCCAAAGGGGGGCCGCGCGCGCCTGCGGCGGCCGAGGATCCCTCGCAGGAAGCGATCGACCTGGTCCGCGAGACCTACGACGCGCTGGTCTCGGAACGCGGCGCCGAGGAGAAGATCTGGGGCTCGATGGTCAAGCAGGCGCTGAAGCGCCGCAAGCCCGGATTCAGCGAAGGCTATTTCGGATTCAGCTCGTTCAACAAGCTGCTCGAGGAGGCGCAGGCCCGCCACCAGCTCTTGCTCGAGCGTGACGAGAAGTCGGGCGGCTACATCGTTCGCGCCATCCAGGACTAGTTCGCGCGAGACAGGTTTCGCGGAATACACACGGGGAAACAGAATGTTCGAGTTGCTGACACGCGTGCCGGATGACCCGATCCTCGGGATCAGCGCCGCCTTCAAGCGCGACAGCACGCCGCTGAAGGTCGACCTCGGCGTCGGTGTCTACAAGGACGACCAGGGCAATACGCCGGTGCCCGCGGCGGTGAAGCGCGCCGAGGCGGAGATCATCGCGGCGCAGGCCAGCAAGTCCTACCTCAGTCCGGTCGGCAATCCCGGCTTCAATGCACAGGTGCTGGAACTCGTGATGGGCGCTGACCACGCCGGGCGCAAAGGCGATGCCGCCGCCGTGCAGGCCCCTGGGGGGAGCGGCGCGCTGCGGCTGGGCGC
>JAYTOK010000023.1:0-1691 GCA_043747835.1 Pseudomonadota bacterium | reverse complement strand
CTGGGGCCCCGATATTCTCCGTTTTCGTCTTTGCCGTGCATCGTACAATTCTGCCATGCAGGAAGTAGACGGTACCCGAATCCCCGAGCTCAAGAACATCGTTTCCGAATCGCTTGATTTCGCGCGCAAGCTGGGTGCCGCCCAGGCTGAAGCCGATGTCAGCCTCCAGAAGGGCCTGACCACCACGGTCCGGCTCGGGGAAGTCGAAACCGTCGAATACCAGCGCGATCGCGGCATGGGCATCACCGTGTACTTCGGGAAGCGCAAGGGTTCGGCCAGCACCGCGGACCTGTCACCCCGCGCCGTGGCCGAAACCGTCGAGAAGGCCTGCGACATCGCGCGGTACACCGCCGAGGACGAGTGCTCGGGCCTCGCCGACCCAGAAGAGCTGGCGCGCGACATCCCCGACCTCGATCTCGATCATCCCTGGGATTTGCCGCCGGAGCAGGCCGTGGAAACCGCGCGCGAGTGCGAAGCGGCGGGCCGTTCCGTGGATACGCGCATCACCAACTCGGAAGGCGCGAGCGTCAGCAGTCATCGCGGCGTGCGTGTCTACGGCAATTCGCATGGATTCCTCGAAGGTTATCCATCCACCAGCCACAGTGTGAGCTGCGTGCTGCTCGCCCAGACCGGCGAAGACATGCAGCGCGACTACTGGTACGCCTCGGCCCGCGATGCGCGCGAACTCGAGAGTTCCGAGAGCATCGGCCGCAAAGCCGGAGAACGTGCGGTTGCGAGGCTGGGTGCGCGCAAGATCGCAACCCAGAAGGCGCGCGTGGTGTTCGCGCCGGAAGTGGCGCGCGGGCTCATCGGGCATTTCCTGGGCGCGATCCGCGGCAGCAGCCAATACCGCAAGAGCTCGTTCCTGCTCGACGCTTCAGGGCAGCAGTTGTTCCCGCCGTTCTTCGAGCTGCGCGAGCGGCCGCACATCAAGAAGGCCCTCGGCAGCAGTCCGTTCGATGGCGAAGGCGTGGCGACGCGCGATCGCGACCTGGTACGCGACGGCGTCTTGCAGGGATATGTGCTGGGCAGCTATTCGGCGCGCAAGCTCGGCCTCAAGACCACCGGCAATGCCGGCGGCACGCACAACCTGCTGGTGGAAACGAATACCGGTGGCGTGGAGATCGGCGCGCTCATGCGCGAACTCGGCACCGGATTGCTGGTGACCGAGCTCATGGGCCAGGGCGTGAACGGCGTCACCGGCGACTACTCGCGCGGCGCGTCCGGTTACTGGGTGGAGAACGGCGTGCAGGTCTATCCCGTGCACGAGATCACCATCGCGGGGAATCTCAAGGACATGTACAAGAACATCGCCGCCATCGGCAGCGACGTGGATCTGCGCGGCGGGGTACGCGTGGGGTCGATTTTGATCAGCGAGATGATGATCGCGGGCGACTAGGCGGCTTCTTCGACGAGATCCCGCAGCGTCATCTCTCCGCAACTCTTGCGCCAGGCGTCGTCCATCGTTTTGCTGATGGCGTCCACCGCGGGAATCTTGAGGTTGCGCCAGCCGACCTGGCCGGCTTTCTCATTGCGCGCGATGTCGACGATTTCCTGTATCGATATCTGACCGAGATCGCGCGCGGGCAGCAGCCGTTCGTCGTCGGTCATCGTCAGCAGGTGCGCGCCCTCGAGCGCATGCACGATGCGCGATACGGCTATGCCGGGCATGGCGAGTTCGTGCCCCAGCG
>JAYTOK010000022.1:0-32076 GCA_043747835.1 Pseudomonadota bacterium | reverse complement strand
CATGCGCGAGCGCTTCGTCGAGAGAGATGTGGCCGTCGTGCCGGCCCAGCGTCGCGGCGGCCGCGCCGCTGGAAGTCGCTAGCGCGGGGAAGCCCAGCGATTGCAGGATCTTCGCGGAGCCGCCGTCCCAGGCGTTGGCGATCGAGAACGTGCCGCTCTCGTGAAGCTTGCGGAATCGCGTCGCGCGTTCGTGCTGCTGATCGGTCATCGCCCCTCCGGAGGTGGACGACAGTCTAGCGAGTGGGCGACGTCACGTAATCCATGACGTCCTGGAAAGTGCCGACCCAGATGTCGGGTGACTTTCGCAGGTGTTTCAGCAGCGCCGCATGCGCTTCCGCCGTCACTTCGAGGTAATCGCCGCCGACGCCGTGGAACTGGAGCACACCGAGTCCACGAGCCGCGCGCACGCGTTCGACGTAGGCGATGAGCTCGTCGGCGCCGGGTTCGTCGACCGGTCCGTAGCTGGGAACCTGAAACACGTCGAGTCCCGCCGGCTGCGCCACGACGGATTTCCACGCGTCACCGCCGGTGCGTACGTACTTCACGAGCGTCGAGCGGCGCAGCGCGTCCGTGTAGTCCGCGCCGCCGACGAACATCTGGCTGCAGGGAACCGAGTACGTGCGCGAGTCGCGCCCGTCAACGGCCGACAGCGCCAGGTTCATCGCCGCGATCTCGTCCAGCATGCGTTCGATCGTGTAGTCGTCGGCGTGATGATCGGCGCGGTCGGGAAGCATCGCGCGCGGGCAGGGGTGATTCACCGAGTGGTTGCCGAGCTCGTGGCCCTTGCGCTGCGCCTTCTGCCAGCGGTTCAGCGCGGCTGGCGTCAGCCGGCCGGAGAGGAAGAACGTGCCCTTGAAGCGTGCGGCGTCGAGTTGCGGGATCGCGATGTCGAGCTGGGAGGTTAGTGCGTCGTCGTAGGTCAGGACGATGGCCGCGGCCTTGCCCTTGGGCCAGACGGTTTGCGCGTGCGCGGCGGTTGCGGCGACGAACATTGCGATCAACAGCGGGCACAGACGCATCTTTACCTCTCGTATAAAAGGGGACAGATCTATTAAGCGAATAATAGATCTGTCCCCTTTAATCCAAACGCTTCTTGAACCGTTTCACGGCGATGAGCAGCATGACGGTGATGAAAAGTACGAGCTTCGCGACCTGTGGCCACACCTCGGGCAGATCCGCGCCGCGCAGCATGATGCCGCGAATGATCACGTTGAAATGCGTGAGCGGCAGAACCTCAGCGATCCACTGCGCGATGACAGGCATGCCTTCGAACGGAAACATGAATCCCGAGAGCAGGATCGACGGCAGCATCGTGACGAACGCGAGCTGAAATGCCTGGAACTGCGTCTGCGCGATCGTGGAGACGAACAGGCCCAGGCCCAGCGATGCCGCGATGAAGAGCAATGCGGCGGCGTAGAGGTCGAGCAGGTGGCCCTGGAGCGGCACGTTGAACAGCGCGGTTCCCAGGATGAGGATGAGCGTCGTCTGGATCAGTCCGATCCCCACGTACGGCAGTAGCTTGCCCACCATGAGCTCGAGCCGGCCGAGCGGCGTCGCGATCAGCAGCTCGAGATTCCCGCGCTCGCGTTCGCGCACGATCGCGCCGGACGTGAACAGCACCATGGTCATCGAGAGGATCACGCCGATCAATGCCGGCACGATCTGCACAGCCGTGCGTTTCTCCGGGTTGTAGAGTGTCCGGATCTCGATGCGCCGCGGTTCGAGGCGCTTCCCGCCGGCGTAAGGCCCGGTGCCGTGGCGATCGAGCAGCGGCATCGCCGCGATGCCCGCCGCGACTCCCGCGAGCGAGGGTTGCGATCCATCGACGAGGATCTGCACGACGGGCCGCGTCTGCGATTGCAGGCGGCGCTCGAAGTCGCGCGGGATGATGACGGCCATGCTCGCGCGGCCTTCGCGCAGCAGCCGGTCCACTTCGACGGAGGAATCGGTGGTGAAGTCCACGCTCACGACCTGCGTCGCGCGCAGCTGCGCGATGAACTCGCGCGACATCGACGAATTCGCCTGGTCCTGCACGACGGTCGCGAGATGGCGCACGTCGAAGTTGATCGCGTAGCCGAACAGCAGGATCTGCATGAGCGGCACGCCTGCGATCATGCCGAACGTCACGCGGTCGCGCGCGAGCTGGCGCACTTCTTTCACCGAGACGGCGCGCAGCCGGCGCAGCGACAAGCTCAACTGTCGCGCCCAAGGCGCGCCATGAACTCTAGCCACCGCCCTTCTCCCGTCGCGTCGCGACGACGAACACGTCCTCGAGGCTCGCATCGGTACGCTTGACGGTCGCCTCGATGCCACATTGAGTCAGCGCGCTCTTCAATTGCGCGGGGCCATCCTGCATCCCGCGGTCCGCGAGCACACGCAGCCGAATCCCGAGTTGCGTGACGCCGTGCACCCACGGCAGTGCCCGCAGCAGCTTCGGCGCCGCGCTGCCATCCGCGCCTTCGATCTCGAACACGTCCGCGTCGACCGCCTGCTTGAGCGCGTGCGGCGTGCCTTCGCCGACCAGGCGGCCTTCGGCGATGATCGCGAGGCCGTGACAGCGCTCCGCTTCCTCCATGTAGTGAGTCGAGACGAGGATCGTGGCGCCGGCTTCGGCCAGCATGAACAGGCGCTCCCAGAAATCGCGGCGGCTCTCGGGGTCCACGGCGCTGGTCGGTTCGTCGAGCAGCAACAGCTCCGGCGAGTGCAGCGTAGCGGCGGCGAGCGCGAGGCGCTGCTTCTGGCCGCCGCTCATCGTGCCCGCGCGTTGCGCGCGCAGTGTCTCGAGGTTGTACGTCGCGCGCGCCTGTGCGATGTGCGCGTCGACGTCGCCTTCGAGGCCATGAAGGTCCGCGATGAAGCGCAGATTCTCGTCGGCCGTCAGGTCTTCCCACAGCGAGAATTTCTGCGGCATGTAACCCAGGCGGCGGCGGATCGCTTCCGCGTCCTTCACGATCGAGAGTCCGAACACCTCCGCGTGGCCTGCGGTGGGCAGCAGCATGCCGCAGAGCATGCGCAGCGTCGTCGATTTGCCGGAGCCGTTGGGTCCCAGGAATCCGTAGATGCGACCGGACGGGATGTCGAGGTCGATGTGGTCCACCGCGACCTTGTCACCGAATTTGCGTGTGAGCTGTCGCGCGGAGATCGCCACCGGGAGAGGACTCCCCGTGTTCACGGCGACGCGAACTCCAGCGTCACGTCGACCGGCACGCCGGCGGGTAGCGAAGCCGCCTCCGCGTCGTCGAATACCACTTCGGCGAGGAAAGACAGTTTCGAGCGGTCCGCGGCAGTCAGGGAGTAGTAAGGCGTGAACTCCGCTTCGCTCGACACGAAGCGCACCTGCCCCTTGAACTCGCGGTCGACGCCGTCGACGCGCAGCGTGGCCGGCGTGCCTATCTTCACGCGCGTGCGCATCGGCTCGGGTACGTGGACGCGCGCGAACGGTGCGGCGTTGCCCAACAGCACCGCGACCGTCGCTCCGCGCGGGGGCTTCTCACCCACATGGTAGGGCAGCGCATCGATCGTGCCGTCGATCGGCGCGCGGACTTCGAGCCTTGCGGACGTCGTTTCGAGTTGCTTGAGGCTCGCGCGCGCGGCGTCGGCCGCCTGGCGCGACTGCGCCAGTTGTTCGGAGCGCGTGCCTTCCCGCAGTTCGCGCAGATCGGCTTCCGCGCCCTGCAGATCCGCGTCGGCCGCGTTCGCCACGGCAACCGCGCGGTCCGCGTCGGACTTGCTCACCAGCGCCTGTTTTACGAGGTTTACCAGGCGATCCCTTTCTCTTGCCGCATCGTCGCGTTGCACGCGCGCGCGATCGCGGCGCGCCGCGGCCGCGCGGATGCTGGTGACGCGCGGCCCGCTCACGAGCTCGCTGACGCGCGACTCGGCTTCGGCGAGCTGCGCGCGCGCGGCGTCGAGTTGCGACGCGGAAATCTCGCGATCCTGCACGACGACGACGTCGCCCGCCTTGACCGCGGAGCCTTCCGCGAGCGGCTGCGAGACGATCGATTCATTTACCTCGGCAACGAGCTCGATGCGATCGCGTTCGAGAGTGCCGGGAAGGGTGTCGGTGTCCTGGCGCGAACAGGACGTGAGCAGCAGGAGGGACAGCGCGAGCGGGAATGCGCAGCGCCGGGCGTTCATGCCGCGAACTCGAAGCGCATGGACAGATCCACGGCCTGCACGTGCTTCGTGATACCGCCGATGGAGATGAAGTCGACCCCCGTCATCGCGATCTCGCGCACGGTCGCGAGAGTGACGCTGCCGGAGGCTTCGAGTTTCGCCTTCGACCCGCGCGCGCGATTGCGTTCGACCGCCATGCGCATGTCGCCCACCGGGAGTTCGTCGAGCATGACGATGTCCGCGCCCGCGCCGAGCGCCGCATCGAATTCCGCGAGCGTTTCCACTTCGACCTCGACCGGAATTCCCGGAGAAGTTCGGCGCGCCGTCGCAACCGCCGCCGCGATCGAGCCGGCCGCGATGATGTGGTTCTCCTTCACGAGAACCATGTCGTAGAGACCAAGACGGTGATTCCGCGCGCCGCCGCAGCGGGCGGCATACTTCTGCGCGAGACGCAGACCGGGCAGCGTCTTGCGGGTGTCCAGGATCTGGCAGCTCGTCCCGGCGACCGCTTCGACGTATCGATGGGCCGCGGTCGCCGTCGCGGACAACGTCTGGAGAAAATTCAGCGCGGTGCGTTCGCCGGTGAGGATGGGGCGCGCACTGCCGGAGAGTCGCAGCACTGTCATGTCCTTCTCGACTCGCTGTCCGTCGTGCGCGAGCCATTCGAGGCGAATCGCGGGATCGAGTTGCTCGAAGGTGGCATCGACCCAGTCGGTGCCGCAGAGGATCGCAGGCTCGCGCGCGAGAATCTGCGCGCGAGCCTGCTGTCGGTCCGGAACCAGGGCGGCGGTGACGTCGCCGCTCCCCACATCCTCGACGAGCGCGGCTGCGACCTGCCGCGCGATGACGCCTTTATCGAGTCGCGCTATCAAACTCGATCAGAAGGGCAGGCCGTGCGACGTGGCCGACATGCACAGCAGCATCGGGAACGAGAGGATGAAGTTCGTGCGCGAGGCGTAGAGCGCCGTCTTGCGCGCCTTGGCTTTCTCTTCGTCCGTGGCCGGCACGATGCCGAGCACGCGCTTCTGGTTCGGCCAGATGATGCCCCACACGTTGAGGAACATGATCGTGCCGAGCCACGCGCCGATGCCGATGACGACGGTTTGATAGTCGTGCGAGCCGTTCGAGTAGCCGAAAGTGAACGCCGGGACGAAGCGCTCCGCGAGCAGCCAGGCGCCCGCAACCCAGGTCACGAGAGCAGCCCAGCGGAACCAGAACAGCGCGCGCGGTGCGACGTATTTGCCGATCGCGGCGGGACCGGGGCCACCCTTGTCTTCGGTGGCGGCGGCCATCGCAGGCACCTGCACGGTGTTCAGGTAGTAAAGCAGGCCGATCCAGAACACACCGGAGACGATGTGCACCCAGCGCGCGAGCGAAAGGTGGTTGAATGGCGAATCGCCAATGATCGAGTGGTGCAGGACGACGGACAGGATGACCGCCAGGACTACGCCCGTGATGAGGGCGTAGCGGTGATTCGTGAATATTTTCATTGTCTTAATCTCCCCGATGAGCGGTTTGAAGGATAGGGGACGAGCCCCCATAATTCAACGCGCTCCGCGCGCCCACCATGGAACGCCCGCAATCCCCGTGCATCAAAGTCTGTGTGCTGACCGGCGATCGGTGTACCGGTTGTTTGCGCACGATCGACGAGATCGCCACGTGGGGTGCGATGAGCGTCGAAGCGCAGTGGGCGGTGGTGGAGGAACTGGAAACCAGGAGAAGGCAATTGGCAGAAGATGTAGTCAGTCGAATCAAGACCCATATCGGCACGAGCCCCGCGGTGCTGTTCATGAAAGGCACGCCGGATTTCCCGCAATGCGGGTTCTCGGCGCAAACCGTCGCCGCGTTGCGCGCGTCGGGCGTGAACTCGTTCCACACGGTGAACATCTTCGAGGATCCCGAGCTGCGTGAAGCGCTCAAGAAGTTCTCGAACTGGCCTACCTACCCGCAGCTGTACGTGAACGGCGAGCTGGTCGGCGGCTGCGACATCGTGCTGGAGATGCACAAGAGCGGCGAGCTGAAGAAGATCCTCGACGAGGCCGGCGCGACGGTCTGAGGATCCGGCGACGGGCGCCGTCCGCGGCCCGGGGAGGCTGTATGAGAATGCAAGTGTCGTTCGTCGTCGCGGTTCTCGCCATCGTTGCCGGGCCGGCATGGGCCGAAGACCCGGAGCCGCGGCCCGTCGCCAGCTATTCGCGCTTCGAACTGCGTGACGTCCGGGCGCAAGTCGAAGTGCAGCCGAAGGTGATCGACAAGATCACCACGGAACTCAAACTCAAGCTCGACGAGCCGCTCGCCCGCTGGAACGCGGAAGGTTCGTTGCCAGGCCATGTCGGTTCGCTCGCGATCCAGGTCGAGATCACGCAGATGAAGTTCGTGAGCGGCGGCAAACGATTCTTCGCCGGCGCCCTGGCCGGTGGGTCGAGTTGCTCGGCCACCGCGATGCTGATCGACGCGGAGAGCGGAAAGCTCCTGGCGCGAAAGGTGTTCGGCGAGATGTCGGGCGGCAGGAAAGGCGCTTTCACCATGGGCGCGACGGACAACCTGATGCTCGATCGGCTCGCCGCTGCCATGGGGACGTGGGTCATCGAACAGCATTCGCAGCTTGCGCCGGCGCCCGACACCGAAACCGACGCCGTCCCCGCCGCTGGTTAGACCGCTGGTTGGGCTGGTTAGACGATAGCGGGGGTTTCGACGGTCCCGTTGTCGTCGGGTCCGGCATCGCGAACGATGTGCGCTTTTCCCTCAGCGATCCGCCACGTCCCGTCGAGCGCATTGCACACTTCGCAGAAGATCTCCGCGGTGCGCTCTGCATCGTATTTCGCCGAGTGCGCCGCGCTCGAATCCCATTCGACTCCACACACCGCCGCGGCCTTCGCGAGCACGGTCTGACCGAATGCCGCACCCGCAAGCGTCGCCGTGTCGAAGCACGAGAAGGGGTGGAACGGGTTGCGCTTGATCTCGCAACGCGTCACCGCGGCGTTCAGGAATCCGAGATCGAACGCGGCATTGTGGCCCACGAGGATCGCGCGCTTGCAGTCCTGCAGCTTCATCGCGGTGCGGACTTCCGTGAAGATGCGTCCGAGCGCGTCCTTCTCCGGGATCGCGGGCCGCAGCGGATGCCAGGGATCGATGCCATTGACCGCCAGAGAGGCGGGCTCGAGGTTCGAGCCTTCGAACGGGCGCACGTGATAGCTGTGCGATTCGCCGCGCCGCAGACGTCCGTCGGGTCCGAACTCGATCATGACCGCGGCGATCTCGAGCAACGCGTCCGTCGTGGAATTGAAGCCGCCGGTCTCGACGTCGATGACCACGGGAAGAAACGCACGGAATCGCCGGCTCATGAGCGGCGGGCCGGTGTACGCGCTGCCGGGCGGCGGAGGGGGCGGCGGTGAAACGATGTCTTCCATCAGGCCGCAAGCTCCCACGCAATCGTTTCGCCAGCGCGCATCGGCACGAGCTTGCCGTCGGCCATCGGATACGACGCGGGCGGTTTCCACTCGCGCTTCACCAGCGTGATCTTGTCCGCGTTGCGCGGCAGTCCGTAGAAGTCCGCGCCGAAGTCCGAGGCGAACCCTTCTAGCTTGTCGAGCTTGCCCGCGGCCTCGAAGGCTTCGGCATACAGTTCGATGCCGGCGTGCGCGGAGAACATGCCCGCGCAGCCGCAGGCATTTTCTTTCGTGTGTTGCGCATGCGGCGCGCTGTCGGTGCCCAGGAAGAATCGCGAGTTGCCACTGGTTGCCGCGTCCACGAGCGCCGCGCGATCCGGCTCGGTCTTCAGGATAGGCAGGCAGTAGTAGTGAGGGCGGATGCCGCCTTCGAAGATCGCATTGCGGTTGTATAGAAGGTGTTGGGGCGTGATCGTCGCCGCGACGCCGGCGCGCGTGTTCTTCACGAACTCCGCCGCTGTTGCGCTCGTGATGTGTTCGAAGACTACGCGCAGTTTCGGGAAACGCGCGATGGTGGGCGCCAGCACGTCGTCGATGAAGCGCGCCTCGCGGTCGAAGACATCGACCTGGCGGTCGGTCACTTCGCCGTGCACGAGCAGCGGCATGCCGAGATCGCTCATGCGTTCGAGCACGCCATCGACGCGCCGGATGTCGGTGACGCCGGAGTCCGCGTTGTGCGTGGCGCCCGCGGGATAGAGTTTGCAGGCGTGTACGAATCCACTGGCTTTCGCGCGGTCGATTTCAGCCGGGTCCATGCGATCCGTGAGGTACAGCGTCATCAGCGGCGTGAAGCGGGGTCGTTTGCCGTCGTCCTTGGGCAGCGCGGCGAGAATCCGCTCTCGATATGCACCAGCAGCGTCCGTCGTGGTCACGGGCGGCTTCAAATTGGGCATAACGATGGCGCGCGCGAAGCGGGCCGCTGTGAAGGGGAGAACTTGCGCCATGGCCGCGCCGTCGCGCAGGTGGAGGTGCCAGTCGTCGGGGCGCCGAATTTGTATCTGCATCGTCAGAGTTTGGCGCGCCCGATCTTGACGCAAAAAGGATGGCGCAAAAATGCGCCGTAAGCTGCTGTGCCGATTGAGGTTTGCTTGACCGGGAAGGCTCAAGTAACGATCATATCGCGCCTTGTTTTCCCGACCTCTCTGCCTCATTTCCAACGCGGCGCATGCTAGCACAGCGCGCGCGTGTTTCTTTGCTTGCCGAAGCCTCCGGCGTGGACCCGTATGACTGAAATCATGAAGCTCGAAGACGTCGATCCGATCGAAACACGCGAGTGGATCGAATCGATCGACTCGGTGTTGAAATCGCAGGGCGCTGAACGCGCGCACTACCTCCTCGAGCAACTCATCGAGTACACGCGCCGCTCCGGCGCGTACCTGCCGTTCCGTCCGAACACTGCGTACCTCAACACGATCCGGACCGGTCACGAGCCGTCCTATCCCGGCAATCGCGAGATGGAGAAGCGCATCGAGGCCTGCATCCGTTGGAACGCTCTGGCCATGGTGTTGAACGCTAACAAAGTGTCGAGCGAGTACGGCGGCCACCTCTCGACGTACGCCTCGTCGGCGACGTTGTACGAAGTCGGCTTCAACCATTTCTGGCGCGCGCCGTCGCCGGAGCATCCCGGCGACATGGTGTTCGTGCAGGGGCACGCATCGCCAGGCATCTACGCGCGCGCCTTCCTCGAGGGCCGTCTCTCCGAGAACCAGCTCAAGCACTTCCGCCAGGAAGCGTCGGGCGACGGCCTCTCGTCGTATCCACACCCCTGGCTGATGCCTAACTTCTGGCAGTTCCCCACGGTGTCGATGGGTCTTGGCCCGATGATGGCCATCTACCAGGCGCGCTTTCAGCGCTACATGGAAAACCGCGGCATGGTGCCGGCGTCGGATCGCAAGGTCTGGGCATTCCTCGGCGACGGCGAGATGGACGAGCCCGAATCGATGGGCGCGTTGACGCTGCCGGTCCGGGAAAAACTCGACAACCTCGTGTTCGTCGTGAACTGCAACCTGCAGCGACTCGACGGGCCGGTGCGCGGCAACGGCAAGATCATCCAGGAACTCGAAGCCGCGTTCATGGGCGCCGGCTGGAACGTCATCAAGGTGGTCTGGGGTTCGCGCTGGGATCCGCTGCTCGCGCGCGACGCCAATGGCCTGCTGCGCAAGGTCATGGAAGAGTGCGTCGACGGCGAGTACCAGAACTTCAAGGCGAAGGGTGGCGCGTACACGCGCGAGAATTTCTTCGGAAAATTCCCCGAGCTCAAGGAGATGGTCGCCAACATGTCGGACGACGACATCTGGCGTCTGAATCGAGGCGGCCACGATGCGCGCAAGGTGTTCGCGGCGTACTCCGCGGCCATGAACCACAAGGGGCAGCCGACCGTGATCCTCGCGAAGACCGTTAAGGGGTTCGGTCTCGGCAAGGCGGCCGAGGGCCAGATGGTCGCGCACCAGCAGAAGAAGCTCGACGAGGAAGCGCTGCGCGCCGTGCGCGACCGCTTCAACATCCCGCTCACCGACGAGCAGGTCTCGAAGCTCTCGCTGGTCAAGCCGGCCGACGACGCGCCGGAGATGAAGTACCTGCACGAGCGGCGCAAGGCTCTCGGCGGCTATCTACCGGCGCGCAAGGTCACGGCGAAGCCGCTGGTCATCCCCGAGCTCTCGTCGTTCAGCGCGATGCTCGAAGGGTCGGGCGATCGCGAGATCTCGACGACGATGGCGTTCGTGCGAATCCTCACGCAGCTCCTCAAGGACAAGAACATCGGCAAGAACATCGTGCCCATCGTTCCTGACGAGGCGCGCACGTTCGGCATGGAAGGCCTGTTCCGTCAGATCGGCATCTACAGCTCGGCGGGGCAGCTTTATTCGCCCGTCGATTCCGATCAGCTCATGTACTACAAAGAGGACAAGAAGGGCCAGATGCTCGAAGAGGGCATCAACGAAGCGGGTTCGACCTGTTCGTGGATCGCGGCGGGCACGGCCTACGCCAATCACGGCACGCACATGGTGCCGTTCTACATCTACTACTCGATGTTCGGTTTCCAGCGCGTCGGCGACTTTTACTGGGCCGCGGGCGATCTTCGCACGCGCGGGTTCCTGCTGGGCGCGACCGCCGGCCGCACGACGCTCGCGGGCGAAGGCTTGCAGCACCAGGATGGTCACTCGCTGCTGCACGCGGCGACGGTGCCCAACTGCGTCGCGTACGATCCCACCTACGCTTACGAACTCGCCGTGATAATCCACGACGGCATGAAGCGCATGTTCGCGAACGACGAGAGCGTGTTCTTTTACATCGCGGTGATGAACGAGAACTACGTTCAGCCCGCGCTGCCGAAGGGCGTCGAGGAGGGAATCCTCAAGGGCATGTACCTGCTGCAGCCCGGTGGCGCCGGCAAGGTGCGTGTCACGCTGATGGGATCGGGCACGATCCTGCGCGAAGTGATCGCGGCGGCCGACATCCTCGAGAAAGAGTTCAACATTCCGTCGGACATCTACTCGGCGCCGAGCTTCTCGGAGCTGCGTCGCGAGGCGCTCGAGATCGAACGCTGGAATCGCCTGCATCCGGGAGAGAAGGTGCGCGTGCCGTACGTGTCGCAGGCGCTGTCGAAAGCCACCGGGCCGTTCATCGCGGCCACTGACTACATGCGCTCGTGGCCCGACATGATCCGCCAGTGGGTTCCGGGCCGTTTCGTGACGCTGGGCACCGACGGCTTCGGCCGTTCGGACGGCCGCGCGGCGCTGCGCAAGCACTTCGAAGTCGATGCGAAGAACATCGTGTACGCCTCGCTGCAAGCGCTTGCCGACGAAGGCGCGCTCGACAAGGGCACGCTCAAGGCCGCCCTCAACAAGCTTGGCCTCGACCCCAACAAGCTGGATCCGCAGAAAGCATGAGCAGCGTGGAAGTCAAAGTCCCCGACATGGGGAATTTCGAAGCGGTGACCGTCATCGACGTGCTGGTCAAACCCGGCGACTCGATCGACATCGATACGCCCCTCGTCACGCTCGAAACCGACAAGGCCACGATGGACGTGCCGTCGACGGTGAAGGGTGTCGTCGAGAAGGTGCACGTCACAAAAGGCGGATCCGTTTCCATGGGCGCTGTGATCGTCACCGTGAAAGCGGAGGGCTCTGTCGCCGCCGTGCCCGCCGCCAAGTCAGCATCGCCCGCGCCCGCCGCGCCGACGAAAGTCGCTGCGCCTGCCGCAGCTCCGGCCGCGCCCGCCGCGCCCAGTTCGATCGACGTGCGCGTGCCCGACATGGGCAGCTTCGATTCCGTCGGCGTGATCGACGTGCTCGTGAAGCCGGGCGATACGGTCGACTTCGAATCGCCGCTCGTCACGCTCGAAACCGACAAGGCCACGATGGACGTGCCGTCCACCGCCAAGGGCGTCGTGGAGAAAGTTCACGTCACGAAGGGCGGCAAGGTTTCTCCCGGATCGGTGGTCGTGACCGTGAAGGGTCACGCGGCGGTGGCCGCCGTCGCCGCGACACCCGCCGCGCCCGCGCAGCCGGCCGCTGACAAACCGGCCGCGCCGACCGCCACGCGCGCCGCGGCGCCGCAAGGCGTCGCGCAGTCGTTGCCCCCGCGCACCGGATTGCCCGCGATCGACGAAACCAGCTTCGGCGCCGCGCATGCGTCGCCTTCCGTGCGCAAGTTCGCACGCGAGCTCGGCGTCAATCTCGGCAGCGTTCGCGGTAGCGGCGACAAGGGCCGCATCCTGCTCGACGACGTGAAGGCGTTCGTCAAACTGGTGATGTCGGGTGGAGCCGCGCTCGCCGCGCCCGCGCCGGCGATTCCCAAATCGCACAACTACGACGCGTCCGCATTCGGCGCCGTCGAGATCAAGCCGCTCAACCGCGTGCAGAAGATCTCGGGCCCGCGTCTGCAGGCGGCATGGATCAACATCCCGCACGTCACGCAGTTCGACGAATCGGACATCACCGATCTCGAGGCGCTGCGCGCGACGCTCAAGGACAAGGCCGCGGCCGCCGGCGTGAAGGTTACGCCGCTCGCGTTCATCATCGAAGCCGCGGTGCGCGCGATGCGCGAGTTCCCGGTGCTGAACAGCCAGCTCGACGAAGCCGGCCAGAATCTCGTCTACAAGAAGTTCTTCAACGTCGGCTTCGCGGCCGATACGCCGAACGGACTGCTCGTGCCCGTCATCAAGGGCGCGGACAAGCTCGACGTGTTCGCGATCGCCAAGGCGCTGGGCGACCTCAGCTCGAAGGCGCGGGACGGCAAGCTACCGGGCGCCGACATGCAGGGCGCCGGCTTCACGATCTCGAGCCTGGGCGGCGTCGGTGGCACGATGTTCACGCCGATCATCAATGCGCCCGAGGTCGGGATCCTCGGTGTGTCGAAGTCGGCGATGAAGCCGGTGTGGGACGGCAAGCAATTCGCGCCGCGCCTCATGCTGCCGCTGTCGTTCTCGTACGATCACCGCGTCATCGACGGCGCGCTCGGCGCGCGTATCGCGAAATTCTTCGCGGACACGCTCGCCAAGCCCGCGGATCTCGTCGGGGCGATGTCGTGAGCCAGCTCGATCTCGTGGTTCCGGACCTCGGCAATTTCGACGAGGTCGCCGTCATCGACGTGCTGATCAAGGTCGGCGACAAGGTCGACATCGAAACGCCGCTCGTCACGCTCGAAACCGACAAGGCCACGATGGACGTGCCGTCCACCGCCGCCGGCACGGTCACCGAAGTGCTGGCGAAGAAGGGCGGCAAGATCGCGAAGGGCGGTGTGATCGCGCGCATCGAAGGCGTGGCGCAGACCGCCGCGCCCGCGAAGGCCGCGGCCTCCGCGCCGGCACCGGCCGCGAAAGCGGCACCCGCGACCGCCGCGCCGAGCGCGCCGGCTGCGACTCGCCCGGCTGCGGCTGCGGCTGCGGCTGCGGCCGTCGCGCCGAAGCGCTCGCGTCCTTTGAAGCCCGACGTGCCTCACGATCGTGAAACGCAGCTGCTGGTGCTCGGCGCCGGCCCTGGCGGTTACACGGCCGCGTTCCGCGCCGCCGATCTCGGATTGAAGGTCACGCTCGTCGAGCGCTGGCCGATGCTGGGCGGCGTCTGCCTCAATGTCGGCTGCATCCCGTCGAAGGCGCTGCTGCATGCGGCCAAGGTCATCGACGAAGTCGCCGACATGAAGGCGCACGGCGTCGCGTATGGCGCGCCGCAGATCGACCTGCCCAAGCTTCTCGAGTGGAAGAACAGCGTCGTCAGGAAGCTGGTCGGCGGTCTCTCCGTTCTCGCGAAGCAGCGCAAGGTCGACGTCGTGACCGGCGTCGGCAAGTTCGTGTCCCCGCACGTCGTCGAAGTCACCGACGCGGACGGCAAGTCGCAGAAGATCCGCTTCGAGCAGTGCGTCATCGCGGCGGGCTCCGAGCCCATCAAACTACCCTTCATCCCCGACGATCCGCGCGTCATCGATTCAACGGGCGCGCTCGAGCTGGGCGGCGTGCCGAAGCGGCTGCTCGTCGTCGGCGGCGGCATCATCGGCCTCGAGATGGCGACGGTGTATTCGTCATTGGGTGCGCGTCTCTCGGTGGTCGAGCTCACCGGTCAGTTGATGCCCGGCGCCGATCCCGACCTCGTGCGTCCGCTCGAGAAGCGCCTCAAAGCGCGTTACGAGCAGATCCTGCTGAACACGAAAGTCACGGCATGCGTCGCTACTCCCTCCGGTCTCGAAGTCACGTTCGAGGACGCGAACGGCAAACGCAACGACACCTTCGATCGCGTGCTCGTCGCCGTGGGGCGAACCGCGAACGGCAAGCGGATCGGTCTCGAGAACGCGGATATCGACGTCAGCGAGCGGGGCGTGATCCCCGTCGACAAGCAGATGCGCACGAACCTGCCGCACGTGTTCGCGATCGGCGATCTCGTGCCGGGCCCGATGCTCGCGCACAAGGCGATGCACGAGGCAAAGGTCGCGGCGGAAGTCGCCGCGGGTCACAAGAGTTACTTCGATGCGCGCGTGATCCCGTCGGTGGCGTACACGGATCCGGAAGTCGCCTGGGTTGGACTCACGGAGACTGAAGCCAAGAAGAACGGCACGACCTATAAGTCGGGGAAGTTCCCGTGGGCGGCAAGCGGTCGCTCGCTTGCGCTCGGTCGCGATGAAGGTTTTACCAAGCTCCTGTTCGATCCGACTACGCACCGCGTGATTGGCGGCGGCATGGTGGGCCCGAATGCGGGCGAGCTCGTCGCGGAAGTGGCGTTGGCGATCGAGATGGGCGCGGACGCGCACGACATCGGCCTGACCATTCACCCGCACCCGACGTTGTCGGAGACGGTGGGGTTGTCGGCGGAAGTCTTCGAGGGGACGATCACCGACCTCTACCTTCCGAAGAAGGTGTAGCTAGCTAGAGTGTGGTCCCGGAAGGCGCCGAAGCGGTGAGTTCGCTGCCAGGCGCCGGTCCGAATCCATAGTCCACGATCACGCGCACGGCGAGCGTGTCTTCCACGCTCCAGTTCGCGACGTCGAGGCACACCGAGCGCTTGTCGACGCTCGCCGGATACTCCGTGGATTCCGCGGCGATGTGCAGATCGCCGAGCGTCGGAGCGCCCGCGTTCCGTTCGAGCCACGGCGTCTCGCTCTTCGGCACGCGCGCCTGGACGCGCACGGCGGTCGTGTGCGCATTTGCCGGCACGATGGCGCAGACGGCCACCGTCGTCGCGAGGGACGCCGTGCACGCGGTCGGACCCGCTTCTTCGGCCTGTTGCGTCACGCGGCAGGGCGGCAGATGCGCGACCGATTCCGCGCTGCCGACTTCGCCATGACTCGTCGGCGTCACGGACGAATCCGCGTTCGGGGAGTTCGTTTGTTCGGCTGCGTCGAGCGCAGACCCTGGTGTCGCGGCCGCTTCGCGCGCGGCCAGTTTGAGATCGGCGCGCAGCGCTGCGATTTCTTCCTTCGCGCCGACGGCACGCAACTCCGACCAGAAATATCCGCCGACCATCGCCCCGATCACGAGGAGAACGATCGCGAACGACGAACGCATGCGATTTTTCTTCGGACGCGTTTCGGCGGGCGCGCGATTGCGAACCAACTGGAAAATCGCCGTGCCCATGGTGGCGAGCGCACCGATGATCGCGGCGAGGATGGGTTCAGACAGGTCCATTCAGGGCCTCTTGGGCAAGCTCCGGGCAGTGTATTCCGGCCCTTTCGCGCAGCAGCGCGGGGGGATGCCGAGGTGGGCACTGGGTCACATTTTGCGGTGCACCCGCCGCCGTCGGTCGCGGCCCGGCGTCAGGTTAGGATGGGGCGACTCGTCAGGAGTGTCGTATGCGAATTGCCACCGGGATCCTCATCGCACTGGCCATAACCGTCGCGGGCTGCGTGACTTCGGAGTTGCCACCTCCACCCCCGCCGCCACCGATCGACGAACCCGCAACGTCCGGCGGCGAGGAGCCGGAGCACGCAGTCGTGCGCGTGCTATTCGCGACCGATCGAAACCGCACCGGCACGTTGCAACCCGCGTCGATGTTCGGCGGCAAGCGCGCCGATCTGACATACGGCACCTGCGACGTGAGCATTCCGCGCGAGCACCGGATGGGCGTGCTCGAATCACCCAGCCTCTGGCGGCTCGAATTTCGCGAAGATCCGCAGAAGCACGTCGTGCTGCTGGGCGTCGAGACGCTGGGAAGAGAACAGTTCGCGGCCAGACTGGACGAGCGCCTCCGTTCAGCGAAAAAACGCAGCGCGTTCGTCTTCGTGCATGGTTACAACGTTTCCTTCGAAGACGCGGCGCGGCGAACGGCGCAGATTTCGTATGACCTGGGTTTTCCCGGTGTCCCGATGTTCTACAGCTGGCCCTCGCAGGCATCGACAGCGCTGTATGTCGAGGACGAGCAGAACGTCGAATGGGCCGAGACGAACCTGCATTCTTTTCTCGGCGACGTGCTCACGAAATCCGGCCACGCCGAAATCGTACTTGTCGCGCACAGCATGGGGAATCGCGCCCTGACGCGCGTCATCGCAGCGCTGTCCCGCGAGAGTCCCGCGCTGCGCAGCCGCATCAAGGAAATCATCCTCACGGCGCCCGACATCGATGCCGATGTGTTCAGACGGGCACTGGCGCCCGCGCTGATCGCGACGGGACGACCGATCACGCTGTACGCGTCTTCCAACGATCTCGCGCTGGTCGCCTCGAAACAGGCTCATGGGTACGGTCGTGCAGGCGAGTCCGGGCCGGGCCTGATCGTGATACCGGGTATCGAGACGATCGATGCGACGGACGTCGACACCAGCCTGTTAGGCCACTCTTACTACGGCGACTCGCGCTCCGTGCTGGCCGACATGTTCCATCTGCTGCGCGAGGGCAAGCGTGCGGGACAGCGCACGGGCCTCAAGGCGATCGACGGCGCCAACGGGCGGCGCCATTGGACGATCGCACCATGAGCGCGGCGAGACTTCAGGCGAGCGCGCGCAGCCGCTCGAGATAGGCGGTTTCGTCCGGCGGCTTGCCGCCGCGCTGCGCTTCCCACAGCGCTTCCGCCAGCGATTCGAGCATCTTGTGTTCGGCTTCGTGCGCGTTGCCGAGTCGCGTGGCCATCTTCGCGTGCACCTCGGAGATCCCGTGCGGACGATTCGTCGCGACTTGCTCGCGGATCGCGAGATGCAGGCCCATGTGCAGCCAGGGATTCAACTGACCGGTGCGCGGCGAGTAGTTCGCCAGGTCCGCGGCCGCGGATTCGATGATGACGTGATACTCGGGATGCTCCGAGATTACCGCGACGATCTGCTTGTCGAGCGGCGTCAGCGTCTGCTGCGTCTTGAACTTGCGCCAGGCCGCGCGGTAAAGATTGCGCAACTCATCGCGGGAAAGACTTGCGAACATCATGAGGCGCGCTCCGCTGCCGACAGGATCCGACGTCGTCCGGTCCATTCGCACAGTGCGTTGATGACGCACCGCGCGCACTCGGGCTTCAGCGCCTTGCATGTGTAGCGCCCGTGCAGGATGAGCCAATGGTGTGCGTCATGAGCGAATTCCCCCGGAGTAACCCTGATGAGCGCATCTTCCACGGCCCGCGGCGTTTTCCCCGGAGCGAGCCTCGTCCGATTTGCGACGCGGAAGATGTGCGTGTCGACGGCTATTGTCGGCTCTCCGAAAATTGTGTTGAGGACGACGTTCGCAGTTTTGCGACCGACTCCGGGCAATTCTTCGAGTGCCTCGCGGGAGTTCGGCACTTCTCCGTCATACCTGTCTGCGATCGCAGACGAAGTTGCGATGACATTCTTCGCTTTGGCGCGCCACAGCCCGATCGTGCGGATGTATTTCGAAAGCCCCTCGACTCCGAGATTGCGGATTGCGACTGGTGTTCTCGCAATCGGGAACAGCTTACGGGTTACCGCATTCACGCTCTTGTCTGTCGCCTGCGCCGAGAGGATGACCGCGACGAGCAGCTCGAACGGCGTCGTGTATTCGAGTTCGGTCGTGGGGTTCGGATTCGCGGCCTTGAGAGCCTCGAAGATGCTGCGACGCTTCGATGCGTTCATCGGGCAGCGTTCACGGCGCTGGCCGCGCGCCGCGCTTCTTGTCCGCGAGTGTCGCCGCGCGTTCGTCGGCCCGGCGCACGATGCGGGCATTACGTGCGTCGTAGAGCGCCCGCGAGCCGGCTGCATCGGGCAACGCGAGTGCCGCGCGCGGAGCCGCGAGCCGCGGAATCATGACGATGCAGTCCACCGGGCAAGGCGCGACGCAGAGTTCGCAGCCCGTGCAGGTGTCGACGATCACGGTGTGCATGCGCTGCTTGCTCCCGACGATTGCGTCGACCGGGCAGGGTGGCAGGCACTTCGTGCAGCCAATGCAGCGGGACTCATCGATGAACGCGACCGTGGGCGCGCGTTCGAGACCGTTGTCGAAGTTGAGGCGCGTCGCCGCGCGATCCAAGAGCTCGGCGAGCGCGAGGATGGTTTCGGTGCCGCCGGGTGGGCATTGATTGATGTCGGCTTCGCCGCGCGCGATGGCTTCGGCGTAGGGCAGGCAGCCGGTATAGCCGCAGCGCGTGCACTGCGTCTGAGGCAGCAGCGAGTCGATGGCGGCCGCGTCCGGCAAGCGCTCAGCTCACCTTCATCCCCGCCGTCGCGCCCCCGTCCGGCGACAGCAGGAACACTTCGGCGCCCGCATCCGGCGCCGCGCACAACACCATGCCCTCCGACACGCCGAAGCGCATCTTGCGCGGCTCGAGGTTCGCGATCATCACGACCTGACGGCCGATGAGCTTCGCGGGATCGGCGTACGCGGAGCGGATTCCCGAGAACACGTTGCGTTTCTCGGATCCGAGGTCGAGCGTGAGCTGCAGTAGTTTGTCCGAGCCGTCGACGGTCTTGGCATCGAGCACGGTCGCCACGCGCAGATCGAGCTTCGCGAAATCGGCGATGCTTATGTTGCCGGGCGTCGCGGCGGGTGCGGGAGTTGCGGGTGTATTGATCACGGACTTCGCCTTCGCTGGCTTTGCGTCGGTCTTCGCCGGCGCGGGAGTTTCGGTCGCGACGAGCTGTTTCACGACCGCGGGGTCGAGACGCAACGCGAGCGGTTCATAGGCTTCGATCGGCGATCCGAGCAACGGCGCCGCGATCGCATTCCAGTCGGCGTAGGACACATTCAGGAACTTCCCCGCCTTCTCGGCCATCGCGGGCAGCACGGGGGCGAGGTAGCTCATCAGCACGCGGAACAGGTTCACGCCCTGAGTGCACACCGCGAGCACGTCGGCGGCTTTCGCCGGATTCTTCGCGAGCGCCCAGGGTTTCTGCGTGTCCACGTACTGATTCGCGCGGTCGCAGAGCGCCATGATCTCGCGGATCGCCGCGGAGTACTCGCGCGCCGCGTAGAGCTTCGCGATGGAAGCGCGTGCTCCGGCGAATTCGTCGTACAGCGCCGGCTCCGGTAGTTGGGCCGCGAGCTTGCCACCGCCGCGCGCAATGAAGCCCGCGCATCGGCTCGCGATGTTCACGAGCTTGCCCACGATGTCCGAGTTCACGCGCGCGACGAAGTTCTCGAGCGACAGGTCGATGTCGTCGACGCCCGCGCCGAGCTTGCTCGCGAAGTAGAAGCGCAGCGCTTCCGGCGGCAGCAGCGACAGGTATTGGTTCGCCGTGATGAATGTGCCGCGCGACTTCGACATCTTCGCGCCGTTGATGGTGAGGAAGCCGTGCACGAACACGCCCGTGGGCTTGCGGAGACCTGCGCCGTGAAGCACGGCGGGCCAGAACAGGTTGTGGAAGTAGCTGATGTCCTTGCCGATGAAGTGGTACAGCTCGGTCTTGCTGTCCGCGGCGAGGTATTCGTCGTAGTTCAATCCGCGCAGAGCGCACAAGGCCTTGAAGCTGCCGAGGTAGCCGATCGGCGCGTCGAACCAGACGTAGAAGTACTTGCCGGGCGCGCCGGGAATCTCGAATCCGAAGTAGGGCTTGTCGCGGGAGATGTCCCAATCCTGCAGACCCGCTTCGAACCACTCCGATAGTTTGGCGCGCACCTCGGGTTGCGACGCGCCGCCGCCCCCGAGCCAGGCGCGCAGAACCTCGGTGAACTCGCCGAGTTTGAAGAAGTAGTGTTCGGACTCGCGCAGCACGGGCGGCGTGCCGCTGATCGTGGAGACGGGGTTGATCAGCTTGTCGGGCGTGTAGGTAGAGCCGCAGCTCTCGCAGGAATCGCCGTATTGATCGGCGGTGTGACACACCGGGCATTCACCCTTCACGTACCGGTCGGGCAGGAACATGCCCGCCTTCTCGTCGTAAGCCTGGCGCACGCTGCGCGTCGTGATGTGCCCCGCCGCCTTGAGCTTGTTGTACAGCTCGGCGGTGATCGCCTGGTTCTCGGGCGAATGCGTCGAGTGGAAATGGTCGTGGCCGATCAGGAAGCCCTGGTAGTCGGAACGGTGTTCCGCCGCCATGCGCGCGATCAGTTCTTCCGGCGTCACGCCTTCGCTTTGGGCTTTGATCATCACGGGCGTGCCGTGGGTGTCCTCCGCGCAGACGTAGAGGCAGTCGTGGCCCTGCATGCGCTGGAACCGCACCCAGATGTCGGTCTGTACGGCTTCGATGATGTGGCCGATGTGGAGCGCGCCATTGGCGTAGGGCAACGCGCTCGTGACGAGGATCTTGCGAGGCATGAATGCGGGTCCGGAAGAGGGCCCGGAAGTATAAACGAGCGTCAGCCCTGGTCTTTAACAGGCTCGAACTTCGATTTGTTGATGCCCTTCTTGTAGGCCTCTTTGCCCGTGATCATGCGTTGGGCGAGCAGTGCGTCGATGGCGCTGTCCATCGTGCGCATACCGTGCTGGCTGCCGGACTGCATGGTCGTTTCGAGCTGGTCGAGCTTGCCCTGGCGGATGAGGTTGGACACGGCGGCGTTGTTCACGAGGATCTCGAGCGCCGCCACGCGGCCGCTCTTGTCGGCCCTCTGGAGGAGCTGCTGGGACACGACCCCGCGCAGCGAGGTCGAGAGCATCGTGCGGACATGCGATTGTTTGTCAGAGGGGAAGACGTTGATCATGCGGTCGACGGTCTGCGCCGCGCCGTTGGTGTGCAGCGTGCCCATCACGAGGATGCCCATCTCGGCCGCGGTGACGGCGATGCTGATGGTTTCGTAGTCGCGCAACTCGCCGACGAGCACGACGTCCGGATCTTCGCGCAGGCCCGACTGCAGCGCAGACGCGAAGCCTTTCGTGTGCACGCCGACTTCGCGCTGGCTGATCAGGCATTGCTTGCGCCGGTGCACGAACTCGATCGGATCTTCGATCGTGAGGATGTGGCCTTTCACGCGCGCGTTGATGTCGTCGATCATCGCCGCGAGCGTCGTGGACTTGCCCGAGCCCGTCTTGCCGGTGACGAGGATGAGGCCGTTGTTCGCGCGGCAGAGCTGGTGGATCGCCGGCGGCAGGTTGAGCTGTTCCATCGAGAGTGCCTTCGACGGAATCGCGCGCATCACCGCGCCCATGCCGTTCAACTGGCGCATCACGTTCACGCGGAAGCGGCCGTATTCACCCATGTTGTAGGCAAAGTCGGCGCCGTCGTGATCCTCGAATCGCTTGACCGCGGTCTTCGGCATGATTTCGTACAGCGTCTGCTGCACGAAATCCTTCTCGAGTTTCTCGGGCTGCAGCGGCTGGAGGTCGCCATAGAGCCGGATGCGCGGCGGATCGCCCGCGAGGAAGTGCAGGTCGGAGCCCTTCTTCTCGAGGACCATCTTCAGGTATTCGTCGATGGCTGGCATCAGTCGCGCTCTGGCCTAACCACCGTTGGCCGCCGACGTCGGGCTCGTGCCCTCGAGCTTCGGCATGAGCGTCGTGTCGGTGACGTAGCGCTGGAACGGGCGGCGGTCGCTCGCGTACGTGACGGCATCGTCGGGATCGATCTCCTTGCCCGCGAGGGCGCCGAGCAGCGCCTGGTCCATGAGCTGCATGCCGAGATCCTTGCCGGTCTGGATCTGGTTCGGGATCTGGTGGGTCTGGTCCGTCTGGATGAGCTTCGCGATGGCGCGCGTCATGACGAGAGTTTCGCAAATCGCCTTGCGGCCGCGTTGATCGCCCGTCTTCACGAGGATCTGCGTGACGACTGCCAGCAGCGACTGCGACAGGAAGCTCTTCGTCTGCTCGCGCTCCTCGATCGGCAGCGCGTCGATGATGCGGTCGATGGTCTTCGACGCGGAGGTCGTGTGCAGCGTGCCGAGCACGAGGTGGCCGGTTTCCGCGGCGGTCATCGCCATCGAGATCGTTTCCGCGTCGCGCAACTCACCCACGAGGATCACATCGGGATCTTCGCGCATCGCCGCGCGCACGCCTTCGGCGAAACTCGGAATGTGTGTCCCCAGCTCGCGCTGGATGACCTGCGATAGTTTGCTGCGGTGGACGAACTCGATCGGATCCTCGAGTGAGACGATGTTGAGTCGCCGCGAGGTGTTCAGGTGATCGATCATCGCCGCGAGCGTCGTCGACTTGCCGGTGCCGGTTGCGCCGGTCACGAGGACCATGCCCTGGTGATAGTCGCAGAGCTTCTTGACGATTGGCGGCAGCGCGAGCTTGTCGATGCTGGGGATGTCGCTCGGGATCGCGCGGAAGGTCGCGCCGAGGCCAGTCTCCTTGCGGTAGACGTTGACGCGGAAACGTCCGCCATCGGCGGAGACGTAGGAGAAGTCGAGGTCGTTGCCCTTGTTGAAGTGCTCGGACTGGTTCTTCGTGAAGATTTCGGTCAGATAACTTTCGAGCTCCGCGTCACCCACGTCGCGGAATTTGATCGGCATGAGATCGCCGTTCATGCGCAGCATGGGAGGAACGCCGACGGCCAGGTGCACGTCGGAGCAGCCTTGCTGCATGCCGAGCTTCAAGAACGCGTCGATGCGTGCCACGGTTGGGCAATCCTCGGGGTTTAAGGGTTCTCACCCAAGCATGCGACGGTGAGAGGGGCGTCAAATGTGACGTAATGCGCGATTCTTGGCGAGTTTAATGGGGACAGTTCTGGTTTTACGGGAAAAATGGGGACATTCCCCATTTCCTAGAAATAAGGGGACGGGCCTGCTGCAGGCCCGTCCCCTTATTTCCGCTGCGCGGGGAAATGGGGAATGTCCCCATTTTTCCCGTAAAACCAGAACTGTCCCCTAACGGAATTTTTCGAGCGCCGCGCGCAGATCGTTCATCGTCTGGTAGCGCTTGTCCTTGTCGACCGACATCGCCTGCGTGATGACTTCCGGCAGCCCGGGCGGCAGTCCCGGATTGATTTCGCGCGGCGGGCGCGCTTTGCCCTGCACGTGCTGGTACATGACCGACATGTGATCGCCGCGCGCGTACGGCGGAACGCCCGTCATGATTTCGTAGAGGATGACGCCGAGCGCATAGACGTCCGCACGCTGGTCGACCTTCTTGCCGAGGATCTGCTCGGGCGCCATGTACTTCGGCGAACCGATGACGTAACCCGTTTTCGTGAGCTGTGTGTCGCCTTCGCGCTGGGCCGCCGCGACGCCGAAGTCCACGATCTTGAGCAGGCCTTCCGCGTTGATGAGGACGTTCGCGGGCTTGAGGTCGCGATGCACGATTCCCTGGGCGTGCGCGACGTCCATGCCCGTGCAGATGTCGATGCCGAACCCGAGCGCGCGCTGCAGCGGCATCGGCTTCTCGCCGACGATCTCACTACCCAGCGTGTGCGAGGGGAAGTACTCCATCGAGATGGCGTAGTTGCCCTGGATGTAGAGGAAGTCGTAGATGCGGATGACGTTGTGGTGAGTGATCTTTCGCGAGTAGCGCAGCTCGTGCACGAAACGCTTCATGATCTCTTCGTCTTCCGAGACGTTCGGGTTCAGGAACTTGAGGATCAGCCGTTCGTCGACGACCGTGTCCTCCATGAGGAGCACCGTGCCGAACGCGCCCTTGCCGATGCGTTCGACGTACTTGTAGCGGCTTTCGATGATGTCGCCGGGTTTGAGCGTCTGGATGTCGAGCTTCTGCGGCCCGGCCATCTTCTCGGCTTCTTTCACGGCACGCTGCACGTCCTGCTCGGACATGAGCTGGGTGCGTTGCGCAGCCATCGCGTTCTGCGGTGGCGCTGGCGGCGGTGCCTTCGGGCGAGCCGGTGGCGTGGGCGGCGGCGGCGCGGAGTAGCTGGGAGTCGCGCTCGAAGCCTGCGTCGCGCCACCGGAGCGCGTGCCGCCGGACGGCAGATCGAGCGAGGGAGCACGGTTCTGCGTCGAGGAGAGCTTCGTGCCGCTCACCGAGAAGCGCGAGTCGAGATCGGACAGCGCGCGCAACGCAGCTTGCGCAACGGTCTGCTCGGACTGCCCGGCCTGCGCCTGGATCTGGACACGGATGTTCTCGAGCCGGCGTTCGTCGGCGAGCTTCGCGAGCGAGCTGATGGCTTCGAGCCGGATGTCCTTTTCTTCGCGAGAGAGCATCGGCATCACCGCGTCGATCACCTTGTGATCGCCGAGGCGGCCCAGCGCACGCACGACGACCGGCAGGGACTTCGCGGGCGTGGTCTCGAGCATTTCGAGGAGGCGGGGCACGGCGCGCTTGCTGCCGATCTCCGCGAGCGCATCCACCGCGCGCTCGCTGACCCACCAGTCCTTGTCCTTGGTGGCTTCGATGAGGTGGCCGACCGCGCGGTCGTCCTTGGTCTGGTTGAGAATCTCGATCGCGGAGCGGCGTATGTCTTCGTCCTCGTCGCCGACGAGTTGCAGCACGGCCTCGACCACTTTGGGACCGCCGATCTTGCCGAGCGCATCCGCGGCGCGCGAACGAACCCACCAGTCATCGTCGGCCACCGCTTCGAGCAGTTCCTTCACCGACTTCGCGTTGCCCACTTCGTTGAGCACTTCCACGGCGGCGCGACGCGCGTATTCGTTTTCGTCCTTGAGCACCGGGATCAGGTACTTGATCGTGTCCGGATCGTTCGCGCGGATGACCGCGTCGATCGCCTTGTTCTGGACATCGATCTCCGGATCGCGCAACAGGCTGCAGAGCATCTCCAGATCGAACGGGCCGTCCATGCGGGCGAGCGCCGACAACGCGGCGCCGCGCACCAGCTTGTTCGTGTCCTTGAGCTGCTGTTGCAGCGCGCGGGACACCTCGGGTTTCGGGAATCGCGACAGGATGTTGATGATGTGCAGGCGCGCGACGGGATCTTTGCCGTTCATTCGGCCGATGAGTTCGGGCAGATCGTTGTCGATCGCCAGCTCTCCCAGGACGCGGAACAGCGCGGCTTTCTCGTTCGCTTCCTGCTTGTAAGCGGCGGCGAGGATCTCGCGCACCGAAAGACGGGCGCGATGCGCTGTGATCACATCGAGCAACGCGGACTTCGCGACGCCTTCCGTGTTGAGCGCTTCCAGCAACATTGTCGGGGGATAGGCGCGGCTGCTCGACAATGCCCAGGCGACTCCGGCGACAACTCGCGGACTGCCGGTGACCATCGCGTCGATGAATCGCGGAAAGGACTTCTGGTTGACGAGGCCGGTGAGGACTTCGATGTAGGCGACGGTCGCGACCTTGTCGGCGTCCGCGAGGGCTGCCGTGACGGGTTCGATGGCGCCCGCGCCCAGCTCGCGCAGTTTCGCGATGGCCTTCTGAGTCTGCGGGGCCGCGACGTCAGTCGCCCCCTTGAGCTCGGTGATGTACCGGTCAGCCCGGATGTTGGTGAAAAAACTCATGCAGCGGATGACCCGTCAAGCGCGCTTCTGCACCAGTCGCGTTGTGCGCTTGCGGTATGGATCAAGTTCGCATCCTGTATGGCCCGACTCCCGTTACAAAAATTATGCCACATGTCCCCTCGACATCTGCCGATCCAGGCCTCACTGCCGACAATTTTCGCTAGAATCCCGCACCTTATCTGTCCCGGCGGACTCTTTCGAAACACATGGCTGACAAGACATCCGCCGAATTCCGTGCGCTGATCGATCAATACCAGGACCCATATCTCGCAACCACGCTGGGCGAGGCCAAGGCGGTCGATGCGGCCGAGGTAACGGGTGGCCGGGGCCGCGTCCGCATTGCTATGGGATTTCCCGTCGGAGACTACCAGCCTGAGTTCGCGCGCAGTCTGGGGGCTTTCATCACCGCCGCGGGCGGGCCCAAGACCGAAATCGAACTAGTCGCGCGAATCACTGCACACGCCGTGCAGCGGCAGCTTTCACCGATTTCCGGCGTTCGGAACGTCGTGGCTGTCGCGTCGGGGAAAGGCGGTGTCGGCAAGTCGACCGTCGCAGCAAACCTTGCGCTAGCCTGGGCGCGGCAGGGCGCGAAAGTCGGCATCCTCGACGCGGACATCTACGGTCCCAGCCAGCCCATCATGTTGGGGCTAAGCGGTCAGCGACCGGCGTCTCCGGACGGCAAACGCATCAAGCCGCTCGTCGCACACGGAATCGCTGCCATGTCGATCGGCTTCCTGATCGACCCCGAGCAACCGATGGTGTGGCGAGGTCCGATGGTGACCCAGGCGCTGACTCAGTTGCTGGGCGATACCGACTGGGGAGATCTCGATTACCTCGTCATCGACATGCCACCGGGAACCGGCGACATCCAGTTGACGCTCGCCCAGCGCGTGCCAGTCGCGGGAGCCGTGATCGTCACGACGCCACAGGACATCGCCTTGGCCGATGCCCGCAAGGGCCTCAAAATGTTCGAGAAGGTCAATGTGCCCGTGCTGGGAATCGTCGAGAACATGAGCGTGCACGTCTGCACGAATTGCGGTCACGTCGAGCACCTGTTCGGCGCGGGTGGCGGTGCACGCATGGCGGAGCAGTACGGCGTGCAGTTGCTCGGCGAGTTGCCGCTGGATTCGCGCGTTCGTGAAGAGGCAGACGGCGGAACGCCAACCGTGGCCGCGGCTCCGGATTCGCCGCATGCCAAACCGTATTTCGAGATGGCCCGTCGGACGGGCGCAGCGCTCGCGCGTCGCGCGAAAGACCGTTCGACCTTATTCCCCAAAATCGTCGTGGAAGAGACATGAGCATCAAGTCCGACAACTGGATCCGCCGCATGGCGGAGAAAGAAAAGATGATCGAGCCGTTCGCGCCCGAGCAGGTGCGTACAGCGGCGGGCGGTCACAAGATCGTGTCGTACGGGACGTCCAGCTACGGCTATGACGTGCGGTGCTCGCGCGAATTCAAGATCTTCACGAACATCAATTCGACGATCGTGGACCCGAAGGCATTCGACGAGAAGAGCTTCGTGGATGTAACGGCGGATGTCTGCATCATCCCGCCTAACTCCTTTGCGCTAGCCAGGACGGTGGAATATTTCCGGATACCGCGCTCGACGCTGGTAGTTTGTCTCGGAAAATCGACGTATGCGCGTTGCGGAATAATAGTAAACGTAACGCCTTTGGAACCCGAATGGGAAGGGCATGTGACGCTCGAGTTCTCGAACTCGACGCCGTTGCCCGCGAAGATCTACGCGAACGAGGGCGTCGCGCAGATGCTGTTCTTCGAGTCGGACGAGGTGTGTTCGACGTCGTACAAGGATCGCGGCGGGAAGTATCAGGGGCAGAAGGGCGTCACGCTGCCGAAGACTTGAGGTGCGGGAAATGGGGTCAGGCCCCATTTTCGAAGACGAAAATAGGGCCTGACCCCTATTTGTCTATGGACTCGATGCGCAGCGTGAACTCCACCTTGCCCTTCCGAATCCGCTCCGCCTTCACCGGTAGATAGCCAAGCGCTGGCGCGACCCAGCTGCGCGTCAGCCGATCCGATCCGGACCGGCGGCTCGTGTACACGATCGTGTCGAGCGTGCCGAGTGCGGTCTCGAGCTGCGCCGTGCCATCCTGCCGCAATTCGTAGTCCTTGAGCTTGCCGTCACCGTCGACGAGCGCGACGGAATTCTGCAGCGTTCCCTTGGCCAGACTGCGCAACGAGGCGATCTGCAACGACATCGGATCTTGCGCCGTCGCCGGGATCTCGAGATCGACGGCCGATCCCTTCGCGATGCCGCTCACGCGCTTCGCCTGCCAGTCGAATTTCAGGTCGATGGGGCGCTCCTTCTCGTCCGACCCGCGGTATTCGAGCGGAACGACGTGGCCGTCGCTCAACCGGAACGTGCTCGCCTGCGTGAGCGAATCCGGAAGCGCCATGCGGAACACGCCCTTCGGCGTGTTGACCGTTTCGTACACGAACGTATCGCCACTGCCGCGCTTGAGTTCGAGCACTGACGTCGCGGCGGTCATGCCTTTCCAGTCGGCCGAGTAGGTCGCGCGAAATGGCTTGAGATCGACGGGATCGGCGACTGCCGCGCCGGTGGCGCCCAGCAACGCGAGCGCGAACCAGATGTCAGGCCGCCGCATCGCTTTCCTCGATGAGCGGGGAGCTGAGCGGCTCGCCGTCGAATTGAACGGTTCCGTCACGCCAGGCGACGCGTCCGGAAGCGATGAGAGAGCACACATGGGGATAGATGATGTGTTCGAGTCCATGAACCCGGGCTGAAAGTGCATCGTGGGCCTCGCCAGCCCGGACGCGCAGTCGGCCTTGCATGACGACGGGGCCGCCATCCAGCTCCGCCGTGACGTAATGCACGCTCGCGCCGTGGTGGGAATCGCCGGCCGCGAGCGCGCGTGCATGCGTGTCGAGGCCTTTGTACTTCGGCAGCAGCGACGGGTGGATATTGAGCAGCTTGCCCGCGAACCTTTCCACGAAGCCGGCGGAAAGGATGCGCATGAATCCGGCCAGCGCCACCAGCCGCGCGCCACTCGCGTCGAGCTCGCGAGCGAGCGCGGCATCGAAGGACTCGCGATCGGGAAACTGTTTGACCGGTACGACGCTCACCGGCACGCCGAGCGAAGTCGCTTTCGCGATGCCGCCTGCCGTCTCGCGATCCGCGATGACGCGGACGACCTGGAAGCCTGAGTCCGGCCGTTGCGAGGCGCGCACGATCGACTCCATGTTGCTGCCGCGGCCGGAAATCACCACCGCCACGGGCAACACCGTTTCTATTCCTCCACCACGCAGCCGCGCGTGCCGCGCGCGACGGTGCCGATCACGCTGGCCGTTTCGCCAGAGGCGCGCAATTGCGCGAGCGCGGCGTCAACGTCGGACGGGGAGACGACCACGATCATGCCGATGCCGCAGTTGAACGTGCGATACATCTCCGGCAGCGAAATCTTGCCGGCGCTCGCCAGCCAGTCGAACACCGGATCGCGCGGCCAGCTCTTTCGCTGCAACACGACTTCGAGATCGTCCGGCAGCACGCGCGGGATGTTGTCGGTGAGGCCGCCGCCGGTGATGTGCGCGAACCCTTTGACGTTCAACTGCTGCGCGAGCGCGAGCATCGACTTCACGTAGATGCGCGTCGGTGTCAGCAGCCGGTCGAACAGCGATTTGCCGTCCAACTGGGTCTTGTCATCCGCGCCGGCGAGGGTCACGAGCTTGCGGATCAGCGAATAACCGTTTGAATGCGGACCGGAGGAGGTCAGGCCGATGACGATATCGCCGGCCGCTGTTTTCGAGCCGTCGATGATGCGGTCGCGCTCGACCACACCGACGCAGAAACCCGCGAGGTCGTAGTCGTCGCCGTGGTACATGCCGGGCATCTCGGCGGTCTCGCCGCCGACGAGCGCCGCACCCGCGAGCTCGCAGCCTTCCGCGATGCCGCGAATGACGGCCTCGGCGACGTCGACGCGCAATTTGCCGGTCGCGTAGTAGTCGAGGAAGAAGAGGGGCTCGGCGCCGGAGACGGCGATGTCGTTCGCGCACATCGCAACGAGGTCGATGCCGATCTTGTCGTGGCGGCCGGTGTCGATCGCGAGCCGCAGCTTCGTTCCCACGCCGTCGGTGCCGGATACGAGGACGGGTTTCTTGTAGCGATCGAGCGGCACTTCGACCAGCGCGCCGAAGCCGCCGATCCCCGCCATGACCTCGCGGCGCATCGTCTTTTTGACGATGGGTTTGATTCGTTCGACGAGTTCGTCGCCCGCGTCGATGTCGACGCCGGCATCGCGGTAAGTCAGTCCGGATTCATTCATTTTTTGGGGTGCGACGCGACGCGGCGGCTCGGGAAAAAACGTGCGATATTGTAGCCAATGCGCACATTCCTGTTCAGATTCATCGCGGTGGCGCTGTTCGCAGGCGCGCAAGACGCAGCGGCGTTGCGCCAGGTTCGCGTCTTCGAATTCACGGTCTCCTCCCAGACGGATCCGGCGGTCCAGGCGCAGGCGGCCCTGCGGCAGGTTCTCGTGCGTGCCACGGGTGCGCGCGACGCCGCGAATGACCCGGCGCTCGCCACGGTTCTCGCGCAGGCGCAGCAGTACGTGATCGCGACGCGACCGGCGTCCACCGGTAGCGGCACCGTGCTCGTCTTCGATGCCGCCGCTCTGGAGCGCGACATCACCGCCGCCGGCCGCAATGTGTGGTCCCCGGAGCGGCCCCTGCTCATGGTCGTTCTCACCGGGGGTCCCGCGGCCGGTGCATTCGAAACCCGGCGCCAGGTCGAAGGCTCGCTCGATTCCACGGCGAACCGTCGCGGTCAACCCATTCGTGTCGCTCGACCGGAGTCGCTGGGATTGCCTGCCGCGGGCGACATCGCGAGTGACGCCGCGCTCGCCGCCGCAGAGCGGCTGGGCGCGGATGCCGTGGTCGTCGGATATGGCGATGCGGTGCCGAATGGTGGCGCATGGCGTTGGGTGCTCACCGGTCCCGGTGTCAGCGAAAGCTGGAGCGGTTCGCTCGAGGAAGGCGTGCACACATCGGCCGACGTGTTCGCGCGCAACGCGCTCACGTATGCGGCGATGCCCGAGATTCCGGTGCTCGTGGAAGTCGAGGGCGTGCCGGGCCTGCGCGAATACGCGCGTGTCTCGGAGATGCTCGCCGCCGCGGGCGGCGTGCGCAGTGTCACGCTGGCCGAAGCTGCGGGTACGCGCGCGACGTTCAGCGTCGTCTCGCGCGGCGGCATCGAATCGCTCCAGTCGGCGCTCGCCGCGAACACGCGCCTCGAGCGCGCGGATCCCAAAGCGGGCGCGTCGATCGCATTCACCTATCGCCCCTGAACGTCGATGCGGCACCTGCCCAATCTGATCTGCCTGGTCCGGATCCTGCTGATCTGGCCGACCATCGACGCGCTCGTGTCGGGGTACTACTGGACCGCGCTCGTGCTCGTCGCGGTCTGCGCGGTGTCGGACGGGCTCGACGGCTGGCTCGCGAAGCGGTTCAACTGGACCTCGCACCTCGGCAGGATCCTGGATCCTCTCGCCGACAAACTACTGTTGGTAGCTCTCTTCCTGACGGCGACCTGGATGAACCTTCTGCCCTGGTGGCTCACGGCCGTGGCCGTCGCGCGCGACGTGCTGATCGGCAGCGGTGCGGTCGTGTACCGGTTCACGTTCGGGCCGCTGCACGGCCGGCCGACGCTGGTGAGCAAGATAAACACCGGATTCCAGCTGGCCGTCGCGCTCGCGGCGATTCTCGGTGCTGCCAGCGGGTTGCCGACTCCCGAAATGGTGACCGCGCTCGCCTGCGTCACCCTGCTGACCACCGTCGTCTCGGGCGCCGGGTATGTCATGGAATTCACGCGACGCGCGTTAGCGGCCTGAGTCGATGAAACAACTGACCCTGGGAGTGCAGCTCAAGGAGCGGGCCACGTTCGCGAGCTTCCTCACGGCGCGCAACGTCGAGCTCGTGGAGCACCTGCGCAACGTGGCCGGCAACCCGCTGGCTGGCGCGACCTGGCTCGCGGGCCCGCACGCCGCGGGCAAATCGCACCTGCTGCAGGCGGTGTGCGCGGCCGCCGCGCCGCGCGCTCGCGCCGCCTATCTACCGCTCGAGTCGCTGCTGCCGTTCGGGCCCGGCGCGCTCGAAGGCGTCGAGACGCTCGACGTGGCGTGCTTCGACGATGTGCAGGCCGTCGCGGGCCTGGGCGATTGGGAGCGCGAGCTGTTTTCGTTGTGGCACAAGGCGCAGGAACGCGGCGCCACGCTCGTGTTCGCCGCGCGGGAGAATCCCGTGCACGTCGATTTCGGCCTCGCGGATCTGAAATCGCGGCTCGCGTCGGCTGCCGTGTTCGCGGTGCGCGAGCTGAACGACGAGGAGCAGATCGAGGCGCTCAATTTGCGT
>JAYTOK010000021.1:0-1220 GCA_043747835.1 Pseudomonadota bacterium | reverse complement strand
CAGGACCTTCCCCAAAAAATTCAGGGGAATCCGAACGCGAGTTGCGGCATCCTCTCGAGTGGCCGAACGACGCGGCGAGGTGACCTGGCGCAGACTTCGCGCATGCCGTCGGCGATGGCGTAGTATCGGAAATCCGGTATGCCGAACAATCGCTTGGATGCGGTGATGAGATGTGTCGCAAGGATCTCGAGCTTCATCCGTGTGCCGATCACGCTGGCGGTGAAGAAGGCCACGGCGTTGACCAGGACGACCATATTCTGCAGCCGTCGATAGGTCATCACACGGATGTCCTCGAGGTCGTAGCTCTGCTTGATGAAGCGGATCGTCTCCTCGATGCGCCAGCGCGTGAAATAGGCCGAGACCGCCCACCAGAGCGTCTTGCGTTCGCGGCGCATCTCAAGGTTCGTCAGCAGCATCAACGGCTTCTCTCCAAGTCCTCGGACCACGACGAGCCACAGCGGCACCTGCGGATGGTTGGGGAGACGTACACGTCGGAAGCCATAATCGAGCCGATACGCGACCTCCTGGCCCTGCTCCTCGCGGACGATGTGGGTGGCGTAATGCATCGGGCAGCTCAGCGCGAGGTCCACGGTGGCGGCCTTGGCCTCGCTGGCCGTTGAGTGGCCGATCAGCAGGTGCCGGTCACCCTTGTTGCGGATGATGAAGGTGTGGCCTTCGTCGATGAACGGGGCATAGAGCTCGCCGCGATCGCCGCCACGATCCACGACCCACACGCCGCGGCCGTGGCACGCCGCTGCCACTGTGCGAACGGCCGTCAGAATCTCATCGTTCTCGGAGACGAAGTCCGGCGCCTTTTGGGAGTAGAGCGCGGCGTAGAGCGGCACGATGGCATTATCCTCGTTCTCGACGCCGATCACATGCGCCAGCCAATAGCCATCGGCGATGGTCCCCGTCGAGCCGTCGCGCACGCGCGCAAGGTGCTCCATCTTCTCCGCGTAAGGCTTTGCGATATCGGACAGATCTAGCACGAGCAGGGTGCGCGCGCCGATCCGTCCTGCCCCCTCCGCGAGCACCGCATCGCCGACGCTCGCCAGCTCCGGCCGGGCGAGGTTCCGCGACAGACGCGTCTCCGTCTTGATGAGCGGGATCGGCTCCTCCAGCGAGCGGCCGATCTCGGACAGCCGCACGCTACCTCTGGCGGCGATGCCGTAAAGCGCCTCGCCGACGAAGCGCCGCGCGGGCTTGCGGAGACTGGCGGA
>JAYTOK010000020.1:0-102069 GCA_043747835.1 Pseudomonadota bacterium | reverse complement strand
TGGTAACAAACATCCTACCAACCCCGGCCAGCCTTCCTACTTCACTTCAATGCCTGGCCCTCGCGCGCGCAGCGTTGCCGCCTAAGTAAGTGCCATTCGCCTTTGGGGCTTTTCCCCAAAACGGCAAAAAGTGCCGAACCTCGCTCAGCGCTCCGGCCACTTCCAGGGCGGCGCGCCCAGCATTCCCTGACCGTCGATCGCGGTTTCGCCCAGCTCTTTCGACAATGTGATCGCGTTGCAACCCTTGGCTTCTTTCAGCGCTGCGATCATCCGCGAGGCGTGCGAGACCACCCAAACCTGCGACCGCTTCGAGGCCTTCTCGACGAGCCGCGCCAATGCGGGCAGCAGATCCGGATGCAGGCTCGTCTCGGGTTCGTTGAGGATCATGAGCGACGGCGGGCGCGGTGTGAGCAACGCGGCGATCCAGAGTAGATAGCGCAGTGTGCCATCCGAGAGCTCCGCGGCGGAGAGCGGACGCAGCAGGCCGTGCTGTTCGAACAGCACCGTGAACCGATCCCCGATCGAGACGCTCACGGTTGCTCTCGGGAAGGCATCGTCCACGGCGGCATCGAGTGCCTCACCATCGCCGATGGCACGAATCGACTGTAGCGCCGCGGCGAGGTCGCGTCCGTCGTGAGCAAGCGCGGGAGTGAACGTTCCAACTTGTGATTGCCGCGCGGGCGCATCGGCGTCCGCGCGAAAGTGGTCGTAAAAACACCATGAGCGCACTTCTTCGCGCAGGTTCAACAACTCGGGCGCGCGCTCGGGGTCCGACATCGTTGAGAGCATGCTTTCGAACGGCAGCAAGTCCTTGCCGATGGTCCGCCATTCGCCATCGTCGCCCCGCAGTTTGACGTGCGCGCCGCGGCGTTCCGCGAGCAGGCTCGTGGGACGCAAGGTCGGCGCACCCCAGACGCTTTCGAGTTTGATCTCGGGATCGCCGGCAAAGCCTGCGGGTGGCGTCTGCGGGATGCCAAGTTCGATCGAGTAGCCGACGGTGTCGCCCAGAAAGCCGAGACGCAGGCTTACCGGCTCATGGCGACGCGAACCCTCGACCCGCACCGTCCCCTTCTTCATCCCACGCGAAATCGTCTCGGGCCCGGCCCACAGCGTCGAGCTTAATCCGCCCTCGCGCGCGAGCGAGCTCACGATTCCACCCTGTGCGGCCTCGGCGAGCAGGCGCAACGCCCGGTACAGGTTGGATTTTCCGCTGCCGTTCGCGCCAGTGATCAGGTTCAGCGACCCCAGCGGCGTGACGAGCGACCGGATCGAGCGGTAATTGGCGACGGCTAAGGTTTGAAGCATGGCGGTCCTGCGATGAGGTTCGGCACTTTTCTGGGCTTTGGGGCCACTCCCCATTATTCTGTCGCTCTCTCGAAGGGGGAGACACAAATGCTCACGAATTTCCGGACACTCGTCCGCCGCGGACTCTTTTGCTCCATCACGTTGCTCGCCAGCAACGCGTTCGCCGCCGAGCAACCACCCACGCTCACCATCGGTTCGCCGCTGCCTGCTTTCTCGTTGCCAGGCATCGACGGGAAAACCTACACCGATCAAAGTTTCGCCAAAGCCGACATCCTCGTGCTCATCTTCACCTGCGCGCACTGTCCCACCGCGCAGGCCTATCAGGAGCGCATCAAGAAACTGGTCGTCGACTACAAACCGAAGAACGTCACACTCGTCGCGATCAACCCGAATCACGCGGACTCGGTGCGCCTCGACGAACTCGCATACACCGATCTCTCCGACTCGTTCGCCGAGATGCAGGAACGCGCAAAACAGGAGAAGTTCAACTTCGTCTGGCTCGACGACGGACCGAAGCAGGAGCTCTCGCACAAGGTGGGCCCGGTCGCGACGCCGCATGTCTTCATCTTCGACAACGCGCGCAAACTCCGCTTCGAAGGCCGCATCGACGATTCCGAGCGCGAGTCACTGGCCACGAAGCACGACACGCGTGCGGCGCTCGATGCGCTCGTCGCGGGCCGCGAACCGCCGGTCGCGGTGACGCGCGTTTTCGGGTGCTCCGTGAAATGGGCCGACAAAGTCGCCGAGTACGCGACGTTCAAGGCGCGCTGGGCAGCGGAGCCCGTGACGCTCGAAAAAGCGGACGTCGCGAAGCTGAAAGAAATCCGCGAGAACAAGGGCACCGGCAAGTTGCGGCTCATCAACGTGTGGGCGACCTGGTGCGGACCCTGTATCACGGAGTTCGACGAGCGCGTCGAACACCACTGGCGTTTCCGCGGCCGGCCGTTCGAGATGATCACGATCGCAGCGGAGTATCCCGACCAGGAATCCACGGTGAAGGAGTTCCTGCAGACGAAGCACGCGTCGATGAAGAACTACATCCTCGCGAGCGCCGACAAGGATTCGCTCTACGACGCGTTCGAACCCGCGACGACGTGGAAGGGGCAATTGCCGTACACCATCATCGTCAACGAGAAGGGCGACGTGGTGTATCGCGAGTTCGGCTCGCTGAGTTTTCTCAAGATGCGTCGCGCGATCGTGCCGGAGCTGGATCGGATCAAGCCTTGGGGTGGGCTGAGCCCGATCAAGCCAAATTAGGGTCAGGCCCTATTTTCCGATGAAACAAACCCTCGGCCTCATCTCCCTCGTCGTCCGCGACTACGACGAGGCGCTCGCCTTCTACGTCGGCAAGCTCGGCTTCACGCTCGTCGAAGACAGCTTCGTGCCGGAGCAGAACAAGCGCTGGGTGGTCATCGAGCCGCCTGGCGCGGGCGGTGGCGCCAAACTACTGCTGGCGCGCGGATCGAACGACGAACAGCTTTCCCGCGTGGGCAACCAGACCGGCGGTCGCGTGTTCCTGTTCCTGTACACCGACGACTTCTGGCGCGACTTCAACGCGTACAAGGCGAAAGGCGTCGAGTTCGCGCGCGAGCCGTCGGAGGCGCCGTATGGAACGGTCGCGGTGTTCAAGGATCTGTACGGGACGCTCTGGGACCTCGTGCAGCTGAAATGAAAAAGGGGACAGATCTATTTTCCGGGTAAATAGATCTGTCCCCTTTTCTCCTTGCGCACGACGAGCTTGAGGCCCGACCACACCTCATCCACCGCGCACACCTTGATGTCGACGAACCCGAGCGGCAACGCGACCTCGCGGATCACGTCCTCGGTGATGTTCGTCGGCACCTTCGATGCCTTCTTCGGCCACGACACCCAGACCATCGCATCGGGATTCAGCGTGCGCCGACAGGTCGCGAGAGTCTTCTCCAGAACCTTCTTCTCGGCCGTGAACAGGTGAACGACGTCGCTGCCCATCAAGATCTTCGTGCCGAAGATCACGCCCTCCGGTAGCGGGACCAGCAGCTTGCGAAAATTCGCGGGCGCATCGAGCAAACACACGGTGTCGCCCGCCTTGAAGCCCAACTTCTTGACGAGCGGCGTTCCGGAATATCCCGCGGTCATCGTCTACTCCCCGGAGAAAATCTTCTCGATGGACTTGCCGAACAGCTTCGAGATCGCGAACGCGAGCGGCAGCGAAGGATCGTAGCGCTCCGTCTCGATCGCGTTGACCGTTTGCCGCGAAACCTCGAGCTTGTCCGCGAGGTCTCCCTGGCTCCACCCGCGCGCCGTGCGCAATTCGCGCACCGTGTTCTTCATCGCGCCAGCAGGCAGCGCAGCGCCGCGTGTCCACCCCACACGAACGCGAACAGCGGCAGCACGCAGAACATGCTGAGCTTCGGAAATCCGGCGAGCTCGAGAAAGCCGTACGTGAAGGTGACACCGGCCGTCACTGCCGCGCCGATCGCGATGCTCTCGAGTCCGCGCAGGCGCACGAACTCATCCATGCGGCGGAACTGCCGGGCGATCGCCCAGACCGCGAGCATCACGGGCAGCACAGGCGCCAGCAAGAGCAGGGTTTGCGATTTTCCCGGTTCCATGGACTTCGCGAACGACAGCGAGATGAAGAGAACCACGAGATAGAGGCCGATCGCTCCACCGAACTCGAGCAGGTACTTGTTCCGCGCTTCACGTTCCAACATCGCCATCTCCTGTTTGTAAAGTATGCTTTACAGCCTAGAGCGGCGCGAACCGCCTGTCAAGCTTCCTTTACAGGTAGCGTTCGCGCCCTGGCGATCAGCTCCGCCAGGATTTCCTGCTTCGCCTCGGAATACGCGACCAGCCGGCCACCGCTCTTCGTGATCGCGGCGATCTTCGCCGCGGAATACTTCTCGCGCGCCGCGGCGTCGTGGAGCAAAAGCTCGCGCAACGCGATGTTGTTCGTCCAGTGCGCGCCGCCGCGTGCAACCACGTGCGCATTGAAATGCTGGCCGCTGCGGCAACGCAGATACACGCGCTCGGGCACCCCCGCTTCACCCAGGTTCTCGTAGCCGAGACCACACACACCGCGCAGCAGCTTGTTCGGCGGCGGCCATTCGCGCACGCCGAGCATGAGATCGACGACGGGCTTCGAGATCATGCCCGGCACCGCGGTGCTGCCGATGTGCTGGAGCAGCCCCGAGCTGGGGAATACGCCGAACGCGAGCGCGATGCGAAAGCGCTCCTGGTCGTAGATCGCAGGCCACTTCGGATCGTAAGGAACGAGCGTCACGGGCTCGTCGAGCGGGTTCATCCGGATCAACTCTCGCGTGTATTGGGTCGCATCCTTGCGAGGTAGTCTTGCGCGTCAGGCGCTTCGCCGGTTCGCTCGACCGGCACGTCGTCGCAGAACTTTACCCAGGGCAAGCGGCTCTCGACGCCGTACTGCATCACGATCGGTGCATTCTCGGGGTGATCGAGCGAGCCCAGGGTCACGAAGAGGCGCGCGCCGGCGTATTCATATTGAAATGACAACGGTGTACCGCATGCGTTGCAAAAACCGCGCTGCGCGAGATTCGAGCTCGCGAAGAACGCGGCCTTGCCGCGAGTCCACGCAAAATTTTCAGGACTGCCGCCCGCGAGCGCGGCGAACACTCCACCCGTGGCGCGCCGGCACATCCGGCAATGACACACATGGCTTTTCTCGAGCGGTGCGTAGAAGGCGTACCGCACCGCGCCGCACTGACAACCGCCCGTCGCGACGGGCTCGCGAGTCGATGACATGAGTGGGCCCTACTTGAAGGTGTCGCAGTCGTCGACGCGGCCCGACGCAAAGCCGCGCTTGAACCACTCCTGGCGTTGCGCGCCGGAGCCGTGCGTGAAAGTTTCCTGATTGACGTTGCCCTGAACGCGGCGCTGGATCGTGTCGTCACCGACGGCGTTCGCCGCGCCGAGCGCTTCGTCGATGTCGCCGGCCTCGACGAGCTGTCGCGAACGGTCCGCGTGATGTGCCCAGATGCCGGCATAGCAATCCGCTTGAAGTTCCATGCGAACTTGCAGAGCATTCTGTTCGGCTTCGGACGCGCGACCCTGCGCGCCACGCACTTTTTCGGAAATGCCCGTCACGGTCTGCACGTGGTGGCCGACTTCGTGCGCGATCACGTACGCCTTCGCGAAATCGCCCTGTGCCGCGAAATCGGTTTCGAGCTGACGGAAGAAGGCGAGGTCGATGTACACCTTGTTGTCGGCGGGGCAGTAGAACGGGCCCGCGGCCGAGGTCGCGCCGCCGCAGCCGGTGTTGATGCCCTGTTCGAACAACACGAGATTGGGCTGCGGATATTGCCGGCCGGCCTGCTGGAAGATCGCGGACCACGTGTCTTCGGTATCGCCGAGCACGCGCGACACGAACTGGCCGCCGTCATCTTGCGGCGAGCCGGCCGCGACGGGCGCTTCGGTTTGCGTGGGCGAGCCGGCGCCGCTCAGCAGGCTCATCACGAGCTCGGGGCCGCCGACGAAATACGCGATGACCGCGATGACGATGCCGCCGAGGCCCAGCTTGAGTCCGCCGCGGCCCCCACCGCCACCACCACCACCACCGGTGCTGCGACCGCGGTAATCCTGGACGTTCTGACTCTCACGACTTTGGCGCCAACGCATGGCCCGGATGTTAGCAGAGGGCCCCGAGTTAATATGCGCGCCTCGTGAAGTCCGGCCTGCCCATCGACGAAATTCTGCCCACGCTGCGCAGCGCTCTGCTGCACGACCGCAGTGCCGTCGTCGAAGCGCCGCCTGGCGCGGGCAAGAGCACCGTTGTGCCGATTGCATTGCTCGGCGAGCCGTGGTTGCGCGGCGGAAAAATCCTGATGCTGGAGCCGCGACGGCTCGCGACGCGTGCCGTGGCGCAGCGCATGGCGACGACGCTGGGCGAGCCGGTCGGCGAGACCGTCGGCTATCGCATGCGCCTCGAAACGCGCGTGAGCAAGCGAACTCGCATCGAGGTCGTCACCGAAGGCGTGTTCACGCGCATGTTGCAGGGCGATCCGGCGCTCGACGGCGTGTCCGCCGTGTTGTTCGACGAGTTCCACGAGCGCCGTCTGCACGCGGACACGGGCCTCGCGTTCGCGCTCGACGCTCGCGCCAACCTTTCGCATGAGTTGCGCCTCGTGGTGATGTCGGCGACGCTCGACGGCGCGGCGGTGGCAACGTTGTTAGGCGACGGGTCGGACAACATGTCAGCCAAGGTCCCGGTCATAACCGCACGCGGCCGCGTGTTTCCCGTCGAGATAGTGCACGCGGGCACCGGACTGCCGCCGCTGCCGGGTTTCAATCAGCGCGCCGCGGGCGAAGCGTCGCCCGAGCTCGCGACATTGCGCGTGATCAAACGCGCGCTGAGCGAGGCGGAGGGCGACATGCTCGTGTTCCTGCCCGGCGCCGGCGAAATCCGCCGCGTCCAGGGGATGCTGAGCGACGTGGGCACGGGCGTCGACGTGCTGCCGCTCTATGGAGAACTCGCGCCGGGCGATCAGGACGCGGCCATCGCGCCCGCCCGCGCGGGCCGCCGCAAGATCGTGCTCGCCACCAACATAGCGGAGACCAGTCTCACGATCGACGGCGTGCGCATCGTCGTCGACGCCGGACTCGAGCGGCGCAGCCTGTTCGATCCGTCGACGGGCATGAATCGACTGGAAGTGCAGCGCATCTCGCGCGCCTCGGCCGAGCAGCGCGCGGGCCGCGCGGGACGCACCGCGCCCGGCGTGTGCTATCGCCTGTGGAGCGCCGGCGCCGAACGCGGTCTCGCGGCGTACGCGCCGCCGGAGATCTGCGTCGCGGATCTCGCGCCGCTCGCGCTGGATCTAGCTGTCTGGGGCACTGATGCGGAGAGCCTGCGCTGGCTCGATGCGCCGCCCGCGGCAACGCTCGCGAGCGCGCGCGATCTGCTGCGCCGGCTCGGCGCGCTGGATTCGTCGGGCCGCGTCACCGCGCACGGCCGCGCGATGCAGAGCTTCGCCGCGCATCCGCGTCTGGCGCACATGATGCTGAAGTCGCGCATCCTCGGCGCCGCGCCGCTCGCGGCGGAGCTCGCCGCGCTGCTGTCCGATCGCGATGTGCTCAAGACCGGCGGCGGACGCGAGCGCGACAGCGATGTGCGCTCGCGGCTCGAGGCCTTGCATCGTGGAACCATCGACCGCGGTGTGCTCGATCGCGTGCGGCGTGCGCAGCGCTCGTTCCTGCAATTGTCGGGAGGCAGCGAGGGCGAGCGCGCGGACACCGATCTCGCGGGGATCCTGCTCGCGCACGCCTATCCGGATCGCATCGCACGGCGGCGCGCCGGCGCGGACGCGCGCTACCAACTCGCGAACGGGCGTGGCGCGCTGTTCGAATCCGCGGAATCGATCGCGCGTCAGGAGTTCATCGTCGCGGTGGATCTCGACGATCGCGAACGCGAGGCGCGGATCCGTCTCGCGGCGCCGCTCGACAAGGACGATCTGCTCGAAGGATTTGCGGACGCGATCGTGCGCGGCGACGAGCTCGCGTGGGATGAGAAGTCGGAGGCCGTGATCGCGCGGCGGGTCGTCCGGCTCGACGAACTGGTCATCGAGGAGAAGCCGCTCAACGACGTGCCGCGTGCGGCGAGCGCCGCGGCGATGCTCGATGGCGTGCGCCGGATGGGCATCGCGTCGCTGCCGTGGGACGACGAAGCGGAGGATTACCTCGCGCGCGCGGCGTTCGTCTCGGGCCTCGGACGCCTCGCGGACTTTCCGGCGTACTCGAAGGAAGCGCTCGTCGCCGATCTCGGCTGGCTCGAACCCTTCCTCGAAGGCGCGACGCGCCGCTCGCAGCTCACGCGAGTGAAGCTGCTGGAGGCGCTGCGCGCGCGGCTGTCGTACGACCTGCAACGCAGGCTCGACGAACTTGCGCCCACGCACGTCGGCCTGCCTACCGGTTCGCGGACCCGTATCGACTATCGGGACGACAACGCGCCGATCGCATCGATGCGCATGCAGGAAGTTTTCGGACTCGCGGCCACGCCGCGCATCGGCGGCGGCGCGGTTCCCGTGACCTTCAAACTACTGTCGCCGGGCCAGAAGCCGCTGCAGATCACGCGCGACCTGGCGAGCTTCTGGAAGAATGCGTACGTCGAAGTGCGGAAAGACATGCGCGGGCGCTATCCCCGGCATTACTGGCCGGAGAATCCGCTCGAGGCGGAGCCGACGCGCCGCGCGAAGCCTCGCGGAACCTGAACCGCCGGGGGTATGATGCGTCGCGCTCCTGCCAACAAGAAAGCCAGGGAGTCGACGATGAGCTCAACCCGCTCCCAGACCCGGTTGCGAGATCGCCTGCCGGCGCCGCCCCGGCGCGAACAGACATTCCGCTGGCGCGGCAACGAGGTGTCGCGCGTCGAGGGTCTCGCGGATGCCGTGTTCGGCTTCGCCGTGACGCTGCTGGTCGTGGCGCTGGAGGTGCCGAAGACCTACGCGGGTCTCATGGACGTCGTCCGCGGCTTCCCCGCGTTCGTCATCTGCTTCGTGCTGCTCATGGTGTTCTGGAACGCCCACTACCGCTACCACCGGCGCTACGGGCTCGAAGACGTGTTCACCCGCGTGATCACGATGGCGATCCTCGTGCTGGTGCTGTTCTTCGTCTATCCACTGAAGTTCCTGTTCACGTTCGTGACGGTCAATATGTTCGACATCGCGATGGCGAACCCGCCGACGCTCGAGGCTTCCTGGCAGGTGGACTCGCTGTACTTCATCTACGGCGCGGGATTCGCCGGCACGTGGGGGTTGTATGCCGCGCTCTACGCGCACGCCTGGGCCAGGCGCGATGCATTGGATCTCGATCCGGCGGAGCGGCTGCACACGCGTGCGGCCCTCAACGAAAACCTGATCTACGTGATCGTGTGCATGCTCTCGGTCGTGCTGGCCGCGGCCACGTCCAGCAACAGCGCGCCGGGCTTCGTCTACTTCCTGCTGGGTCCGCTGCAGGGGGTGAATGGCTGGTGGTTCGGCCGCCAGATAGACGCGGCGTCGAAGGTACGTAGCTAGAGGCTGCGCGCCCGGAAGCGCGCATCGTCGTACGCGCGCTGCGCGTCGTTGCGCTGATACTCGACCTGGCCGAGCCGGTAGATGAGGCGCTCGCGCTCTTTCTGTTCCAGGTCCTTCCGCTCGAGCTGGTTTCGCAGCGACTGGATCTCGTTGTTCAGCGAGTTGATGTCTTCCGCGATCCGGTGCACGTCGCGCCCACGCTCGAACGCGTGTGCCAGCCGATCTTCGTCGAATCCGCGGCAGATGCCGATGTCGAAGTTGCCGCCGTACTCGCCGACCTGGTACGCGCGTTGCGGAACGCAGAATCGCTCGAGACCGCGATCGCGGCCCTTGAGCCAGCTCTCGCGATCGGGCGTCACGTTCACTTCGGCACAGGCCTTCGAGTGCTGGATCAGGTATTCCTCGCCGCGGCCATTCGCGCCGTCGCGCACGCCGACGTCTTCCCAGTTCGCGGACAGACATTCGCTTTTGGAGATGCTCGCGCAGCCGGAAAGCGTCGCGAGCATCAGCAACGTCGAGGCGATGACGAGAGACCTGTTCATGGATCGAACTCTAGGACAGACGGATTGAATGCCACCTGAACGCCCGTCACGTTCTGTCAGACCGGTTCGCCATCCTCGCGCTCGATGGCGAGCACCGCGGCGCGCGCGGGCAGCCCATTGCCGTCGGGCCAGTGGCTGGTCGGCTTCGCCAGCGAGCCGCCTTCGCCCGGATGCTGGACCGAGAGAAACAGCGTGCGCCCATCGGGCGTGAACTCGCAGCCGGCGATCTCGCAGCCGTTGGGGCCGCTCGCGAGTTGCTTGACGAGGCCGCGGCGCGCGCCGTCCGTCTCCATGACGAAGCAGCCATTGTTAGGACGTCCGATGTTGTTGTCGCCGTCGGTGACGATCCAGAGCCGGCCCTGCGGGTCGATGGCGAGGTTGTCTGGGCAATGGATCTCGGTCTGGTCCGCCGCGTTGGCGTAGCCGCCGAAGTAGGTGTCCTTCGCGCCGGGACCGCCGGCGGCGAGATCGCGCGAGTCGACGATGTATCGGCCTTCCGACGGCTTGCCGGCGAGCAGGAACACATTCCAGGTGAAGCGCGTCGCGCGCACGTCATCGCCGTCCTCCGCGATCTCGATGATGTGGCCGGAGCGATTGTCGGCGCGCGGATTCGCTGCGTTCACGCCGACCGCGGTTTCGCGGCCGAACCACTCGCGCTTGTCGGTGACGCCGCGATCCTCCGATTTCGTGCACGCGACGTAGATGCGGCCCGTGATCGGGCTCGGCTCCACGTCCTCGGGGCGATCCATCGTCGTCGCGCCCAGCAGGTCGGCGGACGCGCGCGTCTTGACGAGAACGTCGCCCTGGTTGGCGAAGCCCGCGCCTGTGTTGAGCGGGCCTTTCTCGTCGTGCACCAGCGGCAGCCATTCGCCGGTGCCGTCGGCATCGAAGCGCGCCGCGTAGAGCGTGCCGTGATCGAGCAGGTCGCGATTCGCGGCCGGATGCTTGGCGTCGAATGGATCGCGCGTGACGAACTTGTAGACGTACTCGAACTTCTCGTCGTCGCCCATGTACGCGGCGACGTGGCCGCTCTTGCCCACGATCGTGTTCGCGCCTTCGTGCTGGATTCGTCCGAGCGTCGTGCGCTTGCGCGGTGTCGATGTCGGATCGTGCGGATCGATCTCCACCATCCAGCCGAAGCGGAAGAACTCGTTCGGCTCGCGCGCCGCGTCGAAGCGCGGATCCTGTTCGTCCCAGCCGTAGAAGCTGCGCTCGCGCAGCGGGAAGCGGCGATCGGCGTCTATCCACGCCTTGCTGGCGTGGGTCTCGCGATGCGTCCTGCCGTTCGCGAAATAGTCGTCGACGTTTTCCTCGGAGGTGAGGTACGTGCCCCAGGGCGTCTTGCCGGCCGAGCAGTTCGCGAAGGTGCCGAACACGCGCGTGCCGGTTGGATCCGCGTTCGTGCGCAGTAGCGGGTGCGCGCGCGCCGGACCCATGATCTCCATCGGCGTGTTGGCGGTGATGCGGCGACTGTGCTGCGAGGCGACGCGCGACCAGCCGCCGGCGTCGCGGTGTAGTTCCATGACGGAGACGCCGTGCGCGGCTTGCATGAACTTCACGGCGTGCGGATGTTTTTCCATCCACGCCTTGCGCGGGTCGTACTTCATGCCAGCGCCGCCATGTCCGGCGAACACGAGCTCGGCGTTGAAGTATTCGTTGTTCACGCAGACGAGGCCGCGCGCGGCGCGGCCGGAGTGAATCGGGAAATACTGCACGGCATCCGCGTTCGAGCCGAACTGCCGAAGTTGGGCGTCGGCCGCGGCCGCGGTGAGCCACTCGGTGTTCGACATCGCGCGCGTATCGAAATCGGGCGTGCCGGTTACGAGACTGTCACCCCAGCGCGCGACAACCTTCGAGCGATAGCCGTCGGCAACGACGAACTCGTCGGTGTTGCGCGGCGTGATGCTGCGGAACGCACTCTGTCGGGGCGGCGCATCGGCGCGTGTCGGAATCCGCGCGCACGCCGCGAGACCCGCGCCCGCCGCGCCCGCGATCAAGGTTCGGCGCGAAAGTCGGGCCTCGAGGATCGCGGCGAATTCGGGTCGATGGCTCATGAGTCGCATGCTAACGTGCCGTTATTACATCGCCTAGCGCGGAGACTCCCGATGATTTTCAGCGTGCGTGGCCGTTCGATCGCGTTGAACTCGTTCCTTGGTGTCGTTGCAACCTGCGCACTCATTGCCTGCGGAAAGGAATCGCCGCCGGTGCCCGCTCCGGATGCCGCTGCGATGGTGCCCACGTCCGAACTTGCGAGCGTGCATGCCGATGCGGCGGGCATCGCCTGGTTCGACGGCGACGTCGACGCCGCGTTCAAGTCCGCCACCGCGACTAACAAGCCGGTCCTGCTCTACTGGGGCGCGCAGTGGTGTCCGCCCTGCAAGCAGCTCAAGTCCTCGGTGTTCAGCCGGCCTGACTTCATCGAGAAGTCGAAGTTGTTCGTGGCCGTGTATCTCGACGGCGATTTGCCCGATGCGCAGAAGTGGGGCGATGTGTTTCGCGTCACGGGCTATCCGACTGTCGTCGTGCTGAAGCCGGATCGATCGGAGATCACGCGCGTCGCGGGCAACATGGATCTGTCGTTGTATGCGACGGTGCTCGACGACGCGCTCGGCGATGTGCGGCCGGTCCGGGAAGTCGTCGAGCTCGCCGCGAAGGGCGCAGCGCCGCTCGGCGCCAACGATTGCCGGCGACTCAGCTACCACGCCTTCGACCTCGAAGACGAAGGCATTTTCGATCCCGCGCAGTTGCAGCCGGCGTTCGAAAACGCCGCGCGCCTTTGTCCCGCCGATCTCGTGAAGGAGCGCGCGCGGCTGCCGATCCTCGCGGCCGCGCAGGCAACGGCACGTCAGAAGGAAGCGATCGAGAAGGGCGGGAAAGCCGACAAGGCGTTGACCGTGCTGATCGTGCGCGTGCATGAATTGCTGGCCAACAGAGAGGTCGCGCTGTCGAATGTCGACGCGATCCGCGGACTGCGTCCGGAGTTCTACCGCGCGGCGCGCCAGACCGTGCCGCAACTCGCGCCGGCGTTGCGCGAGCGCGTGATGGGCATCGCCGACGCGGCCGCGACCAACGCGAACTTTGCGCCGGCGGATCAGCTCTCGCCGCAGGTCATGAAGATCCGCGTCGCGAAGGCGTACGCACGCGACGGCAAGGTTCCGACCGACGTGCGCAGCGTCGCGCTTGCGAACGCGATGAAATTCCTCGACGCAAACAAGGATCCGTACGTGCGCGCCGGCGTCGTGAACTCCGCGACCAACATCTACATCGCGCTCGAAGAGTGGGAAAAGGCGCGCGATATGCTCGTGCTCGAAGCGTCGACATCGAATACGCCTCACTACTACATCGGCGACCTTGGAGATGTGGAAGAGCATCTCGGCAACAACAAGCGCGCGCTCGAGCTCTATGCCGAGGCGTATGAGAAAGCGAAGGGTCCCGCGTCGCGGTTCCAGTGGGGCTTCAACTGGCTGAGTTCCCTGCTGCGGCTCTTGCCCGAAGACACCGCGACCATCGAGAAGGCCGGCCTCGCAGTAATCGGAGAGCTCGAAGGGCCCAACCGGATCCACCGTCGCACGCTCTCGCGCCTCAAACGGTTCGACGACGCATTGCGCGAGTGGAACACGACGCCCGCGCGTGCGGCCGTCGTCGCGAAGCTGAAAGCGCGCGTCGTGCAGGTGTGTGAGAAGTCGTTCGGCAACCAGCTGACCGACGCGGCCGACGACGCCCGCTGCCACACGTTCGGCGCGGTCGCGGCCGCCAAGATCTAGCTATTCATCCTTGCGCGGCCGTCGCGCATTCGTGCGCGACGCCGTGTTCACCGTGCGGCCACGACGCTGCAGGGCTTCGCGCAACAGCCATTCGATCTGCCCGTTGACGCTGCGCAGTTCCTGCGCGGCGAGCGCCTCGATCGCGGCGGCGACCGCCGGATCGAGGCGCAACAGGAACGCCTTGCGGTTAGGTGGCTCCGTCAAACAGCGAGCCTCAGCTGTAGAGCGTGCCGGCGTTGATGACGGGCTGCGCTTCCGACTCGGCGCAGAGCACGACCAGCAGGTTCGACACCATCGCCGCGCGACGCTCCGTGTCCAGTTCCACGACGCCGCGCTCCGTGAGTCCCTGCAGCGCCATCTCCACCATGCTGACCGCGCCCATCACGATCTGCTTGCGCGCGCCGATGACGGCTTCCGCCTGCTGGCGACGCAGCATCGCGCCGGCGATTTCCGGTGCGTAGGCGAGGTGCGTGAGGCGCGCGTCTTCGACGAGCAGTCCCGCCTTCGCGAAGCGATCCTGCAGCTCGCGCTTGAGCTTGCCGATGATCTCGTCGCCGCCGGCGCGCAGCGTGAGCGATGCGTCCGCTTCGTCGACGTGGTCGTACGCGTATTCGTTGGCGAGGTGACGCAACGCCGCTTCCGCCTGCACCGGCACGTACTGCTCGTAGTGATCGATGTCGAGCACCGCGCGCGCCGTGTCGTTGACGCGCCAGACGATCGCGGCGGCGATCTCGATCGGGTTGCCGCGCTTGTCGTTCACCTTCAGCTTCTCGCTGTTGAAGTTGCGCAGGCGCAGGGAGACCTTCGTCTTGCTGAGGAACGGATTGGCCCAGCGCAATCCGGTCGAGTAATCCGTACCTCGGTAGGAGCCGAACAGCATCATCAGCGCCGACTGGTTCGGCTGCAGCACGTAGATGCCCTTGATGAGGACGATCATCGAGATCACGGCGAGAACAGTGACCACCGGTAGCCGAATTACCAGGCCGCCCGGAATCGCGATCAGCGCGACGAAGATCAGTACCAGGGCGAGATAGCCGCTCATGCTCTTGAAATCGACTTCCTGCATGCCCGTGCTTGGCGTGTTCATCTTCCTCTCCCATTGCATAGAACCCATCGAACGCAGTTGATACTAGAGTGATATCACTTTGAGGACAAGCTCCATTTGACCTTTGCCGGTACAATCTCGCGCGGTTGGGCCTGTAGCACAGCGGTTAGTGCAGGGGACTCATCTATATGAGGTGCCTGCGCGCGGAAACGCGCGCAGTGGACGGGATGAATTCAGGGAAACCTTCGCTTTCTCCGGATAGATAGGAGAAAGCATGGCAATCCTGAGCCAAGCCCGCGCTACAGCGCGGGAAGGTGCAGAGACTACCTGAGGGCTTGAGCGCCCTTGATGACAGGCTAGAGCGTCCCGCACCCCACCGGGTGGTCAGTGCTAGTTAGACTGGCGCCCGCGGGTGAAGAGATAGTCCGCGCGGGATGGAAACATTCCGGGAACGTGAATCCCTTGGTCCTTGGTTCGAATCCAAGCAGGCCCACCAACCGCACCGGCGAACACAATTGCGAGCGTTTTCACCCTGGTCGTCGTGCAAGACGCGTACTTCTACTGAACGCATCGAGCTCTGCGCCAAACGCCCTCAATCAGCGCCGTAACTCCTGCTGATGTATTCTGCACCATGCGACGATTGGTAGTTAGTTGGATTGACAGAAGCGAGTAAAGATCGTGCCGTTGGCATTCAGAGAAGGCAGCGTGGATGATCTGCTGCAGCAGCTACCCCCAAGCTTGATAAACACCGTAGATACGATTCGCTCCATTTCGCCCCGAGTGTTGCCCCAATGCACCGTCTGAAGTCGTGTCTGACAGTGGCTGGTCTCGCGGTGGCATTCGTGGCTTGCGCCAGAGCGGACTCCGTTTTGCCCGACGCAAACCGTGCGAGTGGGGTGATCGGGGTGAAATCCTACGCGAACCTACGGCTATGGAATGCAGGCTTCGAAGTATCCGAGGAAAAGTTTTTAACGAGATCGCAGGTCGAAGAAGACCTCGCGCAGCTCGAACGGGAACTGACGGATAAATATTCTTACCTGAAATTGCGCGCTGTGGATTACCGGAGCGCCCTGGCAGCTGTCCGTGCGGGGGCTTCGGAAAAATCCTCCGTCTCCGCGTTCAGCGTGCAGGTAGAGAAATTCATGGCGCTCTTCGGGGATGGACACAGCCGTCTTGGCGACGTGCAACGGCTGCCGGGCAGGGCACCTTTTCTGGTCGGCCAGGCGGGGGACCGCTACGTGGCGTTTCTGGAGAACCGTGAGCATTTTCTGGACGACGCACATCCGGTCCTGATTGCGATGGACGGAGTGCCGTTGGAGAAATGGCTGGAGGCGGCCCGGCGTCTGCGGGGCGGGTCGCTCCAATTCGTCGAGCGAAACGCATGTGAGGAACTGCGCAGTATCAATTTCCTGCGGAGCGAAATGGGGCTTCCGCTGAAAGACAGCCTTCAAGTTGAGCTAGCCGACTTGCGCGGAACGAAGAAGGTGGTCCGAAACCTGGCACTCGCGAAACGAAGTCCCCGGTTTGGCGACTGGCCGCGGCGGAAAAGCGCGGTGCTCGACGGCGGCATCGGATATCTGCGAATTGCCGACATGGAACCAGAACCGCAATTTTTGGAGGATCTGCACGCGCGGCTGAAAAATTTCCAGGGGACGCATGGACTGATCATCGACGTGCGCGGTAACGGCGGCGGAAGCCGGGCGGTCATCAACGAACTGTTGCCGTACTTCATGGCCCCGGATGAGGCGCCTCGCGTGGTCAACGCGGCGTTTGCGCGGCTCCGAACCGGGCAGCCTGCCAACAAGCCCGAAGGCTATCTCAAAAATCGCTTTCTATATCCGGCCGCGACCTGGCCGTGGTCCGATGCGGAGAAAATGGCGATCGCCAGATTTCAGGCCGGCCTGAAGCTGGAGTGGTCGCCGCCGCCTTCGGGCTTCAGTGACATGCACGTCTTCGTCGTGCCCGCGCAGCTTCCTCGCGGCGGGCACCGCTACGATCGGCCGGTCCTGGTACTCATGGACTCGGGCTGTTTCAGTGCGACAGATATTTTTTTGGGCGCTTTCAAAGGTCTGCGAAACGCGACTCTTCTGGGCACCGCCAGTGGAGGCGGCAGCGGACGAACATCCAGCCTCGTCCTTCAGCACTCGGGTTTGAAGATAAGTTATTCCACCATGGTTTCGTTCCAGCCTGATGGGCGGCTCTACGATGGCAATGGCGTGCAGCCCGACGTGGTGGTGACAACGGTTGCGACCGACTTGATCGGAGAAACGGATAGTCAGCTCGCCGCCGCGCTCACGGGCCTGCAATCATCCAGATAAGCGACGAAGCCGGAGCTCGGAGTTGCTGCGTCCCGGACGATCACCCTCTAGTTGCTCTGCCGATACGCGTGCTGAATACTGAACCATATGGTTCAGCATCCGCATATCCACTTCAACGCTTCCTTCGCCGCGCTTTCAGACGCCACCCGACGCGGCGTTCTCGAGCAGCTCGCGCGTGCGGACGCGTCGATCACCGACCTCGCCGACAAGTTCGACATGACTCTCACGGGCATGAAGAAGCACGTCGGCGTTCTGGAGCAAGCCAGGCTCGTAACCACCGAGAAGGTCGGGCGCGTGCGGACCTGCAAGATCGGCCCGTGTCGCCTCGAAGAAGAGATGGAATGGATCGCGAGGTACCGCCAGGTCTGGGACGCGCGCTTCGAAGCGTTGGACAGGGTGATCGAGGAACTCAAAGGCAAGGAGAAGTCCGATGGACGCACGAAAAGAAAGTGAGCCCTCGCCCATGAAGAACCGTACCACCGTGCAGCGGAAGTCCGACCGCGAGGTCGTCGTCACGCGATCTTTCGACTGTCCAGCGCGTCTCGTGTTCGAGGCGTGGACCAACCCCGAACTGTTCAAGCAGTGGTGGGTGCCAAAGTCGATGGGCATGACCCTGCGTTCGTGCGAATTGGATGTTCGCGTCGGAGGCAGCTACCGTCTGGTATTCGGCGACGATCCCTCGAATCCGATGGCGTTCTTCGGCAAGTACCTCGAAGTGAAGCCGTATTCGCGCCTCGTCTGGACCAACGAAGAAAGTGATGAAGGCGGGCCAGTCACCACCGTGACCCTGGCAGAAAAAGGTGGCAAGACGATGCTGGTCCTGCAAGAGCTCTATCCGTCGAAGGAGGCTCTCGACGCCGCCGGCACTGGTGCGGCGGATGCGTTGAGCGAGACCTTCGGTCAGCTGGACGGACTCCTCGTCACCCTGGGTGTCGCCGAGTAAAGCAACGACTTCGCGCCGGTCAGTTCGGCCGAGCGCGAGCTTGGCCACGTGCATCGTCGTCAAGAAATTCGATGAAATCGACGTCGCCCCCTGGATGCAAACAAACAGTGGCGTGCCCGACCTCATGCCAGCATCTGAACTCGACGCTGTCGACACAAATCTTCATGGCTTCGGATCGTGCGCGTGAGTTGAGATGGCGGGCGGGCCGGGGTTCGTGACCGGTCCGCTCTTTACCCATCTGTCGTTTGGGTGGCGACGAGGCCCGTTTCAGCCAGCGACGCCCGCTCCGGTTCGGGATCTCTCTGCACGACGTAGTAATACAAAACGTCCGCGACGATCAGCATCACGAAGAACGAGACGAGCGTATCCGACAGGAAGTGCGCGCCCGACGCCACGCGCCAGTAGGAAACGACGCACCCGACGGTGAACGCCGCGGCCAACGTCGAGCGCCGACGATTCAATGCGAGCGCGAGCGCCAGCGCGAAGAATCCGCCAGCACCTTCGCCCGACGAGAAGGAGCAGTTCTTGTCGCATTCCCGGCTGACGACGAACGCGGGCGTGAAGAGCTTGGTTCCACCGAACTCCGCGATGTCCCGGGGCCGCGCGCGACCGAAGTTGTCCTTGAGGAGCACGTTGACGATGACGCCCGCGCCCAGGACGAGCACGATGAATAGATAGAGAACCCGCTTGCCGTCGACGCCGCACCAGTTCCGCTTCGACAGCCGGTTGCAGGCATAGATCGCGACGACGAGCGCCATAGACGCACCGAGAAACCAGACCATGCCGTCGTGCAGGAATTTCGCCCACCACTCGTCGCTGAGGTGAAATCCGCCGTCGAAGAAGAAGAGGCCCGAAACGTGGATATCGATCGCGGGAAAGGCGACCAGGAGGATAGACGAAGCCGCGAAAGAGGCGAGGATCACCCGGCCGCGTGTCAGTCGCAGGTAGCTCATGGAGAAAACCGTGGGAAGCGCGATGTTCGCAGTGAGACGAACAGCGGAATGGAATCCCGTCGCGGAAGTTGCCGCGGATGAAAATAGAACCCGTACAGCGGCAACCACTTGATAAACGGGGCTATAGTTTCCGCGCATGGCGATCGGCGCAAAGCTCAGGTTCGGGATCTCCCACACCCGGTTCTCTATCGGCTTCGCGGTCCTGCTGTTCGTCATCTGCAATGCGCTCAACGCGGACAAGCTGACGCGGTGGTTCCAGCAGGGCGACGGCGTCGACGTCTCGGCGCTGCTCGCCTTCCTGCTGGGCGCGCTGTGCCTCTTCGTCGCGATCTTCACGCTGCTGGCGCACCGCTACACTGTCAAACCACTCGCGCTCCTGTTGACGCTCGTGAGCGCGGCCGCGACCTACTTCATCGCGAAGTACAACGTCGCGATCGACAGCTCGATGATCCGCAACACGATCCACACCGACCCCACGGAGATCGGTCAGTTGCTCTCGTGGCAGATGATCCCGTACGTCGTGTTCCTGATGATCGTGCCGGCGACCGCGATCCTCGCGGCCGACATCCGGTTTCAACCGGCGGCGCGATACCTGCTGGGCTCGCTGAAAGTCATTTCGATAGCGCTGGGCATCGCGCTCGTCTCGCTGTATGCCGAGTTCAATGCGATCCATCGCGCCGGCAACGTCTCGAACAAATACATCGTCTATTCGCTCGTCCCCATCAACGTCATCGCGGGGTCGGTCAGCGTCGCGTCAAAGGCCATGCGACCGTGGTTCGCCGACGATCCGAAGAGCATCGAGATTTCGGCGCGGGTGTCGGCTCCCGCGAACCTCGTGGTCGTGCTCGCCGTCGGCGAGTCTTCGCGGCGCAAGAACTTCAGTCTCTACGGCTACGAGCGGCGAAACACGAATCCGGTGCTTCAATCGATCGACGGACTCCACCTTCTCGACGGAATCGCGACGCGCGCGTCGACCTTGTATGCGCTGCCGAAGATCCTCGAGAAGGACGGCATCAAGCTGGCCGCGGTCGTCGCGAAGGCCGGCGTGCCGACGTCGTGCTACGTGAACTACACGCTCTACGACAACTGCGACGCCGTCGGCGAGACCAAGGTCACCGACTGCGGTCATGGCGGGAAGTGTTACGACGAGGACGTCGTCCCCTTGCTGCGCAAAGACGTCGAGTCGTATGCCTCAGGCTACCGGTTCCTCGTCCTGCATCTCGGCGGCGGGAGCCACGGACCGATCTACCGCGACCGGCATCCGCCCGAGTTCCTGCGATTCGAGCCGACGTGCGCCGATGCCGACGTGGCGAACCAGTGCACGCTCGAGCAGATCTACAATGCCTACGACAACACGATCCTCTACGTCGACCACGTGTTGGGCGAGGCGATCCGCACACTGGACCGGTCCGGCGTGCCTTACGTCTTCATCTATCTATCCGACCACGGTGAGTCGCTCATGGAGAACGGCGTGATGTTCCACGGCATGCCGCCCGGCATGAAGCTGCCCGACGGGCAGGCGCAGATTCCGTTGATCGTGAAGTCTTCGGCACCGATCTCGATCGTGAAACGCGCGGAGTACAGCCAGGCCGACGTGTTCGACACAGTCCTGGATCTGCTGTCTATCGAGTCGCCGACGTTTGACAAGGCAGGGAGCTTCGTGAAGAAGCGTTGAACCAGCACGCATACAGCGTGAGCTGCACGAACCACACGATCACCGCGCTCGTCAGGTCGTGCGACAGGAAATGCGCGCCGCGCGCTTCCTGGCCGATCGAGAACGCGCTGCCGATGACGAGGCCCGCGGCCAGTGCCCAGCGGGCGCGGCGCGGCGAATGGGCGCGCCAGAGAAAATAGAAGCAAACCAGCGCGAAGCCGGATGAGGAATGCGCGCCCGGAAAGCACGCGGCGCGCGGCAGCGCATCGGGCCGGTCGGCGAACAGCGGGACGTACGGATTGAGCCCGCCGAAACCCGCGAGGTCCCAGGGGCAGTCGACATTCGTCACGGCCTTGAGCCCACCGACGATCGCGGTAGACAGGACGATCGCGATGGCGACGAAGCCCGCCGGCCGCCGCCACTCGCGCAGACTCGTCAGGCCGAACGACAGCGCCCAGATCGCGACCGCGCCGGCCGCGACCGCGCGCACCGTCCAGCGGCCGCCCGTGTGCAACAGCGAATGCGCCCACCAGTCGCCGGAGCCGGTGCCCAGCCAGTGCATCGTCGCCGAATCGAAGTACCACGCCCGCGCGAGCACGGGATCGAACTCGAGAACTTCGAGCACGAAGAAACCCGCCGCGAAGGCGGCCAGCGGCAATGCCGCGTGCGTGCGCCAGAACGGACTAGCTAGTAGCCGCATCGTTCCGTCGGGCAGGCCAGGCGAGGCCAAGGAGTGTCAGCGCGGCAAACGCCGCGCCCGCGAGGAACGTGGCGGCGGCGCCGTGCAGATCCCAGAGGAGGCCCGCGAGCACGCTCGCGATGAGCAACGCGCCGCCACTCATGAGGTTGAAGAAGCCGAACGCGGTGCCGCGAAGATCGGCGGGCGCCGCCGCGGCGACCATCGTCGCGAGCAGTCCTTGCGTGGCGGCCATGTGCAATCCCCAGAGCAGCACGCCGGCGATCACCGCGGGCCACGAGGCACTGCTCGCGAGCACGAGGTCGGCGGCGATCAGCAGGACGAGTCCCGCGGCGAGCAGGGTGCGATGGCTCATGCGGTCGGCGAGCTTTCCGAACGGGTACGCGAACGCGGAATACGCGAGGTTCATGGCGACGAGGACGAGCGGCACCAGACTCAAAGCCATGCCGCCTTGCTGCGCGCGCAGCAGCAGAAACGCTTCGCTGAAGCGCGCGAGACTGAATACCGCACCGACGGTCACCACCCACCAGTATTGTCTTCCGAGTCGCCGCAGATTTTCGCGCCGGATCGGATTGCCCGGCGTCCGCGAGCGCACGGTTGCCGGCTCCTGAAGTCCCCACAGCAGCAACGCCACCGCGAGAAATCCCGGGATCACCGCGACCCAGAACACCGCGCGAAAGTCGTTGGCCCAGAGAATCATGAGGCCCACGGCGAGGAGTGGGCCGATGAACGCGCCGACCGTGTCCATGGACTGCCGCAGGCCGAATGCGGCCCCGCGCATGGCGGGTGGGGCGATATCGGCGATCAGTGCGTCGCGTGGTGCACCGCGAATACCCTTTCCGATGCGATCGACGAGGCGGGCGGTGACGATGAGTCCGACGCCGTTCGCGAGCGCGAACAGCGGCTTCGTGAACGCGCTCGGTCCATAGCCGAAAGCCACGAGCGCCTTTCGTTTGCCCCACCAGTCGCTGAGCACGCCCGAGAACACCTTGACGATGAGAGCAAGGGACTCGGCGGTGCCTTCGATGAGACCGACGGCGAGCGCGCTGGCGCCTAGCGTCGTGACCAGGAACAGGGGCAGCAGCGCGTGGATCATCTCGGAGGAGATGTCCATGAGCATGCTGACGAATCCGAGCACCCAGATGCCCGTGGGTAAGTGTTTCATGCAATCCCGGGTTGGACGTATTCTGGACCACATTCCCGCCTGCGACGGAAGCGCCGGGGAGATGACGTCTAAGGGTTCACGACCAGCCGAGGTGACGATTGCTGGATGAAACCGATCTCGTTCAGAGGATGCTACGTGGCGAACAGCCGGCTTTCGATGAATTCTTCGACACGTACGCGTCGCGTCTCGCCGCGTTCGCGGCGCGCCGCAGTCCGCTCGACGCCGCCGATCTCGAAGACGTGGTGCAGGTCACCATGATCAACGCCATTCGCGGCCTCGGGTCGTTCCGCGGCGGGTCCGCTCTGTTCACGTGGCTGTGCCAGATCTGTCGCAACCATCTCGTCGATGCGCGCCGCAAGTCCGCGCGTCAGCCGATATCGCAGAGCCTCGACGAGATGATCGCCAGCAAGCCGACGGCGCAGATCGCGGAGCTGACGGACTATCGCGATCCGCTCGACGACTGCGCCGACGATTCGACGCGCAGCAGCGTGCGGCGCACGGTCAACGCGCTGCCGGCGACGTACGCGCGCATCCTCGAACTGCGCTTCGGTGACGACCTCACCGTGCCGGAGATCGCGCGCGTGCTGCAGATCTCGGAAGATGCAGCGGAGTCGAGATTGACCCGCGCACGGCAGGCCTTTCGCGAGAGCTGGGGTGAAAGCATTGCCGGCGACGAGCGCGCGGCCGGCGTGCCCTCGAAGGATTCCGCATGAGCGATCCCACTAACAACGACGCTGCCGCCGAGCGCGCGTTGCGCGAAGGCTTCAAGGCGAAGGCGCTGTCGCCCGAGGCGATGCAGCGTATCCGCCAGGCGACCGAACAGGAGTGGCGTTCGTCGACTCGCGCGCCGGCGCGGCGCGGCTGGCGTTCGCTCGCCGCGGCGGCGTCGATTGCGGTGATTGCCGCGGGATTCGGCGGTGCCTGGCTTGCGCTGAACGGCGCTGCGGCGGACGGCGAGATCCTGGGTGAGCTCGCGAGCTTCGACGCGCCCGGCATCGTCGAGACGCGGACGCTGCGCCGCGACGTCGCGTTCGGCGCCGGCGCGAAGCTGCGCGCGGTGCAACGGCTCGACGTGCGCGGCGATTCTCTCGTCTCGCTCGCGGACGGCGGCAACCTGCGGCTGGCGCGCGCGACGATCATCCACGTCGAGGCCGGCAATACGATCAGCCTCGAGCGCGGCGAGCTCTACGTCGACATCCCGTCCGGCGCGCATGGCAGCGTCGCGTTTCGTGTCGTGACCGACGCGGGGGAGTTCCTGCACGACGGCACGCAGTTCGCGGTCGCTATCTTTGAAGGCCAGACGCGCCTGCGCGTGCGCGAAGGCCGCGTGCGCTGGCTCGCGGCGGCCGGCGAATCCACCGTACCCGCCGGCACCGAAGTGATCATCGACCGCAACGGCAAGACGACGCAGCGCCCGATCGCAACGGCCGGTCGGGACTGGGCGTGGACCGAATCGATGACGCCCGGGATCGCGATCGACGAGCGTCCGCTGCTCGAATTCCTCGAGTGGTTCGCGCGCGAGACGGGCCGCAAGCTCGTGATCGACGAAGCGGCCCGCAGACAGGCCGTGCGCATCCGCATGCACGGCAACGTCAACGGGCTCACGGTGACGGAGGCGCTGTCCGCGGTCATGGCGACGACGACGTTGCGTTACGAACTGCCGGAGGGAGTCATCAGGGTAAGCTCCACGAGTGAGCCCAAGTCGCCTGCCTGAGTTTCGAGTCCTGCTGGTTTGTCTGCTGACGTGTTGCGGTGCGCAGGCGGTCGGGCAAACTACCGCGCCCGCGCGGTCCGTCGAAGTCCTGCTGCAGGAACTGCGGCAAACAGGTGTCGGCGTCATCTACAGCTCGGAGCTGGTCGCGCCGTCGCTGCTCGAGCCAACGCCGAACGAAGGCACGCCACTGCAGCAAGCGCAGCGGGCGCTAGCCGCGCACCGGCTCGAGTTGCGGCTCATCGCGCTGGGCCGATACGTGGTCGTCGCCAGGGCCGAGCTACCCGCCGCGCCCGTGGCCGACGCGCCGCTCGAAGAGATTTCGGTGTACGCGAGCCGCTACGCGATCCAAAGCGGAGTGCGTCGGCGGCAGCATCTGTCGGACAGCGACATCGAAAGAGTGCCCGGCGGTCACGACGATGCGCTGCATGCCGTGCGCGCGCTGCCTGGCATGGCGTCGAACGCCTCCGGGCGGCCGTACATCCGCGGCTCGCTCAGCGAAGACATTCTCGTGCGTTACGACGGCATCGGGTTGCTGGATCCCTATCACCTCAAGAATTTCCAGAGCCTCATCAGCGCCATCGATCCGGCAGCCATCGAGAGCATCGAGGTGTTCAGCGGCGGGTTTCCCGTGCAGTACGGCAGGCGTTCCGGCGGTGTCATCGACATCACGGCGCCGACGATCGATTCGGGATACGAGTATCGCGCGAACCTGAGCCTGATCTCCGGCGGCGTCTCGACCATCGGCCGCGCAGACGAACTACCGCTCGAATGGCTCGCCGCCGGCCGTCGCAGCACGCTCGAGTTCGTGGATCCGGTGGAGGACGGCTTCGGCAAGCCGCAGTTCAGCGATTCGCTCGGCCGGCTGCGTTGGTCGACGGATGACGGCGCGTGGACACTCGGCTGGCTGTTGCTCGACGACCGCCTCGAACTCGGCAAGTCCGACGACGAGGAGATCGCGACGGCGCGCTATCGCGATGAGTATTTCTGGGCCGCGCGCGATCACCGCTTCAGCGACGCGTTGCGCACGCGTGCCAGCGTCGTCGTCACGTCGGCGTCGCGAGGCCGGGAAGGGACGCTGCTACGCCCGGACGTCGCGACAGGCCAGCTCGACGAAACGCGCAGCTTCAACGGCGTCGACTTCTCCAACGACTGGACGTATCGCGCGAGCGATCGATCTTCCTACACGTTCGGCGCCGCGCTGGGCTCGACGCATGCGGCGTATCGATACTCGCGCGTGTCCGACTTCTCGCCCGACGTGGCCGCCGCGTTCGGGCGCCCGCTGCATGAAGAGTTGCAATACAGCGTCCGGCCGCGCGTCGTGAACAGCTCGGTGTACGCGGCGAACCGGCGCAAGTGGTCGGCATTCGAAGTCGAGCTCGGCCTGCGCGTCGATGGGCAACGCTACGAGCAGGATGGATTTCATACGCAGATCAGCCCGCGACTGAATTTGCGATACGACCTGCGCCCCGACCTGCGTCTGTACGCCTCCGCGGGACGCTTCACGCAGGCGCAGCACGTCGAGGAGTGGCGGGTGGAAGAGGCGCAGCAACACCCGGATGCCGCGCAGGCGTCTATCCACTCGATCGTGGGCCTCGAATACGATCTCGACGCCGGCGGCCGCATCGGGCTCGAGGCATACGCCAAGCGCTGGACGACGGCCGCGCCGTACTTCGACAACCAGAATGATCCTCTCGCGCTCCTGCCCGATCTTTCCCCCGATCGCGTGCGCGTCGCGCCGCTGCAGTCGGAGGCGTCGGGCCTCGAGCTCAGCGCACGAACGCCGATCGGCGACAACTTCACGAGCTGGGGCACGCTGAGCTGGGCGCGCGTCGCCGACGATTTCCGCACCAGCCGCGATGTGCTGCGCAGTTGGGATCAGCCCGTGTCGCTGACAGCGGGACTCGCGTGGAAGAATTCGCGGGCGAGCGTTTCCGGGCTCGCGGGCTGGCACAGTGGCTGGCCGCGCACGCCGGTGAGTTTCGCGCCGCTGCAGGCGGGCGCGCGCAACTCCGAACGCTGGAGCGATTTCTATACGATCGATCTGCGCGGCAGTTGGTCGTGGCAGCTCACGAGCGGCGACTTCTCGATCGTGCTCGATGTGACCAACGCCGCGAACCGCGCGAATGAATGCTGTCTGCTGTTGGAGAACGACGGACCGTCCGGCCTCGAGGCGGAAGTCGATCACTGGCTGCCCGCGATCATCAATCTCGGTTTTACTTACCGCTGGCGCAGTTCCCCGTAAACGCAACGGGTTCGACGGCACTGTGACGTCTCACGACGCGTGGTGCCATTCACACGTCCAACAACTGCTGCGGCATTCGCCCTGGTCCTTGCGCTGGGGCTGGTCACCATCCCGGCCGCCGACGCCCGCCTTCTGCCGAGCCTCAAGGCGCGCGCGCCGCGGGCGGAGCCGGAACGCGCGCCGGGAATGCCGAGCGACGCCGAGCTCGAAGTCCAGGGCGCGCGCATCGGGACGATCCGTTTCGATTCGCGCGATCTGTTCGACGTCGGCAATCACGACCAGAACACGACGCTGTCGCGACTCGGCAATCGCCTGCATATCGAGACGCGCATCGCGACGATCGAGGACCAGTTGCTGTTCCGCAGCGGCGATCCGTATCGCGCCAATCTGCTCGAAGAGTCGGCGCGCATCCTGCGCGACACGCGCTACCTGCGCGATGCGCTCGTGCGTCCCGTCGCGTTCCACGATGGCGTCGTCGACATCGAAGTCACCACGCAGGACGTGTGGACGTTCAACCCGGGACTGTCGTTCGGCCGCAAGGGCGGCCGCAACACGTCCGGGTTCGAAGTCGAAGAACTCAACTTCCTCGGCACCGGCACGCACTTCGGCGCTGGCTTCAAGTCCGGCCTGGATCGCGATTCGAAGTACCTGCAGTATTCCGATCGGCAGCTCGGCTCGACCTGGTGGTCGCTGTCGACGACGTACTCTGACAACAGCGATGGCCGGCTGGGATCGCTGTCCCTCGAGGAGCCGTTCTACAGCCTGGGCAGCCGCCGCGCGGGTGGAATGTCGCTGCTCGACGATCGGCGCATCGACGCGCGCTACGACGCAGGCGATGTCGTCGACCGCTTCGAAACCCGCGAGAAGGCCGCCACTATCTACTGGGGACGATCCGCGGGTCTCGTCGGCGGCTGGGCGCGCCGCCTCACCGCCGGCCTGACGCTCGACGAACATGCGTTCGGTGCCGCGCCGGGCTTCGACGCGCCGCGGTTGTTGCCGCAGGACCGCAAGCTCGTCTACCCCTGGATCGGTGCCGAGTGGGTGGAGGACGCCTTCGAGACCGCGCGCAATCGCGACCAGATCGAAAGGACGGAGGATTATTCGCTCGGCTGGCGCGCGCGCGCGCAGCTCGGCTACGCGAGTACCGGCTTCGGCTCGGATCGCGATGCGGTCATGTTCTCCGGCGCCCTCTCGAAGGGGTGGGCGCTGAGCGAGCGGCAGTCGGTGTTCTTCGATGTCGAGAGCTACGGCCGGTTCGAGAATGGCGGGCTCGCGGGCGACCTGCTGCAGGCCGGCACGCGCTACTACTTCCGGCAGTCCCCGCGACGCGTGCTGTTCATGAACCTGTCGGCCGCGGCCTCGTCGAACCCAGACCCCGACCGGCAACTGCTGTTGGGCGGCGACACCGGCCTGCGCGGCTATCCACTTCGCTACCAGGCGGGCGACGGCCATTGGCTGTTCACCGCGGAGCAGCGCTTCTTCACCAACTGGTATCCGCTGCAGCTCTTCAACGTTGGCGGCGCGGTGTTCTACGACATGGGCCGGACGTGGGGACGCGACCCGCTCGGTTCTCCGTCGCAAGGCCTGCTGCGCGACATCGGCTTCGGCCTGCGCCTCGGCAGCAGCCGTTCGTCGCGCGGCAACGTGCTGCACATCGACGTCGCCTATCCGCTCGACGGCACCACAGGTGCGCGCGACATCCAGTACCTCATCGAAACGAAAAAGAGCTTCTGATGCACCTGTTGCGAGCGCACCTGCGGCCGATGCTGCGGATCGAGATCGTCGTCCTCGTCGTGATCGCGTGGACGATCGCCACGATGAATGGTCCGTGGTGGACGGCGGTGGGCGAGGGACGCGCGTGGAGCGATCCCGGAAGCTGGCTCTTCGTCCTCGCGTCCTTCGTCGCGCTCGTCGCGTTGCACTTCGCATTGCTCGCGCCGTTGTCGAATCGCTGGACGTTGCGCCCGCTGCTCAGCGTCGTCGTGATCGCGAGCGCAACCGCGATGTACTACATGCGCAACTACTCGGTGCTGCTGGATCCCACGATGATCCAGAACATCCTGCGAACCGATACGCATGAGGCGCGCGATCTGCTCTCGTGGTCGCTCGCCGGCACCGTGTTGCTCTGGTCCGCACCGCCACTCGCGTTCATCTGGTGGGTGCGCCTGGAGCATCGTCCGTGGATGCGTGCCGCGTTGTTCCGCTTGGGCTCCGTCGTCGTCGCGATCGTGATCGCGCTGCTCGCGGTATTGCCGGTCAATCGCGATCTCACGTCGCTGATGCGCAATCAGCGCGAGCTCCGGTATCTCGTCACGCCGGGAAATTTCATCTACGGCCTCGCGGCGCAGTCGGCGTTCAATGCGCGGAGCAACCACGTTCCGCGCACGCCGATCGGCACCGACGCGCATCTGTTGCGCATCGCGATGGGGAACCAGAAGCCGCGCGTCTTCGTGCTCGTCGTCGGCGAGACCGCGCGCGCCGCCAACTTCTCGTTGCTCGGCTACCCGCGGGCGACGAATCCGGAACTCGCGCGCATCGATATCGCCGCTTTCCGCGACGTGCATTCGTGCGGCACCTCGACCGAGGTCTCCGTGCCCTGCATGTTCTCGCCATTCGGTCGCGCCGACTACGACGAGACCCGCATCCGCGGTTCCGAAGGACTGCTGGACGTCCTGGCGCGCGCCGGCTACGCGGTGAAGTGGATAGACAACCAGTCCGGGTGCAAAGGCGTTTGCAAGGGCGCGGGAGTCGAATTTCGGAAAGCGGATCCCGTCGCCGCGCCGGACCTCTGTTCAGGCGGCGAATGCCTCGATGGCATCCTCGTGCACGAGCTCGCGAGCGATCTCGAAGCAGTGAACCGTGACACGGTCATCGTACTGCACATGATGGGCAACCACGGGCCGGCGTACTTCAAGCGCTATCCACCGGAGTTCCGCCGCTTCACGCCGGATTGCGCGACCGCCGAGCTGCGCAAATGCTCGCGCGACGAGGTGGTCAACTCCTACGACAACGCCATCCTGTACACGGACCACGTGATCGCGTCCGTCGTGCGCGAGCTCGAGGGGCGATCCGCGTCGCTCGATACCGCGTTGCTCTATCTATCCGACCACGGTGAGTCGCTCGGCGAAGCGGGGATGTACCTGCACGGCCTGCCGTACTCGATCGCTCCCGACACGCAGAAGCACGTTCCGATGATCGCGTGGCTGTCGCCGCAGTTCTCCGCTGCGAACGCGGTCGATCGGGCTTGCGTCAAACGAAAGGTCGCGGATCCGCTGTCGCACGACAACCTGTTCCACTCGGTGCTGGGCGTGCTCGACGTGCAAACGTCGGTGTATCGGGCGGAGCGTGATCTGTTCGCCGCTTGCCGCGGCCCGCGGCATTCGTCGTTCGCGCGGAACTCGCGCGACTGAGGCGCCACGGCGTCAGTTCCACCCGGGATTGAACGAATACCCGACCTGCATTCCAAAATCGGGAGTGTTGTTGATGTTCCCGATGTTCTCGGTCAGCGCGGGTGCCGCAAACGGCTCTCTCGTTCGAGTCAGCCTTCGATACGCGCAAAGCGGTGCGCCACACTTGTAATCGCCACCGATTCCTGCGATTTTCCCGCGATGACACCGGTTTCCTGAAATCGCCAACTTTGGGGGCGAGGGCAATGACTGCCCTCGTGCGTTGGAACGAAGTACACAAGGAGTGAGCATGAGATTTCGCAGTAGTGTCGTATTGGGTGTCCTCGCAGGGACGTTCGCGCTGAGCGCTTACGCGGGCAATCGCCCGGCCGGTTACAAGACGATTTGCACGGAGAACAAGACGTGCACAGTTGCCGGACCGATCTGGGTCGCGTTCGGCCGAGCGGATAAATTCTTCTCGAAGCAGATGAGCGGCACGTTCGTCTGCAACCAGGTGACCTTCGGTGGTCGCATCAACGGCGGCACGAACGAGTGTTCGGTGCCGATCGACGGTGTGTCGCCACCGCCAGCACCACCGCCGGCTCCGCCACCGCCGCCGCCGCCGCCGGCCCCGCCCGAAGGCGGTCAGATCACCGGGTCCACGTGCGTATCGACGGGCAGCGTCACCGTGAGCGCGACGATCCTGGTGACCGCCGGCACGTACGACGGCGGCTGCCGCACGTACAACCCGACGCTCGCCCTGGGCGACGGCGGTCAGGCCGAGGGCCAACTACCGGTGTTCCGCGTCGAGAACGGTGCGACGTTGCGCAACGTGATCATCGGCCTGAACGGCGCGGACGGAATCCACTTCTATCGCGGCGGCAACGTCGACAACGCGCAGTGGCTGAACGTGGGAGAGGACGCATTCACGGTGAAGGAAGGAACTGTGGCCCAGCCAGTGACGCTCACGCGCATCACTGGCGTGAATGCTCAGGACAAGTTCGGGCAGATCAACGCCCCGACCACGCTCACGATCCGCAACTGCGTGATCGACGACGTGGGCAAGGTGATTCGCCAGAACGGCGGCACGAACTTCACGGCGCACGTGTCGCTCGAGCTCTGTCAGCTCACGAACGTCCGCGATGTCGCGTTCCGCAGCGACAGCTCCACGAGCACGGTCTCGCTCCGGAACAGCCGGATCAGCAGGACGGAGAGCCTGTGCGAGGGTAGTTGGGCGTCGTGCACGGCCACGAGCGTCGTGACGTTCTGAGCCAGTGATCAGGGGCCGGGGGCGCAAGCCTCCGGTCCCGCTCTATCTCCACGTCGCGAACGGCAACAGTTCCCAGGTCCAAAGCGCCGCACACCACTGCTGGACGAGCAGCGCCGACGCGACGTGCAGCGGCCACGCGCGGACTCGACGGCGATGGCGGACCGCCCAGAATACATGCGCGGCCATTGCCAGCGGCAATGCGATGGTCGCGAGATACAGCGCGACGCTTGCCGGCGTCGCGTCACCGATGGTCACGAACGGCTGTGTCGCGAACAGCGGCAGTGGCACCAGCATCAGGACCAGCGCGAACGTTGCGGGCGGCCACAGTGATTCGCCGCGCGTCAGCCTTCGCAGCGGGATCAGGATCATCAACGAGAGAAGGCCGAGCGCTCCCAATGCGAGACTCAGCCAGTTGCCGAAGAAACGCAGATCGCTGACGCGCTGGAACATGCCGTTGCCGTCGCTGAATCCGGTGATGCCGTCAGCGCCGGCGAGCAGAACATGTGAGGCCGTCTTTCGATCCGGTCCGCGCAGGAGATTCGGTCCGACGGGCGCCAGCGGCTGCGCTTGGCTGCCGATCCGCCGCAGTATGACGGCGTCCCCATCGACGTCGAGCACAACGCTATCCAGAAGCAGATCGAAGTAGCGGAAGCTTTCGAATCTGGCGGGAGCGCGCGCATAACGGCCCCGCCAGTCCGGCGAGATGGCAGTGGCGGCAATCGGCGACGCCGGAGATGCAACGCCCAATGCCTTTACCAACTGGGCGTCGAACCGCGAGTAGTTTGCCGTCTCGCTGTCGCTGTTGAGGGAGAAGAAGTACGCCTTGCGCTGTTCGGGGTAGACGCAAAACGCGGCGTGGAACCCGACGATATCGCCGAGATGGCAGAGGCCGACGGCGCCGTGACGGTCGCGCGTGGCGAGGCCGAGTGCATAGCCGACCGCGAGCCCCGCCTTCGCGGCTTTGGTGGTGGCGCGGCCCATTCCCCGCATCAGGTCTGCGTCGATGAAAGCCGCGCCGTCGCGCCGCCCGTCGCTCAGCAGGAAGCGCGCGGCTCGAATCATGTCGTTGGCCGTCGTCGTGAATTGCGCGGCGGGGCGCACCCAGACGGCCAAGGCGGATACCGGCGTGAAGTCCTCCTGGTGCCCCCAGGCGAGGCGCGGATCGGCGGTCACTCCGGTCTGGCTGCGAAACTCGAACGTGCTGTCCGTCATTTCGAGCGGACCTAACAACTCGCGGTCCAGCCACGATTCGTAGCGCTCCCCCGTGATCGACTCGATGGCCATGGCCGCAAGCGTGTAGCCCATGTTCGAGTACGAGAATTGCGAGCCCGGCTCGAAGCGGACCCGCAGCAGATTGCCGCCGCCCTCGAATGCGCCCGAGAGCGGGGCGCGTGGATCGACGTGCCGCGTGAAGACTTGCCACAGATGGACATCGTCGAAGCCGGCAGTGTGGTCGAGCAGATGCCGCAGCGTGACGGGATTGCGCGCCTGCCACGGGTTGTCGATGCCGATGTCCGGCAACAGCATGGCCAGCGGCGCGTCGAGATCGGCGCGTCCTTGTGTCACGAGCCGCAGTACGCCGAGCGAAATGAATGTCTTCGCAATCGAGCCCACATGCATCTTTGCATCAGCGCGCAGTGGTACGGCATCGGGATGATGTGAAAAGCCGACGGCGCCAGATCGAGCGGCTTCGCCGTCGACCAGCGCATAGACGGCTCCCGCGATCTTTTCTTCCGCAAGCAGCCGTGACAAAGAGCAATCGAGATCGCACGCGTCGACTGCCCGAGAGGATGCGAGCATCAGCAACGCGACTGCACTCAAATGGAGCTTGATACAAAAGCGGGCATTCATTCGGTTGAGACTCTGTCGCTGTACCGGACGTTTGAACATCCGGATATAACTTCGGCATGACGCCCTCACAACGATCGAGCCTGCCGGTCGGGGAAGCAGCGGATCGGCCGACTCGCCACGTCAGCGTTCTGTACGTGGTGATGGTCGCCGTCGCCATGGTCGTGGGCGCCGGCATCTTTCGCTCCCCCGCCGAGATCGCCGCCAACGCCGGCTCGGCCACGTGGTTCTTCGCCGCGTGGCTCGCTGGCGGCGCCATCTCCCTTGCGGGCGCGCTGTGTTTCGCCGAACTCGCGACGATGTTGCCGAGCGCCGGTGGCGACTATCACTTCCTCAAGACGACGTACGGCCGCTCGATCGCGTTCCTGTTTGCGTGGGCGCGTTTCGCCGTCATCAACACCGGCTCGCTTGCCTTGCTGGGCTTCGTGCTCGGCGACTACGCGAACTCCGTGTGGTCGCTCGGGTCGCACGGTTCGTCGTGGTATGCGCTGATCACGATCGTCGCGATGACGTTGTTCAACCTCAAGGGTCTGTACGCGGGGCAATCCGCGGACTATGCGATGACGGGCCTCGAGGTGGCCGGATTGCTGATCGTGTTCGCGGCGGGAGTCGCGATCGCGATTGCGGGTGCGCCGCCGCTGGTGGCCGAACCCGCGACGCAGGCCGGCTTTCCCGGCACATTTGGTCTCGCACTGTTGTTCGTGTTGTTCGCGTTCAGCGGCTGGAGCGAGGTGTCGACGCTGTCCGCCGAAGTGCGCGACGCGCAGCGGGGCATGGTGCGCGCGCTGATCGCGTCGATCGTCACGATCACGGTGCTCTACCTACTGGCGAACTGGGCGCTGTGGCGCGGCCTCGGCCTCGAAGGACTCGCCGCGAGTCGAACGCCAGCGTCCGACGTGATCGCGCGTGCGTTCGGCGGCTGGGCCGGCATTCTGACCGCGTTGGCGATCTCGATGGCGACTCTGACCTCCATCAACGCGACGATCGTCGTGGGCGCGAGAACCACGTACGCCGCCGCGGCGGACTGGCCGCGACTTGCGAGCCTCGGCGGGTGGAACGTCGGGCGCGGCATTCCCGTCGCGGGCATCGTCTCGCAAGGCGTCGTCGGCATTCTGCTGGTGGGCTTCGGGACGTACACGCGCGATGGGTTCGTCACGATGGTCGACTATTCCTCGCCCGTGTTCTGGCTGTTCCTCGCGCTGAGTGGGTTCGCGGTGATCCTGCTGCGCTGGAAGCGTCCGGACCTGCCGCGACCGTTTCGCGTGCCGCTGTTCCCCTGGCTGCCGCTGGTGTTCGTCGCATCGTGCCTGTTCGTGCTGTGGTCGAGCGTCGCGTACGTGAAGCTGGGCGCGCTCGCGGGACTGGCGATGCTGGCGGTCGGTGGCGTGGTGTTGTGGTGGGTGCGGCGGGAAAGCCCTGCCGCCGCGCAGACTTGAGAAGAGGGCGCACCGCCCGCGGTGCGCCACCCCGTGGTCATTCCTGCTAGTTAGAGAATTTCTATCTGGTCTATGTTGGCCAGGTCCTGGCCGGTCGACTGAAACCGGATCGTGTTGCTGGAGTTGTTGTTGAGCGTCACGGTGACGTTCTGCGTCTGCCACGTCGTCCAGCTACCCGTCGATGCGAAGGTGATGCTTGTCGTCGTGCCGTTCACGACGAGCTGGCCCGTTCGCGACGCCGCGACACCGAGCGCGAAGCGGACGCGCAAGGTCTTCGAGCCGCCCCCGCGGCCGTCGACATTCGTGTTTTGCGAGAAGCCGCCACTGGCCGGCGCATTCACGTAGCCCGTGCCGTTGTAGCCGCCGTTGCTGCTCTCGAGCACGGTACCGCCGCCGACGCTGCCGCTCTCGGTTTGATAGACGGCGCTCGCCGACTGGCCTGTTTGGGTGACCGCTACCGTTCGTGAGATACCGCCTCCCGTCACGGTCACGACGCCGTTGCGACTCGAGCTGCCCGTGTTGGCGGTTGCGCTCGCGGACACACTGCCATTGCTCGCGCCCGATGCCGGCGAGACACTGAGCCAGCTCTGGTCGTCGCTGGCCGTCCAGCTCACGTTTGCGGTCACCGCGATCGGCGAGGAAGCGGCGGCGGCGCCCAGCGAAATCGACGTGGGGGACACGGTGAGGTTGTTGGAGGTGCCACCGCATGAGCCCAGCACGTCGACCGCCTCACGAAGACCCTTGCCCGCGCCCGCGGCATTCAACGCGATGCACTTCGAGATCTCGGGCGCGTACGTCGTGTACGTGTAGGGCAGCGAGATGGGAAATGTCGCGGTCGTCGCCCAGTTCGTCGCCTTCTGGCACGGCGTGCTGCCCGAGCAAGCCGTCCAGCGGATGTTGTAGGTCGCGTTGTCGGCGGAGCTGCGAGTGTTGTTGTTGCGCAGATCCCATTGGCCGAGGATCGTCGACTGCGAGAACACCGGGTTCAGTGCGTTCTCGAAGAAGTTGTTCTCGATGAGGATGTGCCCACCCATGCGCGGGTTGATGCCGCTGCCGGTGATGTTGTTGAACCAGTTGTTGTACGAGTGCACGAAGCCGAAGCGCTGGAACGGCAGGCGCGAGCCCAGGTTCTCGTAGCGGTTGTGCGCGTAAGTCACGCGCCGTTCGGCGCTGTCCGTGTCGCTCGCGCCGATCAGCCCGACCTTCGCGTGATCGTGCAGGTAGTTGTACGAGACGGTGACGAAGCTGGCCGAGTTCTTGATGTCCAGCATGCCGTCGAACGTGGTGTCGTCGTCCGGCGTGCCCTCGCACTTCATGTTCCGCGTGTAGAGCTCGTTGTGATCGATCCAGACGTGGTGCGAGTTGGCTTCGATGCCGATGAGATCGCCGTTGCTGGCGCCACCGGGCAGCAGACCAATCTTCATGTTGCGCACGATGATGTTGTTCGACGTACCCTTGATCCGGATGCCGAAGTTGGCTTTCGAGCCATCCAGGCCCAGAACGGTGATGTCGTTCTTGCCGCTGATCGACAACTCCTGGGCGGGCTTGCTCCACTGGCCGCAGATGTTGTTGAGGATTGCCTGCTCGTCGAAGGTGCCGTTGTAGTGGAGGACGAGTCCGCCGCTGCCGGAGTAGTTGTTGACCGCGGTCTGCGCGGCGGCAAGCGTGCTGACGACGACGGGCGTCGAGCTACCGCCGCCCGTGACGTTTCCGGCGAACCCGGGCACGACGGCGGCCGCCGGTAGAGAGCCCAGCCATGCGGCCACCAACGCAATCCGCTTCCATTCGAAATTCATGTCGCCCTCCTAAGACGTTCTCGCTCTTTATCGGGAGCGGGCGTGCCCGAGGGGCACGCCCGCTCTGTATAACTAACTACCAAGTGAACAGCCCGGCCCACGGAAACTGGCCAGCGCTGGCGGAGAAGTAGTAGTACCCGTCCGCGGAGCGCGTCAGCGGCACTTGTCCGCAGGTTCGCGCGACACCGCCGACCGTCAATGTGCGGCCGTCGAAGTTGTAGCAACCCCAACCGTTCACGGTCGCGTTGGTCCGGTAACAAACTGCTGCGGTCGTGTTGAAATTGCCGCTGTTGCCCGAAAACGTGACGGGGTTCAGGCAGGTGCCGCCAGTACCGCCGCTCGTGTTGAACGTGGCGATTACCGAACGCGCCTGGCTCAGCGTCAGCACGCAGCTGCCTGTACCGGTGCAGGCGCCGCCCCAGCCCGCGAACGTCGAGCCGCTGTCGGCCGTCGCCGTGAGCGTGACGGACGCATTGCCGCCGTAGTTGGCGCTGCAGGTCGAGCCGCAGTTGATGCCGGACGGTGAAGAGACCACCGCACCTGCGCCCGATCCCGCCTTCGTCACCGTGAGTGCGAAAGTCGCCGAGGCGTTGAACGTCGCCGTCACCGAGCGCGCCTGCGTCATCGACACCGTGCACGCGCCCGTTCCGGAGCACGCTCCGCTCCAGCCGGCAAACGCCGAGTTGGTGGCCGCCGACGCGGTGAGCGTCACGGAGGTGCCGCTCGTGAAGCTCGCGCTGCACGTGCTGCCGCAGTTAATCGCGGACGGTGAGGACGTCACGACGCCGGTGCCCGCGCCGGCCTTCGCCACGGTCAGCGCGAAGCTCGGCGTCGACGACGTGTTGAACGTCGCGGTTACCGCGCGCGCCTGAGACAGGGTCGTCGTGCACGTGCTCGTGCCACTGCAGACGCCGCCCCAGCCCGCGAACGTGGAGCCCGCGGTCGCCGCGGCGGTGAGCGTCACCGACGTCCCGCTGGTGTAGTTAGCCGAACAGACGCTGCCGCAGCTGATGCCGGCCGGCGCGGACGTCACGGTTCCGCTGCCCGAGCCCGACTTCGTGACGCTGAGCGCGAACGTCGTGGTCGTGGAGTTGAACGCCGCGGTCACGGAACGCGCCTGCGACATCGACACGGCGCAAGTGCCGGTACCGGTGCAGGCGCCGCTCCAGCCCGCGAACGTGGAGCCGCTGGCCGGCGACGCCGTGAGTGTGACGGATGTGCCACCCGTGAAGCTCGCGGCGCACGTCGTGCCGCAGTTGATGCCGGAAGGCGCGGAGGTGACCGTGCCCGTGCCGGCTCCGGACTTCGTGACATTGAGCGAGTACGACGGCGTCGTGCCGCCGTTCAGCGCCTGCGCGACGGCCGGATAGAACTTGTTCGCCATCTTGATGAAGCCGGAAGTGCCCGGATGCACGCGGTCATACGTGTCGGCGACGACATCGAAGCCGGTCCACTGATCCACCACGTAGATAGGCGACTGCGCGGTCGAGAGACTCGCGGCCAGAGTCGCCAACGCGCTGTTGAACGCGATGACGTCGGACATGCAGGTGGTGCAGCCGTCCGCGTTCATGGGGATGATCTGCGCGGCGACGAGCTTGATGTTCGCCTTGTACGTGCGCATCTGCCCGATGAGTTTCGTGAGCGCCGTGATCTTGGTTTCGAGCGGAATCCAGCCGCCCCACATGTCGTTCGTTCCGAGATGCATCACGATGATGTCGGGCTGAGCCGCGGTGAGCCATGGCGGCAACTGGTTTCCGTCGGCAATGCCCGTGATCGCGAAGCCGCTGTGTCCTTCGTGATTCTGGTCGTACGTGAATCCGGGGCTGCAGCTGCCGCCGTCGGAAGTACTGCCGACGAAGTCGATGTTCGTGTAGCCGGCGGTTTGCAGCTGTCCCCATAGATAGGCGCGCCAGCACCCGGGACTCGACGTGATCGAATCGCCGAGCGGCATGATGCGAACCGGAGTTTGCGCCTGTGTCTGCGACGCGGCGCCGAGGGCGAACAGCGCGAGCAGCGACGCGGCGAGATATCGCAGGGTGATTCTGCGGAACATGGAAACCTCCTTGTTGGATCGAGACCGGCGCATTTCCTCTGCGCGCTTGCGTGAACGTGTCGGGAGCAGACCTCCCCGATCGCCCGACACTCCGTGCGGACGCGATGATGATCCGGAAAAACCGCGATGGGAAGGCGAATCGCCGGGGATCGGTCGCGATCGCGCATGTCCCGTCCGGACACGAGTCAACGGCCGAGGCAGGGCGCGACATCGCCTAACTATCCCGCAACGCACATTCCGTTCGTCGCTGGTTGGCACTCGCGATAACTGTGATATTGTGGCCGTGACACCGGTGTCAAGCAAGGATTTTCGCTCGACCCTTCCGGTGAACAAGGAACTGTTCAGTCAACCCAGGGGGATTTCTCATGATTCGCAAGGCGTTATACGCCGCAGCGTTCGTTGCTTTCGCATCGGGCGCGCACGCGGCAACCGACTATCCATCCGGCTATACCAAGTGCGCCAAGGACGGAGCGACCTGCACGTTCAGTGGCTCGCGCTCCGTCGCCTACGGCAAGGCGGGCACGTTCGTGTATGCAACACTGACCGGCCCCATCAACTGCACGGCCTCGCTGTTTCCTTCGATCAGCGTCGGCACGCCGCGGTACTGCTCCTACGGAGCCGCGGGTGGATCGTCGAGCTCGAGTTCCACGTCCAGCAGTTCGACATCGAGCAGTTCGACGTCGAGTTCCAGCACCAGCTCGAGCACGAGTTCCAGCTCCAGCTCCAGCACGAGCTCGAGCTCCAGCTCCAGCACGAGCTCGAGCTCCAGCGGCGGCACTCCCGGCAATGCGCAGGGAGTAAGCGGCTTCGCCGCACTGAACCGAGACGGCCGTAACGGCACGAATGGCGGTGCGGGCGGCTCGAGCGTTTCGGTCAGCACCTTTGCGCAACTCGTCTCGGCGGTCGGCGACGACACGCCGCGCGTCGTGCAGCTCTTCGGCACGATCTCGGGCACGGGCATGGTGAAGGTGGGCTCCAACAAAACCATCATCGGCATCGGCGCCAACGCGACGATTACCGGCTTCGGCCTGGACATCAACGGTTGGACGCAACCGTTCATCGACCAGTACGGCGACACCTGCGACGCCAACGAGCGCAGCGTCGCGCAGCCGGTGGGCAACGTGATCGTCCGCAACATCACGTTCCGCTCCGCCAATGACGATTCGATCAATGCGCAGTGCTGGTCGCATCACATCTGGATCGACCACAACACTTTCTATCCTGCAGCCGACGGTTCCGTCGACATCAAGCGCGGCTCGGACTGGGCCACGGTGTCCTGGAACCGGTTCGTAGGGACGGACAAGTCGATGTTGCTGGGGCACAGCGACGACACTGGCACGCTCGATCGCGGCAAGCTGCACGTGACGTATCACCACAACTGGTTCGATCACAGCGCGACGCGGCACCCGCGCGTGCGCTTCGGCCAGGCGCACGTCTACAACAACTACGCCAACGGCATCACCGACTACTTCATGGGCAAAGGAGTGGAGTGCAGCATCTACGCCGATGGCAACTACGTCGACACGATCAAGCGCATATTCACGCCGTTCGACGGCACGAATGCGACCTGGACGAGCTCGAACATCATCGCGGGCGAGTGCCGCGCGGATGATTGCCTCGTCCACAACAACGGCGCGTTCAATCCCTCGACTTACTACTCATGGTCACCGGATGCCGCGGCCAACATTCCGTCCATCGTGATGAACGGTGCGGGAGCAGGCAAGCTTTGATGTTCACTTGAGCTGGCGATGCCCGGGGGAGCGATCCTCCGGGCATCGACGCCGGCGATCCGATTCAGAGGTTTGTCGTCAGCCAATGCCGGATCTGCTCGCGCATCTCCGGCGTTTCCTGGTGGTCCACGTCGTGGCGCAGCAGCTTCCAGTTCTGCGGCTTTCCGGCCGCGGCATAAACCTTAGTCAGTTCGGCCTCGACGATGTCGAGACCCTTGCCCGGCGTGAGGTGATCCCGCGTGCCCGCAAGAGCCAGGTGCGCGCGCGGCGCGATCAGCGCGTTCATTTGCGCCGTCGTGAAATGGTTCAGCAGGTCTGGCACGTAGTAGTAAATGCCGTGCCCTCTAAGCCCGCCGACCTCGACGAGCGTGTGCCAGTCCGTGAGGCAACAGATGTCGACGACGACCTTGATCCGGGGATCGAGCGCGCCGACCCATTGCGCGGTTGAGCTGCCCATGGACATGCCGAGGGTAGCCAGACGGCGGGCGTCGACGTCGGGGCGGGACACTAGATAGTCCACCGCCTTGAGCGCGTCGTAGACCATCATTCCCCACAACACGCGGCCGTGCCAGATCATGTCCTTGAACATGTCGAGCTCGGCGCGCCCGGAGCGCTCGCCGAAGATCCAGGCGTCGAAGCACAGTGCGTTGTAACCGAGAGATGTCAGGAACTCGGCGTAGGCAGGTTTGCCCAGATACTCGCGCCCGTCGATGAATTCCTTCTTGCCGATCGCGTACCCGCCGCCGTGCGAGTGATTGAAGAGCACCGTCGGCAGGGGGGCGGTCGCGTTCTTCGGCTTCGCGAAGTACGCGGGGGCCGCTTCCTCGCCGTTGAGGTCGAGGACGAGCGTCTCGAGCAAATACGTCCCGCGATCTTCGGTCGACACGACTTTCGCGCCGACCTTGCGATCGCGCGGCGGCAGTTTGCCGAGCAGTCCATACAACTCCTCCCGGCGGCCGGATTCCGGCGGGGATGACTTCACGGCCGCGGCCGCAAGATGCGGCGCCAATGTCAATGCACCGACGCCCGTTGTGAGGAGTGTTCGTCTTTTCATGGACGGCAATTTACGCCATCGCGGGAATCGCGAATACTACCGGTGTCATTCCGGCAGGCGCCGGACGGGAGTTTCAATGGTTCGCGCCGGAATGCTGTCTCTCATGGTGTTGGTGGGTGCGATTGCGCCCGTCAACGATGCGCGCGCACAAGCCGCGCCCGACAAGGCGCACGTCGAAGCCACCATGCGCCGCGCCACCGGGTTCATGGTCGAGAAGGTCGCGCATCGCGGCGGCTACCTTTGGAACTATCTGCCCGACATGTCACGCCGCTGGGGCGAGATGGAAGCGCGCGAGACGCAGATCTGGCTGCAGCCACCGGGCACATCGAGCATGGGCCACATGTTCCTCGATGCGTACCACGCTACCGGCGACGAGTACTACTACCGCGCGGCCGAGCAGGTCGCTGCCGCGCTGATCTGGGGACAGCATCCGAGCGGCGGCTGGAACTACTTCATCGACTTCGGTGGCGATCGGTCGTTGCGTGACTGGTACGCGACCATCGGCAAGAACGCGTGGCGGCTCGAGGAATTCCAGCACTACTACGGCAACGCCACCTTCGACGATCAAACGACGACCGACGCGGCGCAGTTCCTGCTGCGTCTCTATGTCGAAAGACTGGATTCGCGTTACCGCGCTCCAGTCGACAAGGCGATCCAGTTCGTTCTCGACAGCCAGTATCCGGTTGGCGGATGGCCGCAGCGGTTCCCGCTGAAATACGAGTTCTCGAAGAAGGGGCTGGCTGACTACAGTTCTTACCTCACGTTCAACGATGACGTCGCCTGGGAGAACAGCTCCTTCCTGATCCTCTGCTACCAGGTGTTGGGGGATCAGCGCCTGCTCGACCCGATCACGCGCGGCATGAGCTTCTTCCTCGTGTCGCAGCAGGGCACGCCGAACCCGGGTTGGGCATTGCAGTACACGCTCGATCTCAAGCCGGCCGCGGCCCGCACCTACGAACCGCTGTCGCTTGCAACCCACACGACGGCGAGCAACATCGAACACCTGATCACGTTCTACGAGCTCACGGGCGACACGCGATACCTCGCGCGCGTGCCCGAAGCCATCGACTGGCTGGAGCGCGTGAAGCTCGCGAAGCCGGATGCGGGCGGCAGAACCCATCCGACGTTCATCGAGCTGCAAACTAACAAGGCGCTCTACGTGCATCGCCGCGGTTCCAACATCGCGAACGGGGAGTACTACGTCGACTACGACGCGAAGAAAGGAATCGGCCACTACTCTCCAACCCGCAGGATCGACATCGCCGGATTGCGCAAGAGCTACCAGGTCGCGCTCGAGGCCGACAAACACGTGCTCGAACGGAATTCGCCGCTCGCGCCGAATTCCGGCCTCGTCGAACTACCGCGTTTCTTCGCGCAGCGTTACGCCCCGCCCGCGAAGACGCCGATCGAGACCCAGGCTCGCGAATCGCTGAGCGGCCTGAACTCGACGGGGTTCTGGCCGGCGACGCTGCCGCAGAACAGCTATCCCTACAAGGCGCCGGCCAGCAAGGCGGAGTCGAAGGGCGATTTCGCGTCGACTCACGTGGGCGACGAGGGAGATACGTCGCCCTACAACGATACGTCGAAGACGACGGCGATCTCGACCCAGGAATACCTGCGCAACATGAACGTCCTCATCGAGTGGTTGTCGAGCATCGCGAAGAAGTAGTGAGGAGGGCGTTCATGAACGTCTTGCGTCGTGCCGGCGAATTCGAACTGAAGTCCGTGCAGTAAGACAGCAAGAACCACGCGACCGGTCTTCGACTGATTCGACTGCTTCACTGCAACAGCGCGATCTGGGCGCTCGCACGGCGTGAACGCGCAGGTCAGGGCAATCGTCGTCTTGTAAACGCGATGCGCGCGATCTATATGGGCGACTCACCTGGTCGAGCGCAGGCTTCGCGCTCATCAACGTCATGGAGGACGTATGCCCGCCATTCGCGCTGCTCTCATCTGTCTCTTCGGGTTGCTCGTCGCTTCGGGCACGAGTCTCCCCGCGTTTGGCGCCACTCTGCCGAGCGGTTTCGCGGAGACTCGCATCGCGACCGGACTCGCGAGTCCAACTGCGATGGCGTTCGCGCCAGACGGACGGCTGTTCGTCGCCCAGCAGGGTGGCGCACTGCGTGTCATCAAGAACGGAGCGCTGTTGTCGCAGGCCTTCCTGACCGTCAGCGTGAACTCCACCGGCGAACGCGGATTGCTCGGTGTTGCATTCGATCCGGATTTCGCGACGAACAACTTCGTGTACGTGTACTACACGACGGCGAGCGCGCCGCTCCACAATCGCCTGAGCCGCTTCACCGCGAGCGCGGCGAATCCGGATGTCGCGGCAGCCGGCAGTGAAGTGCAGCTCCTGAATCTTCCCAATCTCAGCTCCGCTACCAACCACAACGGCGGCGCGATCCACTTCGGCACCGACGGCAAGCTCTATGTCGCCGTCGGCGACAATGCCAACAGCGCAAACGCGCCGCTGCTGACGACGACGCTCGGCAAACTACTGCGCCTCAATGCCGATGGCTCGACGCCTTCCGACAATCCATTCCTGAGCCAGACCACTGGAACGAACCAGCTCATCTGGACGAGAGGACTGCGCAATCCGTTCAACTTTGCGATCGACCGGACGAACGGTCGCATCCATCTCAACGATGTCGGTCAGGACACGTGGGAAGAAGTGAACCACGCGATCGCGGGGGCCAATTTCGGCTGGCCGCAGACCGAAGGCCCGAATCCGCCGGGCGTCGCGGGCGTGCGCTATCCGATCCATTCCTACCAGAACGCGGGTTCTTTCTGCGCGATAACCGGCGCGGCGTTCTATCGCCCGCTCACCAACAGCTTTCCGGCGGAGTACGCCGGCCGCTTCTTCTTCGGCGATTTCTGCGGCGGCTTCATCCGCATGCTGAGTCCGCCCGACTACGCGACCTCGGCGGGATTTGCGACCGGCATCAGCTCGCTCGTCGATATACAAGTTCATCCGGACGGATCGCTCTGGTATCTCGCACGTGGAGGCGGCGAGGTCTTCCGCGTTCAATTCACCGCGGCGACGGCTCCCAGCATTTCGACGCAGCCCGCGAATGTCACCGTGGCCGCGGGGCAGGTCGCGAGCTTCAGCGTGGCTGCGTCGGGCTCGGCGCCGCTCGCGTACCAGTGGCAGCGCAACGGCGCGAACATCGCCGGCGCGACTTCGCCTGGCTATTCGCTGACGACGGGTGCTGCCGACAATGGCGCCGTCTTCCGAGCCGTGGTCAGCAACTCCGCGGGGTCGGCCACGAGCAACTCCGCGACGCTCACGGTGCTCTCCAACAATCCGCCGACGGGTACGATCACGGCCCCGGCGAATGGCGCACCGTATCGCGGCGGCCAGACCCTCGCGTTCTCCGGCGCGGGATCCGACGTCGAGGACGGCAACCTGCCCGCGAGCGCGTTCACGTGGCGGGTGGACTTCCACCACGACGATCACAACCATCCTCACCTCGAGCCGACGAGCGGAATCACCTCCGGCACTTTCACGATCGCCAATCGCGGCGAGACTTCCGCGAATGTGTTCTACCGCGTGTACCTGACGGTGCGCGATTCGTCGGGCCTGACGCACATGTCTTCGGTCGACGTACAACCGTTGACCTCGATCGTGCGCATTGAAAGCAATATCGCGAACGCGCAGCTCACGCTCGACGGCTCACCGATCACGGCCCCGTTCACTTTCACCGGCGTCGAAGGGGTGATCCGTGCGCTCGGCGTCGTCACGCCACAAACTACCGGCGGCGCGACGTACGATTTCGTCTCCTGGTCGGACGGCGGCGCGGCGATTCACGAGATCACGACGCCAAATGATGACGCGACGTTCACCGCGCTGTTCCAGCCGGCCGTCGTCACCACGTTGTTCACCGATGATTTCGAAGCGGCACGGGGATGGACGCTCGTCAGTGGCGCAAACACGGCGACGTCGGGGCTGTGGGCGCGCGGCGATCCGCAGGCGACGAGCTCCGGCGGTGTCGCACTGCAGCCGACCGCTTGCGATGGGCCCTCGGTCAACTGCTTCGTCACCGCACTCGCGGCGGGTTCGTCCGCCGGCGTCAATGACGTGGACGGTGGCGCGACTTCGATTCAGTCGCCCGCCATCGCGCTTCCCGCGACGTCCACGATCACGCTGCGCTTCCGTTACTACCTCGCGCATCTCAACAACGCGACCAGCGCGGATTACTTCCGCGTGCGAGTGGTCGGAAGCAATGGGCAACCGCAGACGTTGTTCACGCGGGCCGGTTCGGCGAGCAACCTCGCCGGCGCGTGGACGACGCAAACGGTGAATCTGAGCGCGTTCGCGGGGCAGACGGTGACGCTGCGCTTCGAGGCTGCCGATGCGGGAACCGCGAGCCTCATCGAAGCCGGGTTCGACAACGTGGTCGTCACCCGGCAGTAGGCGGCGCCGGACTTCCCGGCATGCCGGGAAGCTAGTTGGTAGGAGAGGTCCAGCGCGGCATCGTGGCGCCGCTCGCGATCTCGGCGCCGGCATTGCGCAGCGTGCCCGCGAGGTTGGAGATGCGCGTCGCGAGCTCCGCGTTCAGCGGGGAAGACTTGGTCGCCAATCGGCCCAGAGTCGTCGCGAAGTCGGAGAGACGCTTTGCGGCGTTCACGTGATCGCGCGTCGAGGCCGAGACCGATGCATTGATGTTGCGGATGTGGACGAGCATGCGGTTGAGCGAGCCCGTGTCGATGGTTTCCTCGAACTGCGCATGGGACTCGCAGATTTCACGCAGTTGCACTTCTGCCTGGTCGAGGGGATTTTCCTGGATCTGTGTATTGTCGGACATGCGCTCACAGTCGCAGGTATCGCTTCGTAAGTCGAAGGGTGCGCGCCCTGCATGAGGGGTTCAATGCGCCTACAGGCGCCCCGGACTTCCCTCCACCCCCGAATCGCGCTACATTCCGAATGTAAGCGCTTTCACACCTGAAATTGCGCTATTTCTCCGGGGGGAGAGATTCCATGGAAAGGAAACAGGTCTTTGCGGTGCTTTTAGGCTTCGTATGCTCCATCGCCGCGTGGGGCTTTCCGGGCGAAGTCATTCAGGGGTCGGGCAGCTATTCGACGGTTCTGCCGCCCGGCGCCACGGACGTCCAGTCCACTATCTACAAAACGTCCAACGTCACGGGAAAAATGCCCACCAACGACTGGTGGAGCTCGGCTGCGTGGGTGCAGTACTCGGACAAGCAGTACCCGCATCCGCTCGCCGTGCAGAACCAGGCGAACGGACTGCGCGTCTTCTATCCGGGTCCGACGATCACCGGGAACACCGCCTGTGTCTGCGCGTGGATGTCGGATGACGGTCGCGACCTGGTGATCGGTCATAGCGCAACCGCCAGCTTTCCCGCAGCGAATGTGGATGGCTTCAACGACTGGTTCGTCACCAACACGTTCGTCAATGGCGGTGCCTCGCTCAAGGTGAACTACGGGCACGGCTCGCCGTACGTTTACGCCGACTATGCCGGCGGCACGCCGCGCATCTACTTCCCGGCCACGCCTTCGGTGTGGTCCGGCAACGCGAGCAGCGCGGTGCTCGGCGTGACCGTCAACGGCCGGCACTACGCATTGTTCGGCCGCAGCGGTTCCACCTGGAGCGGCATCGGCTCGGCGACGCTGACCAACAACTCGACTGGCTACTTCTCCGTGGCGCTGTTGCCGGACAACACGGCGAACACGCTGACCAAATTCCGCCAGTACGCGTACTCGCATGTGACGAACACGCAGGTCAGTTGGGCGTACGACGCGGCCACGAGCCGCGTGAACACGACGTACACCTGGTCGACGACGGCGCGCGAAGGCTCGCAGACCGGGACGTTGTTCGCGCTGTACCCGCATCAGTGGAAGAACAGCGCCAACGCCGTCACCGCCTACACCTACGCGTCCGTGCGTGGCGTGATGAAGGTGGGCGAGGGCGCTTCGTTCACCACCGCGATGAAATTCCCGGGCGTATTGCCGGGACTCCCGACACTCGGGAGCTACGACACGGCCGCTCTCGCTAACTACGTCAACCAGGCCGCTGCCGAGGTCTACAACGGTCCTTGGGATACGTACTGGTACGGCAAGCGTCTCGGCAAGCTCGCGACTCTCGCCCCGATCGCCGACGCGGTCGGCAACGCGGGTGCGGCGACCCAGTTCCGCAACGAGATGAAGGGCGGACTCGAGAAGTGGTTCAAGGCGAGCAACAGCTCAGGCGTCATCAAGTCCGCGGACATCCTTTACTACAACAGCAATTGGGGCACGCTGATCGGCTACCAATCCAGCTACGGATCCGATGTCGAACTCAACGACCACCACTTCCACTACGGCTATTTCCTGAAGGCAGCCGCGGAAGTGGGGCGCATCGACAAGACGTGGATCAGCGACGCGAACTGGGGCGCGATGCTGAAGCTGTTGGCGCGCGACGTCGCGAGCGCGAACCGCAGCGACACGATGTTCCCCTTCCTGCGCAACTTCGACATCTATGCGGGCCATACCTGGGCTTCGGGACACGCGAAGTTCGGTGACGGCAACAACAACGAATCGTCGTCCGAAGCCATGAACGCCTGGGCGGGATTGATCCTGTTGGGCGAGGCGAAGGGCGACGCCTCGATGCGCGATCTCGGCATCTACCTCTATACGACCGAGATGAACGCGATCAACGAGTACTGGTTCGACGTCACCGGCGCCAACCATCATCCCGACTTCAGCCGTTCGACCGCGAGCATGCTCTGGGGCGGCAAGACGGTCGGCGATGCGGTCTGGTGGACGGCGAATCCGGAGGAAGTGCACGGCATCAACTGGCTGCCGATCACGGCCGCGTCGTTGTATCTGACGCAATATCCCGGCTACACGCAGCAGAACTACAACGCGCTGGTGTCCGAGAACGGCGGTTCGGGGTGGGATGTCTGGTCGGATCTCATCTGGATGTATCGCGCGATCCACGATCCGGCGAACGCGGTGGGCCAGGTGAATTCGGGGCTGGGATCGCTGACGCCCGAGGCAGGCAACTCGCGCGCCAACACTTATCAATGGGTGCAGACGCTGAATGCCGTCGGGACGGCCGACACCTCCGTGACCGCCAACCATTCGTTGTACGCGGTGTTCAAGAAGGGAACGGCGCTCACGCGGGTCGCGTACAACATGGGTAGTTCGGCGAGGACCGTGACGTTCTCCGACGGCGCGATTCTGTCGGTGCCCGCGAACAGCTACGCAGTCAGCAACGGGTCGAGCAGCGGCGGTAGCTCCAGCAGCTCGAGCAGCTCCAGCAGCTCGAGCAGTTCGAGCAGCAGTGGAGGCTCGAGCGGCGCGGTCGCGGTGAACGCGGGCGGTGCGGCGTCGTCGCCGTTCGTCGCCGACAGCAACTTCTCGGGCGGCACCACCGCGGTGGTGTCGAATGCGATCGACACGTCGCTGCTGTCACCTCCGGCACCGCCACAGTCCGTGCTTCAGAGCGAGCGCTACGGCAACAGCACCTACACGTTCGGCGGATTCACTCCGAACACGGCGCGCCAGGTCACGCTGTACTTCAGCGAAAACTACTGGACGGCTGCGAGCCAGCGGCGATTCAACGTGAGCATCAACGGCGTCACGGTGCTGGCGAACTTCGACATCTTCGCCAACACGGGCGCGAGATATCGGGCGATCCAGCAGAACTTCTCCGCGATCGCGAACTCGAGCGGGCAGGTCGTCATCCAGTTCCAGACGGTGACGGACAACGCCATCGTCAACGGCATCCGGGTGCAATGACAGGTTGAGCCCATGGCGCCCGCAATGGCGCGAATCGGTGACTGTTGACGCGACCGATTACATGTGTAAACTGAATGTACGTTTACACGTGTAATCGGAGCGTGAGTCATGTCAAAAGAGCCGCCGGTCGCAATCAGCGAAGCCGAATCGTTCGTGATGGATGTGATCTGGAAGCGCAGCCCGATTCCCACCGAAGACATCGTCGCTGCGCTCGCCGATCAGGAGTGGCAGGAAGCCACGGTGAAGACCCTGCTGAATCGCCTGCTCACGAAAGGCGCCATCAGCGCAGAGAAGGAGAATCGCCGCTATCTCTACTCGCCACTGCTCACGCGGGAGCAGTGGCTCGCAGACGAGAGTTCGGGATTTCTCGAGCGGCTGTTCGGCGGACGGGTGGCGCCGCTGGTGTCCTACTTCAGTCAGCAGAAGAAACTCAGCAAGAAAGATATTGCTGATCTCAAGCGCCTGATCAAGGACATGGAAGATGGACACTGAGTTGCTGCGGACTCTTCTCGGCGCCACGCTCGCGTCGAGCGTGGCGATTCTCCTGATCGGCGCGGCGCGCCTTCCGGTTCGGCGAATCGCGGGATCGAGCGCGGCGTACTGGCTCTGGTTGCTGGTGCCCGCGCTGATCGTCGCGATCTGGGTGCCGCCGCCGTCCCAGATCCTCGAGCTTTCCTCGCAATCGTTGCCAGGCCGCGCGCGGGCGGCGGTGAGTACGGCGATTGCGAGCGCGACGGCGCCGGCGACGTCTATCTACATGACCGCCGGGATCGCGATCTGGATCGCGGGCGCCGCGGCCATGCTCATCGAGCTGATCCGACGGCAGATGGCCCTCGTTCGCTCGCTCGGCGAGCTGACGCCGGACTCCATGGGACACCTGCGCAGCCCGACCGCGGTTTCCCCGATGCTGGTCGGAATCTGGAATCCGCGGGTGGTGCTTCCCGCCGCCTTCGAGGCGCGTCATGCGGCGGAAGAACGTGAAGTCATGCTCGCCCACGAGCACGCGCACCTCGAGCGACGCGACATCGCGGTGAACGCCATTGGCGCCGCATTTCTCTGCATTTTCTGGTTCAACCCGCTCGTCTATTGGGCAGTGAGAATGCTGCGCGCCGACCAGGAGCTCGCCTGCGATGCGTCCGTGCTGATGCAACGGAAAATCGAGCGACGACGCTACGCCGACGCACTGCTCAAGACACAGATGGCGGCAGAGTCCGGCTGGCGCATGCCGGTTGGGTGCGATTGGCAATCCCATCATCCATTGAAGGAGAGAATTTCAATGCTCAAGAATCCATTGCCTCCGACGAGGCGCCGGCTTGCCGGTATCGCGGGTGTCCTCGCCCTGACGTTCGCGACCAGCTACTCCGTTTGGGCCGCGCAAAACGCTGGCGAGGGACAAAGAGTCCTAGTCAGTCTCAAGATGAAAGTTGCCGAAACGCAGGCGGGGGAATCGAAAGACTCCTACTCGGCCGCGACGCAGTACCTCGTGCATTCGGGCGAAGTGCCGGCCGGCATGGACGCGCGGCCGTACGACTTCGTTTGCACGCCATACCTGCCGGGCGACGCGACAGAGGTGTCGGTTCCGGCGCCGGTCCAGGGCCAGGTCCTGCTCGACTGCCGCGTGCGCAACGAGGGCAAGGTAGTTTGGGCGGTGGCGGTGCTGGTCGCGGATGGCCAGGACGCGACCGTGGAGAGCGCCGACCGGAATGGCGCCCGCAAGTACAAACTGCAGGTGAGCGCCTCGACGTCCGCGGAGGCCATTGCGGCCGCGGCGAAGGCGTCCGCCGCGAAACGTCAGTAGTGAGTCGACATCCTCGCCGCTCGAGCACTCTCCGATTCAGTGTGCTGCCCGGATCGGCGCGGCCTTCGGTATCGCGTTCGGCCCGCCCCTTTCGGGGCGGGCCAGACGCGCGCTCATCCTTGAGCTATCGACCTTGAATTACCAGGTGACCAGTCCCGCCCAGGGGAACTGGCCGGCGGTCACGGAGAAGTAGTAGTAACCATCGGCGGCGCGAGTCAGCGGCAACTGGCCGCAAGTGCGCGCCACACCACTCACCGACACCGTTCTTCCGTCGAAGTTGTAGCAACCCCAGCCGTTCACGGTCGCGTTCGTGCGGTAGCACGCCGCGCCGGTCGTGTTGAAGTTGCCGCTGTTGCCGGAGAACGTGATCGGATTCGCACAGGTGTCGGTGCCGCCGCTCAGATTGAACGTGGCCGTCACCGCCCGAGCCGCCGTCATGGCGACCGTGCACGTCGTCGTCGTGCCCGTGCAGGCACCGCTCCAGCCCGCGAACACCGAGCCGGCCGCGGGCGCCGCCGTGAGTGTCACCGACGCGCCGCTGTTGAACGCGAAACTGCACAGCGTGCCGCAACTGATCCCCGCAGGTGACGAGGTCACGCTGCCGGTGCCATTGCCGGCGCGCGTCACCGTCGCGGTGAACGTCGTCGTGCCCGACGTGTTGAACGTCGCCGTCACCGCGCGTGCCACGGTCATCGAGACCGTGCACGTGCTCGTGCCCGTGCAGGCGCCACTCCAGCCCGCGAACGTCGAACCACTCGCTGCCGCCGCCGTCAGCGTGACGGATGCGCCGCTCGCGTAGTTAGCCGAGCAGGTCGTGCCGCAGTTGATGCCCGTCGGATTCGACGTCACCGTGCCGGTGCCCGTACCGGCGCGTGTCACGCTGAGCGCGAACGTCGACGCCGTGTTGAACGTTGCCGTCACCGCGCGCGCGGCTGTCATCGAGACCGTGCAGGCTCCCGTGCCAGTGCACGCGCCGCCCCAACCCGTGAACGTCGAGCCGGCCGAAGCCGCCGCCGCGAGCGTCACGGAGGTGCCGCTCGCGAAGTTCGCGCTGCACGTTGCGCCGCAGTTCACGCCCGTCGGAGTCGACGTCACCGTGCCCGCGCCCGTGCCGGATTTCGTCACGCTGAGCGCGAAGTTCGTCGTCGAGCTGTTGAACGTCGCGGTAACCGAACGCGCCACGGTCATCGAGACCGTGCAGGTGCTGGTTCCTGTGCAGGCACCACTCCAGCCCGCGAACGTCGAGCCGCTCGCCGCCGCCGCCGTCAGCGTGACGGACGCGCCGCTCGCGTACGGCGCGCTGCAGCTCGTGCCGCAGTTGATGCCGCTCGGCGCGGACGTGACCGTGCCGCTGCCGGCACCAGCCTTCGTGACCGACAACGTGAAGTTGTCGGTGCCCGACGGGACGAACGGCGAGAGGAAATTGCCGCCAATCACGCTCTGCGCGATTCCCGGACCCTGCCAGGACACCGCGAAGTGATCGCCGCCCGTCGCTTCCTTGTGCAGGATCTCGACGTAGTACTTCTGGCCGGCCGTCAGGTTGATGGACGCCGATCGCTGCGACGCGAGCTTCGTCCACTGCCGCGGATCGGTCCAGCTGTCGACGAACGCGATGCGCGTGGCGGTGGCCGGATTGTCGTTCGTGCCGAGCAGCAGATCGCCCGCGTCGTCGCTGGCGAGCCAGAACGTGTAGGCACCGGTGACGAGCGGATGGATGTAGCCGCGGATGCGCGCGCCGTACTGGTCGCCGATGTTGGTCGCGCCTTCGAGCGAAGTGAGCTGCTCGCTGCCCGTAGGCGTCGCCGGATAGCCGGTCGCGCTGGTCAAACTACTGATCGTGGTGCCCTGCACGTTCAGCCAGTACTCGCGCAAGATCGTGCCGGTGCCGCCCGTGCCGGTCGGCACGAAGTTCGCGGTGACGGTGGTGTTCGCGAGCATGCGCACCGTGGCCGGGTTCGTCGTGCCCGAGAGCGCTCCGGTCCAGCCGGCGAACTGATTGCCCGACGCTGGCGTCGCAGTGAGGACCACATCAGAACCACCGGGGAAGCTGGTCCCGGCCGGATTGCGCACGACCGTACCGGAGCCGCTGATGGTAGTAGTGAGGGTGTAACTCTGCGTGGGATTGCCGACGCCCGAGCCGCGCAGGATCGCTTCGAGCAGCGGCTGGTCGACGACGGCGCCCGTCGTGCGGTTGAAGATCGCGAAGCCGTTGGCCGCGCTCGGCAGAACGCCGTTGTCCCAGTAGTAAGTCTTGATGCCGTTCGCGGTCGCGGCGCGGTTGACGTACTCATTCCAGAAGTTGCGCGACTCCGCGCTGAGATTCGGACGAGTTGCCACGCCGTACTCGCCGAGGACGACCGGCACGCCCTGATCGACCCAGCGGTCGCCCACCTGCGCGAACAGGTTGTCGTGATACGCCTCGTCGGCCCAGGTGCAGTTCGCCTGCGTCGGGAACTGCGCGCCCCAGTAGAGGCACGAGCCGCTCTGGTTCAGCGTGAAGTCGTACGGATCGTAGTGATGCACTTCGACCATCAGCCGGCCGGCGATCGTGTCCGTCGGCAGCGTGAAGTAGTTGAGGCCATGCCACATGTTCGTGTTGTACGTCTGCACGACGAGCGTGCGCGAGGCGTTGTTGCCGCCGGTCGCGCGCACCGCGTTCACGAACGTCTGGTTGTACGACTGCTGAACGGTGATGTGTTCCGTCGTCGGCGTGTTGTAGTCGGCGTGCACTTCGTTCGTGCCCGCGAACAGCATGCGTTCGTTGTATCCCTGGAACGTCGTCGCGATCTGCGTCCAGAACGCGGCCTGCCTGACGTTGTTTGCTGCCTGGTTCGCGAAGAGCGGATGCTCTTCCAGCCATCCGCCATCCCAGTGGATGTTCAGGATGACGTACATGCCCTGGCTGTAGGCGTAGTCGACGACCTGTTTGACGCGCGCCATCCACGCCGCGTCGATCGTGTTCGAGCCCGCGGGATTCGTGTGGCAGCTCCATGCCGCGGGAATGCGGATGGAGTTGAAGCCCGCCTGGCGCACGGCATCGACGAACGCCTGACTGACGGCGGGATTGCCCCACGCGGTTTCGCCGCATTGAGCCTCGAGCGTGTTGCCGAGATTCCAGCCGACGGTGATGTTGCTCGCGACCTGCTGCGCGGTCGGCAGCGTCTGAGCCTGGGTAGAAACGGAAAAGGAAATGGACGCGAGAAGCAACGCGCAGAACGCGAGCACGCGCCATTTCGCAGCGGAAGTTCTGCGAAGTGACATGGAGTCCCCCTGTTGATCAATCCTTCGATCGTGTTCGACGGAGTGGTTGAGCCCCCACCCTTCCGTCCATCGAACGACGCGGATTTATGCACGCGTCGCGCGGGCAATGCAATCCATTCGCACCGAAATATTCATCGCATGCCTTCACGAGGCGACATGTGCGCTCGCGGAAAACGCGCGGCTGGTGTCCGTTGTCGCCAAAACCGGAGACATCGGACTGCGCGGCGAGACAAACAGGACTTGTTAGAGGTCAGTTCCGGGCAAGGGTTTCCGGAATTTTCCGCGCGCCTTTTCCGCCCGCGCGCGGATCACGCAGGCGCGGATGTGATCGTTGATGAGGCCCATCGCCTGCATGAATGCATACACCGTCGTGGGTCCGACGAATTTCCAGCCTAGCTTCTTGAGATCTTTCGACAGCGCGATGGAGGTTGCCGATGTGGATGCCGTTTGCGGTTTGCCGAGCGTCGCGGCGTCGGGCTCGTACTTCCAGATGAAGGCGGCAAGCGAGCCGTGGAGCTTCACGAGTTCGCGTGCACGTTTCGCGTTGTTGATGACGGCCTCGATCTTGCCGCGGTGGCGAACGATGCCCGCATCTTTCAAGAGTCGGGTGACGTCGCGCTGCGTGAAGCGCGCGACCGCGTCGATGTCGAAGCCGCGGAACGCGGCCCGAAAGTTTTCGCGCTTCGCGAGGATGGTGCGCCAGCTCAACCCCGACTGGAATCCTTCGAGGCTCAGCTTCTCGAACAACCGCCGATCGTCACGCACCGGTAAGCCCCATTCGCGGTCGTGGTAGTCGAGGAATTCCGGAGCGCCGCCGCACCAGCGGCAGCGGCGCGCGCCATCGGGCCCCTTAAACGTACGGCTCATGCTCATATACTCGACTCCATGAGGACATTATTCATCATCACGGCGCTGCTGCTGTGTCAGCCCGCGTTCACCTGCGGCGCGCAGAAGGCCGGGAAACTCGATCTCGACACCGCGACTCTCGAGCAGGTGAGCGCCGCGATCGCCGCGAACCGTGTTTCCTCGTTCGAGCTCGTCAGCGGCTATCTCGCGCGCATCCGCGAATGCGATGCGAAGTTCCACGCCATCATCGTCACAAATCCGAACGCGCTCGCGGAGGCGAAGTTGCTCGATGCGGAGCGGCGCGCCGGGAAGATCCGCGGTCCGCTGCACGGCGTGCCCGTGATTCTCAAGGACAATATCGATGTCGCGGGCATGGTGACGACCGCCGGATCGCTGGCACTGACCGCCAATCTGCGCGCGCGCAGCGCGCCGGTCGCTTCGAGCCTGGTCGCCGCCGGCGCGATCGTGATCGCGAAAGCCAATCTTTCGGAGTGGGCGAATATCCGTTCGCGATTCTCGTCGAGCGGCTGGAGCGCCGTGGGCGGGCTCGCGGTCAACGCGCACGACGCGCGTCGCACCGCCTGCGGATCGAGCTCGGGCTCCGCGGCCGCGATCGTCGCTCGCTTCGCACCGGCCGCCGTTGGGACCGAAACCAATGGCTCGATCGTGTGCCCCTCGTCCGTGAACGGCGTCGTCGGGCTCAAGCCGACCGTGGGCCTCGTGCCGGCCGACGGCATCGTGCCGATCAGTCACTCGCAGGACACCGCCGGACCGATGACGGCGACCGTCGCCGACGCCGCGTTGCTGCTGACGGCCATGACCGCGCGCACGGACACGCCGTCCACTAACTACCACGCGGGATTGCGCGCCGATGCGTTGCGCGGCGTTCGTCTCGGAGTCGCGCGGTTCCTGCAGGGCTTCTCGCCGCGCACGGAACGGGCCTTCGACGCGGCCCTCGACGTGTTGAAGGCGCAGGGCGCGGAGCTCGTGGAAATCCGCCAGTTCGATTTCGCCGAGGTGCGCGACCTGCAGCTGCCGATCCTGCTCACGGAATTCAAGGCGGGCATCAATGCCTATCTCGCGACGACGCCCGCGGCGGTGAGGTCGCGGAGCCTCGCGGATCTCATCGCGTTCAACCGCGCGGAAGCGCGCGAGCTGCGATGGTTCGGCCAGGATCTGTTCGAGCAGAGCGAGGCGACCGCCGGACTCGACGATCCCGCCTACCTGAAGGCGTTGCAACGTGCACGCGCGCTCGCGGGGGAGCAGGGAATCGATCGCCTGTTGCGCGAGAACCGGGTGGTAGCTCTCGTCGCGCCGACGACCGGCCCGGCGTGGATGATCGACCTCGTGAACGGCGATCGCTCGGTCGGCTCTTCGTCGACGCTAGCCGCGGTGTCGGGCTACCCGCACCTCACCGTGCCGATGACGAAAGTTGAAGGGCTGCCGATCGGTTTGTCGTTTTTCGCGGGCGCGCGCAGCGAGCAGGAGTTGCTTTCGCTGGGCTATTCCTTCGAGCAGGCGCTCAGGAGTCGGCCCGCAGCGACGCGATGAGCGTTCGCCGGATTGCGATGCCGGCGAGTGAGGGCGGCGCGCGGCGCGATTTCTTCGCGCCCGATTTGCGACGAAAGCATCGCCGCGCGCCGCATTCAACCGTTGCTTGCGAGGGATCCCATCAGCGACGCCGGATCGAATCGTAGAAGCGCCAGCTCGTCGTAAAATTGGCGTCGAGCGGCGCGCCGGACAGGCGGGCGCGCACGAGCTCGATGGGCATGGGGCCGCCGATCAGCACCGCATCGTGGAACTGCTGCGCCGTCATGCGCCCCGAATCCACGAGCTCCTTGTACAAGGCGCGCAACTGCAGCCCACCTAACAAGTACGCCGCCTGATAGAGCGGCGGCGCCATCGCGCTGCGGCGCACTTCGGCCTCCGCGTTGGCACGTTCGTGACCTACGCGCTCGACGAGGAAGTCCACACATTGCTGCGGCGTCCAGTTGCCGAGCTGGTAGTTGAGCGAGAAGACGATTCGAGCGGCGCGATGCGCTCGCCAGAACAGCATGCCCATTCGGTCCGGGTCGCTTCGCGGAAAGTCCTGGTCCCAGAGAACGAGCTCCCAGTACAGCGCCCAGCCTTCCGTCCAGAACGGTGTGTCGTTCATCACGTCGCGATGCACGTTGAAGCGGCGGTTCATCCAGGCCTGGTAGTGGTGCCCGGGCACGAGTTCGTGCTGCACGGTCGGGAAATTGAAATGCGGCGTGTTGCCGCGCTGGCTCATGAGCCGGTCGTCGTAGCTCATCGTGTCGGTGGGGTATGAGAGGCGCGTGACCTCGCCGCCGGTGAAAAAGGGATTCACGAGCTGGCGCTCTGGCGACTGCATGGCGAGCCGCCAGATCTCGCGCGCCAGCGGCGCGAGTGTGATGTTGTGCCTTTTCGCGATGAAGTCTTCGGAGTAGCTGGCAATCTCGAAGATCGCGGCCGGGGCTTCGCCAGGCGCCGGCGCGAGGTTCTTCGTGTGTTCGAGCGCGGCTTTCCAGTCATCGCCGTGCCCCATCTTGCGCGAGACGACGCGGAATTGCTCCTCCACCCACGCGAGTTCCTGCTCGCCGATCTCGATGAGTTCCTTCGATGAATAGGGAATCATCTCGACGGCAAGATCGGCACGCAGCCCGGCGGCGAGCACCGGATCGCCCACGATCGACGCCTTCGAGCCGGGCTTGATCCCTAACAACTCCGACTTGATCGCGTCGGCATACGCGCCGAGAGCAGCGTCGGTTTCCGGAAAGGATTTCCGTGCCCACCACGAATACTCTGGATCGTAGCCGTCGTAGTACTCGTGGAATTCCTTGAGCACGGCGCGCAGATCCTGGATCACGTCCGCCGCTCGCGCGGCGGACGCGCCGCTTGGCGCGGGCTGTGGTTTGCGTTTCGCGTCCGCTTTCGAATCCATTTTCGGCGGCTCCTTGAGTACCTTCGCGAGCTCGCCGGCCTGTTTGGTGATCCTGGCGAAAGTGGCGGCCACGTCCCTGGCGTGCACACGCTTCCGGTCGTAGCGGTTCTCCTGCAGCAACCGGATGTCGTCGAAGAACGGCACGAGTGGCGCGATCTGCGCAGCGCGCTCCTCGTCGAGAGTCAGCCGATCGAGGTTGTAGGCGATGCGATTGCGCAGCGCGACGTAGTCGAGTTGCCCTTCGCGGCCGAGCGATGCGAAGTCGAGTTCCGCGAGCTTCTGGCGCCAGCCCTCGTGGTGCTTGCGCAGTCGCGCGGTGCGCGCGGGCGAATAGGCGACCGGATAGCGCCGTTCGAGCGCGGCGATGTCCTCCGTGTATCGCTGCACCGCGACGCGCAGCGTGCTCTCGGCGCGTGCGATCTCGACCAGCGACGAGAGTTGCGGCGGATCGTCTGCCCATCCGGCGGGCGCGATGACGTTCGATTGCGCGAACGCGGCGCAAGGCAGCAAGACGGCAAGGAACCCGACGAGTTTCACGATGACTTCCTCTGGTTAGGCTTTCCGATCTTCAGGAGAACCGCGCCGTGACGCGGCACCGTTGCGGAGAATGTTTCGGCGAACTTGCCGAGATCCTGTCGGCGCCACAGGTCGCGCACGGCCTGAGGTCCGCGCAATCCGAGTTGCGCCCAGGCGACCTCGACCTGGGCGTCGCCCAGTCCCCGGTTGAACAAGCCGACCGCGAGCGTGCCGTCGTGCAGCGGCCGCGCCCAGATCTCGCGACGCGCATCGCTCCACACGCGACGTGCCGCTTTTCCGAGCGAATCCTGATCGACGTCGATCACCTCGTCGTTCGTGAGCAACGCGAGTGTGAATTCGTCGAGCTTCGAGAGATCGGCGCCGATGAACAGTGGCGCGGCCTGCAGCGACCACAGCGACAGGTGCAGAATCTGCTCGTTCTGGGTGAGTCGCGTCGGGCGCAGGTTCGGCCCCCAGCCGAGAGTGCCGACCACGAGCATGTCGGTGTCGTTCCATTCGCCGGGGCGCGTCCACGCTTCGCGGCCGGCCTGTCGGAACCCGACGCTTTCGAGATTCGCCCACTGGTCGAGCAGGTCGCCGCTGCTGCGCCACAGATGACCGCCAGCTTCGGCGCCCCATTTCCAGACATCGCCGTAGCCGTATTGGCAGAGCGCGTAAACGATGTCGCGGTCGACGCGCGCGAGCGCGTCGCGCATGACGAAGTACGGCTTCTGCAGTTCGGGCAGCGAATGATCTCGTGCGATGTCTTCGTACGAGCACCAGTCGTATTTGAGGAAGTCGATTCCCCACGAAGCAAAGGTTGCTGCATCGCGCGCCTCGTGTAGATAGCTCCCCGGATATCCCTCGCAGGTCTTCGTGCCGGGCGAGGAATAGATGCCGAGCTTCAGTCCGCGCGCGTGCACCGCATCCGCCAGCGCGCGCATGTCCGGAAACTTCTCGTTCGGGTGGAGCACGCCGTCGGCGCCGCGCGTGCCTTCCCACGCGTCGTCGATCACGATGTATTGATAGCCATGCGCCGCGAGTCCGCTGCGCTCGAGCGCTTCCGCCGCCGCCAGCACTTTCTGCGCGTCGACGGCCGGTCCCCACACGTTCCAGGAGTTCCACCCCATCGGCGGCGTGCGCGCCAGCGCATCCGCTCCACCCACGATGCGCAATTCCCGACGCGCTTCGCCATGCGCATTGCGTACGACGAGCGTGACACGCCAATCGCCGGCGGTCCGCAGACTGCCGGCGACGATGCCGGTACCCGCGTCGATCGTGAGACCGGGCGGCAGACCGCGCGCCGCGTAGCGCAGCGGCGCTTCTCCGCTCGCGGGAATGCGCAACAGGAACGGACGGCCCGGCGTTGATCCCGTCACTCGCGGTCCGTGAAGGCCCGGCAACGACGACGAGGCGGGGGGAGCGATGATGGCGGGCGTTTCGTGAGGCGGTGTGTACGCCTGCGGGCGGGGGGAAACGCCCGGTACCAGCTCGATCATCGCTCCGCCCCAGGCAACCTCGTCGTCGTTGCTGGTGTCGCCGCCGTCGTCGACGAGGAGCGTCAGGACACGCGCTCCCCGCAGATCGGCCGACAGCAATCTCGGGGAATCGCCGGCGCGCATGAGCCCGCTGTCGGCGACCTTCACGTCATCTGCCCAGACCTGGAACATCACGGAGCCCACGCCGTCGCGCACGACGTCGTCGATCCCGACCATCGAGAGGAAGCGCGTCGCGCCGCCCCCGAGGTCGATGACGAATTCGCTGATCGAGCGCGTGCCGATGCCGCGGGGATATTCGACGCCTCCCAGCAGGATGGGCCGGTCGCGGATCGAGCGTCCCGCCTTCGGCAGTCCGCGCCGCTGCGAAAACTTCGCGAGGCCTAGCTCCTCGACCCAGAAGGAATTCGTCGGCGCGGTGTGCGCTCGCAGCAAGTCCTCCGGAACTCCAGCGGCGTTCGTGGGCGGTGCGGCGACCACCAGCGCCAGCGCGAGTAGTTTGGGGATCCCGCGAGCACACACCGCGTCTTCTCTTCCCTGCGTCATTTTCCGAGTTCGCCCCGTCGGCGGCCTTGACAGCGTGAATCCTTAAGATACTGTAGTTCGTATACGATCTACAATCTTCGTACATGGCGCGCCCGTCACCAGCAACGCGGAAATTGCCGGTGGTGCCTGTACGAAGCGAAGCGGCAGCAGCCGACCAACACAGGGGAGCAGGACATGTTCAGGCAGCCAGATTCCGGGCGGCGCGGTTCGCGCCATTCCACATTCATCCATCTTCGATTCCTCGTCGCAGCGGGCTTCCTGGCAGTAACGCCAGCGTTTGCGCAGGAAACCCGCGAGCAGATAGATGAGGTCGTCGTCACGGGTTCCCGTCTCGTGCGCAGCGATCTCTCCGCGCCGAGCCCGACGACCGTCATCACCGAGGATGCCGTCCGTTTGTCGGGTGACACCACGGTTGAAGCCGTCCTCAACGAGTTGCCGCAGTTGTCGGCCGGCAACAACTCGAGCGTGAACTCGGCGGGCGGCTCCGGCGTGCTCACCGCGAATCTGCGCGGCCTCGGCGCCACGCGCACGCTCACGCTGGTCAACGGCCGCCGATTCATTCCCGCGAACGGCGCCGGCAGCGTCGATCTCGCGACCATCCCGAATGCGCTCGTGAAACGCGTCGACATCATCACCGGCGGCGCTTCCGCCGTTTATGGCTCCGATGCGATCACCGGCGCGGTCAACTTCGTGTTGCGCGACGACTTCGAAGGCTTCGACCTCTCGACGCAGTTCGGCCAGACGGCGGAGCGCGATGCCAGATCGACGAGCTACGACATGTTGTTCGGCACGAACTTCGGTGAAGGCCGCGGCAATCTCACCTTGTTCGCTTCGCGTGCGACGCGTGACGCGGTCTTCATGCAAAACCGTGAGTTCTCGCGCGTGCCCCTCAATGCTTCGCTCGGTCGCAGTGGCTCCGGCAACATCCCGGGAGGGCGCGCGAGTCTGAGCGCGGCCCAGATCGGCACGCTCAACGTCGGACAGGGCGCCGGCGTGCTGCCGGTCGGTGCCGAGGGCTGCACGACGCCGGTGAATTCCATCCGCTTCGATGCGAACGGTCGCGTGATGCGCCACTGCGATCCGGAAACGCTCTACAACTATGCTGCGGGAAACTATCTATTGCGCCCGCTCGAGCGCTGGCAGTTTTCGGGTCTCGGCCATTACGCCATCAACGACAGCGTTGAAACGTACTTCGACCTGCACTATGCGCTCGCGAAGAACGAGTTCCAGCAGGCCGCCGATTCGCTCTCGATCGTCACCGGGACGAACTCGTACTTCGAGGTGCTCAACTACGCGACGAACCCGGTGCTGACGCCCGACGTGCGCGCGCTGTTCGTCAACAACCCCGCGATCTTCGATCCGATGGGCACGGGGAATGCGCGCATCGCCGGCGGCATCGCGCGGCGCACCGACGAACTCGGGCTGCGCAACTTCGCGTTCGAGCGCGCGACGCTCGGCAGCACGTTCGGCTTGCGCGGCGATTTCGAGCTGGGCGAACACACGTGGCGTTGGGACGTCTTCGGCCAGTACCACCGCTCGCGCACCGACGAGGTCGTGACCGGCACGATGTCACCGGCACGGCTGCAGTTAGGGCTAAATTCCACAAACGTGGGCGGGCAGGTGGTTTGCGTGACCGCGACGCTCGGCTGCGTGCCGGTCAATCCGTTCGGCCTGGGGTCGATCACCCCCGCCGCGGCCGCCTTCATCTCTCCCGCGCGCTCGTCGTCGGACTTGTTCGAACGTTCGGTCGCGGGCGCTTCGCTGGCGGGCGAATTCCTCTCGTTACCCGCGGGCGCGATTTCGGCGGCGCTCGGCGTAGAGTACCGTGACGACCAGTACGAGTTCATGCCGGGCGCGACGGATCTCTCACGCGAATACGGCACCGCGTCGCGTGGCATCACGGCGGGTCGCTTCGATGTGTCCGAAGTGTTCGCGGAAGTTCGCGTCCCCATTCTCGCGGACAAGCCATTCGCCGACGTGCTTGCGATCGAAGTCGCGGCGCGGCGTTCCGACTACTCGAACTTCGGCAGCGTGGACACGTGGCGCGCCGGACTCGAATGGGGTCCAACCGACTGGCTGCGATTCCGCGGCGCTTACAGCATCGCGATCCGCGCTCCGGGCATCAACGAGTTGTTCGCACCGATTGGCAGCGGTTTCTCGCCGGGCAACGATCCCTGCGCGATCCTCCGCAATCCGTCCCAGGCGCAGCGTGATTTCTGCGTGCAGCAGGGTGTGCCGGCCGCGGAGCGCAACACGTTCGTGCAGGCCGCGCTGGGCTTCAACCAGATATCGGGCGGGAATCCGACCCTGACCGAAGAGACGTCGGAGACGATGACGGTCGGCGCGGTGTTGAAACTGCCGTTTCTCGACCGCTTCAACCTCGCCGTCGACTACTACGAGATCAAGGTCGAGGACGCGGTTGCGACGATGAACGCGCAAACGACGCTCGACGTCTGCTACCAGCTGCTCGACGCGAACAGCGAGCCATGCCTCGCGATCACGCGACTCACGGGGAGTGGACAGATTTTCGAAGTCCGCGCGAGCAACAGCAACATCGGATCGCTGTCGGTCGAGGGGATCGATCTCACGATTGACTACACCTTCAAACTTCCCGAAGCCGAACTCGGTCTGATGCTGAACTCGGGTTGGCTGTTCAAGCGCGAGAGCCAGATCGTCGGCGCGGCCGTCATCGACTGCGCGGGCTTCTTCGGCTCGTGCACGGCGCAGGGCGCGGGCGGATCTCCGGACTTCAAAGGGCTCTTCATGGCGACGTACGACAGAGGTCCCCTCATGATCCGATCGCAGGTGCGTTACATCGACGGACTCGCGCCGCTGCCGGCGATCGCGGCCTCCACCCCCGTCGAGGTCGGCGGGGTTACGTATGTCGACTTCAGCGCAAGCTACAACTTCGACGACAAATTCGATATCCATGTCGGCATTGACAATGCGTTCGACGAGCGGCCGCCGCTGCTGACGTCGAGCTGGGGCGGCGATGCGAACACCGATGTGACTTTGTATGACGTGATCGGCCGTCGCTACTTCCTGGGACTTCGCGCGCGATTCTAAGAGAGGCATGCGAACCGGCGGCTCTCAGGGTCGCCGGTTCGCGTATCATCGGGTGCAAGCGACGCAAGATCGCTGAATTCAGGTAGCCTTCGGAAACCCGATGAGACCGCTCCACCTCGAGATTCGAACGCTGTCCGACCGACTGGTCGAAGTCCTGCGTGACTTCATCCTTTCGGGCGCCATCGAGCCGGAACTGCCGATTCGCCAGGACGCGCTGGCGGCGGAACTGCGCGTGAGCAAGATCCCGCTGCGCGAGGCGCTCGCGCGACTGGAGCAGGACGGCCTCGTCGTGTCGCACCCGAATCGCGGTTTCTTCGTGCGGCCCATGTCGCCCGAAGAGGCGGAAGAGATCTATGCGTTGCGCCTGCGGCTGGAACCCGACGCGGCCGCGGCCGCGAGTCGCGCCGCCACCGAGACCGATCACGAACGCGCGCGTCAGGCGCTCGCGGAATTCGATCTCGAAGCCGTCGCGCACAAACCGACGGTGGGTGCGTCCAATCGCGCTTTCCACCTGGCGCTCGTGCAACCCTGCGGCCAGCGACTCACTACCGACATCGTGTCGCGGCTGCACATCCTCGCCGACCGTTACGTCCGCAAGCACCTCGAGCCGAAGGGCCGCGTGCTGCGCGCCGAGGCCGAGCACCATGCATTGCTCGATGCCTGGATCGAGCGAAAGGACACGCGCGTCCGCAAGCTGATCACCGAACACCTCGAACACACGCTCGGCGACCTGCGCGTGGTTCTGCGCGGCAATTCGACCGTCCGCGCGACGAAGGCGCCCGCGAAGCGGGCGCGCAAGACCGCCGCGCGCGGCTGAACGCGCGCCTTCGCAATCACCGGAATCTTTCGAGCGCGAATGCGCCGGTGTCGAGGGGCGGGTCGTGCCCCGATGCCAGCGCGGCGATGATGTTCGCGGTGATCGCCGCGAGAGTCAGGCCGAGATGCTGGTGGCCGAACGCATAGAGAAGATTGTTTGCTCGGGCGCACCGGCCGATCGCCGGAAGATAGTCCGGCAACGTCGGGCGTGCGCCCATCCACTCGCGCGTTGCTGCGTCGAACGGCAGGCCGAGTTCGGCGGCATGTGCATGCAGACGCCGCCACTTGCGTGGATCGGGCGGGCTCGATTCACGCGCGAATTCGACGAAGCTCGCGGCGCGCAGGCCCGACGGCAAGCGACTCACGATCATCGATCGATCCTCGAAGACCACGGGTGGCATGTCGGGCCACGCGGCCGAATCGGCCTGGATGTGATATCCACGCTCCGCGATGATCGGCACCCGATAGCCAACCTGCCGCAGCAGAACGCCCGAGCCGACGCCAGCCGCGACGACGACGACATCGGCCGACAGCCGCGCGCCGTCACCCAGTCCCAACACGGCCTGACCTTTTTCGATGTCGACACGCTGGACGCGAGACTCAATGATCGCGCCGCCCGCGGCCGCAAAGGCTGCGGCGAGCCGGTCATTGAGAGCGCCCGGATCCAGTACTCGTCCAGTGCCGACGAATCGCAGACCGTCGACGGGCTGCCTCACTACCAGTCCAGCGAGCTGCTTCTGCTCCTCGCGAGTCAAGTCGCGCACGCGCGCGGAGCCGACGTCCGCGTTCGACCAGGAGGCACGGCCCGTGCGGGCGCTGGCGGCCGTCTCCCAGACGACGAAGTGCCCGTCCTCCGCGATCAACGATTGCGCGTCGGCGCGCGCCGCGAGCTCCCGCCACGCGGGCAATGCGCGACTGACCAATGATTTCAACGCGACTTTCCCCGATGCGAATCGGCCGGGGCGACTGGCCGCGATCAGCCGGCAGGCGAAAGGCAGCCAGGCACCGATGTCGGCGGGCGGCAATGCCAGCGCCCCGCCGCGCGAAAACAGTCGGCGCGGGAAGCTCGCCAGCGTCGCCGCCGATGCCAGCGGTTCGACCTGCTCGACCGCCAGATGACCCGCGTTGCCCCACGACGCGTGGCGCCGCTCGCGTTCCGGATCGAGGAGCACGGTCGCAAAGCCACGCGCCTGCAGCTCGAACGCGCTCGACAGACCGATAATGCCGCCACCGACGACGACCGCACTCCTCAGAGTCTTCTCTCGTTTCAGCATTGCAGATAATATATCGTATACGTTTAGAAGGAGAACGATCTTGTCCCAGCCTCTCTGGCACGGTGTGTATCCCGCTGCCACCACTCAGTTCGCCGCCGACCTGTCGCTCGACCTCCCCGCCTGCCGCAAGACGCTGACCGCACTGGTTGCCGACGGCATCGACGGCCTCGTACTGCTCGGCACGGTCGGCGAGAACAATTCGCTGCGTCCCGAAGAGAAACGCCTCGCGCTGCGCGCCGGCATAGAAGCGGTCGGTGGCCGCGTCCCGCTCGTCGCCGGCGTCTCCGAACTAACTACGGAGCGCGCCATCGAGTTCGTGCGCGACGCCGAGAAGATCGGCATCGACGCGCTGATGGTGCTGCCGGCGATGGTGTACGTGCCGACGCCCGACGAGCTCTACGCGCACTTCCGCGCGATCGCCGAGGCGACCACCTTGCCAATCATGCTCTACAACAATCCGCCCGCCTACCGGGTGTCGATCGGGATCGAGACGCTCGAGAAGCTCGCGTCGATCCGCAACATCGTCGCGCTCAAGGAAAGCGCGCCGGATCCGCGACGCTTCACCGACATCGTGAACTGCTTCGGTGACCGATACACGCTGCTCGCCGGTCTCGACGACGTCGCGCTCGAAGGTTTGCTGCTGGGCGCGAGCGGCTGGGTGTCGGGGCTCACGAGCGCATTCCCGCGCGAGTCGGTCGCCATGGTCGCGGCGGCCAGGCGCGGGGACTGGACAGAGGCGCGGCGAATCTATAGATGGTTCATGCCGCTACTTCATCTCGATGCCGATCACGATCTCGTGCAATCCATCAAGCTCGCCGAGCAGGTGATGGGACGCGGTTCCGAACGCGTGCGCATGCCACGCCTGCCACTCGCCGGCGCGCGCCGCGCCGACGTGATCCAGCGCGTCGAAACCTGTCGGGCGACTCGTCCCGTCGCGCAACCCGGCGCCGCCGCCTGATGCGCGGGTTGCTAGGGCCTCTCAAGCCGATCGATCACCTCGACCGCGAAATCGGGGGCCAGAAGGCGCTCCGCAAGACGTTGAGCTGGCCGCATCTGATCGCGCTTGGCGTCGGCGCCATCGTCGGCACCGGCATCTACACACTGACTGGCGTCGGCGCGGATCGCGCGGGACCCGCGGTGATCCTCGCGTTCGCGATCTGCGGTGTCATCTGCGCCTGCGCCGCGCTCGCGTATGCCGAACTCGCCACGATGATTCCGACGGCGGGCAGCGCGTACACGTATACGTACACCGTCATGGGCGAGACCCTCGCCTGGATCGTCGGCTGGAGCCTCATCCTCGAATACTCGCTGGCCTGCAGCACCGTCGCCGTCGGCTGGTCGGGCTATCTCGTCGGCTGGCTTCAATCCGCGGGAGTCGAACTACCTGCGGCATTGCTGAGCGGCCCGCACGCGGGCGGCATCATCAACCTGCCCGCCGTCATCGTCGCGCTTTCCGTGGCGGGGCTGCTCGTTGCGGGTACACGCGAAAGCGCGACGCTCAACATCATTCTCGTCATCATCAAGATGACCGCGCTGGCCGCGTTCGTCTGGCTCGCGCTGCCCGCGTTCGATGCCGACAAGCTGACCCCGTTCAGTCCCTACGGATTCGGTAGCAACGTCGATGCCGAAGGAGTCCAGCGAGGAGTCATGGCCGCGGCGGCCATTGTCTTCTTTGCATTCTATGGATTCGATGCCGTCGCGACCTCGGCAGAAGAGGCCAAGAATCCCTCGCGCGATCTCACTATCGGCATCATCGGTTCGATGGCCGTCTGCGTGCTCATCTACACGCTCGTCGCGGTCTCCGCGGTCGGAGCGGTCAGCCACGATCAGGTCGGCAATTCTTCCGAGCCGCTCGCCTTCGTCCTGCGCACGCTCGACCACCCGCTCGCAGCCAAGCTCATCGCGCTCGCCGCACTGGTTGCGCTGCCGTCGGTCATCCTCGTCATGATGTACGGCCAGAGCCGAGTCTTCTTCGTGATGTCACGCGACGGCTTGCTGCCGCAGAAGCTCAGCGCAGTCTCCAAGCGCACTGGCGCGCCGGCGCTGATCACTATGATCACGGGTGTGTTCGTGGCCGCGGTCGCGGGGTTTTTCCGGCTCGACGAAATCGCGGAGCTCGCGAACGCCGGCACGCTGCTCGCGTTCATCTCGGTCGCCGCGTGCATGATGATCTTGCGCAAACGTTCGCCGGAGCTCCCGCGCGCGTTCCGCTGTCCCGCGCCGATGGTCATCGGGACGATCGCTATCGTGGGGTGCCTCTTCCTGATCTTCTGGGGTTTGCCCAAGTCCACGCTGTGGCGGTTCCTGGCCTGGAACATCATCGGTCTCGCGGTCTATCTGCTGTACGGCCGCGCGCGCAGCCTGCTGCGCCCGAAGTAGTCCGGAAGATCAGAACGCGAGTCACTCGCCCGCGTGACGGTATTCATCGCCGCGCATGCCGCGCTTGAACTGTCCGTAGCGATCGGCGACCGAAAAACCGCCGAGATCGAGTGCGCGGCATTCCACGCGTTTCATTTCGACGACGGAGTTCCACATCAGGAAATTTCCGGCGGCCGCGCGGCGCGCCGCGTCGTCCGTGCGTACGGCGAGCGTCACGCCGTTCTTTCCGGCCTTGCGCACCTTGGTCCGCCACTCGGAAGAGAACTTCTTGTGGATGTCGTCGATCGGCGGCGCAGAGCACGCAAGACGGCCGCTCGAGTTTCCGGCGAGGGCTCGAGATCGAGGAACACGGGATCCCGATCGATGCGCGCGACGGGAAATCCCGCGAATCGCTTCGCCAGCACCTGCGCGAGCGCGACCGCTCTGTCAGGCGAATGAATCGACAGGCGCTCGACGGTCCATTCGCCGCGCTTTCCTTCGCGACGGCGCTCGCAGTGCCCCGGTCCAGGTGGCACGCCGACAGCACGAGTTGTTTGCCGGCCGGGTCTTCGAACCAGAACGGGGGATGCCGCTGACCCATCGGCACGACCCTGTCGCCGCGCAGGATCGCCTGAGGCATGCCACGGCGCCAGCCGGTCCAGTGCAATGCTGCAAATGAAACGCCTCCTCGCGAAGGATCGAGCCCAGGCTGCGATAGACATCGAGCGCCGTGCCGGTCGTGCCGCTGGTCTGTGCGACCACGGCGGGATAGGTGGGCTTGCGGCCTCTGGAAAAATACTCACCCTCGCGCGAGATCAGCGTCGATTTGTCGATGAGCGGAAAAGCATCGCGCAAGTAGTCGAGGAGACGGGACCTCGGCGCGCGCGGCGAGGCGGGCGTATGCGGGCACGCTTGCCGAAGCGCGCAGCAGGTTGGCGAGGAGTTATTCCTGGCGGGAACGGTGCACGGACGGACCGGCGCGTTCACGGCTCACCAGGTCGGCGCACCAGCGAAACACCCACGGATTGCGGCGAACCGCGTGACGACTCGCATACTCGAGCGGCAGGGCAACGGACAACCGGTCTCTGCTCGTGGATTCGATTTTTGGAACTGCGGAGACGGGACTACGTAGGAAAACGCCATGTCCCGGGACGGAATTCGGCCAGAAGGCGTCCGAATGCCGAAAAAGCCCGCGGCGGGAACGGCGCTGCGGTGACGGAACTGCAACCGGCGCGCGTTCGCGCCCGGGAACCCGGTTCGGCAGGCGCGGCACGGGTACGGCGCAGGGGCGACGTTGGCCAGCTTGTTAGGCGCCAGGGCTAAAGTAGTTAGGGAGTGAGACGCCGCGTCGCGGCGCCGGCACGACGGGCGCGGAGTGCCGCGGCGCGCGTGGCCGATCGAGACATCGTTGACCAAATGAGACATCCGGAATGCGGATCGAGACATTCGGCAGGGCAAAAAAGAATTTTGATGTGGTTACCTATGGACAGCGCTGTCTTTACGAGTAAGTTAGCACCGCTCACAGGGGGATCTCGTCTGAAACGGCGGTCATCGCGATCCGCGATGACCGCGATCCATGGAGTGACAGTTAAGGTGCAAGGAACACGCATCGAACATTTCGCGCGCGCTTCTTCTGGCCGGTATTGGCACGGCATTCCTGCGTCCGCAGGAAAGCTCTCCTGGGTCTCGGGCGGGACATTGGCAATTTATTGCTAGGAGAAACCAATCATGTCTCGTTCATTGAGTCGGCCTGGGCCGCGCAACTGGTCGCGCCAGTTGTTAGCCGCCCTCGTCATATTGTTAGGAACCGCATCGAGCGCATTCGCGCAATCGCCGGGTTGCCAGGTCACCGCCACGTGGCCCACGTGGACCGGCGGTAACGGCTTCGGCGCAAGTCTCGACATCCGCAACACGGGTCCCGCCATCAACGGCTGGACGCTCGTGTTCACGATGCCGAACGGGCAGCGCGTACAGAACGGCTGGCCCGTCACGTTCACCCAAGCAGCAGGCAGCAACACCGTCACCGTCGCGAGCAACGCGCCCTGGAACGCGTCGATCCCGACGAACGGCGTATTCAACGTCGCGTTCAACGGCACGCACAGCGGCACGAACAACCCGCCGACCGGGTACACGCTGAACGGCGTGGCCTGCACTGCGCCTGGTGGCAACACGCCGCCGACCGTGCAGATCACGGCGCCCGCGGCCAACGCAACGGTCAGTGGCACCGCGGTGGCTCTGTCCGCGACCGCCACCGACAACAGTGGCGTCGCGCGCGTCGAGTTCCGCGTCGACAACGGCACGGTGACTTCCGACACCACGGCCCCGTACGGCATCACGTTCAACGCGAGCACGCTCGCCGCGGGCGCGCATACCGCAACGGCGACCGCGTACGACAACGGCAATCCGGCGTTGAGTGCCACGCAGACGATCACGTTCAACGTGGGTGGTGGCGGCGGCAATACACCGCCGACCGTGGTGATCAATACGCCGACCAACGGCCAGGTCCTTCCGGCCGGCACGACGAGCGTTGCCTCGACGGTCACCGCGACGGATCCGGGTGGTGCGGTCGTACGAGTGGAGTTCCGCCGCGGAACGACGCTCATCGCGACCGACACGTCGTCGCCTTACAGCGCGACCATCACCGGTCTCGTGGCGGGCGCCAACACGATCTCGGCGCAGGCGTTCGACAACGGCACCCCGAGCCTGAGCGCGACCGCGTCGGTCACGGTCACGGTCGGCACCGCGCCGACTCCGACGGTGTCGGCGACGCCGACCTCGATCACGGTTCCGGGCGGACAGTCTGCCGCTTCGACGATTCGTCTGAGCGCGGCGCCGACGGCGTCGACGGTCGTGACGATCGCTCGCACGTCGGGCAGCACGGAAATCGGACCTGCGACGCAGTCGCTGACTCTAACCACCGCCAACTGGAACACCGGTGTCGCGGCGAACTTCACGGTTGCGGCGGGAACCACCGCGGCGAGCGCGACGTTCACGGCGAGTGCGACGGGTCACACGCCGGTGACGATCATGGTGTCGCGTTCTTCGGGTGGCAACGCGCTATTCCGCGTGAACGCCACGGGCCGCATCACCAAGAACGGCACGCTGTTCCCGGTGCGCTGCGGATCGTGGTTCGGTCTAGAAGGCCGTCACGAACCGCCGGACGACGACCGCAATCCGGGCGGCGCACCGATGGAGCAGTACATCGGCAACACGTTCTGGGCGAACGGCAATGCGGGCACGGGCCGCACGATCGCGCAGACCATGTCCGAGATCGCGGGCATGGGCATCAACGTGATCCGCCTGCCGCTCGTTCCGCAGACGCTGTCGACGAACGATCCGCAGGGCACGGGCAACGTGTTGAAGAACCATCCGTCGGTGGTCATCGCAAACTCGCGCCTCGCGCTCGAGACGATGATCAGGGCCGCGGATGCCGCCAACATCGAAGTCATGCTCGACGTTCACTCCTGCTCGAACTATGTGGGCTGGAGAAAGGGTCGTCTCGATGCGCGTCCGCCGTGGACGGATGCGACTCGCGACAACTACGAGTTCAAGCGTGAAGACTCATCGTGCGCGGCTTCCGGCAATCCGGCCGGCGTGACGCGCATCCAGGCGTACAACACCTCGCTGTGGCTCGACAACCTGCGCACGCTGGCAGGCATGAGCGCATCGCTCGGCGTCGACAACATCATCGGAATCGACATCTTCAACGAGCCGCACGACTACTCGTGGGCGGAGTGGAAGTCGCTGACCGAACAGGCGTACTCGGCGATCAACACGGTGAACCCGAACCTGCTGCTGTTCGTGCAGGGCATCGGCACCAACGCCGGCGCGCAGGATGGCTCGCCCGCGACGGTGGCGGTGCAGCCGCACGGTGTGCTCGCGACCAACCCGAACTGGGGTGAAAACCTCTTCGAGGCGGTCTCGAACCCGATCAACGTGCCGAAGTCGCAGCTCGTCTTCTCGCCGCACACCTACGGCCCGTCGGTGTTCGTGCAGAGGATGTTCATGGATCCGGCGCAGACGCAGTGCACAGGGCTCGAAGGCGACGCCGCTGGCGATGCGGATTGCAGGATCGTGATCAACCCGACGCTGTTGCGACAGGGTTGGGAAGAGCACTTCGGCTTCCTCAAGCAGCAGAACTTCGCGATCGTGGTCGGCGAACTTGGCGGCAACCTCGACTGGCCGGCGGGCCAGGCGGCGGTGCGCGACCGCAATCGCTGGAGCCACATCACGCCGGGAGTGGATGGACAGTGGCAGAACGCCTTCGTCGACTGGATGGTCGAGAAGCAGATCGAAGGCTGCTACTGGTCGATCAATCCGGAATCGGGCGACACCGCGGGCTGGTACGGCCATGCGTACGACCCGGTTACGAACGAGGCGGGCTGGGGCCAGTGGCTCGGGTTCGACGCTCGCAAGACGGCATTGTTGAATCGGCTCTGGGGACGTTAACCCCCCTACGGAGCTGACCTGAAGGCCGGGGCTGGTCTCGCAACCAGTCCCGGTCTTTTTTTTATAGACTCGCGCCCCTCAACGGGGGTGTGTATGCCTATCTTCAGAATTGCCGCGTTGTTCGCAATTTGCGCGAGCGCGATTTGGGCCGCTGAAATTCCGGCCGAAAAATCCGACGAATGGCATTCGCTGTTCAACGGACGCGATCTGTCCGGCTGGACGCCGAAGTTCGCCAAGCAACCCCTCGGCGAGAATTATCTCGAGACGTTCCGCGTCGAAGACGGCGTGCTCAAGGTGAGCTACGACCGCTGGAAGAAGTTCGACATGCAGTTCGGTCACTTGTATTCGAACCAGGCGTACTCTAACTACGTGCTGCGGCTCGAGTACCGGATCACCGGCAAGGCCGTCGACGATGCGCCGCCTTGGGGAAAGCTCAACAGCGGCGTGATGATCCATTCGCAATCGCCGCTGACGCTGCAGCTCGACCAGGGCTTCCCCGTTTCGATGGAAGTGCAGTTTCTCGCCGTGGGTACGACGGCCGGCAAACAGACGGGTAACGCGGTCTCGCCCGGCACGAATCTCGAACGCAACGGCAAACTCGTGACCGATCACATCATCGACTCCACGTCGAAGTTGTTTCCGTTGGATGAGTGGGTCGCGGTCGAAGTCGAAGTGCACGGCAACGAGCGGGTGATTCACCGCGTGAACGGCGTCGAAGTCATGCGTTACGAGCGTCCGCAACTCGATCCGACCGACGCCGATGCGCAGGGCTTGCTGGCGGCGGGATCGCCGCTGCAACTGTCGTTCGGCCACATAGCGCTGCAGGCGGAGAGCCAGCCCATCTGGTTCCGCAACGTCCGCATCAAACCGCTCACGAAATGACGGCTGCCTGGCAGCGCGAACTCGCGGAGTCGGTCACACGCCCGGAAGCGCTGATCGCGGCGTTGGGTCTGAGCGTCGAGCACGTGGAGCCAGCGCGTGCCGCCGCCGAAGGATTCGGTCTGCGCGTGACGGCTAGCTATCTCTCGCGCATCCGGCGCGGCGATCCCGACGATCCGTTGCTTCGGCAGGTCCTGCCACGCGCTGACGAACTCGTCGAAGCGCCGGGTTACGAATCCGATCCGCTGCACGAGAGCGAAGCGCGTCGCGCGCCGAACCTGCTGCAGAAGTATCACGGCCGCGCACTGCTCATCACGACCGAGGCTTGCGCGATCCATTGCCGCTACTGCTTCCGCCGCGAGTTTCCATATGCTGAATCGCGCGAGGGTGATGGACGATTGCGTGCGGCGCTCGAAGCCATCGCGGCCGATGACTCCCTGCACGAAATCATTCTCAGCGGCGGCGACCCGTTGTCGCTGAGCGATGCGCGCCTGGCGTCGATCACCGATGCGCTCGCCGCGACTTCGCACGTGCAGCGCATCCGGGTCCACACGCGGCAGCCGATCGTACTGCCGTCGCGCGTCGACGATGGACTGCTGAACTGGATCCGCGGCATCCGGCTGCCGCTGGTGTTCGTGCTGCATGCCAATCACGCGAACGAGATCGACGCGGACGTGCGCGGCGCCTGCGCGCGGCTGCGTGCGGCGGGAGTCACGTTGCTCAATCAATCGGTCCTGCTGCGCGGTGTGAACGACGATGCTGGGATTCTCGAATCGCTGTCGTGCGCGCTGGTCGAGGCCGGCGTTTTACCTTATTACCTCCATCTGCCCGACCGGGTGCGTGGGACAGCGCACTTCGATGTCGAAGAGGCGCGAGCGCGTGAGCTGCTGTCGCAGCTGTCGGGGCGCGTGTCGGGATACCTCGTGCCCCGGCTCGTGCGGGAAGTGCCCGGCGCGCCCGCGAAAATGGCCGTACCCTTTTAACGCCTTCGGATAGTCGGTTCCGTTTCCAAGGAATCGTTCAAAGGAAAGGGGAAGTCGTGCCGTCTGATGGATGGCAGTTGGCATGAAGGACGGAATGGACCTGGAAACACTCATTCGTCGGGCGCAGGGCGGGGATGCCGTGTCCTTCGAGGAGCTATTGGATCTCCACTACGACACCATCTACCGCTTCGCGTGGAAGTGGTGCGGGCATCCGACCAATGCGCAGGACATCGCGCAGCTCGCGTGCATCAAGCTCGCGAGCAGCCTCGCGCAATTCCGCTTCCAGGCGGCGTTCACGAGCTGGCTCTATCGACTCGTGATCTCCTGCGCGCAGGACTGGCAGCGCGGACAGCGACGGCACGAACACGACGAACTGCCGGAGGACGAGCCGGCGTCGGAAACATCGAGCGCCGAGGATCACATCTATCTCGCGCAGCTCATCGAACAACTCGCGGCGCTCGGCGAGGGCATGAAAGAGACGGCGCTGCTGGTGCACGCCGAAGGACTGAGCCACGCGGAAGCCGGGCTGGTTCTCGGAGTTTCGGAATCGACGATTTCCTGGCGCGTTCACACGATTCGCAAGCAGATGAATCGTCAATCGAAAGATGCGGGCGCCCGGACAGGTGTAGTGGCATGAACGAACGTTCCAACGAAGCAAGACTTCAGCGCATGAAGGCGCCGCCGCCGGATAGCCAGGCGCGGCTGCTCGCGAAGCGGGCCGCGCTCACGGAGTTCGCGCGCGTTCAGGCGGCGGTTGCCGCCAATGACAATGTGGACTCCCAAGCTTCGGCCGCGCCGCAGCGTCTCTCCCGACAGGAAGGTCGTGGGAGATTCGCAATGAACTGGTTAGTCCCTCGGGGTTGGAATGGCGCGTTCGCGAGCCTGTGTGTCGTCGCGCTCGGCGCGACGCTGTTGTGGCCGATCGTGTCGCGGAACATCGATCCGACGAAATTGCCGGAGCTATCGACCGACGTCGACGATGCGCGCGTCGCGGTTTCGCCCGCGCGTGCCGAAGCGTCGTCTGGCGAGATCGAACAGCCGGCGGTGGCGCCGACCACGGCAGCGGTGAAACAGGCCTCGGAGGCGCCCATCGCGCCGACGGGCGCCGATGCCATCGACACGAGGCGCCGCGACGAACGCAGTGGTGAGATGCTGGCGCAGAGCTTCGAGAGCGAGACCTTGGGGCCGGTCGTCATTGACGCGATCCAGGCGGAGGACATCGGCAAGTTTCCGGACAGCAATGTCGCGGAATCGCTGCAGCGGGTGACCGGAGCGCAAATCGAATCGGCGCCCACCGAGCTCAACGAGAGTGTCGTCGTGACTGGCCATCGCGGAAGCCTGCAGTCGGCGCAGGAGATGAAGCGTGAGTCCGGCATCGACGAGGTCATCGTCACCGGCGCGCGCGCGACGGGAAACGCGAAGTCTCGAAATCCGAAGCTCGCCGCCAGCGCCCCAGCCGCGCCGTCGTATCACTATTCCCGCGACGGGCGCGTGCAGACCCTCATTCTGACGCAGCCTCCGGCGTCGCCCGCCGCCGAGGACAACGACAAGTTCCGTCACTTCGAGGGCAATCCGATCAAGCAAGTCGTGCAGGATCCGGTGTCGACTTTCTCGGTCGACGTCGACACCGCGTCATACGCTTTCGTGCGTCGCGCGTTGAACTCGGGATCGTTGCCGCCGCAGGATTCGGTGCGCGTCGAGGAGATGATCAACTACTTCGACTATGCGTGGCCGGTGCCCGCTTCCCGCGCAGTGCCGTTCGAGCCGACGATCGTCGTCAGCGATTCGCCCTGGGGCAAGGGCAGGAAACTCGTGCACGTCGCGATCAAGGGATACGAAGTGCCGCGCGACGAAGCGCCCGACGCCAATCTCGTGCTGCTGCTCGACGTAAGCGGCTCGATGGATTCGCCGGACAAACTACCGCTCGCGGTGCAGTCGATGGAGCTGCTGCTCGGCAGCCTGAAGCCCACGGATACGATCGGCATCGTCGTTTACGCGGGCGCCGCCGGCATGGTGCTCGAGCCGACGCCGATCTCCGAGAAGGCGAAGATCCTGGCGGCGCTGCGCAGTCTCACGCCTGGCGGATCCACCGCAGGCGCCGCGGGCATCGAGCTCGCTTACAAGCTCGCCGAAGCCAACTTCCGCAAGGGCGGCGTGAATCGCATCCTGCTGGCGACCGACGGCGACTTCAACGTTGGCATCGCGGATACCGAGCAGCTCAAGGGCTTCGTCGAGCGCAAGCGCGAGAACGGCGTGATGCTGTCGGTGCTCGGCTTCGGCCGCGGCAACTATCGCGACGAGCTGTCGCAGGCGCTCGCGCAGAACGGCAACGGCGTCGCCGCGTACATCGACTCGCTGAGCGAGGCCCAGAAAGTGCTCGTGCAGGAATCCTCGGGCACGCTGTTCACGATCGCGAAGGACGTGAAGATCCAGGTGGAGTTCAATCCCGCGAGCGTTGCGGAGTACCGCCTCGTGGGATACGAAACGCGCGCGCTCAATCGCGAGGACTTCAACAACGACGCGGTGGATGCGGGCGACGTGGGCGCGGGCCACACCGTGACCGCGATCTACGAAATCACTCCGGTGGGATCTGGAGCTGCGAGCGTCGATCCGCTGCGTTACGGATCCGAGGACAAGCGCGCGAACTCGGGCAAGCAGAGCGAGTACGGCTTTCTCAAGATGCGCTACAAACTACCCGGCGAGAGTCGCTCGAAGCTCATCGAGCGGCCGATTCCGCTGTCGACGGACGCGTCAGCGCTCGTGAGCCGTGAGGTGAGATTCTCGACCGCGGTCGCGGGGTTCGCGCAGCTGCTGCGAGGCGACGCATATTCTGGCGAACTCTCATTCGGCGACGTGATCCGCGAAGCCCAGGCCGCGAAGGGCGACGACGAGTTCGGGTACCGAACAGAGCTCGTGCAGCTCGTGAGGAAGGCGCAGACCGCGAAGGGGATGTGAGGCGGGGCGGCCGACGGGCCGCCCAACTCCCTGAACGGAAAGGATTTAGGGTTACTGAGCCGTCGATCCGATGCTTCTTGCAGAATCCGGTTGCAAATGAGAATTCCTCTCATGTAGCGTGCGCGCTCTGTTTGTCAGACGGAGTGCCCATGTTCAGTCGAACCGCGATCGCTGCGCTCTTACTCACGGCGCTGACCGCCATTCCGGCGGGCGCGCATTCCCCATACCTGCTTCCCAATGCTTTCGACGTGAGCGAGCGCGATCACGTGAGCGTGCAGGCATCGTTCACCGAGAAATTCTTCGTGCCTGACGTCGTTATGAAGGCGACGAACTGGCACGTCGTGTCGCCGGACGGCAAGTCGACCGCGCTCACGCCGGTGTACACGAAGGACCTTGCGGTTCTCGACGTCGACACGCCGCAGTCTGGCACGTACCGCATCTCGACCGGAGCGCGTGATGGCCGTGTCGCCAAGGGCGTGATTGTCGGCGCCGAATGGAAGTTCCTGCGCCCGAACGATGCGCCCCCCGCCGGCGCCAAGGTCTACGACATCAAGAGCATCACGCTCGCCGAAGTGTACGTCTCGCGCGGCGCGCCATCAGACGCGGCTCTCGCGCCAACGGCCAAGGGGCTCGAGTTCCAGATGCTCACGCATCCTGCCAAACTACTGGCCGGTGCAAAGTTGCACGCGAAGGTGTTGTTCGACGGCAGGCCGGTGAGCGGCGGCACGGTCACGCTGCATCGTGCCGTGACGGCGACCGGTGAGGCGCCCGTGGAGATCACCGCGACGTCAGGCACGGACGGCGGGGTCGAGCTGCCGGTCGCCGAGGCGGGTGTCTATCATGCGCAGCTGCGTCACCGCTTCGTAGTGCCCGGCGATGGCGCGCAGGCCGAAAGCCACACGTACGCGCTGACGTTCGACGTCGGCGAGTGACGCGAGACTCGCGACGATGAATTCGCGCTTGCGCATGCAGGTGTATCGGCTGACGCACCAGTTGCACTGGATCAGCGCCGCCGTCTGCTTTGCCGCGCTCGCGTTGTTCACGATCACCGGCATCACGCTGAATCATGCGTCGTCCATCGGCGCGCAACCAGTCGTGACGACACGCACCGCGCAATTGCCGCCGGCGCTGCTTCCCGCGCTCGCAGCGGACGAGTCGCAGGAATCGGTGCCGGCGCCGGTGAACGACTGGGTCCGCACCGAATTCGGCTTCGATGCTGCCGCGGCGAACGCGGAATGGTCGGAGGAAGAGCTCTATCTATCCGCACCGGGCCCCGGTCGCGACGCCTGGGTCTCCATCGACCGCGCCGGCGGCGCGGCGAAGTTCGAAGCCACCGACCGCGGCTGGATTTCCTACTTCAACGACCTGCACAAGGGCCGCAACACTGGCTTCGTCTGGACGCTGTTCATCGACGTTGTCGCGGCCGCAGTGCTGTTCTTCTCGCTGACCGGACTCATCCTGCTGCAGATCCAGGCGCGGCAGCGCAAATCCACGTGGCCGCTCGTGATCGGCGGCACGGTGCTCGTATTCATTCTCACGCTTTTTTTCGTCCACTGATCTCGTCAGACGGAGTATTCGAATGATTCGCAAATTGTTTGCCGTTTTCACGTTGCCGCTGCTGTGCGCGGGCACGGTCTCGGCCGCCGAACTCACCCTCAACGTCGAAATTCCGAGCCTTCCCGTGGCGGAGTATCACAAGCCCTACGTGGCGATCTGGGTGGAAGGCGCCGATCAGGCGATCGCCGCGAATCTCGCGGTCTGGTACCAGGTCCGCGGCGATCACACGAAGTGGCTTCCCGACCTGCGTCAGTGGTGGCGTCGCGGCGGCCGCGATATCAAAGTGCCAGTGGATGGGCTCACTGGCGCCACGCGTCCGGTCGGTCAGCACCTGTTGAAGTTCGACGCTTCGCTGCCGCCGCTCGCGCAACTCAAGCCGGGCCAGTATTCGCTGGTTGTCGAAGCCGTTAGGGAGATCGGCGGTCGTGAAGCGGTGCGCATACCCTTCGAGTGGCCGATCAAGGCCGCGAAGCAGGCCACCGCGAAGGGTTCCAAGGAGCTCGGCGCCGTCGCGCTGTCGCTCAATCCTTGAGGGAGAACACCATGAAACATTCATTCAAGAAGTCAGATGTGTTCGCGCTGGTCGCGACTCTCGCGTTCGTCCCGGGCGTGAGCTCAGCCGCGCGCGCGTGGATTCTTCCTTCGCAAACCATCGTCGCGAACGCCGGCGGCTGGGTCGCATTCGATACCGCGAGCGCCGACGATCTGTTCTCGGTGAACCAGGGCGCGCTGCCGCTCGACCAGCTCGTGATCACGACGCCCGATGGCTTAGCCGTAGAACCGCAGAATGCCGCGAAGGGCCGCTCGCGTTCGAGTTTCGATCTGGAGCTGCGCAAGACGGGCACGTACCGCATCGCGCTCGCGGGGGACACCGTGATGGCGCGCTGGGAAGAGGACGGCAAGCCGAAGCGCTGGCGCGGCGCTCCCGCCGAGATGGCCAAGAACATCCCCGCGAACGCCGCGAAACTCGAAGTCGAGCAGATGCAGCGGCGCATCGAAACCTACGTCACCGTCGGCACACCGTCGGAAGTGAAGTCGGTCGGCGTGGGCCTCGAGCTCATGCCGCTGACTCACCCGAACGATCTGTACGCGGGCGAATCCGCGCGGCTCAAGTTTCTGCTCGACGGCAAGCCCGCGAGGGATCTCGAGATCGAAATCGTCGCGGGCGGCACGCGCTATCGCGACGCGCCGAACGAAATCCGCGCCAAGACCGACAAGGACGGAATCGTCACCGTGATGTGGCCGGCGGCCGGACTCTATTGGGTCGACGCGTCGGTGGAAGACGAGAAGGCGACCGTGCCGAACGTGAAGAAGCGGCATGCGACTTACAACGCCACGCTCGAAGTTCTCACGCAGTAGTTCGATGCGGGTTCACGTCGCGCTCGTGGCCGTGGCGGCAATGGGGCTCGCCGCCTGCGCGACCTCGCCACGCGAAACGCTGCTTGCCGGCGAGACGATGGGCAGCGCGTGGACGGCGAAAGTCGTCGGCGATTTGCCGATCCCCAAGGCGCAGTTGAGTGCGGGAATGCAGGCGCGCTTCGACGCGGTGAATCAGGCGCTGAGCACGTACCGCGCCGATTCGGCATTGAGCCGCTTCAATGACGACACCAACGGCGATTGGGTCGCGATCGATCCCGAACTCGCCGTGGTGCTTGGGTTTGCGTTGCAACTGGCGGAGCGCAGCGGCGGCTCGTACGACGTGACCGTCGGGCCGCTAGTGAACCTCTGGGGCTTTGGTCCGGATCCCGCGACGCGACGGGTGCCCGATGCCGCCGCCATATCCGCCGCGCGCGAGCGCGTCGGCTGGCGAAAGGTGAGCGTCGACGTCGCAGCGTCCCGCGCGCGCAAGGTGCCCGGCGTGCGTGTGGACCTTTCTTCGCTCGGCAAGGGACGCGGCGTGGATCGCGTCGCGGAGTATCTCGATTCCGTCGGGCTCTCAAACTACCTCGTCGACCTGTCCGGCAAGCTGCGCGCGCGCGGCAAGAATGCGCGCGGAGAATTCTGGCGCGTCGCCGTCGAGAAGCCGGGTGCCGACGATCCCTCCAGCGTGACGGTCCCGGCGCCCGCCATCGTCGAGTTGCGCAACGAAAGTATCGCTACCGCCGGCGACTACCGTCGATTCTTCGACGCGGATGGCCGCCACTATTCACACATCATCGATCCGCGCAGCGGATTTCCCGTGACTCACGCGACCGTGTCGGCGACCGTGCTCGCGCCGGATTGCATGAGCGCGGATGCATGGGCCACCGTCTTCATGGCGATGGCGCCCGTCGATGCGCTGCGACTGGCCGAATCCGAGTCACTGCCGGCGCTGCTGATCCGCCGCAAAGGTGGCGAGTTTGCGCTGGGCTCGAGCCCGCGCTGGCGTTGAGGCCCAACAGGTTGGTGTCGAGCAACTGACGGCGCGCGCCTGCACCAGGCCCTGATGTTCGCCGACACGCTCGCCGGCTTGTTAGCCAGGTGGCTGGGGCAAAATCTCCGCATGGCGAAGACACGCACTCTCAAGAGCATCCGGAAGGTGACTTTGGACAACTGGCTCGACGACCAGGCGTCGAACATCGCCGCGGCGCTCGCCTTCTATTGCGCGTTCTCGCTCGCGCCGCTGCTGATCATCATCGTCTCGATCGCGGGATGGATCGTGGGCGGCGAGCTCGCGTACTCATATGTCGGCAGCCAGCTGACGATGCTGTTCGGCAAGCAGAGCGCGACATTGATCCTCGAGGCGATGCGCAGCTCGCCATCCGTCGACGGACTGTGGGCAACGGCCGTGAGCGTCGTGATGCTGTTGGTCGGCGCAAGCACTGTGTTCGCCGCGCTCGAAAGCGCCCTGCAGCAGACCTGGGGCGGGCGCGATTCCCCGCCGAGCGGATGGCGTACGTTTCTCCGTGCGCGCCTCATGTCGTTCGGTTTCATCCTCGCGATCGGATTCCTGCTACTCGTCTCGCTCACGCTGACGACGGCGTTGGCGGCGCTGCGCGGATATGCGCTGCGCCACTTCGAGGGGCTGGTGGGACTATTCGCGTCGGTCGACTTCCTCACGTCGATCGTTCTCGGGACCGGTCTGATCGCGCTGATGTACCGCTATCTACCCGCGAAACGCCTGGCCTGGCGCCACGTGCTCACCGGCGCTTTGGTCACCGCGCTGCTGTTCCAGCTGGGCCGTTGGGGGATCGGGCTCTATCTCGGGAGAGCCACGCAGCCGACCGCCTATGGCGCGGCCGCGTCCTTCGCGGCGTTGTTGCTGTGACTCTACTACTCCGCTCAGATGTTCCTGTTCGGCGCAGAGTTCACGGCCTGCCTCGGACAATCCCGACAGCCGAAGCCGATCAGCGCCGCTTTATCGTGAATTTCCCGAAGGCGACGCCGAGCTCCCAGCCTTCGCCGGTGCCAGCAAGCGCGAGCGAGATTTCACCCTTCGTGACGACATGCGCTTTCGCGGCCTTGACCGCGGCCGCTCCGGCTTCGGCACTCGCGTAGGTGCCGAGCAGCTGGTTGATGTTGTCCACGCCCGTGAACTCGCCGTCGCCATTCCGGATCGTGGACTTTCCGACGGTTGGACCGCCGCCGCGTGCACGCAGCAGTACGCGCATGGACTGCCCGTTCGAACAGGTGATCGTGCCGGTCCCGTCGGAGCGCTTGTAGAACGCGGACCAGCCGCTGATGTCGAACTTGAGTTTGCAGTCGACGGATCCCGCGTGCGCGTTGGACGCGTAAACGGTGGCCGCGAGCAGCGCGGAGGCGAATATCGGCCGGGTCTTTTTGTTCATGGCGGGAAGCTACCCGTGTGAGGGCGGGATGACAAGAATGTCGCCGTTTCCCATCAATTGCGCTCCCGCCGGCCGCTTTTAGTAGTTAGGAGCAATCGCCGGCAGGAAGGAAGTCACGTTGCGTGATCGGAGTTTTCACGCCGCGGACCGCGGTAACCGGTGGACAACGCGTCCGCGCGGCCTCCCTCGCGTCAAGATCGCTCACGAGGAGCTCTCGTGAGCCGAAAGGTTTGCATTTCGCCCCGCGGTTGATGTCTATTGCACGGAGGTGATCGAAGTTGCGGACCTTCGATCATTTTTGAGAACCATCAAAATGATTTCGAAGGGGGAATCATGCAATCGACTTTTTCGTCGAGCCGTTCCGGCTCGCGCAGCGCTCTTGCGCTTTCCATCTCGGCCATCATCGCAAGCGCGGGCAATCTTGCTCTAGCCCAGGACGCCACTCCACCGGCGGAAGAAGGCGAAGAGATCATCGTCACCGGCTCGCGCATCGCGCGCGACGTCACGGACGCATCGACGCCTCTCGCCATCATCAACGCCGAAGAGATCAAACTCTCCGGCGCGATGACTGTCGACAAGGTGCTCGGCGACTCGCCGCAATTCGTGCAGTCGACCAATGGCGGTGCGACGGCGAACACGGTTCCCGCGGGCTCCGCCGCCGGTGCGGCTTACGCGAATCTTCGCGGCTTCGGCCCCACGCGCAGCCTGACGTTGGTCAACGGCCGGCGCTTCGCGATCTTCGGTCCCGAGCAGGTCACCGACCTCAACACGATTCCGGCCGCGTTGATCGATCGTACCGAAGTCGTCACCGGTGGTTCTTCCGCGGTGTATGGCTCCGACGCCATCACCGGTGTCATCAACTTCATCATGAAGGACGATTTCGAAGGCGTGCAGGTCAACGGGCAGTACGGCTTCGACAGTTCCACGAGCACGCCCACCAAAAACTTCGATCTGACCTTCGGCGGCAATTTCGCGGAGAGTCGCGGTAACGCGGTGATCTCGCTGAATTACTACCAGCGTGAAGGCTTCACGCGCGCGGAGCGCGGCGACTGGGCGGCGCTGCCCTACGGAGAGGCCTGCGTCACCGCGGACTCGCATAGCGACACTCTGATCGGCGTCGCGAATGGCTCCTCCGCCGCGAACTGCGCGGCGTCCGGCGGCCGCATGGGATTCATCTTCTCCGGCAGCGGCGACATCCCGAACGGCCGCTTCGTGCTGACGAATGCGCAGCTCGCAGCGGCGTCGACGCAGCTCGCGGCGGCGGGACTCGCCGGCATGAACGCCAACGGTTTCACGTTCAACGATGAAGGTACTACGGCGCGTCTGACGCAGCGACCGGCGGACGACTTCAACCTGACGCAGTACAACTACCTGCAGGTCCCGCAGGAACGCTGGATGCTGAACGCGTTCTCGCATTTCGACTTCAACGACAAGGCGACGGGATACCTCGAAGCGCACTTCAGCAACAACCGCGTCGATCAACAGCTCACTCAGGCAAACATCGGCGGAGACTTTCTGTTCGACGTGAACAATCCGTACCTCACGCAGGCGATGCGTGACGTACTGGTGCGGCTCGATCAGACCGAGACCGGCACGCGCACGATTCAGCAGGGCCCCATTGCCTACACGACGACGCCGGGAGATGGCAGAGCGATCCTCACGGCGGGCCGGCGCCTCGTGGAGCTGCCGTTCCGTCACAACGTCGACGATCACAACGTCTGGCGTACTGCCGTCGGATTGCGCGGCGACCTCGGCAGCGTCTCCGACAATTTTCTGCGCAATCTCAACTACGACGTGTACTACACGTTCGCGCGCTCCGAAGACAGCAGCCGGCAGGAAGGCAGCGCGTCGCGCAGCCGCTATGCCGCGGCATTGCTCTCGGCGAACGGCGCGGCGCCAGTCTCCAACATCTTCGGCCAGAACCTCTCCGCGGCGGCGATCAACGCGATCAAGATCAATGCCACCAACGTGACGAACGCGGAGCAGCGGGTTGCCGCCGCCACTCTGGCCGGCGAAGCGTTCGAGTTGCCCGCCGGCCCTGTCGGGTTCTCCGTGGGCGTCGAGTGGCGCACGGCCGAGGCGGAGTACATTCCCGACGAGTTCCTGCGTTCGGGTGATGTGGTGGGTTTCAATCCGGGCCTGCCGACGCGCGGCGACGTGACGTCGAGAGACCTCTTCACGGAAATCCGCGTGCCGATCCTCGCGGACATTCCGGCGGTGCAGAGCCTGGCCGCGAACGGCGGCTTCCGCAGTTCCGACTACGATCTCGATGGCGTGGGGCGGGTCTCCACCTATCTGTATGGTCTCGACTGGCGGGTCAACGAAACACTGGCCTTCCGTGGTCAGTTCCAGCGAGCCATCCGCGCGCCGAATATCGGAGATCTGTACGGCGGGCTGCAGCTCAACTTCTCGACGCTGACCGACCCCTGCTCGAGCCGCAACACCGCGAATCGCACGGCGGCGGTCGAGCAGCTGTGCATCGCGACCGGCGTGCCGGTGGGCTCGGTGTTCGGCGCGGGCATTCAGCCCGACAACATCATCCCCAACCGGACTGGCGGCAATCCGGAATTGCGGGAAGAATCTTCGGACACGCGCACGGTGGGCGTCGTGTTCACGCCGACTTTCCTGCCCGACCTCGCGGTGACATTCGACGTGTTCGACATCTCGCTCGACGGCGCAATCGCGCAGCTCGGCGGAGGCGCGCAGAACACGCTGAATCTGTGCTACTTCACCGTGCAGGACGCGGCCAGCGACTTCTGCCAGGCCGTACACCGCAACCCCGCCACGGGCGGAATCACGGTGCCGTTCTCGCTCGACGTGCTCCAGTCGAACATCGGCGCCCTCGAAACCAGCGGCGCCGACCTGCAGGCGCGCTATGGCTTCGATGTGGGCAAGAGTCGCTTCGACATGAGCACGCTGTGGACCTGGACGAAGGAGTTCGATGTCACGCCGATGCAGGCCGTGCCGCAGAACAAGAATCGCTGCGTGGGTGCGTACGGCTCGACCTGCGGCGAACCGATTCCGGAATACAAGGGCGTCACGCGCTTCACATGGACGATGGGCGCGATCGGCGTCAGCCTGCGTCACCGCTACATCGACAGCGTGACGACCGATCGCTACGTGCTGCCGAAGAGCGCGGGGGCGGCGACCGTTCCGTCGCTCGCGACGTTCGCCAATCCGAAGTTCGACGCGCAGAACTATGTCGATCTGTCGTTCACTTTCGACATCGGCGACAAGGCCGAGATTTATGGCGGCGCCAACAACGTCCTCGACAAGGATCCGCCGATCGTCGCCGGATTTGGCGGCTACGGGAATACGTTTCCCGCCACGTACGACTATGCGGGGACGACGTTCTTCCTGGGCTTCACTGTGAAGACGTTCTGATCCGTCGCTTGGTAGTTAGGCGCGCGCCGGGAATCGGCGCGCGCCTTCGGCCGCCACTGACTCATGCGCTCCGGCTGCGTCCAATTCGGGCGCCTTTTTCGCCTTTCTTACAGACGAAAAAGTATTTCTAGCCGGTAGCGTTATCACCCATGTAATTTTCGATCCGCGGTCCATGACGCGGATAAATACGATTTTTGTCGTGATTTCCGGGTTGCTGTGATAAAAAACGCGCAGATTTGATCGATCATGAGTAGTCGTGATCGATTGTGACCGTTACCAGAATGGTACCGGTTACCGGTTTCCGGGCTGTTGCCCGAGTCGAGTCCGAGAAGTGCACCTTGTCCGCGCTCTGTGCACTTTTCGACAATCGGAGCGCCGCTGGCACCCCTTCGCTGGCGGCGCTCCACCTTCCAGGCGCTCACGTGCCACGACGGAAAGCGGCGACGCAGCGTCGCCGACCATAAACTTTTAGCGCTTAACTAGAATTTCGCGCGTCACGTTGCGCACATCGTTCGCGCCAGTCAGCGCGAGACTCACCGCAAGCTCCTTGCGGATGATGTCGAGCGCGAGCGTCACGCCGGCTTCGCCCCGCGCGGCTAGCGCGTAGAGAAACGCCTTGCCGATCAGGCAACCCTTGGCGCCCAGCGCCAGCGCCTTCAGCACGTCCTGGCCTGAGCGCACACCGCCGTCGAAGAGCACTTCGCAGCGTCCGCCCACCGCATCGACGACGCCGGGCAGCGCGGAAATCGTCGAGCGCGCGCCGTCGAGTTGACGGCCACCGTGGTTTGAAACCACGAGCGCGTCGACGCCACTCTCCGCGGCGAGCCTCGCGTCCTCCGCATCGAGAATTCCCTTGATGATGATCTTGCGCGGCCAGCGTTCGCGCAGCCAGGCGATGTCGTTCCAGGTGACGGTGGGATCGAACTGCTGCGCGATCCACTCCGACAGCGTCTTGAGACCGCCCGTGCCCTTCATGCGCGCTTCGAGATTGCCGAAGGTGCGACGCTTGCCCGTGAGCACCTTCAAAGCCCAGGTCGGTCGCATGGCGACCTCGAACACGTTCCTGAGCGTGAGCTTGGGCGGAATCGAAAGGCCATTCTTGGGATCGCGCCGGCGCAGTCCCTGCACCGGCATGTCGACGGTGAGCATGAGCGCGGAGCAGTTCGCCGCCTTCGCGCGTTCGATGAGCTCCACGTTGAAGCTGCGATCGCGCATCAGGTAGATCTGGAACCAGAACGGCTTCTGGACCGCGCCACGTACGTCTTCGATCGAACAGATGCTCATCGTCGACAGGCAGAACGGCACGCCGAACGCCTGCGCGGCGCGCGCGCCGAGCATCTCGCCATTCGCGTGAAAGAGGCCGGTGAGGCCGGTTGGGCCGATGCCGCAGGGGATCGACCATTCCTCACCGAGAATGGTCGTCGAGAGTTGCTGCTTCGACACGTCGACCATCACGCGCTGGCGGAATTCGAGCGCCGCGAGATCGTCGAGATTGCGGTTGAAGGTGACTTCGTCGTACGAGCCGCGGTCGGCGTAATCGAAAATGGCGCGGGGCACGCGACGGCGCGCCTCCTGACGAAGATCCTCGATGCTGTTGAGTACGGTCATGGCTTGAAGAATCGCTCCCTCTTCAAACTATGCCACCACCCAGGCTCTGTTTGCTCGGTCGCTTTTCGCCGCAATTCGCTCGATATCCACTCTTGCGATACGCCGCGACCGGGTCGATGGCCGCGCCCTTGGAGACTCGCGCCTGCGCGAGGATCGGCGATACGTCCGTCGTGAAGCCGCGCTTCAGCGTCTGCGCCGCCATCAGCGCGTCGTTGCCGATGCGGAATCCATGCAATGCCTTGCGGTCGACGATCAATGCTTGCGCGTAGGCGCGCTGCAGCTCGATCGCGCTAGTCATGAGACTTTCGATCGGGTCGGTGACGTTGTGCGACTGATCGAGCATGTGCGCCGGATTGAAGTTCGGCGCCTTCGCGAGCTCCGCCTCGACCAGCTCGTTGAACACGAGGAAGAGTCGGAACGGTTCGATCGAACCGGCGTCCAGGTCGTCGTCGCCGTACTTGGAATCGTTGAAATGGAAGCCGCCGAGCCGCTGCGCATGAACGAGTCTTGCCACGATCATCTCGATGTTGACGTTCGGCGCGTGGTGGCCGAGGTCGACGAGGCAAGAAGTCTTGGGGCCGATTTCGCGCGCCGCGAGCAGCGAACTGCCCCAGTCCTGAATGACGGTGGCGTAGAACGCTGGCTCGTACATCTTGTGCTCGAGAAACATGCGCCAGTCGTCGGGCAGCGACTTGTAGATGGTCGCGGTGGATTCGAGATAACGGTCGAAGGCGCGGCCGAGATGCGACTGGCCTGGGAAATTCGCGCCGTCGCCGATCCACACCGTGAGCGCTTTCGAGCCGAGCTGCTTTCCCGCCTCGATGCAGTCGATGTTGTGCGCGATGGCCTGCGCGCGTACCGCGGGATCCGTGTGAGTGAGGCTGCCGTACTTGTACGACAGCGGCTGACCCGGCTGGTCCTGGAAGGTGTTCGAGTTCATCGCGTCGAACCCGAGACCTAACTTTGCGCCGTATTCGCGCAGCGCTTTGTAGTCGTCGGTCCTGTCCCAGGGTATGTGTAGCGAAACGGTCGGCGTGGCACCGGTCAGTTTCGAGATGACGCCACAGTCGTCGAGTTTTTCGAAGACGTTGCGCGGCTCGCCCGCGCCCGGAAAGCGACCGAAGCGCGTGCCGCCGGTGCCGACGCCCCACGACGGGAGCGCCACCTTGAAGTTCGCGACAGCCTTCGTGATCTCATCGATCTTGATGCCGCGGCGCTCGAGCTGCGTGCCCAAGTTCGCATAGTCCGCCGCGAGCGCGGCAGCGTGCGGCTGATTGGCCGACGCGATGTAGTTAGCGTCGCGCGGATCGGCGAAGGCCATGGTATCTCCCCCGGAAGAAAAACTATCGCGTGAACGCGCCGGCGTTGCCGGCATCGACATTGACGATATTGCCCGTCGATTTCGCGGCGCGCGCGGACGCGAAGAACGCGACCGCTTCGGCAACGTCTTCCGGGTACACGCTGCGCTTCAGCAGGCTGCGTTCGCGGTACACGGTTTCGAGATTGTCGACGCTGGTCTTGTTCTGCGCCGCGCGCTGGGTGGCCCATTCGCCCTGCCAGATGCGCGAGCCGCGCAGCACCGCGTCCGGATTCACGACGTTGACGCGGATGCCATGCGGCGCGCCTTCGAGCGCGAGGCAGCGCGCGAGGTGCAACTCGGCGGCTTTCGCCGTGCAGTACGCGGCGGCGCCGGGTGAGGCGGCGAGCGCGTTCTTCGAGCCGATGAAGACGATGGAGCCGCCGATGCCTTGGGCCTTGAAGAGCTGGAACGCCTGGCGCGAGATCAGGAAGTACCCGGTGGACAGGATGTCCATGTTCCTCTGCCAAAGCGCGAGTGTCGTGTCTTCCACCGGGGAAGCCGACGCTATACCTGCGTTCGAGACGCAGATGTCGACGCCGCCGAATTTCCAGCAGCTGTCGCGGAAACCCGCGGCCACCGCGTCCTCGCGAGTCACGTCGATGAAGGAACTCGCGACGACATCGTTGCCGTACTTCTTCTTCAGTTCCGCTTCCGCGCCTGCGAGCGCGTCGCGATCGATGTCGCAGATGACGACACAGGAACCTTCGTCCATGAGCCGGCGCGCCGTCGCGAGGCCGATGCCGCCGGCGCCGCCGGTGATGAGCGCCACGCGACCCGCGAGGGGCTTCGGCTTCGGCATGCGCTGCAACTTGGCTTCTTCGAGCAGCCAGTATTCGATGTCGAACGCTTCCTGCTCGGGCAAGCCGCGGTAGCTGGAGACGCTGGCCGCACCGCGCATCACGTTGATGGCGTTCACGTAGAACTCACCCGCGATGCGCGCAGTGGCCTTGTCGGCCGCGAACGTGATCATGCCGACGCCGGGCACCAGATAGACGACGGGATTCGCGTCGCGCATCTTCGGAGAGTCGGGGCGCTTACAGCGGTTGTAGTAGCCCGCGTATTTTTCGCGATAGGCCGCGATGGCAGGAGCCACGCGCGCGGCGAGCTGCTCGACGGAATCCTTCGCGGGATCGAAGGGCAGCACCAGCGGCCAGATCTTCGTGCGCAGGAAGTGATCCGGACAGGACGTGCCGAGCGCCGCGAGGCCGGCGAGTTTCTCGCCGCCCACGAAATCGAGCACGGTCTCCGAATCGTCGAAATGGCCCACTTTTACGGGCTGCGCCCAGCGCGCGCCGTCACCGTCCGCGGAGACTTCCGGGTTGCCGGAGATGATGCCGCGAATCGTCGGCATGATGCCCGCCGCGATTTCGCGGCGGCGGTCGATGGTGAGGGCGGGGGTCACGACGGAGCCGAACGGACGCTTGCCGCGGCTCTTGTCCGTCAACCACGACGTCGCGCGGTTGATCACCTCGAGCGTGTTCTCGTAGCAGGCCTTCGAGGTGTCGGCCCAGGTGAAGAGTCCGTGTGCTTCGAGCACGGCGCCTTTCAGCTTCGGATTCTTTTGCGTGAGCTCGCGCAGCTTGAGGCCGAGCTCGTAGCCCGGGCGCACCCACGGCAGCCAGCCGATCTCGCCGCCGAAGATTTCCTCGGTGAGCTTCTTCGAGTCGGCGGCAGCGGCGATCGCGATCAGCGCATCGGGATGCATGTGATCGACGTGGGCACGATTGACCAGCCCATGCAGCGGCGTGTCGATACTGGCCGCGCGCGGATTCAGGTTGAAGGCGCTGTGCGCGTACAGCGGCACCAAAACGGCATCGTTATCCGTGTCAGCCTTGTAGAATTTCTCGAGCGCGAGAAACTTCTCCATATAGAGAGTGGAGAAGCCGTCGAGCTTCATCGTGCCGAGATCGCCGCCCGATCCCTTGACCCAGAGGACGTCGACGTCCTGACCGGTGAGAGGATCCTTCTCTTTTAGCTTCGCGGACGTATTGCCGCCGCCGAAATTGGTGATGCGTTTGTCACCGCCGAGCAGGTTCGAACGATAAAGGAGCAACTCGGAGGGTGAAAGCTTCGCCGCGTGGGCGTCATCCCAGCGGTTTTCAATTTCCACGGACGCCTGAGGCGCGATCTGAACCACACTCATCACCATGTCTCCGGCCGGCTGGCGCTAAAGTACGCGCCCGACTCGCTATTTCTTGCGGGAAGGCTGTGTAACACACGAAGCCGTCATATACAATCAATCACGTTCAGAATCGATCACGGCTTCTGACCGGGGGTCCGTATGCTGGAAAAAGAGCGTCATAACCTGATCCTGAAGCTCGTCGACGAACGCTCAATCGTGAGCGTCGGTGACCTTCTCGATCTTTTGGGTGCATCCGAAGCCACGATCCGGCGCGACATCAACGCGCTCGCGGAGAAAGGCGAGGTGAAGCGCATCCGCGGCGGCGCCGAAGCGGTGCGTCCGCGGCACCAGCCCCATCTAGTGGGAATGCCGTTCGCGATGAGCCAGGACGTGAGCGTGCCCCAGAAGCGTGCGATCGCGCGCGCGGCGGCGGAGCTCATCGAGCCGGGCGAGAGCATCATCATCAATGGCGGCACGACGACGTTCGCGCTCGTCGAGTTCCTGCAGGATTCCGATCTCGACATCCTGACCAACTCTTTCCCGATCGCCGTGAAGCTGTTCGCGACGAGCCGCAACCGCATCACGTTGCCGGGGGGCACCATCTTCCGCGAGCAGAACATCGTGCTCTCGCCATTCGAGAACGACACGATCGAGAGCTTCTGGGGGAACAAGCTGTTCGTCGGCTGCTACGGCCTGAACCGCTTCGGCATGATGGAAGCGGATCCGCTCATCGTGCAGGCGCAGACCAAACTGCTGAAGCGCTCGGAGCACGTCATCGTGATGGCGGACAGTTCGAAGCTGCGCCGCAAGTCCGCGATGATCGTGGCCGGCCTCGACCGCATCAACACGATCGTCACCGATGAAGGGGCGCGCCCCGAAGAGCTCGAAGATTTCCAGGCGGCGGGCATCAAGGTGATCGTCGCGAAAGTCACCGAAGAAGACGAAATCCAGAAACTCGCTTGAGCGAGTGCGAGGGGATCCGTGATGAGAAGAACTCTGCTCGCCGTCATCGGCGCCGTCCTGCTCGCGAACCTCGCGGCCTGCGGCAAGAGCGAACCCGAAGCTGCAGGTGCTTCCGCGAAGACGCGCGTGGGTCTCGTCGCGAAATCCCTGGGCAACGGCTTCTTCGATGCCGTGCACAAGGGCGCGGACGAAGCGGCGAAGGAGCTCGATGCGGAAGTCATCTTCACCGGTCCCACGACGCCGACGGCCGAAGGCCAGATCGAAGTGCTGAATTCGCTGATCGCGCAGCGCGTCGATGCGATCGCGATCTCCGCGAACGATCCCGATGCCGTGGTCCCGACGCTCAAGCGCGCGATGCAGCGCGGCATCAAGGTGATTTCTTACGACTCCGCGGTGGCGCAGGAAGGGCGCATCGCGCATCTCGCGCCGTCATCCGATCCGCTCATCGGCGAAACCGTCATCGCGCTGACGGCGGAGCTTGCCCAATCTTCAACGGAAAAGGGCGGCACCGGAAAATTCGCAGTCGTGTCCGCGACGCCCACGTCCACCAACCAGAACGCGTGGCTCGAGGAGATGCGCAAGTCTCTGGTGAAACATCCCGGCCTCGTTCTCGTCGGTGTCGCGTACGGCGACGACGTTTCCGACAAGTCCTATCGCGAAGCCACCGCGCTGCTCAAGCAACATCCGGATCTCGCGGTGCTCGTGAGCATCAGCTCGGTCGGAATCGTCGCCTCGGCGCGCGCCGTCGAAGACCTGGGGCTGACCGGGAAGGTGAAGGTCACGGGTCTCGGGTTGCCTTCGGAACTCGTGGGCTATGTGGAAAAAGGCGTCGTCCCGAAGTTCGCGATCTGGAATCCCATCGACCTGGGGTACTCGACGACGCAGATCGCCGTGCGCCTCGCGCGTGGCGAAGGTGCGGGGAAGCCTATCTACATCGGTCGCATGGGTGAAGTCACGTTTGCGGCGGATGGCGTCGGCGCGATGGCCAAGCCGTTCATCTACGACGCGAGCAACACCGCGCAGTTCGCCAAGATTTTCTGATCGTTGCGAATGTCTGCATGCAGCCACTCCTGTCGCTGACTGGTATCCGCAAGTCGTTCGGCGGCGTGCGCGCGCTCGACGACGCGGCTCTCGAGCTGCACTTAGGCTCCGTGACTGCGTTGATCGGCGAGAACGGCGCGGGCAAATCGACGCTCGTGAAGATCCTCTCGGGAGTGCATCAGCCCGACGCGGGCGACATCCGCCTCGATGGCAACGCCGTGCGCATCCCTCATCCGAAAGTCGCGCGCACGCTCGGCATCGGGGTCGTGCACCAGGAATGCCAGGTGTTCGACAATCTCAGCGTGGCCGAGAACCTGTTCGTGAATGCGCAACCGATGCGGCGTGGCGCGGTGGATTGGCGAACCTTGCGCTCGCGCGCGACGGCACTTCTGCGCGAGCTCGATGCCGACTTCGACGCCGAGATGCCCGCGGGCCGGCTCAGCATCGCGCAGAAGCACGTCGTGCAGATCGCGCGCGCGCTCGCGGACGAATCGCGCGTGCTGATTCTCGACGAGCCGACCGCATCGCTGTCGCAGCGCGAGTGCGCCGAGCTGTTTCGCATCGTGCGCAAGCTTCGCGATGCCGGCCGCGCGCTGCTGTTCATCAGCCACAAGTTCGAAGAGATCTTCGAAATCGCGGATCGCTACGCCGTGTTTCGCGACGGCGTGTCGGTCGCCGCGGGACTTCTGGGCGAATCCTCGCGCGACGATCTGATCCGCCTGATGGTCGGACGTCCGATCGACCAACTCTTTCCGAAGATCGAGACGACGCTCGGCGCCGAGCTCTTGCGCGTTGAAAACCTATCGCTTGCCAATGCCTTCGAGAACATCTCGTTCACGTTACGCCGCGGAGAGATCCTCGGAATCTATGGACTCGTCGGCGCGGGACGTACCGAGCTGGCGGAAGCCCTCTTCGGCCTCTCGCGAAATGTGAGCGGTGTCGTGCGGCTCGCGCCGGACGCGGCAGCGGCGGGGATCGCGCTCGTGCCCGAAGATCGGCAGTCGCAGGGCGCCATCCTGCCGTTCTCGATCACCGCGAACGTCGCGCTGCCAAACCTGACCGCGCTCGCTCCTCGCGGCTGGTGCAATGCGCGCCGCGAGGCCGGCCTTGCGCGCGAGTGGATCGAGAAACTCTCGATCAAGGCGCACGCCCCGGAGCAGGTCGTGAGCTCGCTGTCGGGTGGCAACCAGCAAAAAGTGGTGCTCGCGAAATGGCTGGCGCGCCAACCCGCGGTGCTGATCCTCGATGAACCGACGAAAGGCATCGACGTTGGCGCGAAAGCTGCCGTGCACGCGGTGATGAGCGAGTTCGCCGCGCGCGGCAACGGCGTCATCATGATTTCCTCGGAGCTGCCCGAGATTCTCGGCATGTCGGACCGCATGCTGGTCATGCGGCGCGGAAGGCTGCGTGGAGAGTTCGCACGCGGCGTCACGAGCGAAGCGCTGCTGCGCGCGGCGAGTGACGCATGAAGGCGCTGTCGCGGCTCGGTGACGACGCGCGCCGCGACCTCACGCTCGGTGCCCTGACGCTCATTTTGTTCGGCGCCGTCACATTCGCGTTTCCCGGATTCGCGGCGCCCGGCAGTCTGGCCGCACTCGTCGACGACATCGCGATTCTCGTGATGCTGGCGCTCGGCCAGATGCTCGTGATCCTGGTCCGCGGCATCGATCTGTCAGTGGCTGCGAACCTCGCGCTTGCGGGCATGCTGGCCGCGCTGTTCAACCGTGCATTTCCGGAAGCCGGCGTCGCGCCCGCGATCGCGATCGCCGTGTTGGCCGGGGCGGCCGCGGGAGCCTGCAACGGCCTGCTGGTCTGGAAGCTCAAACTACCGCCGATCGTGGTGACGCTCGGCACGATGTCGATCTTCCGCGGCGTGATCTATCCACTCTCCCAGGGCGCGTGGATCAACGAGAACGAGATGTCCTTAGGGTTCATCGCGTTCCCGCGCGGACAGTTCGCGGGGCTCACGGTGCTCGCCTGGCTCGGGATCGCGATCGCGGCGATCTTCATCCTCGCGATGCGTCACTCCCGCGGCGCGCGCGCGTTCTACGCGGCTGGCGGCAATCCGGGCGCGGCGGCCTACTGCGGCATCGACGCCGGGCGCATTCAATTTCTGGCTTACACCCTCTGCGGCGCGATCGCCGGCCTGTGCGGATATCTCTGGGCGGCGCGCTTCGCCGTCGCATACACCGACATCGCGCTCGGCTTCGAACTGCAGGTGATCGCGGCGTGTCTCATCGGTGGCGTCGCGATCGCGGGCGGCACCGGAACCGCGCTGGGCGTGCTGCTCGGGTGTCTCTTCCTCGGCATCATCCGCAACAGTCTGCCGCTGGTCGGCATCTCCGCGTTCTGGCAGCTCTTCATCAACGGCGTCGTGATCGTCATCGCGGTCCTCATGAGCGCGCGCCAGCGCGTGCACACGCGCTCCATCCTCGAGAACCGCGCGACATGATAGCGCGCCTTCTACGCTGGGAAACGATGCTCGCCGCCGTGCTCGTCGCGGAATTCGTGCTGTTCTCCGCCGTGTCGCCGTACTTCCTGAGCGTCGACACGTTGTCGGATGCCACGTTCAACTTCACCGAGCGCGCGCTGATCGCGCTGCCGCTCGCGCTGCTCATCATCGCGGGCGAGATCGACATTTCGGTCGCGGCGATCATCGCGCTCGCGTCGGTGGCGATGGGGGTCGCGGCCGCCGCGGGCGTCGGCACGCCGGGCCTCGCTTGCATCGGCATCGGGACGGGGCTCGTCGCCGGGTGCATCAACGGCGCTCTCGTCACGATCGGCCGCGTGCCGTCGATTGTCGCCACCATCGGCACGATGACGCTGTTCCGCGGCGCGGCGTACGCGATCCTCGGCGATCGTGTGCTCAAGGATTACCCGGACTCGTTTGCGATCTTCGGCCAGGGATATCTCGTGGGTCCGATCTCGATCGAGCTCGCGCTGTTCGTCCTTTTTGCAATATTGTTCGGCATGTTCCTGCATCGCACCCGCTGGGGCCGCGCGATCTACGCGATCGGCGCGAATCCGGTCGCGAGTCGCTTCGCCGGCATCTCCGTCGATCGCTATCGCTTCGCGCTGTTCGCGCTCACCGGCGTCTTCTGCGGCCTCGCCGCGGTGCTGCTCACGTCGCGGCTCGGCTCGACGCGCCCGTCGATCGCGCAGGGCTGGGAGCTCGAGATCGTGAGCATCGTCATACTCGGCGGCGTTTCGGTGTGGGGCGGCAAGGGCAGCATCCCGGGTGTCGTGCTCGCCGCGCTGGTCTTCGGTCTCGTGACGTTCGGCCTCGGCCTCATGAACGTGCCGGGCATCGTGATGTCCATCTTCACTGGCGCGTTGCTCGTGCTCGTCGTCGCCGTGCCGGCGCTGCTCGCGCGCCTGCGGAGTTCGTCGTGAGCGGCTCGCTCATTGCCGTCTTCGACGTCGGCAAGACGAACGCCAAGATCGCGTTCGTCGATCCCGCGACCGGGCAGGAAACCTGGAGCGTGCGGCGGGCGAACGAAATCGTGCGCGGTCCCTGTGGTCGCGAGCTGGACGTGGTCGCGATCGAAGCGTGGCTGCTCGAGTCGCTGCGCGCCGCGCCGGAACGTGAACGCGTCAAGGTGATCGTGCCGATCGCGCACGGCGCCGCGGCCGTGCTCGTGGATCACGAGGGCGCGCGTGTCGCGGCGCCGGACTACGAAGACACCGCCTTCGACGAGGTCGCCGCGGCATACGCGGCGCTGCGCGATCCTTACGCGCATACCTTTTCGCCGCACCTGCCGCAGGGCCTGAACCTCGGCCGCCAGCTCTTCTATCTACAGGAGCGGCGGCCGGATCTATACGCGCGCGCCGCGCACCTGCTCATGTACCCGCAGTACTGGTCGTGGCGCCTGTCGGGCGTGATGTCGACCGAAGTCACTTCGCTGGGGACGCATACCGATCTGTGGCGCCCGCATGACGAGGCGTATTCGCAACTCGCGCGCGCCCGGGGCTGGGCCCGGCTCATGCCGCCGCTGCGTCGCGCGACGGATCGGCTCGGGACCTTGCGCGCGAGCGTGGCCGCGGCCACCGGTCTCGAGGCGTCCTGCGAAGTCGCCTGCGGAATCCACGATTCGAACGCGTCGTACCTGCGCTTCCTGCTCGACCGCGAACGCGAGGCGTTCACGGTCGTGTCGAGCGGGACGTGGACCATCGTGATGGCGAATCGCGGCGACCTGCGGCGGCTGCGCGAGGAGCGCGACATGCTCGCCAACGTCAACGCGTTTGGCGCGCCCATCGCAACGGCGCGTTACATGGGCGGCCGCGAATACGAGGCGATCGCGGGCGGTTCCGAAGTGCCGACCCTCTCAGGCGTGGGCGACATCCTCGCGCGCGGTGCGATGGCGTTGCCGTCATTCGCGAGCGCGGGTCCGTATTCGGGGCGCGCCGGACGCGTCGAAGGCGAGGATCTGGACGGCGTGCGGCGCGCGTCGCTCGCGACTCTCTACTCCGCTCTCATGACGTCGCTCCTGATCGAATCGCTGGGCGCCGCTGGCGAGATCTTCGTCGATGGGCCGCTGGCGCGAAATCCGTTGTTCGCGAGTCTGCTCGCCGCGTGCGTGCCCGCGGGTTCCGTGCGCAGCTTCACGCAGGGCGGCGGCACGCGCGTCGCGACCTATCTGGCCGGGTTGCCCGCGTCCGCGACGCCGATCGCCGAGCCGCAAACCGTCGTGCCACTGCGTCTGCCGGGGCTCCTCGACTATCAGGCCAAGTGGCGCCACCGGCTCGAAGAAAAACCCTGACGATGATCCACGCCGGCCGACTCGCGCTCGTCGACGTCGAAGCGCGCCACAAACTGGCTTTCGCCGCGAGCCGCGCGGAGCTCGGACAAATGCTGGGTGTAAGACTTCCCGAGAGCTGGCCGACTTTTCCCGAAGCATTCACCCCGACGCGCGCGGACGTGCTCGCGCCGCCCGCGGGATGGGGCGGCTACTTCTTCCTCGATCTCAACGAAGACGCGCTCATCGGCAATGGCGGATTCCACGGCCCACCCGCCGACACCGGCGTCGTCGAGATCGGCTACGAAGTCGCGCCGGAATTCCGCAATCGCGGTTACGCGCGCGAAGCGGTCAAAGGACTGCTCGACTTCGCGTTCGCCGATGCGAGCGTTCGCTGCGTCGTCGCCCACACGCTCGCGGAAACGAACGCATCGAGTGCCGTGCTCGCGCGCGCGGGCTTCGTGCACGTCGCCGAACTCGCGAACCCGGAAGTGGGCCGCGTCTGGCGCTGGGAGCTCGAGAGGCGCTGAGTCGTGGATCGCGCCAGGTAGTGGCGCCGGGCGCTAGCTACCCGCCTTCCGCAGTTCGACCATGTAAGTGTGTACTTCGCCGTGCATGTTCGAACGGAAGATCATGTTCTTGCCGTCGGCGGTGAAGTGCAGATTCGGTTCGAGGCGATAGTCGTGCTTGCGCATGTCGACGATCTTTTCGGCGGCGAGCGTCCCCGCGTGCACCAGCGACGCTGAATTCGGAGCGGAGATGCCCGCCACGTCGGGGATCGGCTGCGGCCGGAACAGATAGATCCATTTTCCGTCCTTCGCGTGGGCAACCATCTCCTCGTCACCGCCATCGCCGGCGAAGGACTTGCCGTCTGGTGAGATCTGGAAGTGCACCGACCAGTGATCGCGCTCGACCTTGTACCAGGTGCGGCTGCCGTCGGGCGTCACGTTCGCGAGCCAGAACACTTCGCCGCGCGGGGTCTGCAGGTCGTACCAGATCGTCTTGCCGTCGACATCGAAGAACTCGTGGCCGGCGATCTCCATGTTCATCGAGCGCTTGTGCATGAGCCGTGGCTCGCCGCCGAGACGCATCATCCAGATGCGGTCGACGCGATGCCACGGACCTTCGTGGCAGTACATCAACAGCGCCGGATCGGTCAGCGAGAACTGCAGGTGTCCCAGCCAGTCCGTCGACTCGTGGACGATCGTGGTGAGGCCGGTCTTTGTGTCGACGGTGAACATCTTCATCGGGATCCGCGCCTGCTCACGTTCGAGCAGCCGGACTTCCTTCGACTCCGCGAACGTCAGCGGCTTCCCATCCTTGCCGACGGCCTGGTAGTTCGCTTCGAAGCGCGGATCGCGCGGGCCCTGTTCTAGCTGCCAGTCGCGCTCGGCGTACGAGCCCAGCAGCAGCGTCTCGTCGGCATTGACCGAGGCGATCGAGCCGTGCGGGATCGTGGCGATCTGCTTCGGCTTTCCACCCGTGGGCTTCACGGTGTAGACGCCGATCTGTCGTTGTTGCTCGGGCCGGCCGGCGTTCTCGCCGCGCGAGAAGTAGATGAGTCCGGACTTGCGCCCGACGAACAGCGCGCGAACCTTGCCTGCCACGAGCCGGGTGTTCTTGCGCGTCGCGATCTCGATGACGCCCAGACCGTCGGTCATCTCGACGAGGACGAAGCGGCCGTCCGGCGTGATGCTGTTCTGGTGGAAGTAGATCGAGCGCGTTCCCGCGTTCATGGACAGGCGAACGATGCGGTGGCCGGTGGCCGCATCGACCCAATCGGTGGGTGGCGCGGGAGCCGTGGTTTGCGCGGCGTGCGCGGGTGAGAAGCCAATCGGCAGCAGGGCGCCGACGAGTGCGAGCAACGTCGTCTTCATGATTTCCCTCGTGATCCGCGCGGCGGAAATATGAACCATGCGGCGCGATCACGCAAAGCATATCCGTGGGCTGACAAACAAGATGGGCTGCGCGTCGGCGCGGCGTTAGTCTATGCGCGCCGCGATTCCCGTCCCCGGAGTTCTCCATGAATGCGAAGACTTGCACGATCGTGTTGACCGCCGCGCTGCTGGCCTGCCTGCGAACGGTGGCGGCCGCGGAACCGCGCGCCGTCAACGTGAGCGTCGACGCACGGCGCGTCACCGGAGCGCTTCCGCCGGTCTGGCGATTCTTTGGCGCCGATGAGCCTAACTACGCGACGATGAAGGACGGCCGCAAGCTGCTCACGGAACTCGGCAAGCTGCGCCCAGGCGAGGTGTACTTCCGCGCCCACAATCTCCTGTCGTCCGGCGACGGCACTCCCGCGTTCAAATGGGGCAGCACCAACGTCTACACCGAAGCGCCCGACGGCACGCCGGTCTACGACTTCACGATCGTCGACCGCATCATCGACACCTATCTCGCTCGCGGCATCCGGCCGTACCTGCAGATCGGCTTCATGCCCGAAGCACTGTCGACCGCGCCGGCGGGCGTGCCGTATCAACATCTCTGGCGCCCGGGCTTCGACTACATGCTCATCGCGACGGGCTGGAGCTGGCCGCCTTCGAGCTACGAGAAATGGGGCGAGCTCGTTTATCAATGGACGAAGCACAACGTCGAACGATACGGACGCGCGGAAGTCGAGCGCTGGTACTTCGAGGTCTGGAACGAGGCGAACTTCCCGACGTACTGGCAGGGCACTCCGGAGGAGTTCTACAAGCTGCACGACTTCGCGATCGCGGGCGTGCGGCGTGCGCTGCCCAGTGCGCGCGTCGGCGGCCCGGACGTCGCGGGGCCGGGTGGCACGTTCATGGACGGGTTTCTGAAACACGTCACGTCGGGGACTAACTACGCGACCGGCGAAACGGGCACGCCCACCGATTTCCTCGCGTTCCACGCGAAAGGCCGGCCGACGTTCATCGACGGCCACGTGCGCATGGGGATCGCGACGCATCTGAAGGGTGTAGACGACGGATTCACGAAGGTGCTGTCGCTACCTGCGCTCGCGCAAAAGCCCGTCGTCATCGGCGAGAGCGACCCGGAAGGCTGCGCAGCCTGTCCGGGTCCGCAGAATGCCTATCGCAACGGGACGATGTACTCGAGTTACACGGCGGCGAGCTTCGCGCGCATCTGGGAATTGGCGGACAGACGCCGCGTGAATCTCGAGGGCGTGTTGTCGTGGTCGTTCGAATTCGAGGATCAACCGTGGTTCGCGGGGTATCGCCAGCTTTCGACGAACGGCGTGAACCTTCCCGTGCTGAACGTGTTCCGGATGTTTGCGCAGCTCGGGCCCGAGCGCGTCGCCGCGACCAGCGATGCGCAGGCGACGCTCGACGCGGTGATCGCGGGCGGCGTCCGCGGCGAGGCCGACGTCGGTGTCATTGCCACGCGGACCGCGACCGGGGAGATCGCGCTGCTGCTATGGCACTACCACGATGACGATCTTCCCGGCCCGGATGCGGCGGTGCGCATCGCGGTCAGCGGGCTCGCGAAGTCAGCGGGGCGCGCCGCGACGATCCGGCGTGTCGACGGCGCACATGCGAATGCCTTCGCCGCGTGGCACGCGATGGGATCGCCGCTCAACCCGGATGCGAAGCAATATGCCGCGCTCGAAAAATCGTCGGAGCTCGTCACCGAACCACTCGAGTTCGAGCGCCGCGGCAGCGCCGCGCATCTCAACGTGATCCTGCCGCGTCAGGGCGTGGCTCTGGTGGTGTTGGGCGCGAACTGAACGGACATTCTTGCGACGGAAGTTGTAAAAATTTCCCGGCAGTCGGGCTGCAGCGACATGCACGCGTTCGGCGACAGGATTTCGGGTTGGCCCGCATCTTGCTCCGTATCCGGTAGAAGACCGACGAAGGGGGATTTCCATGTCGATGCTCGGAGCTGGCGAGTTGTGCCGTGCGATTCTCGAGGACGCCGATGTCGCTCGCGCGTTCGATCTCGACATGGACAGAGAGATGGACCTGTTGTCCACCTACATGCACGCGATGGACTTGCGTGTCGTGAACACCCACGGTCACGGACTCAGCGCGTCCCGGTCGTTGGCGACTCTTGGAGTCGGCGGCTCTAACGCCTTCTCCTAACAACACGCTCCGGCGGCGGCCGGATGCGTCGTATTCTCATTGGCATTCGCATGTCTGAAATTTGCGAACGGCTCCACTACCATGCGCGCCGGATCGCCGATTCACGACAAATTCGAAGGACATGCCATGAACGACACGACGCTCGACGCCGCGCTCACCCAGAAGATCATCGACAGCCTCAATCACGTGCTCGAGCTCGAGCTCGCGGGCGTGGTTCGCTACATGCACTACAGCTTCATGATCTTCGGCCACAACCGCATCCCGATCGTCGCCTGGCTGCGCGACCAGGCCAACGAATCCACCGCGCACGCCGTGCAGGCGGGCGAGCACATCACGACGTTCGGCGGCCACCCCTCGCTCAAGATCGGGCCGTTGCTCGAAACGCACCAGCACGACGTCAATGAAATCCTCAAGGAAGCCTACGAGCACGAGAAGCAGGGCCTGCAGGCGTACTACGACCTGCTCGCGCTCGCGACCGGTAAGAGCATCCTCCTCGAGGAGTACGCGCGCGACCAGATAGCCGCCGAAGAGATGCACCTGGCGGATATTCGGAAGATGATGCGGAAGCCCGGTTCCATTTGAGAATTGTGCGAGACCGGCGCATGCCGG
>JAYTOK010000019.1:0-4386 GCA_043747835.1 Pseudomonadota bacterium | reverse complement strand
CTTTTGGGGCCACTCCCCAAACCGGCCTTCGGGGCCACTCCCCACTTAAACTGGCGCGATGGACTTCGCCACCCTGCTGCAGACCTACGGCTACCCGCTGCTGTTCATCGGCGTCTTCGCCGAGGGCGAATCGCTGCTGCTGCTGGCGGGATACTTCGCGCAACGCGGCTATCTCGAGATCACCGCCGTCATCGCAACCGCCTTCGTCGCCGCGATCTGCGGGGACCAGTTCTTCTTCCACCTCGGCCGCCGTCACGGGTCGGCGCTGCTCATGCGCTTCCCCCACTTGCGCGACAAGGTCCAATCCGCGCTGACCCGCGTCGAACGCAACCAGGCCAAGTTCGTGCTCAGCATGCGTTTCCTCTGGGGCTTGCGCATCGCGCTGCCGATCGCGCTCGGACTAACTATCATGTCCGCTCTCCGCTATCTCTGGCTCAATCTGATCTCCGCCGCGGTCTGGTCAGCCACGATTTCGCTCGTGGGATTCACCGCCGGCCGGATCGTGATGCGCGCCATCGAAGACCTGCACTACTACGAGAAATGGATCGTCCTCGTCCTCTTGGGCGTCGGCGCTTTCGCGCTCGCCATCCGATGGCGTGTCAAAACAAGGACTTAACCCGCCCCCGGTTGATTGATCTCGTGTTGTAGTTGACTACAACACTATCCCGGACTAGCCTTCCCGCCGTCAGGGTGGTCAACAAGAAGGCTGGGTCATGAACGAGTCCGTGCTGAGCGTCCCGCTCCCGAATGCCGCCGCCGGCATCGGCGCCCTGCGGATCACCTCACGCGCCTGGTTCCTCATCGCCGTCGCCGGCCAATGGTTGTTCGCCGCGTATGTCGCGTCCTTCTACGGCGGCGTCGCGCTGACCGGCGACCTCTCCGCCTGGAACGCCGAGCTGCCCCGCGGCTACGTCGAAGGCCAGGTCTTCGAGAACTTCGTCGTCGGCGCGCATCTCGCGCTCGCCTTCGTCGTGCTCATCTGCGGCCCGCTCCAGTTCTCACGCGCGCTGCGCACACGCCTCCCCCGCCTGCATCGCATGAACGGCCGTGTCTACATCCTGACCGCGATGATCACGAGCGTGGCCGGCGTCTACATGATCGCCACGCGCGGCACTGTCGGCGACGGCTCCCTGCACATGGCGACCAGCTTCAACGCGCTGCTCATCCTGAGCTTCGCCGCGCTCGCCTGGCGCGCAGCGCTCCAGCGCGATTTCGAGATGCATCGCGTGTGGGTCATGCGCCTGTGGCTCGCCGTCGGCGGCGTCTGGTTCTTCCGCGTCGGCTTCATGTTCTGGGTCGCGTGGAACCAGGGTCCCGTCGGCTTCGACATGAGCACGTTCTCGGGCCCCGCGATCACCATCTTGGGGTTCGCACAGACGCTGCTGCCGCTCGCGGTGCTCCAGCTCTATCTACACGCGGAACGTTCGAGCCAGCCGCTGGTTCGGTACGCCGTCGCGGCCGTGATCGGCGCGGCCACCTTCGTGACGGCCTTCGGCCTCTTCGCGGCCGCCAACAAGATGTGGCTGCCCCACCTGTGAGGTCCGGACCATGCTGACCCTCCACATCATCGCCGGCAGTCTCGGCATCCTCGCGGGCTTCGCGGCGATGTTCCTCGCGAAGGGCTCGCCGCGCCACCGCCTCGCGGGCAATGTCTACACGACTTCGATGCTCATCATGTGCCTGAGCGCGTTCATCGTCGCCGCGTTCATCAAGCCGAAGAACCTGAACCTGCTCGCCGCGCTCGTGACGTTCTACCTCGTCGCGTCATCGTGGCTCACCGTGCGCCGCAAGCCCGATCAACCCGGCCGGCTCGAGTACGCGACGATGGCGATCGGCGGGCTCGCAGCAATGCTCGGGCTCGTGTTCGCGGCCCGCTCGAGCGGCGGCCTCGCCGGCTTTTACATTTTCTTCGGCGGAGTCGCCGCGCTCAGCGTCGCGTCCGACATCCGTTACGCGCTACGCCGCGCGATCACGCACACCCAGCGCCTCGTCCGCCACCTCTGGCGCATGGGCTTCACGCTGTTCGTCGCCACCGCCTCGCTGTTCCTCGGGCAGGCGAAACACATGCCGGCCTGGGTCACCGGCCCGAAGCTCAACGTGCTCATTGCGCTTTTTTCTCTCGGCTTGCTGGTTTACTGGTTGATACGTGTTCGTTCTTCGAGTTGGAGCAGGAAGGCGCGCCCCGTTACCGCATTGGGGCCCGCACCCTGACTGTTTGAATGGGGCCTGGCCCCAATTTCCCTTGTGGGCGCGCAGCGCGGACAATGCCGCATGGCATTGAGCGTTTTCGACCTGTTCAAGATCGGCATCGGACCTTCCAGCTCGCACACCGTCGGCCCCATGCGCGCAGCGCGTCAGTTCGCCGCGCGACTGCGCGAGTCTGGGTTGTCAGGCAGCGTCGCACGCATCACGGTGATGCTCTACGGCTCGCTCGGCGCGACCGGCAAGGGCCACGGCACCGACAAGGCCGTGCTCCTCGGGCTTTCGGGATACGAGCCCGACAGTGTCGACGTGGACGCCATCGCCGGCAGCATCGAGAAGATCCGCGCGACGGGGCAACTGTCACTCTACGGCGAGCAATCGCTGCCGTTCGACGAACGGCGCGACCTCGTGTTCAACCACAAGGACACGCTGCCGCTGCACTCGAACGGCATGCGCTTCACTGCATTCGCCGCTGGCGGCGCCGAGCTCGCGAGCGGGACTTACTACTCCGTCGGCGGCGGCTTCGTCGTCAGCGACGAGCCCGCGCCGGGTGGCGGCACCGAAAAGAAGATAGTCCCGGATCTGACCGTCTTGCCGCACCCATTCCGTTCGGGCGACGAACTGCTCGCGTTGTGCGAGCGGGAGAAGACCTCGATCGCCGGCATCATGCGGCGCAACGAGCGGCGCTGGCGCGGCGATGCGGAAATCGACGAAGGGCTGCTGCGCATCTGGCGCGTCATGCAGGCTTGCGTGAAGCGCGGCTGTGATACGCCAGGCGTTCTGCCCGGCGGATACAAGGTGAAACGGCGCGCGCCGGAGCTTTACAAGCAACTGACCGCGCCGCAGGTCGCGGGTCCCGCCGATCCGTTGATCGCGCTCGACTGGGTGAATCTCTGGGCGCTCGCCGTGAACGAAGAGAACGCCGCGGGCGGGCGCGTGGTGACGGCACCGACGAACGGCGCCGCCGGCATCGTGCCCGCGCTCATGCATTACTACGCGCGCTTCGTGCATGGCGCGACCGACGCCGGCATCGTGGACTTCCTGCTGACGGCGGCCGCGGTCGGGTTTCTCTATAAAGAGAACGCGTCGATCTCGGGGGCCGAGGTCGGTTGTCAGGGAGAGGTGGGTGTCGCGTGTTCGATGGCGGCTGCCGGATTGACCGCCGTGTTGGGCGGGACTGTCATGCAGGTGGAAAATGCCGCGGAGATCGCGATGGAGCACCACCTGGGGCTGACTTGCGATCCTGTCGGTGGGCTGGTGCAGATTCCGTGCATCGAGCGCAATGCGATCGGGGCGGCGAAGGCTATCAACGTCGCGCGCATGGCGCTGCGCGGAGACGGAACGCACTACGTGTCGCTCGACAAGGTGATCAAGACGATGCGCGAGACGGGCGCGGATATGAAGACGAAGTACAAGGAAACGTCGCGCGGCGGGCTCGCCGTGAATATCGTGGAATGTTGAAGAATAAAGGGGACAGATCTATTTTCACTGTAAATAGATCTGTCCCCTTTTCGGGAACCTCAGCCTCTCGAAGGCGGTCGCACAAGATATGAAAACACCGAAGAAGTCCGTACTCGCCGCGATCGCGGCCATCGCAATGGCGCTGCCTGCATTTGCCGAGAAACCGGTGACGCGTCCTTACGCCGCCGGTTCGCCCTCGGGCGGAATCCCGCTCTGGAACCCCGGCGACAAGTTCGTCGCGGTCGCGAGTGGCGCCTGTTCGGGCCGCTGCCCGATCTACGAACTCTATGTATTCGAAGACGGCAAAGTCGTGTTCGCCGGCAAGAAGGACACCGGCAAGCTGGGCATCTTCCGCAAACAGGTCACGGCCGATGCGTACGCCGAACTACTCACGACGATCATCCGCACGAAAGTTCTAGACGACGACATCAAGCGCGGCAAATGCCTCAAGGGCCACCCGATGTTGCTGGTCATGCGATCGACGCCCGACGGGCAGAGCATGGTGACCAACTCGCTGAACCCGGGGTGCGAGAAGCATTCCGACATCGCGAAGCAGATCGAGGGCCTCTTCATCGAGTGGACGGAAGTGGCGAACTGGATCGCGTCGAAATAGTGGGGCCTGGCCCGAATGGCACTTACTTAGGCGGCAACGCTGCGCGCGCGAGGGCCAGGCATTGAAGTGAAGTAGGAAGGCTGGCCGGGGTTGGTAGGATGTTTGTTACC
>JAYTOK010000018.1:0-1131 GCA_043747835.1 Pseudomonadota bacterium | reverse complement strand
GCGGTCGCCAGAAGCCTTTTCGTCTCGCTCGCGTAGCCAACCCGCTGCGCACGTCCGCGCTGTCCAACGGCCAGCACTCCACCGAGCACCGACAGAACCAGCAGCATCGCGAGGCTGGCCGACAGCGCGCGCGTGCGACGCAGCGATCGCTCCCGCTGGACCGCAAGCCGTTTCGCGTGTGCATCGCTCTCCTCGAGGAAACGTTCTTCGGTCGCGCTCAGCGAACGCTGGCCTCTTGCTCGCCAATCAAGGGCGACCTGCAGCCGCACCCCGCTGTACAGGTCTGAATCGACTCGACCTCCGACGACCCACGTACGGGCAGCTTCGTCAATCTGACGCAACGCTCGGAGATCCTCGGTGTCTTCGTCGAGCCAAGTACGGATACGGTTCCACTCCGAGAGGATCGACTCGTGCGCGAGTTCTACGACTGGCTCTCGCGTGGCGACGTCTTGTGAGACGGTGAGCAGCCGACGAGCAACAAGCACCTCCAACAGCGACCGAGCATCGTTTGGAAGATCGCGGAGAGCGATCCGTCGACTCGACCGGGGTTGGTTCTCGGACACCGAAACGAGTCGCGCCACGAGCGCTCTCATCAGGTCTTGTTCGCGGGGCGTGAGATGCTCGAAGACGGCGTCTCCGTGTCGCGAAAGCGCGCCTCCCACACCGCCGATTGCGTCGTACTCCGTGAGCGTGAGCACGCGTGAAGAGCGTTGTTTGACCAACTCGAACAGCGCGAACTGAAGCAGCGGCAGCGACCCGGGTCGGGCATTCACGTCCGCGAGAATTTGCGCAACGAGCGAGGGGTCGACCTCGAAGCCGCGACGTTGGGCGGGGCCGCGCACGCACGCCTCGAGTTCGCGGCTCGTCATCGGGGTCGCAAGCACGATCGCAGCAGCCATAAGCGCGCCGAGCATCGGATCTTCGAGAGCAACCCCGAGGAAGTCTGCTCGGATCGTGGCCACAACGCGGGCGCCGTCCGGCGAGCTTTGCGAATACGCAAACAGGTCGCGAAGAAATTGTGCGCGCTCGATGTCGTTCTCGCAGATGGCGTAGAGCTCCTCCAACTGGTCGACGACGATCAGCAGCTTCTGCGGCTCGGTGAGTGGCTCGGTGTCTTGCGCGTGGATCGTC
>JAYTOK010000017.1:0-47635 GCA_043747835.1 Pseudomonadota bacterium | reverse complement strand
CGCCTTCGTGGCGGGCTTCTTCACAACCTTCATCTTGAGAAGGCCGGGCAGCGTGAACAGGCCAGGGCCACGCAGGCTCTTCTTGATGATGCCGTTGAGAGACTCGAACACCGCGGCAACCTGCTTGCGGGACAGCTCGCTGTCCTTGCAGATCGTTGCCACGATTTCCGACTTCGTCGGTGCGCCACCTTTCTTTGCCATTACTCGACTCCTCATGAAAAAAATTCGCAACGGAAAAAATGCTCCATCGCAAGCGATTCGGCGCGCAACATATCACAGCATTTCCCGCGTGCAAACGAATTTTTCTCGCGTGCGTTGCTGCAAATGCCTTGTTTTCTAGGCTCCGGCGCACACGACGTGAGAGTCGCACTCTCTTGTCGCGAGAAAAGAACGCGCGCGGACTGTACGAATCCTCGCCAACGCGACACGCGCGAGCGTTCGATTCGACTTGGCAAGAGTCTCTTAAGTCTCTGGCGTGGCTCGGCGCAATGCGCTTTCGAGCGCGTCGTTGCGCGCTCGAGACTAGAACTTCAGAGGGATCGATGTGTTGATCAGAATGATCAACGCCTGGATCGCGATCGTCGCCCAGAGATACGACAGATCGAACTGTGCGGTTATGGAGGGAATGTAGCGGCGAAACGGCCGCAACACGGGTTGGCAGATGGATTCGAGCAATTCGGTCACGACGGTACGGGCGCCCTGCGTGAGCAGACTGATCAGCGCTTGCAGCACGAGGCACCAGAAAATGACCCATAACAGTGACGTCACCACGTCGACGGTGAGCAGATAGAGCCACCCGATCGGCGTCGGCATCGCGAGACCCGCGATGAGTCGCAGCGCCGCGACCTTGCCGGCCGTGAGCAGAAGGATCGCGACGATCGTTGCCGTGTCGATCTTCCCGATCGGCGGCAACACTTTGCGCAGCGGCAGGATCAGCGGGTTCGTGAGCTTCACGATCGCATCGGCAACGGGGCTGCGGAAATTCGCGCGCACCAGTTGCATGATGAAACGCACGAGATAGACGCCGAGATACAGGGACAACAGCGTGTCGACGATGAACAGAATGGCTTGCATAGCGTGAGGGCTACTTTTTTTCAGGCGGCGATTGACCGAACGCACGCGCCATCTCGCGGCCGCGATCGGTTGCGGCCTGCAGCGCGGCGGCAACGATACCACGCAGGTTCGCCGCGTCGAACGCGCGCACCGCCGCTTCGGTGGTGCCGCCTTTCGACGTGACCTCGGCGCGCAGTCGTGCGAGATCGCCGTCGCTGTCGCGCGCCATCTTGCCGGCGCCGAACAGCGTCTGGATCGCGAGCTCGCGCGCGGTCGCGCGCTCCATGCCGAGGTTCACCGCGGCGTCGGCCATGAGTTCGGCGAGCAGGAAGCAGTAGGCAGGTCCGCTGCCCGACAGCGCGGTCACCACGTCGATCAGATCCTCATCCGGCACCCAGACCGTCGTGCCGACGGCGCCGAGCACGTCGGCCGCGAGCTTGCGATGCGCGTCGCTCAAGCCGATGGGGGCGTAGATGCCAGTGGCGCCCGCGCCATTGAGCGCGGGCCGGTTCGGCATGGCGCGTACGACGACGACGCCCGGTCCGCACCAGTTCGAGATGTCGGCGACGCGGATGCCCGCCGCGATCGAAACGACGAGCGGCGGATGTTTCGCGAAACATTCCGCGAGCGGCTTCACGGTGGCCGCCATGTCCTGCGGCTTCACCGCGATCACGACGACGTCGGCGTCCTGTACGGCCTCGCGGTTGTTAGCCGTCGCGTGCACGCCCAGCTCGGACGCGAGCTCGAGCCGTCGCGCTTCGTACGCTTCGCCGACCCGGATGTTCTGCGCGGGCATGCCACGCGCCAGAAGTGCGCGGATGAGCGCGCCGCCCATGTTGCCGCCGCCGATGAATGAGGCTTTGATGTTCATGTGTTGATGAGTGCGATTATGGCGCGAGAATCTCGCGCGGTCCGAAGATCGCGGTGCCGATGCGCACGAGCGTCGATCCCTCGAGGATCGCGGCTTCGAAATCCGCGGTGGTGCCCATCGACAGCGTGTCGAGCCCCGCGCCGTGTTCGTTGAGGTAGTCGAACACCTGCCGCGTCTCGCGGAACCAGGCGCGTTGCCGTTCGACGTCTTCTTCCGCGGGCGGCATGCACATGAGGCCGCGCAGGCGGAGGCCGGGAAGTTCGCGCACGGCTCGAGCGAGAGCAGGCATGTCCGCCGCCTCGACGCCGCCCTTGCTCGCCTCGCCGCCGACGTGCAGTTGCAGACAGACGTTGAGCGGCGGCGTGCGGACCGGGCGCTGCTCCGAGAGCCGCTCGGCGATCTTGAGGCGGTCCACGCTGTGAACCCACGCGAAATTCTCGGCGACCGCGCGAGTCTTGTTAGCCTGCAGGCGGCCAATGAAGTGCCAGCAGAGTTCGCGGCCGGCGAGCGCCTCGATTTTCGGCAAGCTCTCCTGCAGGAAATTCTCACCGAAGTGTTCGAGACCTGCGCGCGTGGCGCTGTCAATTGCTGCGGCGCTCTGTCCCTTCGATACGGCCAGAAGCGTGACGGAATCGACACTTCGCCCGGCGCGGGTCGCAGCATCGACGACCCGGGTTTGGACGAGCCGCGCGCTCTCCGAGCAATTCTGCGGACGGGATAACATATTGATCAGTGATACCCGGGTCTATACTCAACGGCGTTTTTCAAGGGACACCGCATGGCCGTCGACGTAGCCCAGCTCCTCGCTTTTGCCGTCAAGAATAACGCCTCGGACTTGCACCTGTCCGCCGGCGTGCCGCCAATGATTCGTGTCGACGGCGACATGAAGCGTATCAACATGCCCGCGCTCTCTCATAAAGAAGTGCACGGCATGGTGTACGACATCATGAACGACAAACAGCGCAAGAATTACGAAGAGTTCTTCGAAACCGATTTCTCGTTCGAGATCCCGAAGCTCGCACGCTTCCGCGTCAACGCGTTCAACCAGAACCGCGGTGCGGGCGCGGTGTTCCGCAACATTCCGTCGCAGATCATCTCGCTCGACGATCTCGCGGCGCCGAAGATCTTCCGTGACCTGTGCATGTTGCCGCGCGGCCTCGTGCTGGTCACCGGCCCGACGGGTTCGGGCAAGTCGACCACGCTGGCGGGCATGGTCAACCACTGCAACGACAACCGTCCCGATCACATCATCACGATCGAGGACCCCATCGAGTTCGTGCATGAGAGCAAACGCTGCCTCATGAATCAGCGCGAAGTGCATCGCGATACTCTCGGCTTCTCGGAGGCATTGAGATCCGCTTTGCGCGAAGACCCGGACGTCGTGCTCGTCGGCGAAATGCGCGACCTCGAGACGATCCGTCTCGCGCTGACCGCCGCCGAAACGGGACACCTCGTGTTCGGCACGCTGCACACGAGCTCCGCCGCGAAGACCATCGACCGCATCGTCGACGTGTTCCCGGCGCAGGAAAAGGAAATGGTCCGCGCGATGCTGTCCGAATCGCTGCGCGCGGTCATCTCGCAAACGCTGTTGAAGCGTAATGGCGGCGGCCGCATCGCCGCGCACGAAATCATGATTGGCACGCCCGCGATCCGTAACCTGATTCGCGAAGGCAAGATCGCGCAGATGTACTCCGCCATCCAGACCGGCGCGCAGGCGGGCATGCAGACGCTCGACCAGTGCCTGACCGATCTCGTCGCGAAAGGCGTCGTGAGCAAGGAAGAGGCTCGATACAAAGCCTCCAACAAAGACGCCCTGTGAGGAGCCGCTAGATGGATCGCGAACAAGGCATCAAACTCATGCAGGATCTTCTTCGTCGCGTGGTCGACAAGAAGGCCTCCGATCTGTTCATCACCGCCGGCTTCCCGCCCGCCATCAAGATCGACGGCGAAGTGCGGCCGCAGTCCGAGCGCGCGCTGACGGGCGAACAATCCGCGGTCCTGGTGCGTTCGATCATGAACGATCGCCAGACCAAGGAATTCGACGCGACGAAGGAATGTAACTTCGCGATCTCGCCCCCGGGCATCGGCCGCTTCCGCGTGAACACCTTCGTGCAGCAGGGCAACACCGGCTGCGTCATCCGCCTGATCAACTCGAAGATTCCGACGCTCGAAGAGCTGGAACTTCCGCCGGTCCTCAAGGAAGTCGTGCTGTCGAAGCGCGGCCTCGTGATCCTGGTCGGCGGCACGGGTTCCGGCAAGTCGACGTCGCTGGCCGCGATGGTCGGTTACCGCAACGAGAAGACGCGCGGCCACATCGTCACGATCGAAGATCCCGTGGAATACGTTCACCAGCACAAGGGCTGCGTGATCACCCACCGCGAGGTCGGCGTCGACACCGAAAACTGGCACGCCGCGCTGAAGAACACATTGCGTCAGGCTCCGGACGTCATCCTCATCGGCGAAATCCGCGATCGCGAGACGATGGAATACGGCATTCAGTTCGCCGAAACGGGCCATCTCGTGTTGGCAACGTTACACGCGAACAGCTCCAACCAGGCGCTCGACCGAATCATCAACTTCTTCCCCGACGAGCGTCGCGAACAGCTCCTGATGGATCTGTCGTTGAACATCCGCGCGCTCGTGTCGCAGCGTCTCATCCCGCGCGAAACCGGTGCCGGCCGCATCGCCGCGATGGAGATCATGCTGAACTCGCCGCTGATCCAGGACCTGATCTTCAAAGGCAAGGTCCAGGAGATCAAGGAAGTCATGTCGCGCTCGACGCGACTCGGCATGAAGACCTTCGACCAGGCGCTCTACGATCTGTACGAAGGCGGCTTCTGCTCGTACGAAGACGCGTTGCGCAACGCGGACTCGAAGAACGAGCTGCGACTCAAGATCAAGCTCGAGAGCAAGCGCGAGGTGAAGAACCTCGACGACGGTGGCACGCTCTCGATGGTCGACGAAGATCAGCAAGGCCGGTCGTTCTGACGACCGCCCCTAAAGACACACAGGGCAAACATGGCAGCGGTCAACGAGCAGCTAGAAGATACGGCTGAGGCCAAGGGTGCGGACAGCGCATCGATGGTCCTCAACACCAAGCCGTTGTTCCGGCTCATGGTCGAACGCAAGGCGTCCGACCTGTTCTTCACGTCGAACTCACCGATCAAGGTGAAGATCGAAGGCGCGATCCTGCCGATCAACAAGCAGGTCCTGACGCCCGAGACGGTCCGTCAGGCGGCGTACGGGCTCATGAGCCCGGATCAGCTCGAGAGCTTCAAGCGCGAACTCGAAATCGACTTCGCGATCTCCGAACCCGGCCTGGGCCGCTTCCGTGTGAACGTGTTCTACCAGCGCGGTTACCCCGCGATGGTGCTGCGCTACATCAGCGCCGACATGCCGAAGCTCGAGCAACTCGGGCTACCCGAGATGTTCAAGGACCTGATCATGATGAAGCGCGGGCTCATCCTGATGGTCGGCGCAACGGGCTCCGGCAAGTCCACGTCCATCGCCGCGATGATCAACCATCGCAACGAGACCTCGTCGGATCACATCGTGACGATCGAGGATCCGATCGAGTTCCTGCACACCAACAAGCGTTCGATCGTCAACCAGCGCGAAGTGGGTCTCGACACGAAGAGCTTCGCGCGTGCCCTGCGCGGCGTGATGCGCGCCGCACCCGACGTCATCCTCATCGGAGAAATCCGTGACAAGGAGACGATGGAAGCCGCGATCACCCTGTCCGGTACGGGCCACCTGGTTCTATCCACGCTGCATGCGAACAACAGCGCCGAGACGATGGATCGCATCATCAACATGTTTCCGCAGGATCAGCACAAGCAGATCTTTCTCGATCTGTCGCAATACCTGCGGGCCATCTGCTCGCAGCGCCTTGTCGTGACAAAAGACGGCAAGCGAATGGCGGCCATCGAAGTCATGCTCAACACGCCCTACATCAGCGAACTGGTGAAGAAGGGTGACGTGAGCGCCATCAAGGAAGCCATCGTCGCGAGTTCGGAGCGCGGAGTGCAGAGCTTCGATGTCGCGCTGCTGAACCTCTACAAGCAGAACCGCATCGAGCTCGAGGAAGCGCTCACGAACGCCGATTCGCGCTCGAACCTCGAAGCGAAGATCAACTTCGGCTGAAATGGGGTCAGGCCCCATTTTCCGAGCCATTTTGCGCGGCGCGTCCTGCGTGCTGCTCGCTTTCATCGCGGGCTGCGCGTCCAACTACCTCGATCCTTCGCTCGACGACGCCGCGCCCGCGTCCACGGCCCGGCTCATCCTCAAGAGCCGATCCGGCATCGTCTCCTTCCGCGCCTTCGGCGAAAGTGCCGCTTGCGCCAAGTCGCAGCCGATCGCCGGAGCAATTGCGCTGCAGGCCGGTGAAGACGACGAGGCCGACATCGGTGTCGCCGCCGGCGGCGATTTTTCTTTCGCGGCCCAGCAGATCGTCGCCGACGGGAAGATCGGTTGCCAGGCGCTCGCGACGTTTCGCCCGGCGGCCGGTCAGCGATATCTTGCGACGTTCACCGGCAATGGCGCCGCATGTTCTCTGGGCGTCATGCGTATCCTGAGCGCCGTGCCGCCGCGCGTCGTCGCCGAGCCGACCTTTCGCGCCCGGCGCGCGTCAAACGCCTCCGGCGCTTCCTGCGAAGCCGAATAACGGCGCTCCGTCAGGCGGGCGCGCGCGATCGCCACAATCTGAAATCTGACGAACGGTGCTTGACACCGGTTTTTTCACGCCTAGAATGCGCGCCCTCATGAACACTAACTACCAATTCGCACTGTGCTTCGCGCCCGCGGCCCTGCCGCACGCGCGCTCGCTCGGGCGAGATATGAAAAACGCGAGTTAGCTCTTCGATGAGGAGAGCGCTCTAAAGGCCGCTCTCCGTCAGTCTCTCCTAGAGGCCCCGGTCAGCAGCCGCTGATCCGGGGCCTTCAGCATTTCAGGCCTCGAAGAATTCGGTGTGACGCGAAAGCGGCACGCCGTCCGGAGGTCTTTGTCTGCGTTTTTTCGCAGCGGTCCGGCGTCTCATCGCCGGCTGGCGCGCCATCGCCTGGAAGCAGTCGTGGCGGCGCGTACCGCGATCGAACGGGGCACTAACCACCAGCAACGCTAGCTCAGTTGGATAGAGCAAGAGATTGAAACTCTCTGGGTCGCGGGTTCGATTCCCGCGCGTGCACTTCGACCAGGTTGGTCCTGTTGGAAATGACGATGAGCGGGGCTTGCTCCGCATCGAGGCAGCCCCGCGATCCATGCAGACGCAAGGATCGCAGCGCGCCCGGCGCCATGCACCGCCGGATCGCGCGGCGCGAGATCCGTGGATCGGTTCGTGAGGCAACGCGGTTACGTCACGCGACCTCACGAACTCAAGCCACGGGGACGGCGCCGCGCTTCCCGCGGACCGCGACGGGGGTGTGGGTGAGCCTCGACCTATTGATGATGCCGCCGCGGGAATGGGCCCGCGGCGGTGCGGTGGGAAAAGAAGGAGAACGACGATGTTGGGTTTGAAGCGTGTCACGGTGGCTCAGTACGAGCGCGCCTTCCTGTTCCGCGAGCGCAGCTTAGAGCGTGTGCTCTCGCCGGGCGCCTATTGGCTGTGGGATCCGCTCGCGCGGTACACGGTCCAGACGTTCGACATCAGCGTGCCGGAGATCTCGCTGCCGCGCGCGGATGTGCTGATCGCGGAGTCGCGCGCATTGCTCGATCCGTACGTGCAGATCGTGGAGCTCGGCGACCGCGAGGTCGGCCTGGTCTACAAGAACGAACGTCTCGCGGGCGTGCTCGCGCCGGGTTCGCGCGCCTTGTACTGGCGCGGCGCGGTCAAGGTGCGCGTGGAAGTTCGCGACATCGCGAACGAATACGCGGTGGACGTCGGCACGGCGCGCTTACTCGTGCGCGCGAAGGGCGTCGCCGGTGTGAGCGATGCGATCAGCACGGCCGAGATCCCGGACACGTCCGTGGGATTGCTGACCGTCGACGGCGAGTTGCGTGAAGTCCTGAAGCCGGGTCTCTCGGCGTTCTGGATCTACCTGCGCAGATTGCGCGTCGAGTTGATCGAGCTCCGTCTGCAGGCGATGGAAGTTTCGGGTCAGGAGATCCTGACGCGTGACAAGGTCAGCCTGCGCGTGAACCTGATGGCTTTGTGGCAGGTCACGGACGCGGTGAAGGCGCGCGCGACCGTCAGCAACTTCGTGGATTACATCTACAAGGAGCTGCAGTTCGCACTGCGCGAGGCGGTGGGTACGCGAACGCTGGATGAGTTGCTGGCCGACAAGGGCGCGATCGACCGTGAGGTCTCGGCGTCCGCGGCGAAGCTCGAGGCGAGTGGCCTCGCGGTGCGCTCGGTGGGTGTGAAGGACATCATCCTGCCGGGCGAGATGAAGACCATCCTCAACCGGGTGGTTGAAGCTTCGATGCTGGCGCAGGCCAACGTGATCCGCCGCCGCGAGGAGACGGCAGCGACGCGTTCGTTGCTGAACACCGCGCGTCTCATGGAGGAGAACCCGACGCTGTTGCGTTTGAAGGAGTTGGAGTCGCTGGAGAGGATCGCGGAGAAGGTGGACAGGATCACCGTCTACGACGGCCTCGAAGGCGTCATGCAGAACATGGTGCCGAAGCTGAGCGCTTAGGTATCGTGAGAATCGAGGCCGGTTCCGTCGAGTGACGGGGCCGGCCTCACTAGTGAGATTGCTTTCATGAAAAACGAACACTACGAAACGATGAATGTGGAAGGCGGCCGCCACGTGAAGATGTGGACGCACGGCGTGCCCGTCGACGAGCAGGCGAAGACGCAGCTCGCGAACATCGCGCGCATGCCGTTCGTGCACTCGCACCTGGCCGTGATGCCCGACGTGCACGTTGGCAAGGGCGCGACGGTGGGTTCGGTGATCGCGACGCAGGGCGCGATCATTCCGGCCGCGGTGGGCGTCGACATCGGCTGCGGCATGATGGCCGTGCAGACGACGTTGAAGGCGAGCGATCTGCCGGAGTCGCTGGCGACTCTTCGCGCACGCATCGAGCGCGCGGTGCCGCACGGCGCCGTGAAGACGCGTGGCCACAACGACCGCGGTTCCTGGGGAACGGCGCCGGGTGCGGTGTTGTCGCGGTGGGCGCCGTTGAGCGCGCGTCACGCAGCGATTGTCGCGAAGCAGCCGAAGCTGTCCACGAAGGAACCGCAGCGGCAGTTGGGCACGCTGGGCGGCGGCAACCACTTCATCGAGGTCTGTCTCGACACCGAACAGACCGTGTGGGTGATGTTGCACTCCGGTTCGCGCGGCATCGGCAACATGATCGGCCAGCTCTTCATCGAGCTCGCGCGCAAGGACATGCAGAAGCACTTCATCAACCTGCCGGACCGCGATCTCGCGTATCTGGTCGAGGGAACCGACACGTACGACGACTATGTCGAGGCGATGACCTGGGCCCAGGACTACGCGGCGGAGAACCGGCGCGCGATGATGGAGTCCGTGCTGCGTGTCATGCGTGAGGAGCTGAAGCCGTTCCAGATGGGCGAAGTTGCGGTGAACTGTCACCACAACTACTGCACGAAGGAACGGCACTACGGCAGCGAGTTGCTCGTGACGCGCAAGGGCGCGGTGAGCGCGAAGCAGGGCGAGCTCGGGATCATCCCGGGATCGATGGGCGCGCGTTCTTTCATTGTTCGCGGCCGAGGCAACGTTGAAAGCTTCGAGAGCTGCAGCCACGGTGCCGGCCGCGTGATGTCGCGGACGCAGGCGCGGGCGAAGTTCTCGGTGGCCGACCACGAGGCCGCGACGGCGGGCGTCGAGTGCCGCAAGGACAAGGACGTCATCGACGAGACGCCGGCCGCGTACAAGGACATCGATGCGGTGATGGCAGCCCAGCGCGATCTCGTGGAGATCGCGTACACGTTGAAGCAGGTGCTTTGCGTGAAGGGATGATGATCGGGGCGGGTTGCGCAAGCGGCCCGCCTTTTTTTGTGGCGCGATGCGATGGCGACGAAGATCGCAGCGGGTCAGCGATGGATCAAGAAGCCGTCGTGCCCTGCGAGTCTCTCGCGCGAGGGCGATACATGCCGTTCCGCATCACCATCCGATAGATAGCCTGGCAATCCCGCCGGAACGTGCGCGCGTCATAGCCGACGTGCTGCAGCACGCGCCGATGATCGAAGAACACGATGCGCGCGGACACGACGAGCAGCGTGCGGTGCGCGAGTTCGACCAGACGGCGAAGCAGCGGACCGCGTTCGCCGCGCAACGTCATGAGCAACTGCGTTTCATAGCGCAGATGAAGCGACTCGTCCGCGCACATCGTGCGGCAGATCGTCTTGAGGCAGGACGAGTCGGTAGCGCGTGCGAGCGCCCGGTAGTACACGAACCCGATCATCTCCGCGGTCACGAGCACGGTGACTGCCGCTTCGAATCCGGCAAGCTTGCGCATGCTGCGGAACACGGAATCCGTCCATGACCTCTTCTTCAACGGAATGCCGTTCGCGACCATGAACTCCTTGAGCTGCGCGGCGTGGTGCTGCTCTTCGCGGATGAACAGCGCGGTGACGCGCGGCAGCGCGGGCAGATTTTTCTCCAAAGCAAAGTCTTCCGCGAAGCGCAGCAACGTGCGGCCTTCGGATTGCTCGCCGAGCTGGAACGTCGCGATCGAGCCGGCGATGCGCTTGCAATCCTCATCGCTGATCCAGTCGGCAGGCTGCTGCCGGTGGATGACGAGCTGCGGGACGCGCGCCTCGAAGATCTCGAGCCAGTAGTTCCAGTCGAACATGCGCACCCCCTGTTGATTGGCGATGGGAGTGTAGGAGCCGGGATTTCCGCGATGGAGATCTATCCGGGCGGAATTGTGGCGAAATGTGTCAGCCGAACACGGCCCTCGAATCGAACACCGGCCCATCGACGCACACACGCTTCATCGCCGGCCCGTCTGGCGTCGCGACCTTCACCGTGCATCCCGCGCAGCCACCGACCGCGCACGCCATGAATTCCTCGAGCGACACCTGACACGGCACGCCATGCTTCGTGGCGACCTTGTGCACGGCCTCGAGCATGGGCGTCGGCCCGCACGAAAAAATCTCGACCTCGGCCTTTGCCACCGCATCGAGCGACCCTAACCACTCATCCGCGAGCTGCGTGACGAAACCGTCGTAGCAGCCGGCAAAACCGGCCTTCGACGCGAGGCGACTCGGCACGCCCCAGCCGTCCAGCAGCGGGTGCGCGCCGATCGTGCCCGCGGGCATGCCCGGCACCAGAATCGTCGACGGGCGCGTCTTGAACGGAAACGGGATTTCGGAGCCCATGAGCACCAGCGGCTTCCAGGGACCTGCCTTTCCATCGATGGCGGGGGCCGTCATCCACTCCGCGAGGAACACCATCGGCGGAATGCCGACGCCGCCGCCGACGAGCAGCGGGCGCGGGCGTTTCGGATCCGGACGGAAGGGCTGCCCGATCGGGCCGAGCACGCTGATGTCGTCGCCCGCGCGACGCATGCTCAACGCGCGCAAACCGGGGCCGACTATCTTGTAGAGAATTTCGATCCAGCCTTCGGTGGCGTTCACTCGCTGGATGCTGAGCGGCCGGCGCATCGGCACGTCGGGATCGCAGGTCAGATGCACGAAGCTGCCGGGCAGCGCGCGCGCCGCGCTTCGGGGCGCGCTCAACTTGAGGACGAACTGATCGCCGGGCCAGGTCTCGTGCGAGAGCACCTTGCCGTCTTCGAGGAAGATGCTGCCGCGATGCGCGGGGTGCACGCCTTTGCCGCGACCGGCCTCGTCCTGCGGAAGCGCACTCACTTGCCGCGACCCTCGACGACGGCCTCGAGCACGGCCATGCGGACCGCGACGCCGTTGCGCACCTGATCGCGGATCACCGACTGCGGACCGTCGGCGACATCCGAGGCTATCTCGATGCCGCGGTTCATCGGCTGCGGATGCATCACGATCGCGCCGGGTTTCGCTTTCGCGAGCCGCGCGGAGGAGAGGCCGAATTGCTGGAAGTAGCGGTCGGCGTCGGGAATGTGCGCGGTCTCCATGCGCTCCTTCTGGATGCGCAGCATCATGACGACGTCCACGTCGGCGATGCCGGCGTCGAGCGAACTTGCGCGCTCGCATCCCTGGAACTCGCCCACGCCCGGCATGAGCGCCTGCGGCGCGACGATGCGGATCTCGGCGACGCCGAGCGTCGACAGCACGTGCCATGCGGAGCGCGCGACGCGGGAGTGCCGAACGTCACCGACAATAGCGACCTTCAGTCCGTCGAATTTCTTCTTCACTTGCAGGATGGTCAACGCGTCGAGCAAACCTTGAGTCGGGTGCGCGATGTGCGCTTCGCCCGCGGAGAGCACGCACGCGTGCGGCTTCACGTTCGCCGCGACGAGTCCGAGCACGCCGGCTTCGGCATCGCGGATCACGAACACATCGACGTGACAGGACTCGAGCGTGAATATCGTGTCCAGCATGCTCTCGCCTTTCGCGCGTGAGGAGAGCTGCACCTCGAGGTTCACGACGTCCGCGCCCAGGCGCTTCGCCGCGAGTTCGAACGACACGCGCGTGCGCGTCGAGGGTTCCGTGAACATGTTCGCGACGGTGGCGCCGTCGAGACTGCGCTTGCGCACCGGCGCTGCGCCGATGGGCTTCACGAACGTCTGGGCGCGCGTCAGCAAAGACTCGATCTGCGCTTTCGAAAGTCCGTCGAGGGTCAGAAGGTGCCGCAGGGTGCCGTTCGGCCTGTGCTGTTCGATCATCGTTGTGTACTTTCCGAAAACCAGCGTTCGAGAATTACCGCGGCCGCGACCGCATCCACGTCTTCGCGCCGCACGCGCCGTCCGCGCTGTCCGCTGGCGCGCATCCCGCGCAGCCGCTCCTCCGCATCCTGCGAGGAATGCCGCTCATCGACGAGATCGATGGGTAGCGCGCTTCGGCGCGACAGCTCTTCGGCAAACCGGCGTGCCGCCTCGGTGAGGGCGCTCGGGCTTCCGTCGGCATTATAGGGCTCACCCACGGCGAGTCGCGCGGGGCGAAAGTTCGAGATCACGCGGTCGATCGCGATCCAGTCTGGACCTTGGGGTCCATTCGCGAGAGTTGAGCGGGGATTCGCGGTCCGGGTCAGCGTGTCGCCGCTTGCGATGCCAATTCGCCGGAGCCCGAAGTCGAACGCGACAACTATCGTTGGATTTTTTGGCTCCGACGCCTCAGGCATGACCGGAGAAAGAAGTGAGCTGCCCGGGTTCGACGCCGAGCAACCGTAGCGTCGCGAGCCAGCGCTCTTCGTATGGCAGGTCGAAGATCACGCCTTCGTCGGCGGGTACCGAGAGCCAGGAGTTGTCGAGCATTTCCTTTTCGAGCTGCCCGGCTTCCCAGCCCGCATACCCGAGCGCGATGAATGCCTTATTGGGGCCAGTGCCGCGCGCCATGGCGGCCAGCACGTCCCGGGAGGTCGTGACCTGGATCGATTCGGAGATGCGGTGCGTCGAATCCCACTCGCCGCCGGGACGATGGAGCACGAAGCCACGATCCTGGTGCACAGGTCCACCGCGCAGGACGGGCAGCTCGGAGGCCAGCGGGTCAGTGGGTTCGATTTTCATCTGCTCGAACACTTCGGACAGCGTCATCGACAGCGGCCGGTTCAGTACGATGCCGAGCGCACCCTTCTCGCCGTGCTCGCAGATGAGGGTAACGGTCTGGGAAAAGTTGGGGTCCGTCAGCTGCGGCATCGCGATCAGCAGATGATTGGAGAGACTTGTGCCGCCGCCTTTCATTGCGGCCCAGTCTAATCGGAATTGGCGGGAGCGGTAACCGTCCCCGGGCCGAGTTTCTGGCCGGCGAACTGGTAACCGTAGGTGAAACGCAACAGCCGAGTGCGCTCCGAGAGTTCCTTGGGGAAAGGATCGAACGGACTTGCGAGCTTCAATATGTCGATGACCGCCTGGTCGAGCTTCGCGGAGCCGCTCGAGCGCACGATCATCGCGGACTGCAGCGTGCCGTCGGAGGCGATTGCCACTTCGACGTCCGGATTGCGGGTGCCCGGGGCGCGCCAGGCGGCGCGCGGGAAGTTCAGTGTGCCGAGACGCTCGATTTTGGTTCGCCATGCCACCAGATAGGGCGCGATGAGCGCTTCGCGCGTGTCGGGCGTGACCCACAACTCGTCGCGTTGCGGTCCCGAGATCTTCTGCTCCTCGACGTCATCGACGCCGAGCTTGTCGCGTTCCGCGTTGCCGGAGGTCTCAACCGGGATTTCGGTGCGCTCGACGAGGCTCGCCGGCGGCGCGAAGTAGAGGATTTCGGGCATCGGCGCCGAGGTAGTTAGTGAGCGGGCGTCGGCGGCGGCGAGCAGGGCGCCGGCTTCGTCCGTCAGGGAGGTTCCGTCGACGCGACCGTTGAACGCGGCGTGTTCGGCGGCCGCGCGCGGCGCGCGTGCGGCGTCCGGGTCGTCGCTGTTGCCGGAGCCGACCTGCGTGCGTTGGGCGAGATAGGTGGCGGAGTCGTTGGACTTCGCTTCCTGGACGTCCTCGGAGACGATCAGCACTTCGAGGCCGGGGGCACCGGCGCGCTCGTCCTTCATGGAGCCGAACGTGACGCCGACGATTACTACGCCGTGGACCAGCGCGGCCATGAAGACCGTGGTCGTGAGGCGGTCGCGCGTGGGCGCAATGCCCTCTCGCAGCTGCAGTGCGCGCGCGCTCATCTATCCTCTTATTTCTCTGGCCCGGATCTGCTCGCGATCCGGCGTTCCAGTGCTTCAATCACCATGGCTCCAATATTGAGCCCGAACTGTTTGTCGAGTTCACGGATTCCTGTCGGACTCGTGACGTTGATCTCGGTCACGAAGCCACCGATCACGTCGATGCCGACGAAGACCATGCCGCGCTCGGCCAGCACGGGTCCGATCTGCGCCGCCAACCAGCGGTCACGCTCGGTGAGTTCCCGTCCTACACCTGTCGCGCCCGCGGCGAGATTGCCGCGGTTGTCGTTGGCCGCGGGGATCCGGGCGAGCGCGTAGGGGACTGGCTCACCGTCGATCAGCAGAATGCGGGAATCGCCGGTCTCCACGATGTCGGGCACGTAGCGCTGCGCGATGGCGAAGCGGTGTCCGTAGTCGGTGAGCGTTTCGATGATGACGGGCAGGTTCTTGTCGCCTTTCTCGGCGACGAAGATCGATTTGCCACCCATGCCGTCGAGCGGCTTCACGACGATCTTTCCGTGTTCTTCGGCGAACGCCGTCATCTCGCTGGCATTGCGCGTGATGAGCGTGGGAGCACAGCACTGCGGGAACCACGCGGTGAAGACCTTCTCATTCATGTCGCGCAGTCCCTGGGGCCGGTTCGCGACGAACGCGCCCGCGATCTCCGCGCGCTCCAGGATGTAGGTCGTGTAGATGTATTCGGCGTCGAATGGCGGATCCTTGCGCATGAACACGCAGTCGAAATCGCCCAACCGCACCACCTCGGGCGCGCCGAGCTCGAACCAGCGTGCGGGGTCGCTGAACACCTTGAGCGGGCGACCGCGACCGAGCGCAACGCCGTCGCGCATGAAGAGATCGGATTGTTCGAAGTAAGTGAGTTGCCAGCCACGGGAAGCCGCCGCAAGCAACATGGCAAGTGTGGAGTCCTTCGCAAATTTGATCTTCGCGATCGGGTCCATCACGACCGCGAGACCAGTGGTTTTCGGCATCGTCGAATCCATCCTCAAAAACGTGACGTGACCGGCATAGCCGGGGGTATTCCTATATGTTAAAACGCCCCTGCTTGCCGAGCAGAGACGCTTTTAAACATCGGTCCCCGCTTGGTTTTTTTGTTTGTTCAGGAGAGGTTTGCGTGTGACCGACACCAGCTCCCACTTCAAGGGTCTCAAGGTCCTCGTCATCGACGACAGCAAGACGATTCGAAAGACGGCGGAAACGCTTCTTTCGAAAGAAGGCTGTGAAGTCTATACGGCGGTGGATGGGTTCGATGCATTGGCGAAAGTCGCGGACTACACCCCCGACATCGTCTTCGTCGACATCATGATGCCGCGACTCGATGGTTATCAGACCTGCTCGCTCATCAAACACAACAAAGTGTTCAAATCGATTCCGGTGATCATGCTGTCTTCGAAAGACGGGTTGTTCGACCGCGCACGTGGCCGCATCGTGGGATCGGAGTACTACCTCACGAAGCCGTTCACGAAGGACGAGCTGCTGTCTGCCATCGAGACGCACGTCGCGGCGAGGTGAGTATGGCCCTGATTTTGATCGTGGATGATTCCCCGACCGAAGTTCACGTCATGAAAAAGGCGCTGGAGAAATCCGGCTACCAGACGGCAACGGCGGGAGATGGGGCGGAAGGCGTGCGCATGGCGCGCGAGATGACGCCCGATCTGATCTTCATGGATGTCGTGATGCCGGGCGTCAACGGCTATCAAGCTACGCGCGTTCTCGCGAACGATCCGAAGACGAAAACCATCCCCATCATCATGGTCACGTCGAAAGGTCAGGAGACCGACAAGATTTGGGGGCTGCGCCAGGGCGCGGTCGATTACATGGTCAAGCCCGTCTCGCCCGATCAGCTCGTGGCGAAGGCGCAAGCGACTCTCGCGGCCTGAAGCGACGCACGCGAATCCATGAACGCCAAGCCATGAACGCCAAGCCATGAACGCCAAGCGATGAACGAAGTCGCCACCCTCAAGAGTTTCAGAGATCGACCGTTCGAGCTCTTAGCGGAACTCGAGCGTCGCGGTCGCGCGGTCACCGCCGCGGCCGCGCAGGAAAATCCCGGCGCCCGCGAATGGGTCGGTGTTGCGTTCCGCATGGCCGGCGAGCTGTATCTCGCCGCGCGCGAGGAAACCCGCGAAGTGCTCGCCGTTCCGGCCGGGCTGACCCGGGTGCCGGGCGCGAAGACCTGGGTGAAGGGCATCGCGAACGTGCGTGGCCAGTTGCTGCCGATCCTCGATTTGCGCCAGTACCTGGGATCCGGCGTCACGCCGAACAGCCGCAACGTCCGCGTCATTGTCGTCAATCACCGGGAAGTCCCCGCGGGGTTGTTAGTGGACGAAGTGCTCGGGTTCCGTCGCTTCTCCGAATCGGAATTCGCGGGTGATGCTCCGCCGACGGTCGTCCGTTGCGAGCGGTATCTCGCCGGCGCGTTCCGGCGCGGTCCCGAGCAGTGGCCGGTGCTCTCGCTGCGCCAGCTCGTCGAGAGTCCCTCCTTCCAGGAGGCCGCCGCGTGAACATCGAAACCGGCAGCGGCGCCCGCTCGCTGAAATCCCTCAACACGCTGATCACCGTCGCGCTGATATTCGTGGTGCTCGCCGCGCTCGTCGCGGTGGCGGGGTACTTTGTAAACCTCTCGCTGCTCTACTTCGTCGCGGGCGGCTTCGCGCTCGTTGCGGCGATCCCGCTGTTCCTGATGTACCAGCGCGTGACGGTCGTCGAGACCGACATCTCGCACCGCGAGGCGCTGTCGCTCGCGCAGCGCAAGGAAACCGAGCGCAACCAGCAGGCGATCCTGCGACTTCTCGATGAGCTGGCTCCCCTAGCGGATGGCGACCTGACCGTGCAGGCGACTGTCACGGAAGACATCACCGGCACGATTGCCGATTCGATCAACTACGCGATCGGCGTGCTGCGTGACCTCGTGGCCACCATCAACCAGTCGGCGATCCAGCTCGACGGCGCCACGCGACAGACGCAGGCGCTGTCCGCGCACCTCGCGAAGGCCTCGAGCGCGCAGACGAAGCAGATTTCCGGCGCCACCGAATCCGCCGGCAGCATGGCCGCTTCGACGGAAGCGATCTCGGGCAACTCCGAGCGCGCGTCCGACGTCGCGCGTCACTCGGTCGATGTCGCGCACAAGGGCGGCGACGCCGTGCGCCGCACGATCGACGGCATGAACACGATTCGCGAAACGATTCAGGAAACGAGCAAGCGCATCAAACGCCTCGGCGAGAGTTCGCAGGAAATCGGCAACATCGTCGAGCTCATCAACGACATCGCCGAACAGACGAACATCCTTGCGTTGAATGCGTCGATCCAGGCCTCGATGGCCGGCGACGCGGGCCGCGGCTTCGCGGTGGTCGCCGACGAGGTGCAGCGCCTGGCCGAGCGCGCCGCCGCCGCGACGCGCCAGATCGAAACGCTGGTCCGCGCGATTCAGGCGGACACGAACGAAGCAGTCGTCTCGATGGAGCGCAGCACGACCGATGTCGTCGGCGGGGCGTTGCTCGCCGAGAACGCGGGCGCCGCGCTCGAAGAAATCGAGCAGGTCTCCAACCAGATCGCGAGCCTCGTGAACAACATCTTCTCGAGCTCGCGCCAACAGGTGACCGAAGCGCAGAAGATCGCGCGGAACATGCAGGTCCTCAAAGAGATTTCCACGCAGACAGCCGAATCGACGACCGCGACGTCGCAAAGCATCGGCAAGCTCGCGCAGTTGTCGGCCGCGATGCGCCAGTCGGCATCGGGCTTCCGCCTGCCGGGCGCGCCGGTTCCGCGGCAGGTGGCCGCCGCGGGCGCCGCCATCGCGGCTGCCGCCGCCGCTTCGACCGGCATCGGACCCGCGCCAGGAACGACCGGCGCAACATCGACACGCGTGCGCACAGTGTCGCTGGCCTCGTAACACGGAACCGTTTTTGAAAGATGCCTGAAGTCGCTCTACAGACGCTCGATCTCGTCGGCCGCGAGATCAACAACACGCTGGGTGAAGCTCGCACGGCGCTCGAGACTTTCGTCGAGCAGCCCGAAAACGTCGTGCTCATGCAGCGCTGTGTCGCGGACCTGCACCAGGTGCAGGGCGTACTTCGATTGATGGAGATCTTCGGCGCTGCGCTGCTCGCGGAGGAGATGGAGCAGGTCACGCACTATCTGCTGACTCCGGCATCGCAGAAGAATCAGGCCGAAACCCTCGATGCGCTGATGCGCGCGATGGTGCAGTTGCCGAGCTACGTCGAGCGCGTGCTCGCGGGCGGACGCGACCTCGCACTCGTGCTGCTGCCGCTGCTCAACGACCTGCGCGCGGTGCGCGGTTCGCCGCTGCTCTCCGAAGGCACGCTGCTGCTGCTGAATCTCAAGTCCGACCAGCAGGCCGCGCCCATCGCGCCGGCCGCTGGCGAACCGCAGGTGACCGTCGCGCAGTGGGCCCGCCGTCTGCGCACGCGCTTCCAGTTGGGACTCGTCGGCTGGATCCGCGGCGAACGTCCCGAACAAAATCTCGAGATCCTCGAAACGGTTGCGCACCAGCTCGAGCAGGTCGCGACGCGGCAGTCCGTGTTCCAGTTGTGGTGGGTGGTCGGCGCCATCGTCGAGGCGTTGCGTGAGGGCGGACTCGAAACGGGCGTGTCGATCAAACGTCTCATGGGTCTCGCGGATCGCGAGATCCTGCAGCTCTACACGCAAGGCGAGGGCCGCTACTCGCAGAGCCCCCCCGTCGAGTTGCTCAACAATCTTCTCTACTACATCGCGCGCGCCACGAGCGATGGCCCCAAAGTCACCGCGGTGCGCGCCTCGTTCCGTCTCAACGAACTGTTGAGCGTCGACGACTCGGTCGAGCAGGAACGCGAGAATCTGTCGGCGCCGTCGGTGAAGCTGATGCGTACGGTCTCCGCGGCGATCCGCGAAGACCTGGGCAAGGTCAAAGACGTGCTCGACATCTACGTGCGTCGTGGCGGCCAGCCGGCCGAACTCGCATCGCAGGTCGGCATGTTGCGCAAGATTGCCGACACGCTCGGTGTGTTGGGTCTCGGTGAGCTGCGCCAGCTCGTCATCGAAGAAACGAATCGTCTCGACGCGATGGCCGCAGGAAAGACCGCCGCCGATCATGCGGCTCTCGTGCACATCGCCGCGACGCTGATCAACGTCGAGGACCGTCTCGATCGCGACCTCATCGGGCTGATCGTGCCAAAGGCGCCGTCCGCCGCCGCCGACCCGTCGGACGGATCGATCGACATCGACTTCCAGCAGGTGCAGTCCGCCGTGCTGCGCGAGTGCAGCGTGAATCTCGTGCGCGTGAAGGAGGCGATCGCCTCGAATGTGGCGGGCACGCTCGATCAGGGCGCGCTCGATTCGTGGCCGGGACTCATTCAGGGAATCAAGGCCGGACTGCTCATGCTCGGCAAGACGCGCGCCGTCGAGATCGTCGAGGGCATCGCGAAGAATCTGCGCGATCTGCTGAAGCCGGGCGGAGCCGGCGTGCCGCCCAACTACCTCGACCGTCTCGCGGACGCGGTGGTGAGTCTCGAGTACTACATGGAGACGCTGCAGGCCGGCCGCACGGATCCCTGGTACATGCTCGACAACGCGCAGACCTGTCTGCAGGCGCTGTCGCAGATGCCGAAGCGCGTGGTGCCGACCGTCCCGCCGCTGGGTCCGGAGGCTTACGCCGCCACAGTACTACTTGCCGACGCTGGTGCCACCGCCCGCGCTCATGCATTGCAGGCCGGCGTCGCGCCGCCGGGGGCCCACCATTCCGGGAGCGGTGCTCCGACGCTGCACCAGTCCGCCCAACCGCCGATCGGCAGCAAGGCGGTTTACATCGACCCCGAGCTGCTCGCTTTATATATAGAGGAAGCGCGCGAAGAGGTCGCGAAGATCGCGAAACTGTTCCCGGCCTGGGAGCAGAATCCGCTCGAAGGCGAAGCGGTCATCGGCATCCGCCGCTCCTTCCACACGCTCAAGGGCTCGGGTCGCATGGTCGGCGCCACCGACATCGCCGAGTTCGCGTGGGCCGTCGAGAACCTGCTCAACAAGGTCATCGAAAACACGCTCGCGCGCTCGCCGTCGATCGTCGCCTGCGTGCGCGACGCGGTCGCCATCACGGGCGAACTCGTCAATTCACTCGAAGCGAGCAAACCCGCGCCCACGAAGGCGCAGGACATCGTCGATCGCGCGCATGCGCTCGCGGCAAACCGCGGCCCCGCACCGGTTCAGACATCGACCATGGAAATCCTCGAGCGCACGCTCGACACGCGTCGCGATGACGTGATCGCCGCGACGGGACGTGTGCCCACGCTGCAGGCGGCGCCCGCGATCGCGCGCGGGCCGCCAGCGAACGTGCCGGTCGTGCAGCCGCCGCAGAATTTTGCCGCGCCCGAGGAGCCCGAGCCCGAGGCGCTCGCGCAATGGAGCACGGAAGACGTCGAGGAATCGCAGGGCGAGGAAATCGTCCTGTCGGCTCCAGAAGAAGAGTCGAGCGACGCGCAACTGCGCGACATCTACAGCCGCGAGACACAGGTCAACGTCGGCGCGGTGCTGAGTTTCGTGCGTGTGGAAAGGATGAGGTCCGCGCCGCACCTCGTGACGGAAGAGGCGTACCGGGCCTGCCACACCTTGTCCGGCAGCTCGCGCATGGCCGAGGCGCGTCACGGCATCCGGCTCACGGCGCCGCTCGAGCACTGGGTTCGCAAGGCATTCGACAGCGGCATCGGGCTCGAGTCGACGGATCTCGAACTGCTCGGCGACTGCATGAGCGCGATGCAGGCGGTGACCGCGCATCTCGATGAATCCACCGGTTTCTTCCAGTCGCACGGCGCGCTGATTGCGCGCATCGAAGCGGCCACCGATCAACTCGAAGGCCGCATCGTCGCCGCGGCGCGCGCCGCCGAACTCGCGGACCTGCGTTCCACACCGTCCGTGGCTTCCGCTCCCGTTGCGCCGGCGGTCGCGACGCAAACTTCTCCCTTTCCGTCGGTAGTCAGCGCGCCCGCGCCCGCGGCGGACGTCATGGAAGACGTGCTCACGGATTTCGATCCCGACATCGCCAGCATCTTCACCGACGAGGCCGTCGAGCTCATCGACGCCTCGCAGAACGCGCTCGCGCAGTGGAACGAGAATCGCTCGAGCGTCGACGGTCTCGATGCACTCAAGCGTCCGCTGCACACGCTCAAGGGCGGCGCGCGCATGGCCGGCCTCTTGCCGATGGGCGACCTGTCGCACGAGCTCGAAACGCTGTTCATGCAGATCGACAGCGGCGTCATCGCCGCGGACGATCGCGCGTTCGGTCTCGCGCAGGCCGCGCTCGACGAGCTGGCCCGCATGCGCGAGTCCGTGAGCTCCGGCAAGGGCGTGCCCACGGCGCACGGTCTCATCGCAAAGCTGCATGCGCTCTCGCACCCGGGTTCCGCTGCGGCCGCCGTGGCGCTTGCCGCGCGCGCGCCAGCGCCATCACCAGCACTTGCCGCTCCCGCGCCGACGCCGGGCCCGACGCCGGTCGCAGTCGCACCGCCTCCGGCGCCCGTTGTCTATTCGCCGCCGCCTGCCGCGATTCCGCCGCCGATCACTTTCCTCGCGCCGGAGCCGACTCCGCCGCCACCGCCCGCGCCGAAGCCGATCCCGACGGTGTCGGGCGTGCCGACGCTGCCGAAGCCCGAGTCGCTGCTGACCGAGCTGCATGCCGACCCGCCAGTGCTCGCGCCGGTGTGGGCGCCGACGCCTTCTCCGCCGCCCAGCGCTGTCGTGAAGCCTGCATCGTCGATCGAGCCGCCATCGATCGTCACGCGTGCGGCCGCGAAGGAGTCCGTCTCCGCGGGCTTCAACAAGGAACCGAAAGACGGCGACGCCGATGGGCCGTTGCTGCCGCCGGGTGCCGTTCCTCCGGGCCGCGAGCCCGCGGCTCCCGCCGATCGCGCGGAACTCGCGCGCGTCGACGCCGACCTGCTCGACCAGTTGCTCAACAATTCCGGTGAAGCTTCCATCGCGCGCGCGCGCCTCGAGCAGCAGATCGGCTCGATCGACTTCAACGTGGGCGAGCTCTCGCGCACGGTGACGCGTCTGAAGGAACAGCTCCGCAAGCTCGAACTCGAAACCGAAGCGCAGATCCTGCATCGCTACGAAGAAGAGGGCGGACAGAAGAGCGACTTCGATCCGCTCGAGATGGACCGTTACTCCTCGATCCAGCAGTTCTCGCGCGGTCTCGCCGAAACGGCGAACGACGTCGGCAGCATTCAGCAGTTGCTCGAAAACCTGACCAAGGACACGCAGAACCTGCTCACGCAGCAGGCGCGCACGATCAACGAACTGCAGAATGGCCTCATGCGCACGCGCATGGTGCCGTTCCAGCGCCACGTGCAGCGACTCGCGCGCATCGTGCGCCAGGCCGCGACGGACACCGGCAAGAAGGCCGATCTCGCGATCGAGGGCGCCTCCGGCGAGCTCGACCGCCAGGTGCTCGAACGCATGATGCCGCCGTTCGAACACATGCTTCGCAATGCCGTCGCGCACGGCATCGAGAAGCCCGACGACCGCCGCAAGGCGGGCAAGAACGAGCAGGGTACGATCACGATCGCGCTGCATCGCGAAGGCTCCGAAGTCGTCGTGGAAGTGTCCGACGATGGCGCGGGCATGAACTTGAAGGCGATCCGCGACAAGGGCATCTCGCTCGGCATGGTGCGCGCGGATCAGCAGCTCTCCGACGAAGACATCCTGCAGCTCGTGCTCGAACCGGGCTTCTCGACCGCGGGCGCCGTGAGCACGCTCTCGGGCCGCGGCGTCGGCATGGACGTCGTCGCGAGCGAGATCAAGAAGCTGGGCGGCGCGCTGCACATGGAGACGAAGCCGGGCCAGGGCTCGCGCTTCACGATCCGCCTGCCGCTCACGCTCGCGATCAGCCACGCGCTGATCCTGCGCGCGAACGACGAGTTCTACGCGCTGCCGCTGCCGACGGTCGAAGGCGTCGTGCGCCTCTCGCGCACGGAAGTCGAGGCGCATCTCGGACCCGAAGCGCCGCCGTTCGAGTACGGCGGGCAGAAGTACAAATTCCAGCACCTCGCGTTCTACGTGGGCCGAGAGCCGGGGCCGCTGCCCGACGGCGACGTCACCGTGCCCGTGATCCTCGTGCGCGCGGGCGAACATTCGACGGGCCTCGTGACCGACGAACTCGTCGGCAGTCGCGAGATCGTCGTCAAAAACGTGGGCGCGCAAATCTCGGCGATCCGCGGCATCTCGGGCGCCACGATCCTGGGCGACGGCCGCATCGTCATCATTCTGGACATCGGCGCGCTCGTGCGCACCGACTGGCGCGCGCGCACCGAGCCGGTCATGCCGCGCGAGAAGACCGATACCCGCTCGATCGCGCTCGTCGTTGACGACTCGATCACGGTGCGCCGCGTGACGCAGCGATTGCTCGAGCGCAACGGCATGAGAGTTCTGACGGCGCGCGACGGTGTCGACGCGATGGAGATGCTCCAGGAGCACACGCCCGACATCATCCTGCTCGACATCGAAATGCCGCGCATGGACGGCTACGAAGTGGCGACGCAGGTGCGCGCCGATCCGCGGCTCGCGGGGATTCCGATCATCATGATCACGTCGCGCGTGGGCGAAAAACATCGCGCGCGCGCCATCGAGATCGGCGTCGACGACTACCTCGGCAAGCCGTACCAGGAAGCGCAGCTGCTCGAGGCCATCGAGCCGCTCATCGCACGCCGCCGCGAAGCGCATCTGCGCGAAGCTAATTAGTTAGGGACTGGCCATGGCCGAACGCATATCCGAAATCTACAGCCTGCTGATCCCGCTGCTCGACGGCCGCCTGATCATCCCGCGCTCGTGCGTGGCCGAGGTCGTCGGCTTCCAGACGCCGTCGGAGATGCCGGGCGCACCGCCGTGGTATCTCGGCATGTTCGCGTGGGGCAGCCGCCAGATTCCGCTGATCTCGTTCGAAGGCACCTGCGGCCAGACGATTCCGCCGCTGACGGGCCGCACGCGCGTGGTCGTGCTCTTCGCGCTGGGTTCGCAGGTCGAGGGCGGCTATTACGGCATGGTGTCGCAGGGCTTCCCGCAGCTCGTGCGCGTGAGCGCCGACATCCTTCGACCGGATCCGACGAAGACCTTTCCCGAGCGCACGCCGATCATCACGCAGGTGCGGATGATCAACGAGGCGCCGTGGATTCCGGATCTGGAGCGGATCGAAGAGATGATCTCCGAGGAGACCTCCGTCCTCGTCGAGTGATGGGGTTAGTCCTCGTTTCCTGGCAAACGGGGACAGGCCTGATCGCTTGTGGGTGCGACGGGCTCCATCTGCATCCTTTCTCGGCCCTCAAGGTCGATCGCGCGTCAGGAAAGAAACGGGGAATGTCCCCATTTCTTTCCTGGCGTTCGCTCGTCGTTCGCTGCGCGCCTTCTTTGTGGCATCAAGGTCGCACCTGACGGGGCATCTACCCGGCGCGCGGCCGCTCTCTCCTCGCCGATCTCCATTCGGGCCGAGAAAGGATGCAGACGGAACCCGTCGCGCAACCGTGTCACTTCGGCCTGTCCCCGTTTGCCAGGAAACGAGGAAAAGCCGCATCAACCGCGTCAGCCGTCCCAGTGGAAGCGATGCATCAGCCGGTGCAGCAGCGGCGTGAAGAACAGCGCGGCCGTGACGATGAACACCAGCCCCGCGTACAGCGCGAAGAACCCGGCGAATAGTTTGCCCGCCGGCGTCACCGGCGCATTCACCGGTCCCATGCCGCCCAACAGCATCGCCGTGTTGAGAAATCCATCGAGCGGGGACAGGTGCTCGAAGCCGCAGTAACCCGCCATGCCGATCGCGATCGAAAATGCGATGAGGCCGAGCGCGATCGCCGTGTGCAGCAGGAGTCGGCGGGCGAAATACCGGCGAACCAGCGGCCTCTGCGTCTTCTTCTCGTACATGGTCAGTCCTCGATGCGAATCCCGTTCTGTTCGTCGAAAGCGGCGCGCTCGTTTTCCGGCAGTCGCGAGCGAAGTACGCGCATCGTGTATCCGCCGATGAGCTTGCCGTCGTCGACGACTATCCAGTCGGACACCCGCTCGCGCGGCACGACCAGCGACGCGCCGGCCTTCACGTTCGTGAGTTCGTAAGGATCGTTGCCCAGCACGCCGCGATATCCTTCGGGAGTCACGCCGATCTGGTTGAGCCACATGTGCTCCACCATGTCGCCCTCCGTGAACCGCCCCTTGATGATGGCCATGGTCTGGGTCGGTGTCGGATTCGCCAGGCGTTCTTCGAACTGCGCGAGCGTGTCGCGTGCCGTAGCCATCGCGGCATTCATATCCCGATCGTCAGCCTCCGCTCGCGACGAGCCAGCCTCGCCGCGCGTACCAGTTTCCGAGTCATAGCCCGGCGAACACGCCGCGAGCAGCAGCAGCGGCGCCAGCGCGAACAGCATTTTGCGCAACATCGTCTTCTCCCTCATCCAGCGAAGTCTCCCGCGATCGATTGCAACACCGTGAGCGCCGCGAGGCCCGCGGTCTCGGTCCGCATCACGCGTGGGCCCATTCGGCACGCGACGAAACCGTTCGCCGCCGCGAACTTCCGTTCATTGTCCGCAAGTCCGCCCTCGGGCCCGATGAGCAGCGCCATGGGCCGCGCGGCCGCGTCCCGCGCAATTGCCGCGAGCGCCCCGGCGCCGTCCACCGCGAGCAGGCAGCGCAGACCGTCCGCGGGCAGCGCGTCGCAGGCTTCCGCCAGCGGCATTGGCTCGCTCACGTCCGGCACGCGATTGCGCCCCGACTGTTCGCACGCGGCGATCGCGACCGCCTGCCAGTGCTCGCGCTTGCGTTCGCGCTGCTTCGCATCGACCTTCACGACCGAGCGTTCCGCGAGCACCGTGACGATGCGCGACACGCCCAGCTCGGTAGCCTTCTGCACGATCAGGTCCATGCGCTCACCGCGCGCGACGCCTTGCAGCAGCGTGATGTCGAGGCGCGACTCGCGTTCGACGGGATCGTGTTCACCCACGCGCGCCCAGACCTTCTTTCCGTCCCGCTCGAGTATTCCGGAGTATTCGCCGCCCGTGCCGTCGAACAGCGTGAGCGGCGCGCCGGCATCGAGCCGCAGCACGCGCGTCAGGTGCAGCCCCGCCTGTTCGGAGAGGCCGACTCCCTTGCCGGCGATGAGTTTCTGTTCGACGTGGACGCGGGTCAGGCGCATGCGAGAGCGACTCCTTCGGTCGCGATGGTCGCGAGCGTGTGGATCTCGCCGGGTTCAATCACGTACGGCGGCATGAAGTAGATAGTGGTGCCGAGCGGGCGGATGAGCGCGCCGCGCTCCAGCGCGTGGCGGTAGATGCGCAGACCGCGGCGCTCCTCGAACGGAAACGGCGCGCGCGTCGCTTTGTCTTTCACGACCTCGATGGCGAGGATCATGCCGCGCTGGCGGATCTCGGCGACGTTCGGGTGGTCGGCGAGATGTTCCACGCTGGAGCGCATGAGGCGCGCGGTCTCCCGGTTGCGTTCGAGGACCGGCTGCTCACGGAAGATCGCGAGCGTCGCGTTCGCGGCGGCGCAGGCGAGCGGATTGCCGGTGTAGCTGTGCGAATGCAGGAAGGCATTCAGCTTCGTGTATTCGTCGTAGAACGCGTCGTAGATCGTGTCGGTGGTCAGCACCGCCGACAGCGGCAGATAGCCGCCGGTGAGGCCTTTCGACAGGCACAGGTAGTCGGGGCGGATGCCGGCCTGTTCGCACGCGAACATGGTGCCCGTGCGCCCGAAGCCGACAGCGATCTCGTCCGCGATCAGGTGTACGCCGTACCGGTCGCAGGCTTCGCGCAGCAGCGTCAGGTAGACAGGGTCGTACATGCGCATGCCGCCAGCGCATTGCACGAGCGGCTCGACGATGACGGCCGCGACGTCGGCGTGATGCATCGCGAGCGTCGTCTCCATCTGCGCGAACAGGCGGCGCGCGTGTTCCGCCTCGCTGACCCCGGCCGCGCGCGCGAACGAATCGGGCGATGGCGCGGTGATGACATCCATGAGCAGTGGCTTGTAGATCGATTTGTACAATTCGACGTTGCCGACCGCGAGCGCGCCGAGCGTCTCGCCGTGGTAACTGTTCGCGAGGGTGATGAAGCGCGTCTTGCGCGTGTGGCCGGTATTCCGCCAGAAGTGGAAGCTCATCTTCACCGCGACTTCGATGGCCGCGGAGCCGTTGTCCGCGAAGAAGCAGCGGTTCAGGCCCGCCGGCGCGAGACGCACGAGTTCTTCCGCGAGCGTGATCGCCGGCTCGTGCGTGAAGCCCGCGAAGATCGCGTGCTCGAGGCGGCCTAACTGCTCGGCCACGGCGGCGCCGATGCGCGGATTCGCGTGACCGAAGAGATTGACCCACCAGGAGCTGATGCCGTCGATGTAGCGCTTGCCGGCGAAGTCTTCGAGCCAGACGCCCGCGCCCGCGCGCAGCGGGATCATCGGGACCGTCTCGTGGTCCTTCATCTGTGTGCAGGGATGCCAGACGTGCGCGAGGTCGCGCTCGGCCCAGTTGGAGTTGTCCACGACTCATTGTGGCATGATCGAACGCATGCGAGTCGACGTCGCCACCGGCCTCATGGTCGGTGTCAAACAGGTTTTATCGCCGTTCTTCGACGAACGTCCGGCCGGCGTCGCGCCCGATCTTCTCGTCCTGCACGGCATCAGCCTGCCGCCGGGAGAGTTCGGCGGTCCGTGGATCGCGCGATTGTTCACCGGCAACCTGCCGGCCGATGCGCACCCCGAGTTCCGCGCGCGCGCGGCGCTGCGCGTGTCCGCGCACCTCGTCGTTCAACGCGATGGTGAGGTCGTGCAGTTCGTGTCGTTCAACGACCGCGCCTGGCACGCGGGGAAATCCTCGTGGCAGGGACGAGAGGCCTGCAACGATTATTCGATCGGCATCGAGTGCGAGGGCACGGACGAACTGCCGTACGAAGAGGCGCAGTACGCGACGCTATCGAAGCTGTTGCCGATGCTGTTGGCGGCGTATCCCTCGATCACGCGTGAGCGCATCGTCGGGCATAGCGACGTCGCGCCGGGGCGGAAGACCGATCCCGGTGAGTCGTTCGACTGGATGCGGGTCCGGAAATAAAGGGGACAGATCTATTTAAAGGGGCCAGATCTGTTGAGCGGCCAAGGACATCGCCGCATCCGCGTCGGTGGTCGCTGAACAGATCTGGCCCCTTTAAATAGATCTGTCCCCTTTATTTTCCGCGGTCGTGGCGCCACAGCACTTCGGACCCGTTCTCGTGCCGCGCCAGCACGCGCGCGATCACGAACAGCAGATCCGACAACCGGTTGAGGTATTTCGGCACGGCGAGATTCACGGTCTCGCTCGCCGCGAGCGTCCACACGCAACGCTCGGTACGGCGCACGATCGTGCGCGCGAGATGGCAGGCGGCGGCAGCGGGACCACCGCCCGGAAGGATGAAGTCCTTGAGCGCGGGCAGCGGTTCGTTGAACTGGTCGAGCACCGTCTCGAGCGCGGTGACCCGTTCTTCGCGAATCACCTGCGTGCCCGGAATGCACAGCTCGCCGCCGAGATCGAAGAGGTCGTGCTGGATCTCGACGAGACAGCGCGCGACGTCGACCGGCAGTCCCGGCACCGCGAGCACGACGCCGATCGCGCTGTTCGCTTCGTCGACCGTGCCGTAGGCCTCGACGCGCGCGTCGTCCTTGCGCACGCGCGCGCCGTCGCCGAGTCCCGTGGTGCCGTCATCGCCTGTGCGCGTGTAGATCCTGCTCAGACGATGACCCATGGGGAACTCCAGCGTTATTCGAAGCTGTAGCGAACTCCCACAGTGTACGCCCGGCCGCGCGTGCGATAGCCCTGCGCGAAGACGTAGTCCTCGTCCAGCGCGTTCTCGAGGCGTCCCTGCACCAGCAGCGCGTCGGTGATGCGGTAGCGCGCCGTGGCGTTGACGAGCACGTAAGAGTCGAGCGTCGCCGCCACCGGGAAACCGAAATCCTTGCGATTGCCGAACGCCGCGACATCGAGTCCGAGATCGAACTTGCCGACGTCGCGATTCAGCGCAACGACCGCGGATTCGCGCGAGCGCCGCAGCAGGCGCTCGTCTAGCCCCTCGTCGCGGGGATCCTGGAACGTGAGTCCGGCGCGCACACGCCAGCCTTCGTTCGCGTATCGGTAGCCGAGCTCGATGCCTTTGATTCGCGCACGATCGACATTGCGGTTCTCGCCGTCGAACGTCACGAAGTCGGTGACGACATATGCGATGAGGTCGCGGATGCGGTTGTCGAATGCGGCGAGCGAGACCTGGTGGTTCTCGCCCAGCTTCTGGCGCACGTCGAGTTCGACCTGACGCGACACTTCCGGATCGAGATCCGGATTGCCGCCGAAGCCGAAGCGATCGGTCGAGTCCGGCGCCCGGAATGCGCGGCCACCCGACAGCGAAACGCGCGTGCCGGTGTCGAACGCGACGCCGACTTCGGCATTCCACGTGAGCTCGGCGCCGAAGGTTTCATGATCGACGCCGCCCAGCGCGAGTCGCGTGTTGAAACGCCCGACCTCGAACTGGTCCTGCACGAACGCCTGCATGACGCGCGTGTCCTCGTCGAACACCGTGCCGAACGACTGTGCGCGCGTGCTCTCGTCGCTGTGGAGCAGTCCGACGGAGAACGCGTGGCCGCCAGCGCGCGCGAAGTCCGCCTGAAAGTCGACGCCGCCGCGCCGCGTGCGCGCGCGGTCGTATGGCGCCGGGCCGAAGCCGGGCTGCGACTGGTCGATGTCGTCGGTCGTGCGGCTGAACGTCGCGCGGACACCCGCGCCGTCTGCGCGGCGGTACTCGCCTTCCAGCGAGTACACGCTGTTCTCGAAGTCGCTCGAGCGCGGCAGGAAATCGCCGGTGAAGAAATCCCGTTCGGTGTATTCGGTGCGGCCCACGGTGTGGAAGCCGCGCGCGCGGAGCTTCACCTCGTCGGTCACCGCGATCTCGCCCGTCAATCGCGCGGAGGTGTTGCGCCAGCCGCGATCCCGCGTGTCTTCGGTGTAAGTCGGAATGCCGTCGCTCTCCGAATATCCGCCGCCGAAGCCGATCTTCGCCTTGTCGGTGGCATAGGCCGCGTCGCCGAAGAACTGCTGCGTGGCGTCGCTGCCGAACGTCGCGCCGCCGGACACACCGCTGCGCGATGCATTGCGCGTGAAGAGCTGCACGACGCCGCCGATGGCGTCGGTGCCATAGAGCGAGGAGCGCGGACCCTTGACGATCTCGATGCGCTCGAGCGATTCCGGCGCGAGGTTCTGCAGCGCCGCGCCGCCGATCGTGCCCGGGTTGATGCGCACGCCGTCGATGAGCACGACCGTGTGGTTGCTCTCGGTGCCGCGGGTGAACAGGGAGGTAGTTTGTCCGGGCCCGCCGTTGCGCGAGATCTCGAGTCCCGCGTGCTGCAGGAGATCGCTGACGTCGGTGGCGAGCGAGCGTTCGATGTCCGCGCGCGTCAGCACGATCACGGGCGCGCCGACGGAATCGACGGAGACCGGCGTGCGGGTCGCGGTGATGATGGTTTCCTCGAGTTCGTCCTGCGCGATGACGGTGGACGAGGCGAGAGCGGCGGCGACGCACAAGGCGACGCGCGAAGAGATTTTGTTCGTGTTCATGACAGCCTTCCCATGCACGCCCGCATGGATTGCATTGATAAAAACCTGGAGGTAAAGGCGTGCAGAAAAGGCCGCAATGGCCGTCCCGATGCCCGCCGCACCTTCAGGGAACCACCGATCGGCCGGTCTCCGGACTCTCGAACCGTCATCGCCTGATGAGGGCGGGGACTCGCGCATCGCCTTCCCGAACCCTGTGGCTCAGTGGCGGTTGATGCGCTTGCGTTCGATTACCGTTGCGGGGGCAGTGCCGGGTTTGCTCTCGAGCTCACCGGCTTCCCGTAACCTTTCGGCGGGCCGCACTCTATCGACATTCATGCGGGATTGCATGCTGAATTGACAGTGCACGCACGCCTCCAGCAGGCTTCGCCGCGACATGAACAACGCCCCGCATTCTCAAGAACTTGCAGCGGCGCTCGACGCTGCCCGCGCCGCCGCCGAGGTCATCCGCGGCTTCTATCAACGCAACGTGAAGATCGAGGTCAAGGCGGACAAGACGCCCGTGACCGAGGCGGACGTGAAGTCCGAAGAGGCGATCCGCGAGCTGCTCACGAAGCGCTTCCCGTCGTACGGCTTCTACGGCGAGGAAACCGGAAAGTCGGATATGAATGCCGAGAGCGTGTGGCTCGTCGATCCGATCGACGGCACGAAATCCTTCGTGCGCGAATGCCCGTTCTTCTCAACGCAGATCGCGCTGCTGCGCGGCGGCCGCTTCGTGCTGGGCGTGTCGTGCGCGCCGGCTTACGACGAACTCGCCTGGGCGGAGCGCGGCCGCGGCGCATTTCTCAACGGCAAGCCGATCGCGGTGAGCCGCGTCGCGGCGCTCGATGCCGCGATCGTGTCCAGCGGCAATCTGAAGACGCTCGCGAACTCACCGGCTTGGCCGCGCTTCGCCGATCTGATCGGCGCCACGAACCGCATCCGCGGATATGGCGACTTCGTGCACTACCACCTGCTCGCGCGCGGCGCGCTCGACGTGGTCGTCGAGTCGGACGTGAACATCCTCGACATCGCCGCGCTCACGGTCATCGTCGAAGAGGCGGGCGGCACGTTCACCGATCTGAAAGGGGCGCCGGTGGGACTCGAGACGACGACGGTGCTCGCGACGAATGGTCCGTTGCACGCTGCGGTGATGGAGACCATCCGCTTCGGAGGTTGAATGTCCGTCTTCCTGCGCTGGGGTGTGTTCGGGATCCTGTCGTTCGCGGCGCTGCTCTACGCGTACAACGCGAGCAAGGATCTGGCGAAGCGCCGGCCGCCGCCAGTCGCGACGCCGGTGTCTGCCGCGGAGGCGGCGCAGCCGCCGCAGGCGATGCCGGTCAGCGAGAACTGCGAAGTCGAAGTCGTCGTCGCACAGCGTGCCATCGAGGCACGCGACGCCGGCGATCCGCTGGACCGCCTGTTGCGCACGCGCGAGATCGCATTCGAGGCGGACGAGAAGCGGCGCGAGCGGCTGACGCAGGTCGCGAAACGCTGGTTCGTTCACGTCGGGGCGATCGGCCCGTTCTCGGTGCGCCGCGCGGCCGCCGCCGAATGCGAACCAGCCGCCGCCGTCACGAAGCCGTGAACGTCACGAAGCCGTGACGACGCGATGCGCGCCGATGTGTGCTTCGGTGAAAGGGATTCCGTAGAGCTTTTCGAGCCGCGCGACGTCGAGCGACGCGCACTCGAGCACCTCCGCTGAGCCTGAACCGTCCAACAGACACAGGTGCGTCGCGAAGCGCAGCGCGAGATTCGGATCGTGCAGGCTCGCGAGCACCGCTGCGCCGTTGCGCGTGAGCGCGCGCAGCCGTTCGAGGACGGCAAGCTGCTGCCCCGGATCGAGGTGATTGGTCGGCTCGTCGAGAAGATAGAGCGCCGGCGATTGCACCAGCAGGCGGGCGATCGCCGCGCGCCGCTGCTCGCCACCCGACAGTGTGGCGAGATCCCGCCGCGACAGTGCGCCCAGATCGACGTGGGCGAGGGCCTCCGCGACACGCTGCTCGTCATCCGTGCCGGTGCCTTCCCAGAATCCCAGGTGCGCGAAGCGGCCTAACAACACCGACTCCTGCAGCGTTCCTTGCGGCGGCGCATCCGGATCCTGCGGCAGAAAGCCGAGTTGTGCCGCGACATCGCGCCGCGAAAGCGTGTCGAGCGGGGACCCGGCGAGCCGCACCGCGCCGCCGTCGGGCGCGCGCAACCCCGCGAGCGTACGCAGCAGCAGCGATTTTCCGGACCCATTGCCACCGAGCAGCGCGCAGCACTCCCCGGCTCGAATGCTCCAGTTCAGACTGTCGACGAGCACGCGACCCGGTACGGCGACTCGCAGGCTTTCCGCTTCGAGCAGGATCGAGGTCAAAGCGATTTCTTCCAGCGGATTTCGAGAGCGGTCGCGTTGCCGACCCGCGAATCCGCCAGCGACTCCGGCATTTCGAAAGTGCGCGGCCCCGTCGCGTAGCGGCCGGCCATGATTTCGGTGAGCCGCTGCGGATATCGCGGATCGAGGTCGGGCTCGGCGTAACCGATCGGGTACAGCGGCGCGAGAGTCGCCGGATCGTATTTGTCGGAGGCGCCGAGCGTGTGCAGGATTTCGTGCGCGATCACGACGTTGTTCGTCGGCTCGAGCGATCGGTCGGCGAACGCATGGACGACGCCGACGAGGCCCTTCTGCATTCCCACCGAGTGTGGCACGGACCGCGTGAACGAAGGGTCGTGGTACTGCACGAAGATGCGGATCGACGGCGGAGGTCGGCCTGGTGCGCGCGAATTACGGCGCGCATAGAAGCGCATCTTGAGGCTCCACGAAATCGTGCCGAGCAGGCCTTCTCCCCGTGTCGGCGGGAGCTCCTTTACTTCGGGATACAGCTCGACGCGCACGGGCCGGTCGATCCCGATGCCATGGCGGCGCGCTTCGCGATTGATGAACTCTTCGATGTCGGACACGCGGTCGACGCTGAGGCTCGAGATGTATCGCGTCGTCGCTGCGTCGCCGACGGCGTTGATCGGGAATACGCCGATCCACAGTGTTTCGTCCCAATCCGTGGTCTTCAGGCGATCGAACCAGTTCGAGTACGCCGCGAGGGCCATGATGAACAGGAGAATCGCGATGCGGACGTTGCGCCACATCGTCGGCGGCTTTTGTTGCGACTTCCTCAAGGCTGCAGGCGCGTGGCAGCCCACGGACCGGCGCGGAAACCCGCCGGATCTTTCGACGGCGAGCCGTCGCCCGAGGTAGTTAGCGTGCGCGTCCAGCGCGCCCGCTCGTGCACGCGCGCGGCGCCTTCGATCCACAACTCGACGGAGTCCGCCCAGACGTAATAACCGCCCCAGAACGAAGGACGCGGAATCGTCACCGGCGGCGGATCGTTCACATTGTCGGGCGTCGGATGCGGCGCGCCGAAGCGATCCGCGGCGGCGCGCACGGCGGCGTTCAACTGCTCGCGCGAACGCAGCGGCTGACTTTGCGCGCTCGCCCACGCGCCGATCTGGCGCTGCCAGTTGCGTGTTCCGAAATACTCGTCGCTGTCGGATTCCGGCGCCTTGACGACCACGCCTTCGACGCGGATCTGACGGTGCGCATGATCCCAATGGAACACGAGCGCGGCGCGCGGATTCTCCGAAAGCTCGCGGCCCTTGCGCGAGTCGTAGTTGGTGACGAAGGACACCCGGCCCTGTTCGACGTCGAATTCCTTGCACAGCACGATCCGCGCCGAGGGTTGCCCCGAGGCGGAGGTCGTCGCGAGCACCATCGCGTCGGGGTTCGGCTGCTGTCGGGCCGCGCGCGCGGTCGCCAGCCAGGCACTCGCCAGCGCCATCGGCTCGGCGGGCAGGGGATCGGGCAAGAGGTCGTTGTATATCTCCATGGGCGATATGGTATCCGCGTGCGGCCCGCCTTGCAGTCGTGCGCCGCAGCCGATAAAAGCTAGGGCGTAAGTACACGTCACAGGGTGAATCATGAGCTCGCTCGAAGACCTGCGTCGCAGGATCAACGACCTCGACCGGCAGATCCTCGAACTCGTCGGCAAACGGCAGGAAACCAGCCGCGAGATCATTCGTGCGAAGCGGGAGACCGGACAGGCGACGCGCGACTATTCGCGCGAGCGGGACGTGCTGCTGACCGCGCGCGAAACGGGCCGGCAGAATGGCGTTTCGCCGAAGGTCGCGGAGGAGCTCGTGCGCCTGCTGATCCGCACCTCGCTAACTACCCAGGAACAGGCGAGCGTCGCCGCGCAGGGCGCAGGCTCGGGCCGCAGCGCGCTCGTGATCGGCGGCGCCGGCAAGATGGGCCGCTGGTTCGCGGACTTCATGACTTCGCAAGGCTTCAGCGTGACGATCGCGGACCCCACGGGCGCGCCGCCCGGGTTCACGCATGTCCTGGATTGGAAGACGACGCCGCTCGACCAAGACTTCATCGTGATCGCGACCCCGCTCGGCATCACCGACAAGATCCTGCGCGAAATCGCGATGCGCCGGCCCAAGGGCGTCATCTTCGATGTGGGATCCCTGAAGTCTCCATTGCGTGCAGGCTTGAATGCTCTGAGATCGCATGGCTGCCGCGTGACGTCCGTGCATCCCATGTTCGGCCCCGATACCGAGCTGCTGTCCGGCCGTCACGTGATCTTCGTGGACCTGGGGTCGCCCGAGGCAACGCAAGCCGCGCGTGAGCTGTTCTCGTCGACGATGGCCGAGCAGGCGGTGATGTCGCTCGACGATCACGACCGGCTCATCGCCTACGTCCTGGGTCTGTCGCACGCCCTCAACATCGCATTTTTCACCGCGCTCGCCGAGAGCGGCGAGGCGGCGCCGCGCCTCGCGAAACTGTCGTCGACGACGTTCGACGCGCAACTCGACGTGGCGTCGCGCGTGGCGCAGGAAAGCCCGGAGCTGTATTACGAGATCCAGAGCCTCAACGACTACGGGGCGGAATCGCTCGAGGCGCTCGCCAAAGCCGTGGAACGCCTGCGCACGGCGGTGATCTCGCAGGACTTCGCGTCGTTCGAATCCCTGATGCGCCGTGGGCGCGAGTACTTCGAGGACCGTCGCGCGGTCGCGGAGCGTCGCGCCTGATGAGCAGCCGCGATCCTCACGCGGGATCGGAAGACGAGCTGCGCGAGAAGCTGCGCGCATTGACCGAAGCCGTGCATCTCAATCAGCAGTTGCTCGAGAAGACGCAGGCGCGCGAAGTGGAGCTGCTGCGCGCGCATTCGCTCGGCGAGCTGTTCGAGCGCATCGTCGTAGGGCTTCGCGATGCCTACTCGCTCGACGTCGTCACGCTGTCGCTGCTCGATCCCCAGCACGAATTGCGGCATCTCTCCGGTATCGAGAGTCTGTCGAGCAAGGTCATCGAAGACGTGCGCTTCATCGATGCCGTATCGCCGCTCGCGCCGTTGCTCGCGCAGTTCGACCGGCCGTGGCTCGGACCTTTCAGGAGCTCCGATCACGACCTGTTGCTCCCGCCCACGCTGCGCCAGGGCAGCATCGCGCTGATTCCGCTGCCGCGCGACAATCGCGCGATCGGCGTGATCGCGTTCGGTAGCCGCGACGGCCAGCGTTTCACGGGCGATCTGGCCGCGGATTTCCTCGCGCACCTGGGCGTCATCTGCGCGATCAGCCTGGAAAACGCGGTCAATCGCGCGCGCCTCGTGCGCAGTGGCGTCACGGATTTCCTGACCGGCTGGCACAACCGCCGCTATTTCCACAACCGCTTGCGCGAAGAACTCGCGCGCGCGGAGCGCACGGGAAAGGCATTGGCCTGCCTGATGATCGACATCGATCACTTCAAGGAGATCAACGACCGCTTCGGCCACCTGGCCGGCGACGAGGCGTTGAAAGAAGTCGCGCGGCGCGCGGAAGGCGAAATCCGCGCGGGCGACACGGGCGCGCGCTTCGGCGGCGACGAATTCGCGATCCTGCTCGCGGGCGCCGAAGTTGCACAGGCGATGAAGCTCGCCGAACGCATCCACCACGTCGTCGGCGCGACGCCGATCCGCGTGCATGGCGGTGCGCACGTGACGGTCACGCTTTCGCTCGGCGTCGCGACGGCAAAGCCGCAGCCACGCTCGCACGACTACAAGGCGCTCGCGGAGAGGCTCATCGCCGAAGCCGATGCCGCGCTGTATCGGTCGAAGAGCGCGGGACGGAATCGCGTCGAGGTCTCGCAGCACGTCATCGGCTGAAATGGGGACATTCCCCGTTTCCTAGCAAAAGGGGACGGGCCTGATTGTTGTGGACGCGCCGGCTTCCGGCTGCATCTCTTTTCGGCCCTCAAGGTCGATCGCGCTTCAAAAAATGGAGGACCATTTTTTGGCGTTCGCTCGTCGTTCGCTGCTCGCCTTCGTAGTGGCATCTCGGGCGCACCTGACGGGGCATCAACCCGGCTCGCGGCCGCTCTCTCCTCGCCGATCTCCATTCGGGCCGAAAAGAGATGCAGCCGGAAGCCGGAGCGCAAACGTAGCACTCCCGCCCGTCCCTTTTGTTAGGAAACGGGGAATGTCCCCATTTCAGCTGCGGGTTTCGAGCCGCCGGAGCAGGACGAGGAAGACCGGCACTCCGATCAACGCCATCACCGCACCCACCGGCAACTGCCGCGGCGCCGCGGCGATGCGCGCGACCAGATCGCCCGCGGCTAACAAAGTGCCGCCCGCGAGCGCCGCGGCGGGGACGACCACGCGGTGCGCCGCCGTCCCGAACGCGAGCCTCACGAGGTGCGGGATGACCATGCCGATGAAGCCGATGGTCCCGCCCTGGAGCACCGCGCCCGCGGTGAGCACGCCAGCCGCGATCACGATCGCGACGCGCCAGCGGGCGAGCTCGAGGCCGAGACTCGCGGCCGTGGTCTCTCCCGTGGCGAGGACATCGAGCGGTCGCGCGATGAGCGCGGCGGCGACGGTGGCTAGCAACGCGCCGCCGGTCATCAACCAGGGGTGCGCGGCCCAGCCGAGATCGCCGGCGAGCCAGAACATCATGCCGCGCAACTGGCCGTTGTCGGCGAGCACGAGCACCAGCGTCACGAGGGCGCCGCAGGCACTCGCGATCACGACGCCCGTGAGCAGCACGCGCACGGTAGCGCCGCCGCGGGCCAGCGCCAGGACGAGCAGGGTGGTGAGAATCGCGCCCGCGGCCGCCGCCGTCTGGACGATCCACAGCGCCGCGCCCACGAGCATGGCGAGAAGGGCGCCGAGCGCGGATCCGCCCGACACGCCGAGCACGTAGGAATCCGCGAGCGGATTGCGAAACAGGGCCTGCAGAAGCACGCCGGCGACCGCGAGCAATGCGCCGATGCCGAACGCCGACAGCAGCCGCGGCAATCGCAGGTCCATGACCACCGTGCGCGCGGGCTCGGCGGCATTCCCACCCAAGGCGGAGAGCGCGGGTCCGATGCCGATGTCCGTCGAGCCGGCAACGAGTCCCAGCACGGCGACCAGAGCGGCGCAACCCAGCAAAGCGGCAAATCGGTAAGAGGTCGAAGCGGCCGGAATCACGGCGCATTAGACCATCTGCCTTGTTCGGCCGCGTGGCACCCGGTAAAACATGCGGCATGAGCGATTGGATCGACTCAGAGGGGTATCGCGCCAATGTCGGCATCGTCCTGATGCGCGACAGCGGCGAGGTGTTCCTCGGGCAAAGGACGGGCGGGCGAGGCTGGCAGTTTCCGCAGGGAGGCGTGCGCCAGGGCGAACCCGTCGAACAGGCCCTGTATCGCGAGCTGCAGGAAGAGATCGGACTCGAGCGCCGCCACGTGACGCTCGTCGCGTCCACGTCCGACTGGATTCCATACCGGCTGCCGAAACGTTACGTGCGCCGCGGCCGGGGTCCCACGTGCATCGGCCAGAAGCAACGCTGGTTCCTGTTGCGTCTCGCCGTTCCCGAGAGCGACGTGCGCTTCGAATTCACGCAGACTGGCGAGCCCGAGTTCGACGGCTGGCGCTGGGCAAACTACTGGGAGCCCGTGCGTGAGGTCATTTATTTCAAACGTCCCGTCTACGTGCGCATGCTCACCGAGCTCGCACCCACCGCATTTCCGGGCGGCGCGCCTGCTCATCCCGCCTGGTGGGAGGCCGATGCCGTGGCGCTTGCGAATGAATAACCGGGACAAGGAATAGAGGTGCCGGGATTGCCGCCGAAACTGGTCGTCACGACCTACGCACCCACCCGCCGCTGGATCACCATCGTCATTCTCGTGCTCATCGTCGCCGGCGGCGTTTACGGCATGTTCGAGTTCGGCCGTTACAGCGCGGGTTTCGACTCGCTGGCGGCTCTCAAGCAACGAACCACCCTGCGCTCGGAGATCGAGACGCTCGAAGCCACCATCTTCGATCTTCGGGCCAGGATCGCGCAGCTCGAATCGTCGACAGTCGGCCAGACCCGGGAGCGGGAAGAGGTGCAGCGCACGATTGGCGAACTGCAGGCCCAGGTAGCCCGGGCGAACCAGGAACTGGCTTTTTTCCGGGGGATCGTCACCCAAAATGCGAACTCTGCCGAGGTAAAAATCCAGCAGGCGCGTATGGTGGCAACGGCCACGGCAAACAAGTTTCGTATCCGCGTCACGCTGGTCCAGCCCATGAAGCCGGACTCGGTGGTGAGCGGCGTCGTTGTCCTGATCGTCGATGGTGAGGTGGATGGGAAGCCTGGGCGTGCGGATTTCGCGACACTCTCGGGTGGCAAGCGCCGTGAGATACCGTTCACGTTTCGTTATCTCGAGAACATCGAAGAGGAAATCACCGTGCCCCCGGGCATGAAACCCGAACAGCTCCTGGTCGAAGTCCGGTCTAACCGGCGCGGATCCGTGCCTGTCCAGCAGGCATACGTGTGGAGCGTCGATCCGCAGTAGTGCGGTTCGTGCGGGAGCGGAAGATGTTCGGAAGACGCAAGCAGACGATGCGCATCGACACCCTTCTCGGCAAGGCGGCTAACCTCCACGGCGATCTGGAGTTCGCGGGCGGGCTGCATCTCGACGGGCGCATCCACGGCAACGTCCGCAGCTCCGCGGCCGACGGCGGTGCTCTGTCGGTCAGCGAGAGCGGCTTCATCGAAGGCCGTGTCGAAGTCACCAGTATCGTCATGAACGGCACGGTCAACGGCGACATGGTCGCGCGCGAACGGCTCGTGCTCGGCGAAAAGGCGCGCGTGAACGGAAATGTTCACTACGGCGTCATTGAAATGGCCTCCGGTGCCGTCATAACCGGCAAACTGATTCCCCTGAACAGCGACGGCAAGTCGGCCCCGGCCCCGGAAACGCAGATCGAGTCCGCGTCGCCGGTTGCGGCCGCCAAATCCGGCGCGTAGTGTGCCCCGCATGACTGAGACCGCGACCGAAACCCTGGTTTTCACCGATGCCGCCGCCCGCAAGGTCAGCGACCTGATTCGTGGCGAAGGCAATCCGAACCTCAAACTGCGCGTCTTCGTGCAGGGCGGGGGCTGCTCGGGCATGCAATACGGTTTCGAGTTCGACGAGACGGAACAGGACGGCGATACCTGCGTCGAGAACCTGGGCGTCAAGCTGCTCATCGATCCGATGAGCGTGCAGTACCTCACGGGCGCGGAAATCGATTACCGCGAGGATCTCAACGGCGCGCAGTTCGTGATCCGCAATCCGAACGCGCAAACAACCTGCGGCTGCGGCTCGTCGTTCTCAGCCTGACGGTCCGTCGCTGACGTGGCCCGCCGCGGTTCGAAGTCCGTCCCGGACATCCTCGCCGCCGTCGATCTCGGCTCCAACAGTTTTCACATGGTGGTCGCGCGTTACACGCACGGCCAACTCGTCATCCTCGATCGCCTGCGAGAGATGGTTCGGCTCGGTGCCGGGCTCGAGACCGACGGCAGGTTGAACAAGGAAGTCGCGGCGCGCGCTCTCGCGTGTCTCGAGCGATTCGGTCAGAGACTGCGTGACATGCGCCCCGATCACGTTCGCGTCGTCGGCACGAACGTTTTCCGCCGTGCGAAGCGTGCGGAATCCTTCATCGAACGAGCTCGCGAAGCGATCGGCCATCCGATCGAGATCGTTTCAGGCATCGAGGAGGCGCGCCTCATCTATTCGGGTGTGTCCCATACGTCGCCCGCGGGCCCCGGCCGGCGTCTCGTCTGCGACATCGGCGGTGGCAGCACCGAGATCATCATCGGCGAGGGTCTGCAGCCGCTCGAGCTCGAGAGCCTGCAGATGGGCTGCGTGCGATTGAGCGAGGAGTTCTTCGCCGATGGGCGCCTTTCGCAGAAGCGCATGCAGCGTGCGCGAGTCGCGGCGCGTCAGGCCATCGAGCCCTATCAGGCGGCGTTCCGGCGTCGGGGATGGGACGAGGCGGTCGGCAGTTCGGGCACCGTGCGCGCCATCGGAGATTGCATCCGCGAGCTCGACCCGGATGCGGCCAGCATCGGCGCTGACGGCCTCGAACGCATTATCCACGAGCTCGGCAACATCGAGCACATCCGCGATCTCAAGCTGAGCTCGGTCACCGACGACCGCAAGCTGTCGTTCGCGGGAGGCGTCGCGATCCTCGCCGAGGTGTTCGACCAGCTCGGCATCGAAACGATGAAGGTGGCGGACGGCGCGATGCGCGAAGGCCTGCTGTACGACCTGCTCGGCCGCTACACGGATGAAGACGCGCGCGAGCGCACCGTGCGCAGCATGCAGGAGCGGTACCACGTCGACTTCGCGCAGGCCGAACGCGTCGAAGCGACCGCGGCGCAGTTCCTGGAACAGGTGGAAGAGGCGTGGTCGCTCACGGATCCCGCGACGGAGTCGATCCTCCGCTGGGCCGCGCGACTGCACGAAATCGGCCTCGATGTCGCTCACAGCGGCTACCACCGGCACGGCGCCTATCTTCTCGCGAATGCCGACATGGCCGGGTTCCCGCGCGAGGAGCAAAAGCTGCTCGCGATCATGGTGGGCAGCCATCGGCGCAAGCCCGCCATCGAGGAGAAGGACGAGCTCACGTCGCCCTGGGACAAGCGCGCGCCGGCAATGACATTGCTGTTGCGGCTCGCGGTGCTGTTGCATCGGGGTCGCAGCACGGTGGCGTTGCCGGAGATCGGACTGCTGCCGCGCGCGGATGCACTCGAAGTGCGCTTCCCGCCCGGCTGGCTCGAAGATCATCCGCTGACCATCGCGGATCTCCAGCATGAGATCGAGAACCTGAAGACCGTCGGATTTCGACTGCGCGTCTTCACCGCGAGATAGGTTACGGGACGATCGGTGGCGCGCTGCCTGCGGCGTATCGCGCGAGTAGCGCACCCTGCGCTTCGTAAGCTGGCGGTTCGGTGACCACGCGCGTGTATTGGCCGTCAGCCCCGAGCGACCACGCCTGCGTATTGTCGGCGAGGTAGGAGTTGAGGTCGCGCAGGATGCGGTCGCGATGCGTCTGCTCGCGAACCGGAAACGCGATTTCCACGCGACGGAAGAAGTTGCGCTCCATCCAGTCCGCGCTCGCGAGGTACAGCTCGCTCGTCTCTCCGTTGTCACCGCCGTTGGAGAAGTAGAAGACGCGCGAATGCTCCAGAAACCGCCCGACGACAGAACGCACGCGGATGTTCTCGGAAACACCGGGAATTCCCGGTCGCAGCGCGCAAAGACCGCGGATGATCAGATCGATTTGAACGCCGGCGCGTGACGCGCGGTACAGCGCTTCGATGACCCTCGGGTCCACCAGAGAGTTCATCTTGGCGATGATGCGACCCGGGCGGCCGTCCGCCGCGAGCCCTGCCTCGCGATCGATCTTCTCTATGACTTTCGGATGCATGTCGAACGGCGACTGCAGTAGTTTGGTCAGGTGCGGTGTTTGGGTAAGGCTGGTGAGCTGCAGGAACAACTCGTGGACGTCCTGGCCGATCACGGGATCGCAGGTGAAGAGGCTGTAGTCCGTGTAGCTGCGCGCGGTGCGCGGGTGGTAGTTGCCGGTGCCGAGGTGGCAGTAGCGGCGCAGGCCCTCGGCCTCCCGCCGGACGACCATCGACATCTTCGCGTGCGTCTTGAATCCGACGACGCCGTACATCACGTGCGCGCCCGCTTCTTGCAGCCGGTTCGACAGCTCGATGTTGGCTTCCTCGTCGAAACGGGCGCGCAACTCGACGATGACCGTGACGTCCTTGCCGGAATGCGCGGCGGCCACCAGCGCCTCGACGATCGGTGATTCGTCGCCCGCACGATAGAGCGTCTGCTTGATCGCGAGAACGCGCGGATCCGCGGCGGCGCCACGCAGGAAATCCATCACGGGTCCGAAGCTGTGAAACGGGTGGTGGAGCAGCACGTCCTTGTGGCGAATGACGGCGAACAGATCGCTCGACCCCGCCACCCGGCGCGGCAGGCCCGGCGTGAAGATCGGATACTTGAGGTCGGGCCGTTGCACGAGGTCGTAGAGCGCCGCGAGGCGGTTGAGGTTCACGGGCCCTTCGACTTCGTAGAAATCCACTTCGCTCAGCGTGAACTGGCGCATCAGGAAGGTGTCGAGATCGGGCGGGCAATCGCGCGAGACCTCGAGGCGTACCGCCGCGCCGTAGCGTCTGTGCGCGAGTTCGCCTTCCAGCGCGCGCCGCAGATCGTCGACTTCTTCGTCATCGACGAACAGGTCGCTGTTGCGGGTGACGCGGAACTGGTAGCAACCGAGCACTTCCATGCCCGAGAAGAGTTTCGAGACGAACTGCTGCACGATGCCGGTGAGCAGCACGAAGCGGCGCTGACCGTCGATCTCCGGCAACGCGACGACACGAGGCAGCGAACGGGGCGCCTGCACGACGGCGAGACCGGTGTCGCGACCGAAAGCATCCTGCCCGGCCAGCCGCACGATGAAGTTGAGACTCTTGTTCTGGATACGCGGGAAAGGACGGGCGGGATCGAGGGCGAGCGGCGAGAGCACAGGCTCGACTTCGCGTTCGAAATAGTTTTCGAGCCAGCGCGCCGTTGCTTCGTCCCACGTCGCGCGCGCGAGCAGTTCGATGCCGTGGTGGCGCAGCGCGGGCAGCAACACATCGTTGAGGCAGTGATACTGCGCATCGACCAGCGCGCAGGCGCGCTCGTGGATGGCGCGCAGCTGGTCGGTGATCGCCATTCCGTCGGGGCCAGGCTGCTCGGAGCCGAGTTCGATGCGTTGCTTGAGACCGGCGACGCGAATCTCGAAGAACTCATCGAGATTGCTCGACGAGATGCAGAGAAACTTCAGTCGCTCGAGGAGCGGCACCTTGTCGTCGAGCGCCTGCGCGAGAACGCGCTCGTTGAATTCGAGCAGCGAAAGTTCGCGATTGATGTAGTGCTCGGGTGAGCGGAGATCGGGGAGGTCCATGGCGCGCGCGTCGGGTAGATGGTCATGAAACCACAGACGCGAGCCCCGGATTGTGACAGTTGCCGGGGACTATCTCGCGACGTACGCCGGACCCGCGGGCAGGTCGAGCATGTTCATGAGATCCGCGGTCGCGGTCAGGAACGACTCGCGCTCGGATTCCGGGATCGGTGCGGCGTCAGGCAGCGGCACGGTCTGCGGATTCTTGTGGATGCCGCGCACGCGATATTCGTAGTGCAGGTGCGGGCCGGTAGCGAGACCGGTCGCGCCGACGTAGCCGATCACGCTGCCGAGCGCGACGCGCTGCCCGCGCTTGAGTTGGGACGCGAAGCGCGACAGGTGGCCGTAAACGGTGATGACGCCGGAGCCGTGTTCGAGCTCGATCACGTTGCCGTAGCCACCCTGACGCCCCGCGAAGCGTACGCGACCCTCGCCGGCGGCGCGTACGGGAGTGCCGGTCGGCGCCGCGTAGTCGACGCCGCGATGCGCGCGGATGCGATTCAGCACCGGATGTCGGCGCGACAGATTGAAGCGCGAGCTCACGCGCGAGAACTGGACGGGCGAGCGCATGAAAGCCTTGCGCAGGCTCCGGCCGTCGGGAGTGAAGTATTCGGCGCGACCTTGCGCATCCACGAAGCGCACGGCGTGGTACTCGCGTCCGTCGTTGATGAACTTCGCCGCGAGGATGTTGCCGGTCCGCAGCAGCTGGCCGTCCTGGGAGAGTTCTTCGTATACGACGCTGAAGCGGTCGCCGGCCTGGATGTCGAGCACGAAGTCGATGTCGTACTGGAAGATCTCGGCGAGATCGAAGGCGATCCGGTCCGAGAGCTTGGCGTCGGCCGACGCCTGGAACAGCGAGCTCGAGATGGTCGCGGTCGCGGTGCGGGTGTGGACCTCGAGCGGATTCTCGAGCACGTCGGACACGAAGCCCGCGGATTCGCGTGTGACCTTCAGTGTCTCGCTGTCGGAGAGTTTGCGTTCGAGGCCGACGAGCTCGCCGCCCCGATGCATGAGGCGGAGGAGTTCGCCCGGACGTAGTTTGTCGAGCTGACTGCGCAGGTCCGGCAGCGAGCGCAGAGCGGCCAGATCGCCAAGGTTGAGTTCGAAGCGCCGGAACAGGCGATCCATCGTGTCGTTGCGGCTGACGACGACTTCGATCGTGGAGAAGCCGATGCTCACAGCCGGCGATACGGGCGACTCGAGGATGGGCAGCGTGGGTACCCGTACGTTCAAGGTGGGGACCGGTTCCGGTTCGCGCGGCAGCCAGGCCAGCGTGCCGACGATCGCCAGAAGGCCGACCTGCAACAGCGTTGCGGTACGGGTGGAGACGCCGGGGATGGCGGACTTGATGAACTTCGACACGATCTATAAAACGTAACGCACGGATCGACAAGGGGTCAACGTCTTCGGAAGCTGAATGTGACTGCCGTTGCCCCTCTCCGTACCCCCCGTAAGACAGAACGAATCACTCACACCGTCAAAGATGAACCCAGAACTACAGAATCAGCTCGCCGAATTGATGCGCGGGACTCAGGAAGTGCTCGTCGAAAGCGAGCTCGTGAAAAAACTCACGCGCGGAACGCCGCTGCGGATCAAGGCGGGCTTCGATCCGACCGCCCCGGACCTGCATCTGGGTCATACGGTGCTCATCAACAAGATGCGCCAGTTCCAGAATTTCGGCCACGAAGTCACGTTTCTGATCGGCGACTTCACGGGGATGATCGGCGACCCGTCCGGCCGAAACGCGACCCGCCCGCCGCTGACGCGGGAACAGATCGAGGCGAACGCCCGGACTTACCGCGAGCAGATCTTCAAGATCCTCGATCCCGAGAAGACGCGCATCGACTTCAATTCGCGCTGGTTCGGTGGGATGAACGCATCCGGGCTCATCGAGATTGCAGCACGGCACACCGTCGCCCGCATGCTCGAGCGCGACGATTTCGCGAAGCGCCACAAGAGCAACCAGCCGATCGCGTTGCACGAGTTTCTGTATCCGCTCGTGCAGGGTTACGACTCCGTCGCGCTCAAGAGCGACGTCGAGTTGGGCGGCACAGACCAGAAATTCAACTTGTTAGTCGGCCGTCAACTGCAGGAATCCTACGGCCAGGAACCGCAAATCGTCATGACGATGCCGCTGCTCGAGGGCCTCGATGGCGTGAACAAAATGTCCAAATCACTGGGCAATTACATCGGAATCAACGAGCCCGCGGACGTGCAGTTCGGGAAGCTCATGTCGATTTCGGACGAGCTCATGTGGCGGTATTTCGAGCTCCTTTCGTTCAGACCGATTGCGGAGGTCGCCGGTCTGCGCAAGGCCGTCGCGGAGGGGCGCAATCCGCGCGATGTGAAGTTCGAGCTCGGCGTCGAGATCGTGGCGCGGTTCCACGGCGAAGGTGCGGGCGCGCGGGCGCGCGAGGCTTTCGTCGCGCGATTCCAGCAAGGACAGGTGCCGGAGCACATCGAGAAGGTCAGCCTAACTACCGACGGTTCCGCGCAACGGCTCGCCAACGTCCTGAAGAATGCGGGCCTCGTCTCAAGCACTTCGGACGGCAACCGGATGATCGACCAGGGCGCCGTGCGCGTTGGGGCGGGCGCGGATTCCCTCGAGAAAGTGACTGAAAGAGACCGTTCGTTGCCGGCAGGGACGTATTTGATCCAAGTGGGTAAGCATAAATACCGCTGGGTAACGCTCGGGGCGGGCTGAAGCCGGGTCTTTGGCGAAGATTTGACCAGCGGAGTATTGCGCCGAGGGGCTAAAAATCGAAGTTAGTCAGGGGTTTAGGACTATTCCGACCCAAGTTGTTACAACGCGTTGACAGACCCGATCCGCTCCCTATAATGCGCCCCCTCACGCACCGATGGCCCCCGCGGTTCTCGCGGTGGGAAAGTAAGTGTCTGAATACAAAGGTTGACGGAATGCGGTTCACGCCTATAATTCCGCCCCCTTCTTCGGCCCAAGCGACCGAAGTGCTGTCTAAAAATTTGCAGGTAATTTGTGTGGGGACTCGCGTCAATGCATCTTTTGGAGGCATTAACCGAGTAACCAAAAAGTCCAGAAATGGACCTTAAAAAGTCCAGCGATGGGCCGATGGATACTCTTTGATTTGAAGATCGAAATCTTTAAGTGAAGAGTTTGATCCTGGCTCAGATTGAACGCTGGCGGCGTGCCTAACACATGCAAGTCGAGCGGTAACAGGCGTAGCA
>JAYTOK010000016.1:0-3435 GCA_043747835.1 Pseudomonadota bacterium | reverse complement strand
TCGGGGCCTCGCGACGGGGCCTGGCCATTGGACAACCCTGCCGAAATCCTGTTAGATGCCCTCGGTTTTGAGCCAACGAGCGTTGATGCGCTCCTCGATTCCACGGGCCTCTCCAGCGAATCGGTAGCCTCCCTGCTGCTCATTCTCGAGCTCGAGGGACGCATCGAATCGCTACCCGGCGGCCACTTCATTCGCGTCGGTTCTGCGCAGGCCTGAGCGCGAGCCGGCTTCATTTGCAATTCCGTTTCCCACCATGCCCCTTCCACCATGCCCCTTCCACCATGCTTGAGATGACCGGAACCGTCCTCGACATCCTGATCTACGTGTTCGACCGCTACATGCTCACCGACACGCCGGATGTCCCCGAACGCGACGAGCTCGCCCTCGACCTGGAACGCGCCGGCTTCGCCGAAGACTGCGTCGAGCGCGCGCTCGACTGGCTCGCCGACCTCGCCGGCGAGCGCAACCGGCCGGCCTTCCTGGACTCGAGCACGGGCTCGAGCTCGGAGTCGAGTTCGGAGTCGAGCTCGAAGTCGAGCGAGGCGTCGAGCACGAGGTCCGCCGCGGGCCTGCGGGCCATGCGCATCTTCACCGACAGCGAGCGCGCGCGCCTGCCAGCGGATTGCCGCGGCTACCTGCTGTCGCTCGAGCGCACCGGCATCCTCTCGCCGCAGCAGCGCGAAATCGTCATCGAACGCCTGCTGGCGCTCGATTCGACGCCCTCGTCGTTCTCGCCCTCTTCGTTCACGCAGCCGTCGTTCGACAACGACGAACTGGACGTCAGCCAGCTCAAGTGGGTGGTGCTGATGGTGCTCTCCAGCCAGCCGGGCGAGGAGCTCGCCTGTTCGCGGATGGAAGAACTCGTTTTCGACCTCGAGGAGCGACCCCACTGAGCGCGTTGACGAGCGCGCGCACGCGCTGCGCGAGAACCGGCACCGCGGCTCGTCCGCGGTTTCGCGTCTCTGGGGTCCCCGCTTTCCTGCCTGTCCGTGGCCGACTGAACAGATGCCTGACAACCTGGTAATCGTCGAATCGCCGGCCAAGGCGAAGACCATCAAGAAGTACCTGGGGAAGGACTTCGAGGTGCTCGCGTCCTATGGCCACGTGCGCGACCTCGTGCCGAAGGAAGGCGCGGTCGATCCGCAGAAGAAATTCGCGATGAAGTACGACGTCATCGAGCGTAACGAGCGCCACGTCGAGGCGATCTCGCGTGCGCTGAAGAAGTCCAAGTCGCTCTACCTCGCGACCGACCCCGACCGCGAAGGCGAGGCAATCTCCTGGCACCTGCACGAGCTGCTCAAGGATCGCGGCGAACTCGTGAACAAGACCGTGCACCGCGTCGCGTTCTACGAGATCACGAAGAACGCCGTGCGCGAGGCGATCCGCGAGCCGCGCGAGCTGTCGCTCGACCTCGTCAACGCGCAGCAGGCGCGCCGCGCGCTCGACTACCTCGTCGGCTTCAACCTCTCGCCGCTGCTGTGGAAGAAGGTGCGCCGCGGCCTCTCTGCCGGTCGCGTGCAGAGCCCGGCGCTGCGCATGATCTGCGAGCGCGAGGCCGAGGTGCAGGCGTTCGTCCCGCAGGAATACTGGTCGATCGACGCGCAGGGCGAGCACACCGCCCAGGCCTTTCCGCTGCGCCTCGTCGAGTATGCCGGCCGGAAGGTCGAGCAGTTCAGCTTCACCAGCGAAGGCTCGGCGCGCGAGGTCGAGCGCACGCTGCGCAGCGCCAGCGGCGCACCGCTCGACGGGCCGCTCGGGCCCGCGGAGTCCGGCGCCGGACGCCTGCGCGTGCTGACGATCGACCGCAAGCAACGCCGCCGCAACCCGTCGCCGCCGTTCACCACCTCGACGCTGCAGCAGGAGGCCTCGCGCAAGCTCGGCTTCTCGGCGCAGCGCACGATGCGCCTCGCGCAGCAGCTCTACGAGGGCGTCGATTACGGCGAAGGCTCGGTCGGCCTGATCACCTACATGCGTACCGACTCGGTGAACCTCGCCAACGAAGCGGTCGCCGAGATCCGCGAGGTCGTCGCGAAGCTCTACGGCAAGGAGGCCGTTGCCGACGAGATCCGGGTCTACAAGACCAAATCGCGCAACGCGCAGGAAGCCCATGAGGCCGTCCGTCCCACCTCGGCGGCGATCACGCCGCAGCTGGTCGAGGGCCGCATCGAGAACGACCAGTACCGCCTCTACGCGCTGATCTGGAAGCGCGCGGTCGCCTGCCAGATGGCCCCCGCGGTGTACGACACCGTCGCAGTCGACCTGCTCGCCGGCGCCGACGGCGCCGGGCGCCACCTGCTGCGCGCCAACGGCTCGACGCTGGTAAAGGCCGGCTACATCGCCGTCTACCAGGAGGGCCGCGACGACAGCGCCGACGACGACAACGACACCGTGCTGCCGCCGATGCAGGAAGGCGACGCCGTGAGCCTCATCGGCCTGCAGGGCGCGCAGCATTTCACCGAGCCGCCGCCGCGCTTCTCCGAGGCGTCGCTGGTCAAGGCCCTCGAGGAACACGGCATCGGGCGGCCGTCCACCTATGCGTCGATCATCTCGACGCTGAAGGACCGCGAGTACGTCGACATGGACGCGCGCCGATTCATCCCGACGGACATCGGCAAGATCGTCAATGACTTCCTCAGCAAATATTTCCACAAGTACGTCGAGTACGGCTTCACCGCAGCACTCGAGGACGAGCTCGACGCCGTCTCGCGTGGCGAGGAAGACTGGCGCGAGCCGCTGACCAAGTTCTGGCAGCCGTTCATCGACCTCGTCGAGCACACCGAGAAGAACGTGTCGCGCGAGGAAGTCGCGCAGTCGCGCGAGCTCGGCACCGACCCGGCGAGCGGCAAGCCCGTCTCGGTGCGCATGGGCCGCTTCGGACCGTTCGTGCAGATCGGCACGCGCGAAGATGTCGAGAAACCGAAGTTTGCCGGTCTGCGCCCCGGCCAGAAGATGGACAAGATCAGCTTCGACGAGGCGATGTACCTCTTCCTGCTACCGCGCAACCTGGGCGCCACCGCCGACGGCGAGCCCATCGACACCAACATCGGGCGTTTCGGCCCGTACGTGAAGTACGGCGCGAAATACGCCTCGCTGAAGGAAGACGACCCGTACACGATCACGCTCGAGCGTGCACTCGAAGTCATCGCCGCCAAGCAGCTCGCCGATGCAAACCGCCTGATCGTCGATTTCGGCGTCGACAACATCCAGGTGCTGAACGGCCGCTATGGCCCCTACATCACCGACAAAGAGCGCAATGCGCGCATGCCGAAGGACCGCGACCCGAAGTCACTGACGCTCGAGGAGTGCCGCGCGCTGCTCGCCGCCGCACCGAAGCGTTTCGGCCGAGGCCGATTCGGCCGCAACGCGAAGGGTGCCGCGGGAAAGGCCGGGGCCGCTGCCAAGGGCAAGGCCGCGGCCGCGCCCAAGGGCAAGGCG
>JAYTOK010000015.1:0-43215 GCA_043747835.1 Pseudomonadota bacterium | reverse complement strand
CCCGAGAAGAAGGGGTCGCATACCCGCGCGGAGCCGTCCACCACGTCGAGCGGGGGCTGGAAGTCCAGCTCCTCGCGCTTGCGGTCGGCGTGGACCGCGGGGTCCTCGTCGGTGACCCAGCCCGTATCCACCGCGTTCATGTGGATGCCGTCCTTCACGTAGTCGGGCGCGCTGGTGCGCGTCATCATGTTCAGTGCCGCTTTCGCCATGTTGGTGTGCGGATGTTTGTCGGTCTTCGTGGCGCGATAGAACTGTCCCTCCATCGCGCTGACGTTGACGATGTGCTTGTGAGAGCCGGGAGTCCGCAGCATGAGCGGCTTCAGCCGGGCGTTGAGTATGTACGGCGCGATCGCGTTCACGAGCTGCACTTCGAGTAGTTCGGGTGTCTCGACTTCGTGCATGCGCAGCCGCCAGCTGTTCATCTCGCGCAGATCGACTTGCTGCAGGTCCTCGTCGAAACGGTTCGACGGGAAGAGCGTCTCGCCGCCGCGGTAGTCCTCGTCCAGGTAGCGACGCTGCGAGAGCGCGGCGCTGTGCAGGAGCCCTTCGCCCTGGGCCTGATCCGACACCGCCAGCGCGCCAGTCGACTGGGCGCGCGAGCCTTCGAGCCTGCCGAGCAACTCGCCATGACCCGCGAGCACGCTGCGCAGGTCGGCGGGCAGCGCGCCGATCGGCTCCATCTCCCGCGCGAGCAGGTGCTGGAAGAATCCCGTCGGGCGGCGCACCGTCTGGCACGCGTTATTGAGGAGATAGTCGAGGCGCGGCAGCCGCTCGGCGACGAATCGGGTGAACAGTTCCACGCTCGGCGTGTGACGCAGGTCGAGTCCGTGGATCTGCAGTCGCTCGCGGTACGAGGAAAAATCGGATTCCGCGGAGTAGCGCGCGGCGGCGTCGACCGGAAAGCGCGTCGTGACGATGACGTGCGCGCCAGCGCGCAGTAGTTTGAGAGACGCCTGATAGCCGATCTTCACGCGCGCGCCGGTGATCAACGCGTACCGCCCGCTGAGGTCCGCGGTCTGCTCGCGCTTCGCGTAGTTGAAATCTCCGCAGGGCTCGCACATCGAGTCGTAGTAGCGATGCACCTTTGAAAACGGCTGCTTGCAGACGTAGCAATCGCGCTCCTTGTTGAGGCGCGGCCGGTCGTCGAGGTCTTCCGGCCTCGGCGGCTCCAGCCGCAGCGGCGCATAGACGGGCGAGCGGCGCTGCACGCGCAACCCGGCCTGCTCGATTGCCTTGCGGTCGTGCTCTTTCGCGGCTTCGCGTTCGGCGCGGCGAAAGGCTTTCGCCATCTTGACGAGATCGTGGCGCTCGGGCTTGGCGACGAGTCCGGCGAGGGTCAGCAGTTCGCGGCGTTGTTCCTGCGTGAGGCGCGTGAGGTGGGAGCGATCCGCCTCGATGATTCGCAATACCCGCACGCATGCCCGCAGATCGTCATCTGAAATGTCCATGGAGCGGGATTGTAGGGCAGCAGCGGGGCCCGGATCGCCGGGCCGCCTACACGGGCGTCGCCGCGAGTGGTGTAAAAAATTCGTTGAGTCGGAGCGTAAGCCTGAATCCGGGCTTGCGATCTTCCCGGCTCTGGGGTTGTCACCATGTTTGCCTTTCTGCGCGCGCGCGCCGCCGCTCGCGCGTTTCTCCACGGCTGTGTAGCGCTCGCCGCCATCTCGCTGTCGGCATGCAGCGGCGGCGGCGCGGACACGCGCGAGAACGAACCGCCGCCAACTCCCCAGCCATGGGTCGTGGACACCACGCCGCCCACCATGCCTGGCACACCGACGGCAACGGCCGTCGGAACCTCGCAAATCGATCTGAGCTGGATCGCGTCGACGGATGCCGTTGGCGTGAGCAGCTATCGAATCTTCCGCAACTCCGCGACCGCACCGGTCGCGACGGTCACGGCGACGGTCTACTCCGACGCCGGCCTCGCTCCTTCCACGGCGTACTCGTACACGGTGCGAGCCGTCGACGCGGCGGGCAACGAATCCAACTCCTCGGGTACAGGCAGTGCCACGACTCCAGCAGCTCCCGCCGGAGGTCAGGGTGGACTGGATAGTCGGCCGTCCAACACCACGTGCAACGCATGGGACACGCCGAATGCGGGCAGCACGATCTCCCTCTCGCGATTCACGAACCTGACATTCAACATGCCGGTGAAGATGCTGCAGGCGCCCAATAGCAGTCAGCATTGGTACGTGCTGCAACAGCTCGGCCTCGTGCGCCGGTTCACCGGCACGAGTCCGGCCAGCGCGACGACCGTGCTCGACATCACCGGCCGGACATTCAACGTCGCGCAAAGCGAAGCGGGATTGCTCGGCATGGCTTTCCATCCCGCTTTCCCGACCGATTCGCGCGTCTTCATCTACTACATCGACCGCAGCACGGTCGGTCGTCTCTCGGCGTTCACCGCGACGGTCGACGCCAGCGGCGCGGCGACGATCAACGAGGCATCGGAACAGAATCTGCTGACGATCGACAAGCCGCAGGATAATCACAACGGCGGCGACATCGCCTTCGGTCCCGATGGCTATCTATATCTCGGAACAGGCGACGGCGGCGGCGGTGGTGATCCGCAGGAGAACGGCCAGCGCCTGACTACCTTGCTCGGCAAGATGTTGCGCATCCAGATCGGTGCGCCGGGGGCGGGGTACTCGATCCCGGCTGACAACCCCTTCGCGGGCAATGCGGCGTGCCCGCCCGGAGGCTCGCGTGCGAGCGGCAACTGCCCGGAGATTTATGCATGGGGGCTGCGCAATCCCTGGCGCTGGAGTTTCGACCGTGCCAATGGCGCGCTGTGGCTCGCCGACGTGGGGCAGGGCACCTTCGAAGAAGTGAACACCATCCAGCGTGGCGGCAACTACGGTTGGGACTGTCGCGAAGGCGCGCACGATTTCGAGACGGCTGGTTGTCCGGCGAGTGGCTTGATCGATCCGGTCGCCGAATACGGCCGCTCGCTCGGTGAGTCCATTACCGGCGGCTATGTCTATCGCGGCTCGCAACCATCGAGTCTGGTCGGGCGCTATCTATTCGCCGATTTCGTCTCCGGACGCATCTGGGCGTGGATCCCGAACGCGGCGAACCCATCCGCGCGCGCGCCGACGCAATTGCTGCAGACGACTCTCAACATTTCGTCGTTCGGGCAGGGCAACGACGGCGAGCTGTACGTGACGGATTACGTCGGCGGCACCCTGCAGCGGATCGGCTTTCAGCCCGGCAGCGGCGGCGGCACGGTTCCCGCGACCCTGAGTGCAACGGGTTGTGTCAGTGCGTCGAATGCGACGCAACCGGCGTCCGGACTGATCCCGTATTCGATCAACGCGCCGTTCTGGTCGGACAACGCAGCCAAGCAGCGGTGGATAGGCCTGCCGAACGGCACCTCCATCACGGTGGGAGCCAGCAACGATTGGGTTTTCCCGAACGGCACCGTATTGATGAAAAGCTTCAGCGTCGGTACACGGTTGATCGAGACTCGCTTGCTGATGCGCCATCCCGACGGCAACTGGGGTGGCTTCACGTATGAGTGGAACGCGCAGCAGACCGACGCGAACCTGGTGCAGGGTGGTGCCGTTCGCGATATCGGCGGCGGCCAGCAATGGATCTTTCCGAGCGAAGCGCAATGCCTGCAGTGCCACACGAGCGCCGCGGGCCGCGCGTTGGGACCGGAAACCGCGCAACTCAATCGCGACTTCACTTACCCGCGCACCGGCCGGACCGCGAACCAGTTGCTGACATTGAACGCGATCGGCTTGTTCAATCCACCGATCGTCGATCCGCCAGCGCAACCCGCCATGCCGGATCCCGCGAACGCCAGCGCGCCGCTGGCCGATCGGGCGCGTGCCTATCTGCACACGAACTGCGCGCACTGTCATCGCCCCGGCGGGCCGACGTCGGTCAACCTGGATCTGCGCTACACAACGGCATTCGCCTCGACGAACACATGCGACGTGTCGCCACAGGCAGGCGACCTGGGTCTGGGCGCCGGCGCCCGACTGATCGCGCCTGGCAACGTCGCGAACTCGATTCTCATCAACCGCGTGAACCGCCGCGACGCCAACGGAATGCCGCCGCTCGGCTCCAATCAAGTCGATGCGGCCGGGGTTGCGCTGCTGACTCAGTGGGTCAACAGCATGCCGGGTTGTCAGTGATGCGATGCGGCCGCGACCTGTCGTGGCGTCGCGTCAACAGAGCAACCGCACCGGCGCCGGGTGCCGCTTGCCATCGACGGCAGTGATCGGAAACTGAGACTTTATCCCGACGATGGCGGGATTCGACTGTTGCATACCGCGGTGCCGGGTAGGACGATCAAGCCTAGCAACTCTAGCTAGAAAGAAACTCCAGATCGCGCGGCGCTCACGGCTTGCGCGAGCAGAAGAATCAGATCGCTCAACATCGGACGGAGGAGCACGTGAAGAACGGATCCCTTTCACTGCATTCGACGCTGTCGTGCCTCGCCGTAGCATTGCTGCTCACGGGCTGCGCCACGCTGCCGCAGTGTCCCGGCAGCCTGCTGCCGATCGTCGAAGTCCAGATCAACGGCACCGCCTCGAACCACGACGACTACGGCAGCACCACGACCTCGACTGCCGCACGCGCGCGCATCATCAACTGGCAGAAGTTCCTGGGCGGCCAGAATTTCCCCGGCGGCGTCGCGGTGGAATTCCGTTCACCTTCCGGATCTCCCAATCTCACGTATGCCACGACGGCGGCGGGAGTGACGGCGACGTCGCTGTTCCAGACGCTGCCGGCGGATGGCGCGTGGCTCGACTTCTTCGTGCGCGGCGCGACCACAACGGTCGAGAAGGGCGCGACCATCGAGGCGTCAACCGCGGGAGCCTGCGACGAGGCCGTGATCGCGCGCAAGGCCATGATGATCCCCTCGGGGGCGCCGCCGATCCCCGCCGCGCCGGCGCGTCCCCGCGTCGAGATCGAGATCGCCTCCGTGGCTTCGCTCGACGATTACATCGCGTGGGCGCCAACCTCCGCGCGCATCCGCTGGGCGGACGGCGCGGCACGGTTCACCTTGGACGTGACGCTGCGGAACATGACTGGCGCCGATCACTTGCGGTTCGCGCCCGGCACCCTCGCCGGTGGATCGACAGCCACGGGCACGACTCTGGCGTTGACCTTGAACGGCGACGGATCCTGGGCGCAGTTCTTCGTCGCCGGAAATTTCGCGAGCCCAAGCACCGCCGACAAGGACGCGATCCTCGAGGTGGTCGACGGCTCCGGAACACTGCTGTCGCGCGACGGCATCATGGTCCGAATCCGCAAGAACGCGAACGGCCTATCTACGCCAGAACGCGACCGCTACCTCGCGGCGGTGCAGAAGACCTCGGCGACCTTCGGCAGCTACATCCAGTTCGTCCGCACTCACAGCCGCGACAGCGCAGGGGGCGCGCTGATCTCCCACCGCCAGGCGCACAGCGGTTCGGGTTTCCTGCCTTGGCACCGCGCGTTCGTGCTGAACCTCGAGCGCATCCTGCAGTCGGCCGATCCCTCGGTGGCGGTGCATTACTGGAAGTTCGATTCTCCCGCCCCGAACATCTTCACGCCCGGGTTCATGGGCTCGAACAGCACCGGCATCATGGCAACGCTCGCCGTTACGAACCCGATTGCGACCTGGGCTCTGCCTGGTGAGGGCGTGGCCACCGGGATCCAGCGCCAGACTCCCTATGGCGATGCCGGCAACCCCGCGCTGCTGGCCAACGATATCGCAGTGCTCGCGCTGGGTACGCCGACGTTCAACTACTCGAGCTTGATCACGATGGAGAGCAGTTCGCACAATCGAGCGCACTCGCGCTCGGGATTCACCGACGCCATGGGCAACCCGCTGCCCACCGGCTCCTGGATCGGCGGATCGCCGGCCATCGCGCCGCGCGACCCGATCTTCTTCTTCCTGCACAGCAACGTCGATCGACTGTGGGCGCGCTGGCAGTGGCTGCATGACCGCTTCACGCCGACCGCGGTGTCGTCGTACGACCTGCAGGGAAGCCACGCGACTCCCGCCGCGGGCGTGGCCACGCCATTGTTCACGCAGGCGCCCAGTGGGGCGATCACCGCGAATCGCACGCTCGGCCAATATGCGGAAGACACGATGTGGCCCTGGGACAACGTGACGGGCGGTACGCTCGCGAGCACGACGGGGCGCCCGGACAACGCGCTCATCCAGCCGTTTCCGATCACGCTCGGCGGCCTGTTTCCGCTCGCGAAACCTTCGCCTCGCCTCGTGATCGACTATGCGACGGTGACGGCCACCTCTCCGCTCAATGGATTGGGATACGGATATGACGACAGCAACCCGTTCGATTGACCTGGGATACGGAGTAAGCGCCATGAGAATCGCGATTCTGATGTTGTTTGTACTCTGCTCCACGCTCGTCGAAGCGCAGGCCGACAAACAATCCGTCAAGCTCGAAGTCGGCCGTTACGTCGAGGCGGTGTACAGCGCGGCGGCGACGTTCCTCAACCAAAAGCGGCCCGACGCGGAGCGCATCAAAGCCATCGCGCCGTACGCCGTCATCTACGACGCCAAGCAGGTGGAGGGGTTCAAGAGCACGGTGCTCGACGCGCAGGAGAGCCCCGAGGTGCGCGGCGCCGCGCTGCGACGGATCTCCGAGCACATCTCGGCGGATCCGCGGCTCATGAAGCAGGTGACGCAGTGGTTAGGCGATCCGGGTTCGGCGCGGCCACTGCGCGAGGCCGCGCTCGACGTCGAGCAGGGCCTTTCCTTCATGTTCATGGCGTCGCCGGATGTCTACCAGAAGATGCTCGACGACCCGGAGCCGGCGATCCGCATGTTCGCCTTCACCAAGCTCGTGGCTCATGGCGACGCGCGCGCGCAGCAGCGGCTGATCCGCGGCCTCGACAGTTCCGGCGACGCACCGCTGCCGGCAGTCCATGCCATCTCCATCCTCACGATGGCACCCAAGCCGGAGTTCTATCCGGCGGCGTACAAGCTCATGCGCGAGACGAAGGATCCGGCGATCCGCATCGAGGCGATCCGCGTGCTCGGCCCGTACCAGGAGGCGCGGCAGTCGCTGGTGGGCATCGCTCAGGATGGCGGTGAAAAGGCCGAGTTCCGCGAGGCGGCGCTGGGTGCGCTGTACTCCGGCGACCCGGACAACATCGTGAGTTACGTCGCGCCGATCGTGCGCGACGAGTCGGCGCCGCCGCGTCTGCAGGCAATCGGCATCCGAATGACCATGGACGTGCGGCAGTCCAACAAACTCCGCGCGAACGCCAAGCGCGCGGACGAATACGATCGGCTCGTGCAGAAAGTCGCCCGCGAGGCGCGCGACGGCGAGGTGCGCATCGTCGCGGACCGGTACATCGAGGCCGTCAAGCCGCGGTATTGATCGTGAACTCGCGCATCGCATGCCGCGCGGCGGCGGTCGGTCTGCTGCTGGTAGCCGCGCAGACTCCTTCGCGCGCGCTCGCGCAGGTGGATGGCGCGGCTGCGGTCACGAAGCGGATCCGCGCGGCGGACGCATCGTTGACGCTCGACGAATTGACGACTGTCGTTCGCGCCGCCAAGGATTGCTGCGCGGATTCGACGCCGCTCTCGCTCGAACTCACGCGACTGCTGCGCGAAAGCCACCCTGTCTACTCCGGCAGACTGCCCACGGACGCGAACCGCTTTCGGGGCTTCCTGCTCGCATCGCTCGGTGCGCTCCCCGCCAACGACGAACTCTACGACTACGTGAAGGCGGAGCTGCGATTCGGCGGCCACGCGTTCGACATCGCGGCGGCGGCCGTCGCGGCGCGCGGGTTCGCCGATCGCGCGGATGAACTGGTGCCGCTGCTCGAACCCTATCTAGCCGACACCTTCATGGATGCGCAGGTGGACGTCACCACGCCGCGGCTCGACTATCCTCTCGCGAACCCGACCACCGCTAGACGTGAGGTCATCCGGACTCTGGCTGCGTTCGGAGCACGCGCGGCGCCACTTGCGCCGATGCTCGATGCCATCGAACGTTGCCCCAACTGCGGCACCTACGCATCCGACGAGGCACTGCCCGCCCAGGCGGCCGACGCGGCGCGGCGCATTCGCGCGGCGGCGTCGCACGGCGAGGCTCCCGACGTTCACACCTCGACCGACGCGCCCGCGCTGCAGCTCATCGACGCGCGGCAGCGAAGCGCTCCGGTCGCCAAATCGCTGCCGCTCGTCGACCAGGAAGGCCGCACGCTGAAGTTCGCCGATCTGCAGGGTCGCCCGTTCGCGCTCTCGTTCCTGTACTCACGCTGCGCGAATCCGCAGAAGTGCGTGCTCACCGTTCGGCAGTTGGGCCTGCTTGCCGCCGAATGCGCGGACCGTGGTCTCGCCGCGCGCGTCGGGGTCTACGGCGTGACCTACGATCCCCAGTTCGACAGCCCGTCGATCCTCAAGCGTTTCGGCGCGATGTACGGCCTGAAGTTCGACAAGAACGTGCGCCTCTTCAAGACCACCGACGATCATTCTGAAGAATTGCGTGACGAGCTCGCGCTGCGCGTGAGCTATGGCGGCGGCTCCGTTAACCACCACGGCGTGCAGCTCTTCGTATTCGACAAGAAGGGGCGGCTCGCCGCGCTGCAGGATAACGAAGCCTGGTCGCCGACCGACGTTCGTGGCGTGCTCGCGAAATTAGCCGCGGAGTGACGCGTCGACCGGAAAACGCTTCGTGACGGCGACGTGCGCCCCGGCGCGCACTAGTTTGAGAAAGGCTTGATTGCCTGTCTTTACGCGCGAATGCCCATGCGTGCATTGTATGGGCCCGCCGGGTAAAGGCCCCTGAACCAGGAGTTCACACCGCGCTTGCACCGCTGGCCTTCGAGGAATTTAATAGCTCGCCTCCGGGCTCAGCCCGGAGACAGGGATGTCTGCCAAAACCAGCTAAGGAAGGCTGTATGAATCGATCTATCCATCTACTGGCTTTGGCCGGCCTCATGGTCCGCAGAGCACCTCTCTGGCGCCGTACTTGAAATGACGGAGCTCAAAATGTTGAGACTCATCTTTGTCCTCGTGCTGGCTTTGGCGCCCGCGACTTCCTGGTCCATCGACAGCGGCCGCTACAGGATTGTGGCGTCGTCGAGCGGACTCAACATGGATGTCTCCGGAGCGAGTACCGCCGACGGCGCAACCATCGTGCAATACCCTGCGCGGAGCGGTTTGAATCAGCAGTTCGATGTCGTCGCTCTGGGCGATGGCTCATATTCAATCCGGCCGGCGCACAGCGGGAAATCGCTGGATGTGTATCAGTGGAATGCGAACGACGGCGCCGAGCTGCGGCAGTGGGCATATCTCGGCGGCACCAATCAACGCTGGCGTGTGGATCCGGTCGGCGGCGGCTTGTACTCCGTCGCCTCGGTTTTCAGCGGCAAGGCCGTCGAGGTCTGGCAGGCGAGCACGGCGGCGGGCGCGGCGATTCGCCTCAGCACGTACGTGGGTGTCGCGAGTCAGAAATGGTCCTTCACCCTGGTGGGTTCGACGCCGTCAGTACCCGTGAACGTCTATCTCGCGGGCGATTCGATCGTCAGCACCTACGCCGACACCGCGAGTCCCAACGACCAGGCGGGCTGGGGGCAGATGTTGCCCGCGCTCTACGACTCGCAGGTCCGTGTCGTCAATCACGCCATCGGCGGCCGCACCGCGCGCCGCTTCATCGATGAGGGCCGCCTGACCGCCATCTGGAACGTGGCCCGCGCCGGTGACTATCTACTAGTGCAGTTCGGCACCAACGACGGGCACCCGACCGCGACCTACACCATCAACGGCCAGACCATTCCTTACTACCTGGCGCCGGCCACCGATTTCAAATCCTGGCTGACGCAGTACATAACCGGAGCTCGCGCTCGCGGCATTCGGCTGGTGTTCGTCACACCGACGCCAAGAAACTCCGCGTACTGCACCGGCGGCAATGGCACAGGCGCCTGGGCGCAGGCGATGCGTGAACTGGCCGCCGTCGAGGGCATTCCGCTGGTCGATCTGAATCAGAAAACCGTGAACTACCTGAGGCCGATCTGTCCGGCGCCCGTGCCGGAGAACTTTTTCTTCCGGCGCGCCGACGGAACGGTGGATGGCACTCACTTCCAGGAAAATGGCGCGCGCATTCTGGCCCGCTTCGTGGCGGATGGAATTGGTGAGGCCGCCCTGCCGCTGAACACACACCGTCGTTAGCGCTTGCTGGCTACGCCGTGGGGAACGGATTCCGTTCGGCGAACTGCGCCTGGTGCCAATAAGGATAGGTCCGCGGCTTCGCGCTCGCCGCCTCGAGCCGCGCCACCTGCGCCGCGTCGAGTTTCCAGCCGATCGCGCCCAGGTTTTCCTTCAGTTGCGCCTCGTCGCGCGCGCCGATGATCACGGTCGCCACGCTCGGGCGAGACAACACCCACGCGATGGCGATCTGCGCCACGCTCTTCCCGGTTTCCGCCGCCACGGCGTCCAGTGCGTCGACGATCCGGTAAATCTCCTCGTCCTCCGCCGGCGGCGCGATCCGCGCCGTCGTGGCATCCGTGAGCCGGGTGACGGCCGGGCCCGTCTGCCCGCGCCGGAATTTTCCTCCCAGCCGGCCCCAGCCGAGCGGGCTCCAAACTACCGTGCCCACGCCCTGGTCGAGCGCGAGCGGCATGAGCTCCCATTCATATTCACGGCCGAGCAGTGAGTAGTACGCCTGGTGCGCCACGTGGCGCGCCCAGCCTTGACGCTCGGAAATCGCGAGCGACTTCATCAGATGCCAGCCCGAGAAGTTAGAGCAGCCGATGTGACGGATCTTGCCCGCGCGCACGAAATCATTCAGCGTGCAGAGTGTCTCCTCCACCGGCGTCAACGCATCGAAGCCATGCAACTGATAGAGATCGATGTAGTCGGTGCCCAGCCGCCGCAGGCTGCCCTCGATTTGTCTGGTCAGGTGCTTGCGGCCGGAGCCCACGTCGTCCGGCGCGTCGCTGAACCGGAAGGTGCCCTTGGTGGAGATGAGGACCTGGTTGCGCCGACCCTTGATGGCCGATCCCAGGATTTCTTCGGCCTGCCCGGCGGAGTAGATATCGGCCGAGTCGAACAACGTGACTCCCGCATCGAGGCAGAGGTCCACGACGCGTGTCGCTTCCTTCACGCCGTTGGCGCCCCAGGCTTTGAACACCGGAGCGTCGCCGAATGTCGCTGTGCCGAAACTGAGCGCAGGCACATTGAGGTCCGATCGGCCCAGTTGTCTGAATTCCATGGTCATACCTCCGTGCGGTGACGCTCGATGCAGGTGGCCAGCACCTCATCTCCCGGGCGTTGCCACCAGTTGTTAGCCGAGAAGATCTCGACTTCGCTGAAGCCTGAATAGCCCGCGGCTTCCATCCAGCCGCGGATCTTGCGCAGTTCGATCACCCCGTCTCCCATCATTCCACGGTCGAGCAGCAGATCGCTCGTCGGTGTCAGCCAGTCGCAGACATGAAAGCCGAGCAGGCGAGGCGCCCCAGCGCGACGGATCTGCTCGCGCAGTTTCGGATCCCACCAGACGTGATAGACATCCACCACGACGCCGAGCGCGCCCGTGGTCGTTGGATCGAGCGCGTCGCAAATATCCAAAGCCTGCTCGAGTGTGTTGACGCAGGCGCGCTCCGCGGCATACATCGGATGCAAGGGCTCGATCGCGAGCGGCATCTTGCGCGGCCGTGCGTAGTCGAGCAGCCGCGCGATGCCGTCGGTGATCTGCGCGCGCGACCGAGCGATGTCCCGATGAGCAGCGCGGCCCTCGAGCGCGCCGGGCAATCCACCGACGACCAGGACCAGACAGGGACTGCCGAGCTCGCAGGCCTCATCCACGGCCCGGAAATTGTCGTCCAGTGCCGCGACGAGACCGGCATCGTCGACCGCGGGAAACATGCCGCCGCGACAGTATCCGGAGAGTTTGAGTCCGGCTTCCCGAACCGCGCGGCTCGCTACTTTCAAACCGCATTCGGCGACTTGATCGCGCCATGGCGAGATCGCGGGAATGCCGTGTCGCGCACAGGCTTCGATGATCTGCGGGAGCGTCCATTGCTTTCGCACCGTCGCGGTGTTGATGGATAGCCACTCGGGACCTGACGAGAAGTCACGCATGCATTTCAGTCGATGCCGTGAATCGCGAGCAGGTGTTTCATTCGGTTGCAGGCGAGCGCGGGATCGGCGAGCAGCGCCGCCTGGTCGGCCAGCCGGAAAATCTCGGCGAGGTGCGTGATCGATCGGGCGCTCTGCTGGCCGCCGATCATCGTGAAATGATCCTGGAAGCCGTTGAGGTACGCCATGAACACGACGCCGGTCTTATAGAAGCGAGTCGGGGCGGCGAAGATCTGCCTCGACAAAGGGACGGTCGGCGCGAGGATGCGCTGAAACTCCACTTCGTCGCCGCGCGCGAGCGCGGCGAGCGCCGCTGACGCCGCCGGAGCGATCGAGTCGAAGATGCCGAGGAGCGCGTGGCTGTAACCCATCGCGTCGCCCGCGATCAACTCCGCGTAGTTGAAGTCATCGCCCGTGTACATGCGCACGTTCGCCGGCAGGCGACGCCGCATCTCGATTTCCCGCTCCTTGTCGAGCAGCGAGATCTTGATGCCGTCGATCCTCGCCGCGTGGCGGTGGATCACGTCGACGGCGACGTTCATCGCGGCGCCGATGTCGGCGGAGCCCCAGTAGCCGGCCAATGCCGGATCGAACATGTCGCCTAACCAGTGCAGGATCACGGGCTCGCGCGTCGCGGACAGCAGGCGATCGTAAACGCGCGCGTAGTCGTCGGGACCGCGCGCGATGCGCGCGAGTGCGCGGCTCGCCATCAGGATGAGCCGCCCGCCCAACGCTTCGATCGCGGACATCTGGGTTTCATACGCACCGATCACGTCGTCGAGCGAGCGTGCCGATTCCGGCGACAGGTGATCGGTGCCGCAACCGCTGGCGAGCAGCGCGCCTTCGACCCCGCGCGCGGCGCCAATCGATTCCTTGATGAGCTGGAGGGACGTCGGCCAGTCGAGTCCCATGCCGCGCTGCGCCGTATCCATCGCCTCGGCGACGCCTAGCCCAAGATTCCACAGATGCACGCGATACGCGATGGTCGCGTCCCAATCCAGAATGCAGTCAGCCCAAGGGTCGCGCGTCGCCAGCGGATTCGCGAAGACGTGCGCCGCCGAGTACGCCACGCGATTGAAGCGCCCGTTCTTTGGCGGAGCGACCGGAGATTGCGCGAGCAGCGAGTAAGGCTCGAGCGCCGTCGCATCGCCTTTCCGGACCGGCAGCGAGATCGTGAGACTCATGCCGGCGGCACACTCAACGCCGGTACGTCGATCCAGCGCCGCTCGCGCCAGCTCTGCAGCGAACACTCCACGAGCTGCACGCCTTTCGCGCCTTCGAGCAGATCCCATTGAAAGGGTGCGTCGGCGACGACGTGGCGGATATATCGCTCCCACTGCACCTTGAATCCGTTTTCGGCGACGCGCGTGTCGGGCACGTCCTGCCATTGCTCGAAAAAATTCATCGGCTGTTTGAGGTCGGGATTCCAGACCGGCCGCGGCGTGTTCACGCGCGCCTGGCTCCGGCAATCGGTAAGCCCGGCGACCGCGGAGCCGTGCGTACCGTCGACGTGAAAGGTCACGAGGTCGTCGCGGCGCACGCGTGTGCACCAGGAACTGTTGACCTGCGCGACGATGTCGCCCTCCAGTTGCAGCGTTGCATAGCAGGCATCGTCGGCGGTTGCGGCGTAAGGCTTGCCTTGCTCGTCCCAGCGCTGCGGGATGTGCGACGCGCCGAGGCACGACACGCTCTTCACGGCGCCGAACAGATTGTCGAGGACGTAGCGCCAGTGGCACATCATGTCGAGGATGATGCCGCCGCCGTCGGCCGCGCGGTAGTTCCACGAGGGGCGCTGGATAGGCTGCAGATCGCCCTCGAACACCCAGTACCCGAACTCGCCGCGCACCGAGAGGATCCGGCCGAAGAAACCGGACTTCACGAGCAGCGCGAGCTTGAGCAGGCCCGGCAGGAATAGTTTGTCCTGCACGACGCCATGCTTCACGCCGCGCGTGCGCGCGAGTCGCACGAGATCGAGCGCGGCGTTCAAGTCGGGCGCGACGGGCTTTTCGCAATACACGTGTTTGCCGGCGTGCATCGCGCGCTCGAGCAGACGCGGCCTGCCTTGCGTCGTCGCGGAATCGAAGAACACCGTGTCCGCGGGACTCGCGAGCGCACCGTCCACATCCGTGCTCCAGCGGGCGATACCGTGTGTCCGCGCGAGGCGTTCGAGCGCCTCGGCGTTGCGGCCCAGCAGGATCGGGTCGGGCATCACGCGATCGCCGTTGTCCAACGCGACGCCGCCCTGCTGGCGGATCGCGGCGATCGAGCGGATCAGGTGCTGGTTCAGGCCCATGCGTCCCGTTACGCCGTGCATCATGAGTCCCAAACGAATCTCAGCCATCGTCACTCCTTGCTTGCGTCAATCTTCCGGCAATGGACGGTCTTTGGTTTCGGGCATCCACGGCAGGACTGCGATCCCGAGCAACAGCACGAGGCTCACCCAGGTTCCGGCGGTTCGAAATCCTTCGATGTCGCCGCCCAGCGAGCGCGTCAACTGGCTCATCGTGAACGGTGCGGTGGCGGCGACGATTCGTCCGACGTTGTAGCAAAAGCTCACGCCAGTGCTGCGCAGGCTGGTGGGAAACAGCTCCGGTAGATAGACGGCGTACGCGCCGAGCACCGAGAGCTGGCCGAATCCCATGAGCGGCAGCATCCAGTACATGTCCTGGAACTCGCGCATGGTCCGGAACACGATCCAGGTGGAGACGATGGACAGGAACAACGCGAGCGCGATTGCGATGCGCCGTCCGTAAACCTGCGCGATCTGCGCCAGCGCGAGCATGCCGAAGAAGCCGCCCACGTTCTGGAGCAGCAGCCCGATGGAGCGCCAGTACGCCTTCTCGCTGGCGAGCTCTCCCGGCGAGAGGCCGGCGGACAAAAAGTGTTGCTCGACGATCGTGCCCACGATCTTCGGATGGAAATTGCCGACGCCCCAGAGGCCGATGATGCCCGCGCTGCAGACGACAAGTCCGAGCCAGGCGCGCTTGCTCCAGGCGGGATGCGTCAGGAGCCGGCGATAGGAGCCGAACTGGATGCCGCGCGCGGCTCCTTCGTCGCGTGCCGCGACCCACTTCGGCGGCTCTTTGAGATGACGGAGAAACGGCACGCACAGCAGCGCCGGAAGCGCGCCGACCAGGAACATCGCCTGCCAATGCGCGAGCCCCAACGGCAGGAGTTGCCGCGCGGCGAGCGAGCCGAACAGCATGCCGATCAGCGCCGCCGCGAGATTTCCCCAGGTAGATAGCGACTGCAGGAGGCCAAGCGCGGGAGCGCGGCTGCGGTCGGGCAACGAATCGGCGACGAGCGCTACGCTGAGTCCGAACACGCCGCCGACACCCAGGCCGGTTGCGAAGCGGTAGACGCAAAAATCGAAGAAGCCGGTGGAGAACGCGCTCAAGCCCGTGCTGATGGAGTAAAGCAGGATGCAGATCGTCAGCATCCGCGCGCGACCGTAACGATCGCCGAGCGCGCCGAAGATGAGCCCGCCGACAGCCCACGCGACGAGGAACACGGAGGTCGTGTACGGGCCGTATTCCAGGGCGAGCTTTGGGTCGGCGATCAGGTCTTCCATGGCGGCGTCGCGCGCCAGGTTGAAGACCTGCAGGTCGAAGCAGTCGAACGCCCAGGCGAGCGAAGCACCGGCGAACACTAACCACTGTTCGCGAGTCAGGCCTTGCCACCAGCGTGGAGCGTTCATGGTCGGAGAGATTCCATCGCTGGAAGTAACCAGGTGGTTACTTTAGCATCGGAATTCATGTTACGACAGTCGAAACCCCGCAAGGCTCGCAAGAGGTCCGCCGCCGGCACCAAGGCACGCATCCTCGAGGCAGCATTGAGCGAGTTCGCGACGCGGGGGTTCGCCGGCGCCCGCGTCGATGTGATCGCTGCCCAGGCGAAATCGAACAAGCGGATGCTCTATGCGTATGTGGGCAACAAAGACGCTCTGTGGCTCGCGACACTGGAGTCCGTGTACGCCGCGAAGCGGCAGGAAGAGCGGCAACTCGCCATCGGCGAGCTTTCGCCTGAAGAGGCGATGCGCACGTTGATCCGTTTCAACTTCCGCTATCACCTCGATCACCCCGAGTTCGTCACGCTCGTGAACAACGAAAACCTCATGGGCGCGCGCAAGCTCGAGCGATCGAAACTGGTCCCGGAGCTCTATTCCCCCTTGCTCGAAACGCTGATCGAGGTGTTGCGGCGGGGCCAGAGGGCGAAGGTGTTCCGCACCGGCATCGACCCGATGCAGCTCTACATCTCGATCGTGGCGCTGGGGTATTTCTACTGCTCCAACATCCGCACGCTGTCCGTGATCTTCGCCAGCTCGCTCGCGTCGCCCGCCGGCATGAAGCGGCGCGAGAAACACGTCATCGATGTCGTGATGAGCTATCTCGAGAAGTGAGATCCCGGCTCAGCGCCGCGTTGGCGGGCGCGGCGCGCCGAACGTCTGCACCCAGTAGATCCGGCCGCGTTTCTTGCTCATGGCCACGCCGACACCAATGTGTTTGAACTTCGGCTCCATGATGTTGGCGCAATGCCCGGGACTATCCAGCCAGCCGGCAACGACCTCTTCGGCAGTCTCGGGGCCGAAGGCGATATTCTCGCCCGATAGCCGCGGCTCATAGCCGGTGCGCAACACGCGCTCCTTCGGCTGGCTGCCGTCGCGGCCGCGATGATCGAAGTAATTTCGTCGAGCCATGTCGCGCGCATGGTCGGCGGCGGCGACATTCAGTTGCCGTGAAGCGTCGAGCGGCGCTGCTGCCGCGAAGCGCTCGGAGCCACATCTCCGGCCTTCGCTTCTGGCGGCATTCACGAGTTCGATCACGCGCTCGCGGACGGTGGCGCCCGACTCTCGCCCCACCACCGCATCTCCAGCGATCGCGTCCGAGGCAAGCGTGCCGGCCAGCAGGGCCGCGATGCAAAAAGTGAAGCGGTGCATGGCGGGCAGTTTCCAGCAGTCGTGCTGAATGCACCGTGAATCGCGTCATCGAACCGCCACATCCGCGACATCCGCACGAAATCCGCGAGTCCCAACGTATTCGCCGCCGACCGGCCTCGCGGCTGGCGTGCACTAACAACAACGACCTCGCGGTCAGAGGACAGCAATGAGCAATCCTTCGGACAATTCAGCCGGGTTCAACCGCCGCTCTTTCCTGAAAGGCGGCCTGACGGGCGCCGCCACGATTTCCTTCGGCGCGCTGCTGGCGCAACGCGCCCACGCCGTCGAATTGCCGTACACGGATGACTACGGCCCCGTCTCGCCAGTCAACGACGAAGCCACCGGCCTGCCGCTGATCGCGCTGCCGGCGGGATTCCGATATCGCACGTTTGGCTGGCGCGGCCAGCAGATGGACGACGGTATCGCGACGCCCGGCGCCCACGACGGCATGGGTGTCGTTTCCTCCAAGAGCGGCGAACTCACCCTCGTCCGCAATCACGAGTTGGGCAGCGGCACGGGGACGAATCCATTCATCGCGCGCACCGGGTACGACAATCTCAACGGACGCGGCGGCACCACGAATATCGGTTTCAACACGTTGACCGGCCGTTTCACCAACCACTACGGCTCGTTGAGCGGGACGGTCACGAACTGCGCCGGCGGTCACACGCCCTGGGGTTCGTGGATCACCTGCGAGGAAACGGGGTACACCTCTCCCGCGGGCGTGCGTCACGGCTGGTGCTTCGACGTTCCGGGCCACGGCACGGCGACGGCCGAGCCGCTGAAGGCGATGGGCCGCTTCTCGCACGAAGCGATCGCGGTCGACGAAGGCACCGGCAACATCTATGAGACCGAAGACGCGACGCCCGGTGGCTTCTACAAGTTCGTGCCTAACCAGTACGGCAACCCGGCGGCGGGCGGCAGTCTCTACGCGCTCAAAGTGAAGGGCGAGGACAACTACAACTTCAGCGGTCTTGCCGGCGCGTACGTCGACTATCCGAACGGCGCGACGTGGGAAGTGGAGTGGGTGCCTGTCACCGATCCGGAAGCGTTGTTAGGCCGCGCGTACAACTCCGCGCCGGGCCGCGCATCGTTCGCCAGACCCGAAGGCGCCTACTTCGACAGTGGCAAGATCTTCTTCGTCTGCACGAGCGGCGGCGTTGCTCGCCAGGGCCAGGTGTTCGAATACGATCCGCGCCGCGAGATCCTCACGATCATCTTCAACTCGGCGGGCAGGGGCATCACCGATCTCGAGTGCAACAACCCCGACAACATCGCAGTCAGCAACCGCGGTGGAATCATCCTGTGCGAAGACGGCGGCAACAGCATCCAGCGCTTGCGCGGTCTCTCGCAGAACGGCAAGACGTTCATCTTCGCCGAGAACCGCATCAACCTGTCGGCGGCGGACGTCGCGCATGCGGATGCGGTGATCAACAAGAGTCGCGGCGGCATCGTCGCGAACTTCGCACCGGGCAATTACTCCGGAATCGAGTGGGCGGGTGCTTGCTTCTACGGCAGATGGATGTTCGTCAACATCCAGACGCCGGGTATCACGTTCGCGATCACCGGGCCTTGGGACAACGGGGCGCTGTAACACGCAAGAACGAGTTCCGGTGGAAGACCACCGGGGCTTTGTTCCTCGATCCGGGCTTCCATCCATCAAAAGAGGTAGGGATTCTCCCTCTCATGCGCCACGCGTTCCCGGTCAGGTGAGTGTTACCTTGCCTCCCGTCGCCACTCGGCGATCACCCCCAAAGGAAACTGAAAATGTCTTCGTCGAATCTTGCTGTGCGCATGGAGCACACGGCAACGGACCTGCTTTCTCATCCGCCGCGCCCTGAGCTTCGCGTTGTCGCGAGCAATGAGCGCCCGGTGCAGAGCGGTCCGCGCACGTCTTTCACGAACAGGAAGTTCGTCATACGCGACCAGGGATTCCGATACTTCCGCGTACGTTGATTCTTTAACCAGCCAAGCTCCGCCATCGTTCGCATCAGCGACGATGCGCGGTAGCGACGAGCCCCGCGTTCCCGAAGCGGCGCCTCCCTCCGACAAATTCTCGATTGCCCGACGGGGGTCTATTGCGTGGCAAGGACATAACCCGGCCTGTCACCGTCTGCGCGCCCGCAGCAGAGGCAGTTAGGTTAGGCTGAGAAACAACCAGAACCCTTGCCGAGAAGAAGGGATGCCCCGCAAAAATCCGCACCTCGTGTTACCCGCCTTGTCGCTACTGGCACTCGCCGCCTGTGGCGGGGGAGGCGGCTCCGGTAGTTCGAGCAGTTCGAGCGGCGGCCCAACCCCGCCCACGTCGAACGACGTGGTGACTCTGACGGCGAGCGGCCCCGCCGGCCCCCTGCCGACCAATTCGAACGCGGAGTTCGAGTTCGTCGTCTCCAACGCCGCCACGACAGCCGCGTCGAACGTGACGCTGACGGTGACGCTGGGAACTGGCCTCACGCGCGCCGGGTTGAGCTGCCGGTCGACGGGAACCGCCGTTTGTCCCGCCGCGGATTCCATGACCGTCGTTTCGTTGCCGGCGGCATCCTCCCTGCGTTACACGGTGTCGGTCATCGTTGCGGCGAACGCGACTGGCCCGGTGACCGTGTCGGGAAGCGTGACCGCATCCAATGACCCGCAAGCGATCGACAACGCCGCGTCGGTCACGGCGACTGCGTACACCGCCGACGTGAATGTCGTCGGGTCGACCTCGGCCAGCGATTTCCTCGGCGGCGCAACCATCCCGTACTCGATGACGGTGACGAACGCCGGGCCCGATGCGGCGCGCGACATCTCGCTCGAGAACGTGCTGGGCAGCGGTCAGACGCTCACGTCGATCACCTGTGTCGCCAGCGGCGGGGCGACTTGCCCGGGCACGCTCGGAGCCACGATGACGGTTCCGACGTTGCCGCGCGATGGCGCGCTGACGTTCACGGTGAGCGCGAACCTCGTCCTCGACGCGGTCGCAGCGGCGACCAACACACTCACGGCAACCGTTCGCGGCGATCCGACGCTCGCGAACAATGCCGCGACAGCTTCGGCGCGGACACGTCTGCCCACTTCCCTCGCGATGCCGTCCTTCGTGCGCATGCAGAGCGATGTCAACGATTTCGTCGGCGCGGGCCGCAGCTATTCCTACGATCACCAGAATGCGGTGTTCACCGTCGACGATCTGATCGGCCGCATCGAGATGCGGATCTCTGCCGACGATGACTGGCACATGATGTTCGATGTGCCCCTCGTCCAGAATCAGATCGCGACCGGCGCTCTCATCAACGTCGCCGCGGTTCCGGGGCAAACCTTCGCGCTGCATGTCACGGCCGCATCGCGCGGCTGCTCGCTGGCGAGTGGCTGGATCATCGTCGACGATGCGACATACGTGGCCGGTGTGCTCGCGTCGCTCGATCTGCGCTTCGAACGTCATTGCGAGGGGCGACCGCCAGCCCTGCGCGGACAGATCCACTGGGTCGCGAATGACGCAACGATCCCGCCGGGTCCCGTGAACCCGCCGCCCGCGGGTCTGTGGTCAGCGCCCGCGGGGTCCGTGCCCACGAGCGGCAACTACATCTATCTGGATAGCCAGCCCGGCGATTTCATCGGGCACGGCACGCGCGCGGTCTACACGCAGGCGAACTCGCTGTTGTCCGCCGACGGCACGAACGGGCTCGTCGCGATCGGAGTGCGCGGCGACTCGGATTGGATTTTCGAGTTCAAAGGCATGGTGCCGCTCGTTCAATTGCAGCCCGGCTACTACGCAATCGCGGATTTTCCCTATCCGCACCACAACCCGTCGCGTGCGGGCATGAGCTTCTCCGGTGACGGACACGGGTGCCTGTATGTGCAGGGCTGGTTCGTCGTCGACAACGTCGTGTATCAGAACGGCCAGTTGGTCGCGTTCGATGCGCGCTTCCAGCAACTGTGCGACGGGAACACGGGACTCAGCCGCGGCCAGATCCACTGGCGTTCGGACGACATGACACAGCCGACGCCGCCGGGGCCGCCGCCGTCCAACCTCTGGGCGCCGTCCGCTTCCGCGGTCCCGGCCTCCGGAAACTTCGTCTATCTAGAAGGCGAGTCAGGAGACTACATCTCGCAGGGCCTGATCAAGCTGTACACGCCGCTCGACTCGATCCTCACGAACGGCGGCGGCGGCATGACGCCGGTCGGCAACCGCTTCAGCATCGCAGTCGATGCCGAAGAAAACTGGGTCGGGCATTTCCAGGCGATGAGCACGCTCACGAGAATGGAGCCGGGCTACTACCCCGATCTGCTGAGGTTCACCTCCCACAATCCGGCGCGCGGCGGTATTTCCTGGACGGGCGAGGGGCGTGGTTGCAACTCCTCGCAGGGCTGGTTCGCGATCGATTCCGTGACTTACGCGGGCGATACGCTGACCGCGATCGACCTGCGCTTCGAACAGCGCAATTGCGACTTCGGCACCGCGCGACTGCGCGGCCGCGTGCGCTGGTCGGCCGCCGATACGCGGCAACCGCCCGGGCCGGTTCCGGTGCCGGCGGGACTGTGGCAGCCGCCGGGAGGCTCGACGCCGGCCAACATCAACTATGCCTATCTAGTCAGCGAACCCGGCGAGTTCATCGGTCAGGGCCAGACATACCTGTACACGAGCCACAACGCGATCTTCCCGACGGAAATCAACGGCAGCCTCCTCGACTTCGAAGTTCACGGCGACAAGCGCTGGCGTCTCCAGCTTCAGCCGATGGTGCCGCGCCTCCAGCTCGAGCCGGGCTATTACGACCTCACGTCCGGCAACAATCCCGCCAAGGGCATGATGAATTTCTTCGGCGATTTCCGTGGCTGCGGTGGAGAATCCATTACCGGCTGGGTCGCAATCGAGTTCGTCGAATACACGGCGGGCTCCCTCACGGCGCTGGATCTGCGATTCGAGCAGCGTTGCGCGATCGGCGGTCCGCAGCCCATGCGCGGAAAGATTCGCTGGCGCATCGACGATCCCACGACGATACCGGGGCCGCAGGCCGCTCCCGCGGGCTTGTGGAGTCCGCCGGCTGGCGTCGATCCCGGCAGCGGCAATTTCCTGTACGTCGCAGGCGATCCCGGCGATTACCTGACCGGCGGGCAGACATTCCGCTACGTGGCAGCGGACTCGACGTTCGACGCGCGCACCTTCGTGACGGACGCGTTCATCGTCGGCGCCCAGCGCCAGAACGTCGCCTTCTCCGTGCAGTTCGACAAGATGGCGAGCATCGCGCGACTTCAGCCGGGCTACTACCCGAACGTGCAGCGACTGCTGCTGCACAACCCGACCGTCGGCGGCCTGGAAGTGTTCGGCAACAGTCGCGGCTGCGAGACGGTCGGCGGCTGGTTCATGATCGACAGCATCACGTACAGCGGCAACGACGTCAGTGCGATCGCCGCTCGCTTCGAGCAGCATTGCAACGGAAATACGGCTGCGCTGCGTGGCAGCGTGCGTTGGAGTCAGTAGGCATCCGCCTATAGCGGGCGCGCACCAGGGCGCGGAGATTGAGGCAACGAGGTTCATGCCGTTGCCACACGCCTCACTCATCGTTCGGATCCGGATTGCCGCGTCGATTTTCGCGTGGTTCGCGTGCGTGCCTGCCGCGCTGGCCGTTGCCGAATCCGGCTCCTCCGCGGCATTGCTCGCCCGATATGCCGCGCTGACCGGACAGCTCGAGAACAGCGCGATCCAGCGCGGGTTGTATCTCGAATCCAACGACAACTCGCGCGCGCCGCGCGGCGATGCGTATGCGGTGATCGATCATCCTTTCGCAACGATCGCCGCGGCGTTCGCGACACCCGCGAACTGGTGCGAGTCGCTGATCCTGCATCTCAACGTTCAGTACTGCCGCGCCACCACGCGCGACGGGCTTCCGGGACTCTCCGCGGCGGTGGGCAAGAAAACCAACCAGCCGCTCGACGATACGCATCGCATCGACTTCATCCACAAGCTTGCGGTGTCGAGCGCGGACTACGCGAGAGTCGAGCTCAGCGCCGAAGACGGCCCGCTCGGCACGGGCAACTATCTCATCTCGCTGGAGGTGACCCCGCTCGACGGTGAGCGCGCGTTCATGCACCTCCGCTACTCATACACGCAAGGCTTCATGGCGCGCTGCGCGGCCAGCCTCTATTTCTCGACCGCCGGCCGGGACAAGGTGGGCTTCACGCGGGTCGGCGATGCAGACGCTCCGCCGCGCCTCGTGCGCGGCATGCGTGGCGCGCTCGAGCGCAACACGATGCGGTACTACCTGGCTTTCGATGCCTATCTACACGCACTCGGCAGTCCGGCGCCGCAGCGTTTCGAGCAGAGCATCGAGCGCTGGTTCACCGACACGGAGCGATTCGCCCGCCAGTTGCGCGAGGTGAAACACGACAACTACATCGCGATGAAGCGAGCCCAGTACCTTCGCCAGCAGGCGGTTCTCTGACCGCGGCGGATCGTTGGACGAGCCCGAAGGTGGCGTTGCGCAGCTCGTGCAACGCGTGGTCGACCTCTTTCTGAGAGGCAACGCTGCGACAGACCCGTTCCTGCTCGCCAACGCCGGCTATCTGAACATCGGTGACGGCACGTCCACCCAGGTCCCGGTGATCAGCTCGACACTCGGCAGCCTCGGCCAGTTCTGGCTCGACTCGAACCTCCGGAACACCGTGAGAAGCATCGCGATCGGCTTCAAGTTCGGCACGGGCAACCGCGGCCGACAACTGGTTCGTCTTCCAGCTCGACCAGGGAACGTCGACGGGCTTCTGGGGCTTCGTCAACGCGATTGTTTTCGAGCAGAATCTGTGAATTGCTGCACGCGGCCGCCGTCAGGAAGTGACGGGACGCGACAGAAGACTGGACGGGCAGGATGCCCGCGGTACACGGGAGTCAAAATTGATCGTCAAAGTCAGTGGATGGATTTACGCCGTCTGCGGAGTCCTCAACCTGCTGCTCATCTCGGAAGCCGGCAGATCCTGGACTGCTCGCGCGGGAGCACTCGCGTCCTCGATCCTGGTGTTCTCGATCGGCGTCGGACTGCTCAGGCGCGTGAACTGGGGGCGATGGCTGGCGCTCGGCAGCAGCCTCGTGACGTGGACGCTGGGGTCGATCGGAATTATGTTCTTCGTCGCGTACATGCTCGATGCCACGTTCTCCGCGCGCCGCGACAACTTCCTGTTGTTCGTCACCACTTTGGTGACCGCGGCGATTCTCGGCGCGTTCATCGTCATGAACTTCAAACTCTTCCATTACCTGATCTCCGAGGACGGGAAGTTCGAATTCAACACGCCGGAGAACGAATCGCGGCCGGTCCTCAAGTCGACCGCTCTGCAGATTGCAATGATGCTGCTCCTCGGTCTCGCCAGCGGTTCGCGCGGCCCGCACTGGTCGCGGGAGCCGGATATGGGAGACATGTTGGCGGCCATGCAGGCGGCGCAGGAAACGCAGTACGCGCAGAACGAGAGACAGCGTCAGGAGGCGGCACGACAGGCGAACGAAGAGGCGGAGCGGCGCGCGCGGAACGAACGGTTGTTGCTCGAGCAGACCCGGGCACAGCGCGAGCCGCAGAATAGCTACGGCGCCATGAGCCCGCGCGAGGACAACTCTTCCCGTATAGAAGCCCAGCGCCGCGAACTCGATGCGCTTCGGGAGCGGGCCGCCGCGCAACGCGCGGAATTCGAGAAGCGTCGCGCGACCGCGCCAACCCGCAACGCGACGACGAGGAGCCGGGACGGATTCCCGGAGCGCGTCGTTGTCCCGCCGATGACGCAGAAGTCGGAAACCAACCAGATTCTCAAGTGTCGCGACGCGTCGGGCAGCGTCTCATTCACGCAAGGTTACTGCCCTGCGGGAACGCAACAGGTCGAAACGCCAAAGCCCGAATGACCGGCAACGACTAACTTTTCGACCGCAGGTACTGGCGCCAGCCCCCGAACTCGCTGATGTCGGCAGCGCCTTCGACGCCGAGCGACTCGCACATGAAGCCGCTCACCGAACTGCCATCCTCGAGCTTCACCTTGCCGATGCCGAGCGGCGCGGGGATTCCGGCGACGAATGAGCCGAAGTGCTCGACGGGCATGCGCCAGACCTCGACATCGATCGCAACTCCGCCGGCCGCCACGCGGATGACGCCGGGCCGGAAAGGCGGGCCGCCGGGCAGCGCGTAGAAGCGGTAGTCAGGCGACGTGCGGGTCGTGCTGATCCGCCACGCGCCGCGGTCGGTGAGTTGGGGGTTGAGCGGCAGCCCCGACAGGTGCGCGCCGCAGACCATCACGTCGACGAAGCCGGCCTCGGCGCGCGCCGGACCCGGCGGGGCCGGCGGCAGCGGCAGGCCGGTTGCCCCCATCGTCGTCACGGCCGCGCGTTGCAGTCGCGCCGCGAGCGCGAGCAGGTCGCCATCGCTCCACGCGGGCCCGATCAACGTCACGCCGAACGGTAGTTTGTCCGGCGTGAATCCGGCGGGGACCGCGACCGCGGCGAGATCCATGAGGTTCACGAAGTTCGTGTAGCGGCCGAGGTTGCTGTTGAGGCGGATCGGATCGGCGTCGACCTCGTCGATGCGATAGTGAGTTCCGGCGGTGGGCAGCAGCAGCACGTCGGCCGATGTCCACAGCGGTTGCGCGGCGCGCCTCAACGCCTCGAGCTTGTACTGCGCGCTGGATCCCGGCGTCACCGCCGACATGCACGCGTTGATCCTCAAGCTCTGGGAAGAGAACCGCATGACGATCTTCATGGTGTCGCACGACCTGCAGGAGAGCTTCATGCTGGGCACGCGACTGCTGACGTTCGAAAAGCTGCGGCACGATCCGCAGTCGCCGGAGGCGTACGGCGCGAGCGTGACCTACGACATGCCGCTGCAGCGGCGTCCGTCGCGGACTCTCGAAGCGGTGCCGGCCTAGCTAGATCGCAAACCCTTCCTTCGCCAGCGGCAACGTGCGGATGCGATGCCCCGTCGCCGCGAAGATCGCATTGCAGATCGCCGGCGCAACCGGCGGCAGAGCGGGTTCGCCGATTCCGGTGGGTGGGTTGTCGCTCTGGATGAAGTGCACCTCGACCGTCGGGTGGTCAGGCATGCGCAGGAGCGGGTACTGGTGGAAGTTCGACTGCTCGATGCGGCCGTTCTCCATCGTGATCTCGAGGCCCATCGTGCTGAAGCCGTCGACCACGCCGCCCTCACATTGATTGCGCGCGCCGCTCAGGTTGACGATGGGGCCGATGTCGCCGGCAACCACCATGCGATGCAGGCGGACCTTCTTGTCCTCGTCCACGCTGACCTCGGCGACTTCCGCGAAGTGGCCCGCGTGGCTGTAGTGGAACGCCAACCCTAAGCCACGGCCTGCGGGTAGTTTGCGGCCCCAGCCGGCTTTTTCCGCCGCGAGTTTGATGACGTCCGCGGCGCGGCCGGTGTGGAAGCCACCCGCGAGCGCGCGCGGCTCGCCCATGACCTCTAGCAGGAACTCGAGATGATCGCGACCCGCCGCGACGGCGAGTTCGTGCATGAAGCTCTGGATCACCCAGGCGATCGAGTTCGAGCGCGGCGCGCGCCATGGCCCGGTCGGCGTCCTGAGCGGCAGCAGGCTGAGCGAGAGCTGGAAGTTAGGCACGTTCTGCGCGGGGAACAGCGTCTCCGACCAGTCGGCTCCTGATGATGGGGCGTTGCCGTCGTGCGAGAAGGTGATGAAGTGGTCGCGCCACGCGACGAGTTTGCCCGCCGCGTCGAGCCCGCCCGCGAGCGAATGGAAGCCGCCGGCGCGGAAGAAGTCGTGCGCCATGTCCTGCTCGCGCGTCCAGATCATCTTGATCGGGCCCGCGAAACGTTGCGCGATCGCGCCGGCCTCGCACATGTAGTCGTTCATCAGGCGCCGGCCGAAGCCGCCGCCCACGCGTGTCTGGTTGATCTTGATCTTGTCGACAGGGAGGCTCAGCGCACCGGCAACGGTCGCGAGCGCGCGATCCGCGGTCTGCGTCGGGGACCAGAATTCGAGGATGCCGTCGTGATTCCACGCGGTGCAGTTCTGCGGCTCGAGCGGCGCATGCGAGACGAAGGGATAGGTGTAGAACGCGCTCACCCTCTTCGTCGCCGCGTCGAGCGCGGCGTCCGGTGTGCCCGTGGTGCCGAGCACCTTGTCGCCCGCGGGCTTCGCGGACAGTGTCTTCGCGCGCGCCGAGAAATCCCGCCAACTGTCCTGTGACGCGTTCGATTCGTCCCAGTCGACGCGCAGGCGTTTGAGCGCCTTGAACGCGGCCCAGGTCGAGTCCGCGACGATCGCGACGCCCGGCATCACTTCGGTGGTCTTGCCGTTGCCTTCGATGACGAACGCAGCGCGCACGCCGGGCAGCTTCTTGATCTCGTCGAGATTCGCCGCGCGGACTTTGCCGCCGACCGCGGGGCATTTCTCGTACACCGCGATCTTCATGCCCGGGAGTTGAGTGTCGATGCCGAACAACGGCGCGCCAACGACGATCTTGTGGTTGTCGACGCCCGTGTATTCCTTGCCTAACAACCGCCAGTCTTTGCGCTCCTTGAGCTTCACGCTCGCGGGGTCCGGCACCGGCAGCGCGGCGGCTTTCGTCGCGAGCGCGCCGAAGCCGAGCTTGCGCTTGCCGTGCCACACGACGCTGTCGCGCGCGCTGCATTCGGAGACGTCCACCTTCCACGTCGCGGCCGCGGCGGAGACGAGCATCGAGCGCGCGACGGCGCCCGCGCGCCGCAGCTGATCCCAACTGTCGGGAATCGAACGCGAACCGCCCGCACTCTGCCGTCCATACACCGCGGGATTCACGGGCGCCTGCTCGACGACGACGTCCGACCATTTCGCGTCGAGCTCCTCCGCGATGATGAGCGGGAAGGCGGTCTTGATGCCCTGGCCGATTTCAGGACCCTTGCTGTAGATGAGGATCGAGCCTTTGGGCGAGATGCGCACGAATGCATTCGGCACGAAGTCGGCCGCCGTCGCGCCGCCGGCCTCGCCCGTGTGCACGAGTCCAAGCACGAGACCGCCGCCCGCGAGGCCCGTCAGCTTGAGAAAGGTCCGCCGGTCCACCTTCACGACGCGCAGCGGCGCCGCGGCTGCGGGTGATTCCACGGCGCGCATCAGCGCGCGCACGGCGTCGTCCGAGACAATCGAATCGTCGATGCGCGCGTTCATCCCTGAGATCTCCGGGGAAGGGTTTCCCGGATCGTAATGCGTGAGGGTGGCCAGCGCACGCCGCGACCGGTAGCCTCGCCTCCCATGAAGGAGATGGCTTTCCTGATCGGGGGGATTCTGGTCGCCGTGGTCGGGGTGGCTGTGGTGTGGATCCGCGCCACGCGAAAGCCGCCCACGCCACTCGACCCCATTGCCGCCACCACCGGTTCGAATCGCACTCTGACGGGCAACCGCCCGGCGGCTGCGGTCGCCGCCTTCGACTGGGACGAGGCCTTGCGACGTCTCGTGGCCTACGCGCTCGACGATGCGCCGCGCGAGGCGTTGAGCCGCGCGCCCGATCCGGCGCACGCGCCGGTATTCCAGGCCGTGCAAAAGATTCTCGAGCGCATCGACGCGCAGCCGCGATACATCCCCCGCCGTCCGTCACTGCTCCCGAAGTTGATGGCGACCGTCAACGATGGCGAAGCGTCGATGATGGAAGTGGCACGCATCGTCGCTCAGGATCCCGCGCTGACCGGCAATCTGCTGCGCATCGCCAACAGCCCCATCTATCGCGTGAGCAGCCAGCCCATCGAAAGCATTGAACGCGCCGTGACCCTGGTCGGCGTGCAAGGGATTCGTTCGATCATCGCGACCGCGCTGCTGCAGCCCGTGATGACCGCGGGCGCGGGCGCGTTTTCGCATTTTCCCGAGCTGGTCTGGGAGCACACGCTCTATTCCGCGGCGGCCGCGGAAACCCATGCGACCCAGATCGAAAATGCCGAGCCGTTCGTCTCGCAGCTCGTCGGATTGCTCTACGGCTTGTCCGCCATCGTCGTCTTCCGCATCGTGCGTGACCAGTTCGCGGAACACCCGAACTTGACGCCCGATCCTGGCAGCATCGCGCGCCTCCTCGAGACGTGGGTCGCCCCCACCGCGGGCCGCATCGCCGCCAGTTGGGAGTTGTCCCAACGGGTCCAGTACGCGCTCGAAAGCCAGACTCTCGCGGCGGAGCTGCAGATGGAGAACTCCCTGGGCCGGTCCCTCAAATTTGGACGGGTTGCGGGTGCCGTCATCGTCTTGTGCCGCGTCGGACGCCTGTCCGAGGCCGAGGCGCAGGCCATCCTGGTGAGCGGCGCCGATCGCCGCTCCAGGATCGAAAAGCTCTGGGAGCGCTTCGCCGCGACCCACCTCAAGTCGGCGACCGAATCCGCATCGCAGCCTGGGAAATAAATCGGTCTTAAGGGTGGGAGAAATTCCGCCGTCGTGACACAGAGTAAACGTGGAGACCGGAACCCTACTGGTCTTCACGACCAAGCTGCGGAACAAGACCCCCGTTTCCGCGCGACCCAAGCCCCGCCTTACGGCGGGGCTTTTTTACGGCTGACGCTGACGACGGAAATCGGCGACGAAGCGTCGCCGACCGTTAGTGGGACAACACTTCGTAGCCGCTGTTTTCTATAAACTTTGCCTCTCTTTCTCGGGGAGCAGAAATTGGACGACATTCAAGGCGGGTGCATGTGCGGCGCCGTGCGATACGCCGCGACCGCGAACCCCGCGAACAGCATGGTTTGCCACTGCCAATCCTGCCGGCGCGTCGCGGCGGCACCGGTCGTCGCCTGGGTGACATTCGCCAGAGCCGAATTTCGATACACGCGTGGCACGCCGCTGGTGTACGAATCCTCGCCCAAGGTGCAGCGCAGATTTTGCGGCGCCTGTGGTTCGCCGATCGCCTACGAGCACGTCGACACCGGTGATTTCGTCGACGTCACCACCTGCAGTCTCGACGCGCCCTGGGCGTTTCCGCCGACGCATCATTCCTGGCTCAGTCACGACATTGGCTGGGTGAAATTCGGCGATGGTCTTCCCACCTTCGAGCGCTCACGATTTGGCGATCCTTCCTGAGTTCGTCACGCCGCGGCTGGTGTTGCGCCGGCTCGAGTTCACCGACGCCGCATTCATCGCCCGGCTGCTCAACGAGCCGTCGTTCCTCGAGAACATCGGCGATCGCGGCGTGCGAACCGAAGAAGACGCGCCTCGATATCTGCGCGAAGGTCCGATGGCGATGTATGCGAAGTACGGCTTCGGCCTCTGGCATGCGTCGCTGAAGGAAGGCGGCACGCCGATCGGAATGTGCGGCTTGCTCAAGCGCGACACGCTGCCGGATGCCGACATCGGCTACGCCTATTTCCCGGCGTACTGGGGCAAGGGCTACGCGGTCGAGGCCGCGGAAGCGACCCTGCGACACGGCGCGGACAAATTTGATCTGCGGCGCGTGATCGCCGTGGTGTCACAGGGCAATGCCGGCTCGATCCGCGTGCTCGAGAAAATCGGGATGCAGTTCGAGCGCATGCACTCGATGCAACCCGACGAGCCCGACGTGCGGCTCTACGGTCGGACGCTGTAGTTAAAGGCGTTTGACGTCGTCACCGACCACCTTGCCGATCTTGGCGCCACTGTCGACACGCAGCGTCACCGGCCGATCGAAACGCAGCTCGCCGTTCACCGTGCACGTCGCGCAGATGTGCACCGAGACGCGTTCGTCCTTCTTCTGAAACCAGCCCATGCTTCGCGGCTTCTCGATGTGGATGCCGCCCTCGACGCGGGCGCCTTCCGTGAGGTCGATGTCCCCCGAGACGGTAGTCAGGCGGCCTTTCACTTCGGCGCCCTCGAGATCGATGTCACCGTTGACCGACGACACATTGCCGCCCACGCGAGTGCGCTTTTCGAGCTTCACCCTGCCATTCACGGTCGAGGCGTCCTTGGCGATCACGACTCCTTCGCCGAGCTCGAGTGAACCGTTGACCGTGCTGGCCGAACCCACCTTCGCATCGTCTTCGATCGTGATCGAGCCGTTAACCGTCTCCGCCTCGTTGGCGCTCGCGCCGCGACCGATGCGCACGTCGCCGTTGACCGTTTCGAGCGAGTCGTAGCTCTGTCCGGCTTCGGCGATGACCGAGCTGTTGACCTTCGAAATGCTGCGGGCTTCGGCGGCGGAGACGGGAGCTGCCGCGGCGACGAGGGCGATGCAGGCGAGAGCGAGCGTGACTTTGTTCATGCGAGACCCCTTAAGTTTTTCCTTGCCTGTTTGGACGCGCGATACGCGCGCGGGGTTGCAATGGCTCGGCGGAATCGCTGCCGGAAAAAAGAAGCCCCGCCAGGGGCGGGGCTCATTGGTCGCTTGCTTGCTTGCTTGTTTGTGGAGGAGTGTGAGTCGCTCTTCTTGTTCTTGTTCGATGCGGTCTTTGTCGCGCCGCTTACCACAGGAAAGAGCAAGCCCTGTGCCAGAGGATTCCTACCGGAGGCTCGAGGACGATTCGCAGCGAGGGGAGGCCCGGTCGGGCGCAATGTTCGAGTTTGGGCAATATGTCACGTCGTCCAGTAAGGGCCTGCTGTCAAAATCTTCGACAGAGCGCCCCGGAGCGCCGGCGACATAACGCGCGGACGTTTCGCCGCATTCATTTTGTGATCAACCAGTTGCGTGAGCGAGAGCGAGTGTAAATGAGCCCGACAGTAGCCCAATCCTTCTCGAGAGCGGTCTTCTCCGCCATCGCCTCGCTTCTGTTGCTGGCGCCGCTTCCGTCGCAGGCGCAGTCGAAGATTCCGCGTCCGGCGGGAATCCAGGAAGACGTCAATTTCTGGATCCGCGTCTACACGGAAGTCACGACCAACGAAGGTCTGCTGCACGACGAACGCAATCTCGCGATCGTCTACGACACCGTGAAATTCGGTTCGACCAACTCGCGCGACCGGCAACGCCTGGTCGACGAGAAGCGCGACAGACACATCGCGGCCCTGCGACGCATCATTGCGGCACTGCCCACCGAAGCGGGGCGCGAAGGACTCTCCGCCGACGACAAGAAGCTCCTCGCGATGTGGGGTCCGAATCCCAGCGCGATCATCCTCAAGGACGCGACGACGCGCATTCGCTTCCAGCTCGGCCAGGCGGACCGCTTCAAGGAGGGACTGATTCGTTCCTCGCAGTGGGAGACGCACATCGCGGAAACGTTCGCGAACCAGGGTTTGCCGCCCGAACTCGCGGTACTGCCGCACGTCGAGTCCTCGTTCAACGCCGCCGCGTATTCGAAGGTTGGCGCCGCGGGCATGTGGCAGTTCATGCGGTCGACCGGCCGGCGCTACATGCGGGTCGACGACGCGGTCGACGAGCGGCTCGATCCTTACCGCTCGACCGAAGCCGCCGCCCAACTACTCGCATACAACTACCGCGTGCTCGGCAGCTGGCCGCTTGCGCTCACCGCGTACAACCATGGCGCAGCCGGGATGCGGCGCGCGAAGGAATCGGTGGGCACCGACGATTTCGTCAAGATCAACCGCACGTACACCAGCCGCTCGTTCGGCTTCGCGTCGCGCAATTTCTTCCCGTCGTTTCTCGCGGCGCTGACGATCGACGAGAATCCGGAGAAATATTTCGGCCAGTTCGATCGCAAGCCGGAGCAGAAATTTCGTGAGGTCACGATGCCCGCGTACGTGCGGCTCGCGACACTCGAGCGCACGCTCGGCGTGGATCGCGAACAATTGCGCGTGTTGAATCCGGGTTGGCGTCCGCCGATATACAGCGGCGCGCGTCTCGTGCCCCGCGGATACCAGTTGCGCATCCCGCCCGACACCGCGGAGAGGTGGACGCCGGAACTACTCGCGGCGCGCCTGCCCTCGAACGAGCTCTATGCGAGCCAGGTCGTTTCGCGCACGCATCGTGTGCGTAAAGGCGAGTCGCTCGCGGCAATCGCGCAGCGCTACGGCATGAGTGCCCAGCGGTTGGCGGAGATGAACAACATTTCCGCAAACGCTTCACTTCGCTCCGGCCGCCATCTCAGCCTTCCCGAACAGTTGCCGCGCCTGCTGAACGTGTCGGCCGCACAGTCGTCGCAAGCCGCCGCCAAGTCGCCGTCGCCGGAAAACGCGACCGCCGCGTCCGCGCCGGCCGACGATTTCTATGTGGTGCGGCGTGGCGATTCACTGCAGCTCATCGCGGCCCGCGTGAAGGTGCCCGAACAGCAGTTGCTGCGCATGAACTCGCTCAAGGATCCCGATCGTCTCTACGAAGGGCAGCGCCTGCGCATCGCGGGCACGCTCGGAGTGGAGATGGCCTCCGTGAGCGAGTCCGAATCCGACACGAAGGTTGCTGCGATCGCCGCGGCGCGTGGCGAAGCGCAGCGCGAAGGCGCCGCTGTCGAAGTGGTGCGCGAGGAGATCGCCAAGCCCGTGGGTTCGGGTGAACCCACACGCGGGCGTGCGCGCTCGGCAGCAGCGGCCGCCATGGAAGCGGCGACGACGACCGAGGTCGCTTCGTCCGTGGTGCAGGCCGCGGAAATCGCGCGTGAGCCCGTATCGGCGGCGCAGGCGGCGGAGCTGAGCCCGGCGCTGGGCCCCACCGCCGTGACGCAGGGTCTCGCGGATTCCATCGACTATCAGGTGCGCGACGACGGCTCGATCCGCGTCGAGGCGACCGAAACCTTAGGCCAGTACGCGGACTGGCTGCGGATCCCGACGCAGAAGCTGCGCAATCTCAACAAGCTGCGCGCGAAGCAGCCGGTACTCATGGGTCAGAAGCTCAAGCTGGACTACTCACGCGTCTCGCGCGAATCGTTCGAGCAGTTGCGGCGTGACTACCACGCCAAGCTGCAGGGTGAGTTCTTCGCGCAGCACCGCATCGCCGGCACGGAGGTTTACATCGTGCGGCGCGGCGACTCGTTGTGGACGATGACGCAGCGATTCTCGAACCTGCCGATCTGGCTGCTGCGGCAGTACAACCCGGACACGGATCTGTCCGATCTGCGCGCGGGGACGCAGGTGGTGATGCCTAAGATCGAGGTCGTCGCGGGTAGTTAATGGGGACATTCCCGTCCGTGCTTTCGCACCGACCCTAGCAAAAGGGGACGGGCCTGATCGGCTGCGGAGCGACGGCTCCCGGCTGAATCATTTTTTGGCCCTCAAGGTCGATCGCGCTTCAAGAAAGAAATGGGGAATGTCCCCATTAACGCGCGGCGAAGTCGCGGAGTCGCGCGTCGTTCGCTTCGAGTGTGACCGCGAACACCGTCTTCACCGTGCCATCGCGCGTCGGCTCCGTCACGCGGACGCTGATCGTTCGCGCCTCGCCTAGCGCTCCGATGAGCGACGAGTCCACGCGGTAGTAGTACATCGAACTCCACGGCGTCGGGATCTTGTACGGTGACTTGAGCAGTCCCGCGAAGTCGGGCGTGCGTCCCGGCGTGCCGAGCGCAAGCTCTTTGCCATTCACCGTGACGATCGGTGACGCGTCCTGTTCGCCGAGTTCGATCGGAACCGCGACCCACACGAAAAGTTCGCGCGTGCCCATCTGATTCGTTTCGAACGGGCCCATGAATGCGAAGCGCCCACTCGGTTCCTTCAGAAATGTTTCGCGATAGACCTCGATCGGACGGCCCAGGCGCGCGACGGTGAGGCCGGTTTCATCATCGAGTTTTTCGACGACCGATGCATCGTCGGGCACGGTGGCGCAGGCGCCCAAAGTCGCCGCGACGATGAGGAGCAGCGTGCAACGCAAGCTGCCATGTCTTGTCATAATCGAACCCGATGAACATCGATGCTGCATTGAACACCCCAAGCTGTGACGCGCTCCGTCGTCCGCGCGCCGTTAGCTCTTATAGATTCAGCCCCAGTTAAGTACTTGTTTTCTATTTAAATGTCGCTTGCCAAACATTTCTTAGCCTGCGCTCCCGTCATCGCGGCGCTGTTCGTCGGAACGGCCACGGGCGATGCGCTTCCCTATCATGCCCGCGCCATGGCGTCGGTGGGCGTCGAGTTGCCGCTGGCCGACCGGGTGCTGGTGCGCAAGTCCGAGCGCCGCCTGTATCTCATGCGTGGCAGCGATGTTCTGCGCGCCTATCACATCGCGCTCGGCCTCAATCCTGATGGGCACAAGGAACGCGCCGGCGACTTCCGCACTCCGGAAGGCAGCTACAAGCTGACTCGCCGCAACACCCGCAGCGACTTCTTCCTGTCGATCCAGGTCAACTATCCCAACACCCACGACGTGAGCAAAGCACGCCGCAATGGCTGGCAACCCGGCGGATCCATCATGATCCACGGCCTGCCGAATGATCCGCGCCACGCTCCGGACTACTACGCCTCGCAGGATTGGACGGACGGTTGCATCGCCGTCACCAACGCGGACATGGTCGAAATCTGGATGATGACGTCGGAAAACGTTCCGATCGTCATCGAGCCGTAAGGCTCGTTCTGTCGAACTAGAAGCCGTAAGGCTCCCGACTCGCGTTTCGCGCCTTCCCCGTCCGCAACGGTCCGTTGCGACGGGTAGTACACTCGCTCCCCTCACAAAGACACGAACAGAGCCGAGGGGATTTTGGAAACCAGCATCGTCATTCCCGAATTCGTCGACGCGCGCATCGGACCGCGCGGCAGCCTCGAAAACCTGTCGCAGACCGAGATCGAAAAACTCCTCGACTCGCGCGCCGGCGGCCTCTATCCGCTATTCAGGAAGTGCGCGCTCGCCGTGCTGAACTCGGGCAGCGAGACCGACAACGCGAAGGAAATCTTCGACCGTTACAAGGACTTCGAAGTCGAGCTCGTGCGCCAGGCCTGGGGCATCAAGCTCGAGATCAAGAACGCACCGGGTCAGGCATTCGTCGACGGCGAAATGATCCGTGGCATGAAGGAACACGTGTTCGCGGTGTTGCGCGACGTGATCTTCATCTCGAACGAGATCATGGAAAGCGGCCGGTTCGACCTCAACAATCCGGCGGCGATCACGAATGCGGTGTTCCACATCCTGCGCAACGCGCGGATCCTCGACTACAAGAGCAAGCCGAACCTCGTCGTGTGCTGGGGCGGTCACTCGATCAGTTCCGACGAATACCAGTACACCAAGAAGGTCGGCTACGAGCTCGGCCTGCGCGGCCTGGACGTCTGCACGGGTTGCGGACCGGGCGCGATGAAAGGCCCGATGAAGGGCGCGACGATCGGTCACGCGAAGCAGCGCATCGTGGGCGGCCGGTACATCGGACTGACGGAGCCGGGAATCATCGCGGCGGAACCGCCGAACCCGATCGTGAACCAGCTCGTGATCATGCCGGACATCGAGAAGCGCCTCGAAGCGTTCGTGCGCGTAGGCCACGGCATCGTCGTGTTCCCGGGCGGTGTCGGAACGGCCGAGGAAATACTCTATTTGCTGGGCGTGCTGCTCGATCCGGCGAATGCCGGCCAGCCGCTCAAAGTCGTTCTCACGGGTCCGAAGAACACCGCGGATTACTTCGTCCAGATCAAGCGTTTCATCGAGCAAACGCTCGGGAAAAAGGCCGCCGAGCTGCTGCACGTCATCGTCGACGATCCCGCGGAAGTGGCGCGCTACATGGTCTCGGTCATGGAAGAAGCGCGCGACTACCGCCGCGCCAACAGCGATTCGTACAACTACAACTGGCTGCTGCGCATCCCGCCGGCGTTCCAGCATCCGTTCGAGGTCACGCACGAATCGATGCGTGGACTGCGCCTGTTCCGCGACCAGCCGGCGCACGAGCTGGCGGCGGATCTGCGCCGTGCATTCTCGGGAATCGTGACCGGCAACGTTAAGGAAAACGGTGTGCGCGCGATCGAGAAGCTAGGCCCCTACGAGCTCACGGGCGATGCGTCGGTCATGCGCCTCCTCGACGAACTGTTGACCGCGTTCGTCGAGCAGAAGCGCATGAAGTTGCCGGGTAGCGCTTACAAGCCTTGCTACCGTCTCGTCGCCTGACGAAAACCCTCCGCGCGTAACAATAATCGTCGCCGCCGTTAAATCGGCGCCACGTTTTCGCGCGCGCCTACTACATAACGAATAAATCTCTGCGACCTGCACCGCAACGACCGCAAACGGTCGTGGGCTCGTGAGCCAGTTCCTGTCGTCTGGGTGCGACGTAACCGTAGGCTTACGTCAACCGAAAGGGAGTAACGCATGAGTTCCTCAGACAGAAGCCGGGGAAATTTGGGTAACGGCGCGCCGCCGGTGGGCACCGATGCCTACGCGGCCTGGCTCGAGCGCATGCAGCGCACTCGAGGCAGACACGCCGCGATCACCAAGAACCTGTACACCTGGTCTAGCTACAAGCATTGGGCCGACAAGGTGAAGGGTTCCTGGGAAGACGAGCCGGCGCCGATCAAGAAGTAATCGAACACCGCGTTTCAACGCGGGGCGATGCCGGCGATTCATTGGCCGGTGAGATGAAGGTTTAGCGAAGTGGGAAGATGCGGAAAATAGGGTCTGACCCTATTTGTTTCGCCGGGCTCGTGTGCCCCGGATTTCCTACCAGCTCGAAACGATGAAACGAGCGTCGTGGACGGACGTATCCCCGGATTCGATCGCCGTCGGCTCGCTGGGTGCGGGCTCGATCTGCGTGGCGACGGTCACCGGCTGCGGCTGTTCCGCCAGCGGTGCGGGTTGTTCCGTGAGAACGCTTTCCGGCTCGAGCCAGGCCAGCAGCGACTCCCATTGCGCGCGGTCCTCCTTGACGAGGTAAGGCTTCATCTCGTGGATGCCGGTGCCGAGTTCGGCGGCGCGCACGTAGTTCTGCGAATCGCGGATCGTCGCGATCACCGGGATTTCGAGTTTCTCCAGGAAACGCATCAGCGACTGGAACATGAGCGTGTTCTTGCGCACGCGATTCGCGATGACGCCGATCCGGTTCTCCGCGCGTTTGATCTTGGCGACCAGGAGCAGGTCGGCGATGCAGCGCGACGCGGCGTGGATGTCGATGTCGGAAGGCAGCACGGGCACGATGACCTTGTGGGCATCGCGCGTGAGTTCGGGCAGGGCGCGCGCCTCGACGGCGGCGGGGCTGTCCACGACGATCTTCTGCGTGCCCTCGGGCACGCGCATCTGCCAGGCACGCGTCGTGCGCGCGTCGTGCTCGAAGGTGGCGATGCCGTTGATCATGGCCTGCGGTGGTTTGCGCTTGCGCAGCCAGCGAGTGGCGGACCCTTGCGGGTCGCGGTCGATGAGCAGCGTCGAATCGCCGCGCGAAGCGAAATACGCCGCGAGATTGATCGCGAGCGTTGTCTTACCAGAGCCCCCTTTAGGGTTGAGTACGACGATGCGCTGCATGGTGGTTTGTCAGAATGTGCCTTCTATGTGAAGCACTCGAAAGACTAGCGATGCGGGTCCGGTGGCGCAACCAAACCGCGGATCGACTGTGACTTCAGACACGCCGATGCAAGCCTTGCGTTCATACGATCGTCCGCAAGGTAAGTTTGAGAAAGGATGCATCGCGTGGAACGTTTTCTCCTCCTCTGGGACGAACTGGACGATCTGGTCGGCACGAGCCGCTACTACGTGAAGAACACCGCGATGGCGATCTGGGGCTCTGTCCGCACGCGCTGATCCCCGCGCCAGGAAAATCCTCTCTCCGGGCTTGAATTGAAGCCCCGGCGCCCGCAACCTCCCGGGCGCCATGAATACCCCCGACGCTGCCGGCACTCCGGCCAAAGAAACACTCGGCTTCCAGGCCGAAGTGCGTGAGCTGCTCAGGCTCATGATCCATTCGTTGTACAGCCACAAGGAAATCTTCCTGCGTGAGCTGATCTCGAACGCCTCCGACGCCAACGACAAGCTGCGCTTCGAGTCGCTCTCGAACCCCGCGCTCATGGCGGGCGACACCGAACTCGCGATCTGGATCGAAGCCGACACCGCCAAGGGGACGCTGACCCTGCGCGACAACGGCATCGGCATGTCGCGCGCCGAAGTGATCTCGAATCTCGGCACGATCGCGCGCTCGGGCACCGCGGAGTTCTTCAAGAAGCTGTCCGGCGACCAGCAGAAGGATTCGCAGCTCATCGGCCAATTCGGCGTGGGCTTCTATTCGGCATTCATCGTCGCGGACCGAGTCGAGGTCTTCAGCCGGCGCGCCGGGCTGTCTGCCAGCGAAGGCGTTCGCTGGGAATCCGCGGCAGACGGCGACTTCACGGTGGAAACCGTCGAACTGGAAAAGCGCGGCACGACCATCGTGCTGCACCTCAAGGACGACGCGAAGGAATTCCTCGACAGCTGGCGATTGCGCTCCCTGGTGCGCCGCTATTCCGACCACATCGCCTTTCCGGTGCGCATGCCGAAGGAAGGCGAGGCCACGCTCGACTACGAAGCGGTCAATCGCGGCACCGCACTCTGGGCCAGACCCAAGGCCGAGATCAAGGACGAGGAATACATCGAGTTTTTCCGCCACCTCACTCACGACTCGGGCGACCCGCTCACCTGGTCGCACAACCGCGTCGAGGGCAAGCGCGACTACACGAGCCTCATCTACGTGCCGGGGACGGCGCCATTCGACCTGTGGCAACGCGACGGCGCGCGCGGGCTCAAGCTGTACGTGCGGCGCGTGTTCATCATGGATGACGCCGAGCAATTCCTGCCGCTCTACCTGCGTTTCGTAAAGGGCGTGCTCGATTCGGCGGACCTGCCGCTGAACGTGTCGCGCGAGCTTCTGCAAGCGGACAGTGAAGTCGAAGCGATGCGGGGCGCGCTCACGCGTCGCGTGCTCGAACTGCTCGTGAAACTCGCGAAGGACGATGCCGCGAAGTACCAGGCGTTCTGGAACGAGTTCGGAGTCGTGCTCAAAGAGGGCGTGGCCGAAGATCAAGCCAACCAGGAGAAGCTGCTGCCGCTGTTGCGGTTCTCCACGACGCACGAGTCGCGGGACGGAGCCTCCGGCGACGCCGAGAACGTTTCACTCGCGGAGTACGTGGGACGCATGCAGACGGGCCAGGACAAGATCTACTACGTGGTCGGTGAGTCCATGACCGCTGCGCGCAGTCACCCCGCCATCGAGGCGCTGCGCGCCAAGAACGTCGAGGTGTTGCTGCTCGGCCGCCGCATCGATGCCTGGGTCATGGACTACGTGCAGGCGTTCGAGGGCAAGAAGTTCAAGGATGCGACGCGCGGCGATCTCGAGCTCGGGGAGCTCGCGAGCGCCGCCGACAAGGAAAAGGTCGAATCGCAGCTTGCGGTGGCGCAGCCGCTGCTCAAACGGGTCAAGGATTCGCTGGGCGATCGTGTGTCCGAGGTGCGCGTGAGCACCCGGCTCAAGGATTCCGCGGCCGTGCTGGTCGCGGGCGAACACGACATCTCCGCGCCCCTGCGCCGCGCGCTCGAGGCCGCGGGGCAGAAGCCGCCCGAGACCAGGCCCGTGCTGGAGCTCAATGTGGATCACCACTTCGTTAAGTATCTCGAGAAGCGTGAGGAGGCGGGCGAGTTCGGTGACCTCTCGCTAGTGCTCTATGAGCAGGCCATGCTGGCGGAAGGGGCGCAGCTGCCCGATCCGGGCGCGTTCGTACAGCGCCTGAACAAGCTCTGGATGCGGCTCGGGTAGCGCCTTGCAATAATGCTCCTCCTGCTCATCGTCCGGAGGCTCGCGATGCCCTTCAAGAATCTCGCCGTCACAGTGACGCTGACGACCGCGTTCTTTCTCGTCGCGTGCTCGCCGCGCGATAAACCCGCGGAGGAACCCGCATCCGCGCCTTCCTCCGATTCGGCCGCTTCCACGGATGCCGCGCCGGCCACCTCTTCACCTGCCACAGGAACTGAATCCATGCCTTTGCAGAAAATCGAACTCGCGCCCGGCAATGGCGCCGAAATCAAATCGGGTCAGACCGCGCTGGTGCACTACACCGGCTGGCTCTTTGACGCGGCCTCGCCCGAGAACAAGGGCAAGAAGTTCGACAGCTCCGTCGATCGCAACGAACCGTTCGAGTTTCCGGTCGGCGCCGGCATGGTCATCAAGGGCTGGGACGAAGGAGTCGTCGGCATGAAGGTCGGCAGCAAGCGCCGGCTCGTGATTCCGCCGGAAATGGGCTACGGCGCGCGTGGCGCGGGTGGCGGCCTGATCCCGGGTGGTGCAACCCTGGTGTTCGACGTCGAGCTCGTAGAAATCCGCTGATGAAACGTCGCATGGCGTTCGTCGCGGGCGCCATCGCGGCCATCGCGAGCGTCGCGGCATCGGCCGCGACGCTCATCCATGCAGGGCGCGTCATCGACGGCGTCTCCGACACGCCGAAGACGAATCAAACCGTCGTCGTCGATGGCGGAAAGATCACCGCGATCGAAAGCGGCTTCCGCGCGCCGGCCGCCGGCGATCGCGTGATCGACCTGATCTCGGGCACTTTACTTCCCGGGCTCTTCGACATGCACGTGCATCTGAGCGGCGAGTACAGCCAGCGCTCCGAGATCAACGACTACAAGCTCAACGAGGCCGACGTGGCGATCGACGCGGTCGTGTATGCCGGGCGCACATTGCTCGCCGGCTTCACGACTGTGCGCGACCTGGGCGACGAATACCGCGAGACCATCTCGCTGCGAAACGCGATCAACGCGCGCAAGGTGCCGGGTCCGCGGATCATCGCCGCCGGCAAGGCGATCGGCACCACGGGCGGGCACGCCGATCCCACGAACGGCTGGGCGCGCAAGTTTCCGGCGAATCCGGGCCCCGACGAGGGCGTGGTCAACAGCGTCGACGATGCTCGCAAGGCCGTGCGACAGCGCTACAAGGAGGGTTCCGACACGATCAAGATCACCGCGACGGGGGGCGTGCTGTCGATCGCGAAGAACGGTTCGAACCCCCAGTTCACCGAGGAAGAGGTCCGCGCGATCGTGGAGACCGCGCGCGACTACGGCTTCAAGGTTGCCGCTCATGCGCATGGCGCGGAAGGCATGAAGCGCGCCGTGCGCGGCGGCGTCGACACGATCGAGCACGGCACGTTCATGGACGACGAGACGATCAAGCTCATGAAGGAACGGGGCACCTTCTACGTGCCCACGATCTCCGCGGGCCGCTGGGTCGCGGAGAAGGCGAAGGATCCCGATTTCTTTCCGTCCGTCGTTCGGCCCAAAGCCCAATCGGTCGGCCCGCAGATCGATGCCACGTTCGCCAAGGCGTACAAGGCCGGCGTGAAGATCCTGTTCGGCACGGACACCGGCGTCAGCGCGCATGGCGACAACGCGCGCGAGTTTCGCTACATGGTTGAAGACGGCATGCCGGCGATGGAAGCGATCAAGACCGCGACGAGCGCGCCGGCGAGGTTCCTGGGCCTCGACGACAGCGTGGGCAGCATCGCGGTCGGCAAACTCGGCGAACTCGTGGGCGTGCCCGGCAATCCGCTCGAGGACATCACGGTAATGGAGCGTGTGGTCTTCGTCATGAAGGACGACACGATCCACAAGGCGCCGTGATCCGCGCGGAAGTCTTGTCTCTCCCGGGCGCTGCCGGGCCCATCGAGACGAAGCTCGAGGTCGACGACGAGTTCGCGCGCACGCCTGCCGTGTTCGGCGTCGCGTGTCATCCGCACCCGCTGTTCGGCGGCACGATGGACAACAAGGTCACCCACGTCCTCGCGCGCACGATGATCGAATGCGGCGCCCCGACGTTCCGCTTCAATTTCCGCGGCGTCGGTGCGAGCGCGGGCAAGTTCGATAATGGCCGTGGAGAGGCCGACGACCTGGTGACGGTGGTCGAGGAGGGCCGTCGGCGCTTCCCGGGCGCGGCGCTGTGGTTAGGCGGCTTCTCGTTCGGCGCGTTCGTCGCGCTGCGTGGCGCGGCGCGGGTGGCGCCGGTGAAACTCGTGGCCGTGGCGCCGCCCGTGGCGCGCTTCGAGCTCGGCGAGGTCGCGAATCCCGACTGCGACTGGATGCTCGCGCAGGGCGATGCGGATGATGTCGTGCCGCCCGACGCGGTCCTCGCCTGGGCCGCGAAGCAGGCGCGCAAGCCGCGCCTTCACGTGCTCGCGGGCGCGGGCCATTTCTTCCACGGCCGCTTGCACGAGCTCAAACCACTCATGCACGACTTCCTGACGTCCTGACGAAGTGGGGATATTCCCCTTTTCCTAGCAAATGGGGACGGGCTGGAGTGCGACAGTTGCGCGATGGGCTCCGTCTGCATCCTTCCTCGGCCCGAATGGAGATCGGCGAGGAGAGAGCGTCCGCGAGCCGGGTTGATGCCCCGTCAGGTGCGACCTCGATGCCACAAAGAAGGCGAGCAGCGAACAACGAGCGAACGCCAGGAAAAGGAAAAAAGGGGACAGATCTATTTTTCGAAGTTGCGCGGGCTGATCCGCTGACTATCCCGAAAAATAGATCTGTCCCCTTTTTTCCTTT
>JAYTOK010000014.1:0-20862 GCA_043747835.1 Pseudomonadota bacterium | reverse complement strand
CATTTTTCCGATCCCCTTCCCGGGCACCTCTAACCGAAGTCGAAGAACTTCTTCGACGGAGCCTCTCGCTCCGGACTGGTCACGCAACGCCGATCGATCAAACTCCACGTCTTGCAGGCGACCTTCATCGTGAGCGCGCCGCAGGTAGGCAGGTCCCCCTGCACGGCTTCCGGCGCAAGCGAGATCGCCGCGGCCGAAATTCCCGGGTTGTGTCCGATCAACAGCAGATGCGGGACTCGCGGTCCGACGGCACGGATCGTGGTCAGGATGTGATCGCCCTCGGCGAGATACAGCGAGTCTTCCGCCTGCAGCAGACGCGGCGCGATGCCCAACACCTTTGCGAAGATCTCGGCGGTCTCGCGCGTGCGCAGGGCCGCGCTCACGAGGATGAGGTCAGGGATCAAGCCGCGTTCCTGGAAGCGACGTGCCATCTCGTTCGCCTCGCCGTGCCCCTTCTTGCTCAGCGGCCGCTCGAAATCGCGCACGTCCGACTCCTGCTCGGCGTTCGCGTGACGGACCAGCGTGAGACGTCGGAATTCCGTCTTGTCAGTCATGCTCAAACGCGCACCTCGATACGCCCGGCCGAGTTCCTGACTTCGAAGACTCGCAAGGGTTCATAGGCGGGAGGGGAGAGCGCGGCACCGGTGCGCAGGCAGAAGCGCGCGCCGTGGCGCGGACAGATGATTTCGGAATTCTCGATGGGCGCATCGTCAAAAGGGGAGTCGTCGTGGGTGCAGCGGTCTTCGAATGCGTACAGCGTGCCACCAACAATTGCGACGCGCACTCGCCAGCCATCGACATCCGCTTCGAGACGTGAAGTGGATTCGAGCTCGGCGAGGCTTCCGATGTCGGACCAGTCGGACATAACGATCGAGACTAGAACATTCCGGTCTGCAGGCGCGCGGCCTCGGTCATCATCGACTGGTTCCACGGCGGGTCGAACACCAGTTCAACGTTGGCCGCGGCGATCGTGGGGATGATCTCGAGCTTTTGTTTGATGTCCTGCACGAGCACGTCGCCCATGCCGCAGCCCGGCGCCGTGAGCGTCAGGCGCACGTTGAGAACGCGCGTCCCGTCACCCTGCGGGCTCACCGTGCATTCGTAGATGAGTCCCAGGTCCACGATGTTGATCGGGATCTCCGGGTCGTAGCAGGTGCGCAGTTGCTCCCAGGCGGCGGCCAGCACGTCGTCGTCGCCCGCGTTCGGCGGTAGCAGCGGCGGCTTCACCACTTCCTTGCCGATCGCATCGGCGTCCGCGCCCGCGAGCCGGAACAGGTTGCCTTCCATGTAGAGCGTGAAGCTGCCACCCAGCGCTTGCGTGATGAAGCCGGATTGCCCGGACTTGAGCTCGAGCTCGATGCCGGCCGGCTCCATCACGGCCTTGACGTCGCGCGTGAGGATGAAGGGTTCGTTGTCGTGCGTGCGCATCGTTATTCAGTCTTGGCCGGCTCGGCGCTGCGCTCGAGCGCAGCGTTCAGCGTGTGCCACGCGAGGCTCGCGCACTTCACGCGCACCGGAAAATCACGCACGCCCGACAGCGCGGCGAGCTTGCCGAGATCTTCCGGTACTGGCGCGTCGTGCTTCGTGAGCACTTCGTGGATCTCGTGGAACAGGTGCGCGATCTCCGCGCGCTTCCTTCCTTTCACGGCTTCGCACATCAGCGACGCGGAGGCGACCGAGATTGCGCATCCCTTGCCTTCGAAGCGCAGGTCGCTCACGCGTTCGCCGTGGAGTCGCAGCGTGATGTGCAGCCGGTCGCCGCACAGCGGGTTGTGCCCATCCGCGGCCGAATCCGCCGGATCGAGCCGCCCGAAGAGGCGCGGGCTCTTGTTGTGGTCGAGGATGACCTCGCGATACAGATCCTTGAGGTCCATCAGCCCCGCTCCGTCACGAAAATACCTCGCGCGCCTTCGCGAGCGCGGCGACCAGCGCGTCGATCTCGGACTCGCGCGAATAGCAGGCGAACGACGCGCGCGCCGTCGCGGGCACGTTGAAGAACTCCATCACCGGCATGGCGCAATGGTGACCGGTGCGCACCGCGACGCCCTGCGCATCGAGAATGGTGCCGAGATCGTGCGGATGGATGCCCTCGATCGTGAAAGAGATCACCGCCGCCTTGTCGGGCGCCGTCCCGATGATCTCGAGCCCCGGCACGCGCGACAGCTTGTCGGTCGCGATCGCGAGGAGCCGCTGCTCGTGCGCATGAATGTTTTCGATGCCCAGTTTTTCGATGTAGTCGACGGCGGCGCCCATGCCGACGGCGCCCGAGATGTTGGGCGTGCCGGCTTCGAATTTGAACGGCAGCGCGTTGAACGTCGACTTCTCGAAACTCACGGTGAGGATCATGTCGCCGCCGCCTTGCCACGGTGGCATCGACTCGAGCAGCGATTCGCGGCCGATCAGCGCGCCAATGCCCGTGGGGCCGTACATCTTGTGAGCGGAGAACGCGTAGAAATCGGCGTTCAGCGCCTGGATATCCACGCGCTGATGCGGCACCGCCTGCGCGCCGTCGACGAGTACGACCGCACCGCGCGCGTGCGCGTGTTTCACGATCTCGGCAATCGGCAGGACCGTGCCGAGCGCGTTCGACACGTGCGCGCATGCGACTATGCGCGTGCGTTCGGTCATCGATCGCGCGATGTCGTCCAGGCTCACGACGCCGCGCCGATCCATGGGAGCGGCCTTGACCATCGCGCCGGTCTGACCGGCGACGATCTGCCAGGGGACGATGTTCGCGTGATGCTCGAGCGCGGTGAGCAGGATCTCGTCGCCGGGCTGCAGGCGCGGACGCGCGTAACTCTGCGCGACGAGGTTGATCGACTCGGTCGTGCCGCGCGTGAAGATGACTTCTCGCGTCGAAGCGGCATTGACGAAGGCGCGCACGCGTTCACGCGCGTGCTCGAACAGATCGGTGGCCTCCTGGCTCAGGCGGTGCACGCCGCGGTGCACGTTCGCGTGGTGATAAGTTTCGTAACGGTCGACAGCGGCGATGACGCTGGCGGGACGCTGCGAGGATGCGGCGCTGTCGAGATACACGAGCGGCTTGCCGTTGACCTCGCGGCGCAGGAGCGGGAAGTCACGCCAGACGAGCGCGGCGTCGTAGGGAAGGATGGCGCGCGTGGGATTGGTGTTCATGGATGCGAGACGAGATCCTTCAAAGCGGACAGCTCATTGAGCTGCGCGGCGATCAGCTGTTCGATCTCGTGACGCAGCGGGGCGAGTTCGATCTGGGACACGGTGTCCTCGATGAATGCCCACTGCAGGAGCGCCTGTGCCTGCGAACGATCGAGGCCGCGCGACAGAAGATAGAACAGCATTTGCTCGTCCAGCTTGCCGGTGGTCGCGCCATGTTTGGCGCTCACCTTGTCCGTGTAGATCTCGAGTTGCGGGCGGGCCGCCGCTTCGGCGCCGTCACCCGTGAGCAGAGACTTCAGCGACTGCTCCGAATCCGCGCCATGCGCGCTCTCGCGCACGATCATCTTGCCGTTGAACCCGAGTTTGCCGCGCTCGGTCGCGATGCCGCGGAAGATCTCGCGCGTCGTCGTCCCCGGAGCGACGTGATCGATCTCGGCGAAGAGGTCGTGGGTCTGGAGACGATTCGCGATCGCCGCGCAGGCGAACTCGCAGCGCGCCTCACGACCCGCGAGTTTCACGAAGATCGTCGAACGGGACGTGAGTCCGCCCAGCGTCACGCTGCGCAGCCGGTACGTGGCGCGCTCGCCGACGTGCGCCGTCAGCGTGTCGAAGCAGGCCGCGCCGTCCGCGCAATTCTGCAGGCGGCAATGGTCGATCGTGGAGTCGGCACGCAGCGCGACGTCGAACGCGGCGTTCACGACCGGGTCGGTTGCGCCGATGCTCAGGTGCCGTTCGACGATGCGCAGTCGCGAGCGCCGACCGCCATGCACCTGCACGCGGGGATAGGAAGTTCCACTCGCGCCCGCCGCGGTCGTCACGAAGTTGAGCTCGATGCGCGCCTCGCCGTCGTCCGGCGGGGCAATGACGAGAACCGCGGCGCCGCGCGCGCCGTTCTGCCGCGCTAGCGCGAAGTCGACGCCGGCACTCGCGAGGTCGGAATCGAGCATCGATGCCAGCGCTTCGCCAGCGTCGGGGACACTGCGCAATGACGCGCAAGAGTCGCTCGCGGCCGTCGAGAGGTCGCGCGCGAAATGGCCGTCGACGAACACCCAGCGCTCGTATCCGGGCAGCACGGCCGGCAACGGGATCGATGCGGCGCGGTCCGGGGCAGGTGCCGGCGCAATGGCGTCGATGCGCGCCTTCGCGAGCGGGCGCAGGTTCGCGTAGCGCCAGTTCTCATCGCGAGAGGTCGGAATCTGGATCGCCAATGACTTGTTCTCGCTCAGGCTCACGTTCAGGCGACCTCGAGCACCCAGTCGTAGCCGCGCTTCTCGAGCTCCAGCGCCAGGTCCTTGCCGCCCGATTTTGCGATTCGGCCGCGCGCGAGCACGTGCACGAAGTCCGGCACGATGTGATCGAGCAGCCGCTGGTAGTGCGTGATGAGCAAAATGCCGCGATCGGCGGCCTTCAAGGTATTCACGCCTCTAGCTACGACCTTGAGTGCGTCGATGTCGAGGCCAGAGTCCGTCTCGTCGAGCACCGCGAGCGTGGGCTCGAGCACGAGCATCTGCAGGATCTCGTTGCGCTTCTTCTCGCCGCCCGAAAATCCTTCGTTGACGCCGCGCGACAGGAAGCTCTCGTCCATCTGCATGAGCTTCATCTTGCCGCGCACGAGCTGCAGGAATTCGTAGGCGTCGACTTGCGGCTTGCCCGCTGCCTTGAGCTTGGCGTTGACGGCCGCTTTCAATAGATAGACGTTGTTGACGCCGGGGATCTCGACCGGGTATTGGAAGCCCAGAAACAGGCCCGCGCGTGCGCGTTCTTCCGGCGCGAGCGAGAGCAGGTCGCGGCCCTGGAATTCGACGCTGCCACCGGTGATTTCGTACCCCGGCTTGCCGGCGAGGACATACGAGAGCGTGCTCTTGCCCGAGCCGTTCGGTCCCATGATGGCGTGCACTTCGCCCGCATTGATCTCGAGCGACAGCCCCGCGAGGACATTCTTTCCGCCGACTTTCGCCGACAGGTTCGTGATCTTCAACAACGGACTCATCCCACTGCACCTTCCAGGCTCACGGCCAACAAGTTCTGCGCCTCCACGGCGAATTCCATCGGTAGTTCCTTGAGCACGCTCTTGCAGAAGCCGCTCACGATCATGTTCACCGCGTCCTCTTCCTCGATGCCGCGTTGCAGGCAGTAGAAGAGCTGGTCTTCGCTGATCTTCGAGGTCGAGGCTTCGTGTTCGACCGTCGCGCTCGGGTTGCGCGTCTCGATGTACGGAAATGTGTGCGCGCCGCAGTTGCCCCCCATGAGCAGGGAGTCGCACTGAGTGAAGTTCCGCGCGCCGTGCGCGCTCGGCAGGATCTTCACGAGACCGCGGTAGCTGTTCTGGCCGTGGCCTGCGGAGATGCCCTTCGAGACGATCGTGCTCTTCGTGTTGGCGCCGATGTGGATCATCTTCGTGCCGGTGTCGGCCTGCTGGTAGTTGTTGGCGGTTGCCACGGAATAGAACTCGCCCACGGAGTTCTCGCCCTTGAGGATGCACGACGGATACTTCCACGTGATCGCGGAGCCGGTTTCCACCTGCGTCCACGCGATCTTGGAGTTGCGGCCGCGGCATTCGCCGCGCTTCGTCACGAAGTTGTAGATGCCGCCGATGCCGTTCTCGTCGCCGGGATACCAGTTCTGCACGGTGGAGTACTTGATCTCGGCGTCGTCCTCGGCGATCAGCTCGACCACCGCCGCGTGCAGCTGGTTCTCGTCGCGCATCGGGGCAGTGCAGCCTTCAAGATATGAGACGTGCGAGCCTGGCGCCGCGATGATCAGCGTCCGCTCGAACTGCCCGGTGTTCTTCGCGTTGATGCGAAAGTAGGTGGACAGCTCCATCGGGCAACGCACGCCTTTTGGCACGTAGACGAATGAGCCGTCGGAAAACACCGCGGAGTTGAGGCCCGCGAAGAAGTTGTCGGTGTGGGGCACGACCGTGCCCAGGTACTGCTCGATCAGTGCAGGGTGGTTCAGCACGGCGTCCGAAAACGAGCAGAACACGACGCCGGCTTCGGCCAGGCGTTCCTTGAACGTGGTCGCGACCGAGACCGAATCGAACACCGCGTCGACGGCCACGCCCGCGAGACGCGCGCGCTCGTGCAGTGGTACGCCTAACTTCTCGTAGGTGGCGAGCAGCTTCGGGTCTACTTCGCTGAGGCTCTTGGGCGCGTTCGGGTCGCGCTTCGGCGCCGAGAAGTACGAAATGCCCTGGTAGTCGATCGGATTCACGCGCAGCTTGGCCCAATGCGGCTCTTTCATCGTCAGCCAGTGACGAAACGCCCGAAGCCGCCAGTTCAGGAGGAACTCGGGTTCCTTTTTCTTGCGCGAGATGAAGTGCACGACCTCTTCGTCGAGCCCCGGCGGCAGCGTGTCGGACTCGATGTCCGTGACAAAGCCGTGGCGGTAGCTCTTTGCGAGCAGTGCGTCGATGGGCTCGCTGCTCATGTCAGGGACGCCTTCGCGCGCGTCATCTGCCGGAGCTCGCGTTCGATCGGCAGCGCAGGCGTGCACGCATCGAGGCCCGCGAGCTGGGCCAGGGAGATCTCGGACAGCGATTTGCGGATCGCCGCGCTCAGGCGTTGCCACGTGCGGCTGACCTGGCAACTGTGTTCCAGGCAACATTGTCCGGCGCCCGCGGAACAATCGGTCAGCGCGATGGGTCCTTCCAAGGCGTCGAGGATCGCCGCCGCGCTGATGCTGTCGGCGGATCGCGCGAGCTGGTACCCGCCATGCGTTCCGCGCGTCGAGGTCACGAGCCCCGCGCGCTGCAGCTGTTTGAGCAGTTTGCTGACGGTGGGCGCCGCGATGTGGGTGCGTTCGGCCAGCGTTCCGGCGTTGAGCAGCTGCGACCGCTCACCGGCGAGAATCGCCAGTATCACGGTCGCGTAGTCAGTCAGTTTGCCGATGCGGAGCATGGTCGGGGTCCCCGAAAAAGTGGGCCTCTTGGATGTGGGACCATTTTAGTACGGATTCAATCGTCCGGTAAGCCGGAAGGGGTGTCATTTGCTATCCTTCGCGGCCTTCCAAAGCCTTGAGGCCATTGCCGCTTGAGCAATCCCGCCCCTGAAAGTGCAGACCGATCGCCGGCGCAAGCCGGCGATACCGTTATTGAGGTTCGCGATGTGCTCTATGCCGTCGGCGGCCGCGCGATATTCGACGGGCTCGACATCACGGCACGACGCGGGCGCATCACCGCGATCATGGGACCATCGGGCACCGGCAAGACAACGCTGCTCAAACTCATCACCGGACAGATCCACGCGCAGCGTGGCGACATCCGCGTGTTCGGTGACGACATCGCGAAGATGTCGCTCAAGGAACTGTTCGCCATGCGCCGGCGCATGGGCATGCTGTTCCAGAACGGCGCGCTGCTCACCGACATGGATGTCTACGAGAACGTCGCTTTCCCGTTGCGCGCTCACACGAAGTTGCCCGAGTCGCTCGTGCGGCATCTCGTGCTCACGAAGCTGCACGCGGTGGGGCTGCGCGGCGCCGCGCGGCTGATGCCGTCCGAGCTGTCGGGCGGCATGGCGCGACGAGTCGCGCTCGCGCGCGCGATCGTGATGGATCCCGACATCCTCATCTACGACGAGCCCTTCGTCGGGCTCGATCCGATTTCGATGGGCGTCATCTGTCGTCTCATCAAGCAGATGAACGAAGCGCTGGGCATCACGTCGATCGTCGTCTCGCACGACGTGCAGGAGCTCTCGACCATCGCGCACGACAGCTTCCTGCTCTCGCAGGGCAAGGTCGTGGCGAGCGGCACGCCCGACGAGCTGCATCGCAGCCAGAGCGAGGACGTGCGGCAATTCATGGGCGGTCTCGCCGACGGTCCCGTGCCGTTCCACTATCCGGCGCCGGACTACGCCAAACAACTTCTCGAGGACGAGGCATGAGCGCCGCATCGGAATCGATGCCCGTCGCGACTTTGCGCCGCATCGGCTCGGTGGCCGTGTTCCTCGGCCTCATCCTCGCGCAGGTGGTCCCCGCGCTCGCGAAGCCGAGGCTCATCGTCGCGCAGATCTACAACGCTGGCGCGCGTTCTCTCGTCATCATCATGATGTCAGGGCTGTTCGTCGGCATGGTGCTGGGCCTGCAGGGCTTCGACCTGCTGCAACGCTTCGGCTCCGAGGACGCTCTCGGCGTCGCCGCGGCTCTCGGCCTGATCAAGGAGCTGGGACCCGTCGTGACCGCTCTGTTGTTCGCCGGGCGCGCGGGCACGTCGCTGACTTCCGAAATCGGCCTCATGAAGGCGACGGATCAGCTCACCGCGATGCAGATGATGGCGGTGGATCCCGTTCGCTACGTTGTCGCGCCGCGCTTCATCGGCGGCTTCGTCGCGATGCCGCTGCTGAACGCGATCTTCTGCGGCGTCGGATTGTTCGGCGCGCAATTGATCGGCGTTTCGCTGATGGGCGTCGACGCGGGCGCCTTCTGGTCGCAGACGCAGGGCGCGGTGCAGCTCAACGACATCGCCGAGGGCATCATCAAGAGCGTTGCCTTTGGAACGGCGTGCAGCCTCATCGCGGTGTACGAGGGGTATCACGCGGCCCCGACCGCGGCCGGCGTGGGACTCGCAACCACGCGCACCGTCGTCACGTGCTCGGTGCTGATCCTGCTGATCGACTACATGCTCACCGCGGCCTTCCTAACCATTTCCTGACCGGACCCGCATCATGCAAAACCCACGTTCTCTCGAAATCGGCACCGGCCTGTTCGTCCTGCTCGGATTCGCAGCCCTCGCGTTCCTGACGACGCAGTTGCCCGGCACGTCGCTCAAGCTCTCGGGCGGCGATTCCGGATATCGCGTCACCGCGCAGTTCGACAACATCGGCGACCTCAAGGAAGGATCGCCCGTGACCATGGCGGGCGTACGCATCGGCCGCGTCGAGTCCATCAGATTCGATCCGAAAGTGTTCAAGGCGGAAGTCGCGTTGCGTATCGAAAAGCAGTACTCGGAGATCCCCGAGGACAGCGACGCGTCCATCCAGACGGCGGGATTGCTCGGCGGCAAATACGTCGGGATCGGGCCCGGCGGTTCGGAAACCTTCCTGAAGGAAGGCGGTCAAATCGATTTCACCCAATCGGCAATCGTGCTCGAGAGTCTTGTGAACAAGTTCTTCGCGAACATGGCAAGCAAGGGTCCGGACGAGCAGAAGCCCGAAGCGGCGGCAGAGGAGACGAAATGATGCGTTCGATGAAGCCAGGAATTTTGAAGTCGGTTCAGGCTGCGTTCATCGCCAGCTTGTTAGGCGCGGGCGCGGCGCAGGCGGCTGACACTGCCGCGCCGGTCGCGCCGGTCGCGGTCGACAACAGCGGCCCGTCGCAGCTCATCGAGAGCTCCGCGAACGTCCTGTTGTCGGGCATCGACAAGCGTCGCGCGGAATTCCGCAAGGATCCCACCGGCCTCTACCTGCTCGTCGAACAGACGCTGCTGCCAAACTTCGACACGCCGCACGCGGCGCAGCTCGTGCTCGGCCAGCACTGGCGCAACGCCACGCCGCAGCAGCGAGATCGTTTCGTGAAGGCGTTCTACCAGTCGCTGCTCTACACCTACGGCGACGCGATGGTCGACTTCAGCGGCGATCGTCTCAAGGTGTATCCGACGAAGGTCAGCGACACCGACACGAAAGCCACCGTGCGCACTGAGATCAAGCGGTCGAACGGCACGAAAGTTCCGGTCAGCTACTCCATGCGCAAGGTCAACGGTCAGTGGAAGGCGTGGGACGTCGTGATCGAAGGCATCAGCTACGTGAGGAGCTACCGCGAGGACTACGGCGCGGAAGTCGCGCAGAAGGGTCTCGACTCGGTCATCGCGCGCCTCGAAGCGAAGGCGCAGAGCGCGAAGTCCGGCAAGGGCAAGACGACCTGAGCGTGAACAACTCGTCCATCAAGGGGCCCACCATCATCGAGAGCGGCGAAGGCCGCGTCGCCGTCACCGGCGAGTTGACCTTCGCGACGGCGCGCGAGGCCCGGCAGGTCGGGCTGCTCGTGCTCGAGAGTTCGCGCGCGGAGCGGATCGTCGTGGATTGCGCGGGAGTGACGCGCGCGGACAGCGCCGGACTCGCGGTGTTGCTCGATTGGTTGGCCTGGGGGCGGCGCAAGTCGCGCGCGGTGTCGCTGACGAACCTTCCGGAATCGCTGGTCGCGATCGCGCGGATCTCCGAGGTCGATGAATTGTTGAAGCCTGCGGCGACGGGCTGAAGCCCGCAGCCCAGGGGCTGATCGCCACGCGCGTGGTCACCCGCAATCGCGCGAAACCAGAACTCTCCCATCTACCGTGCGCGCCTCATTGACGCCGCACAACGCCATGCTGATCTCGAGTTCCTTGCGCAAGATCCCCAGCGCGAGCGTGACGCCTTCGCCGCCGAGCGCCGCGAGGCCGTAAAGAAAGCTCTTGCCGATGAGGCAGCCGCGCGCACCGAGCGCCAGCGACTTGAGCACGTCCTGCCCGCAGGTGATGCCGCCGTCGAGCAGCACTTCGCAACGTCCCGCGGTCGCCTCGACAACGGCGGGAAGGGCCGCGGTTGTCGACGTAGCGCCGTCGAGCTGACGGCCGCCATGATTGGAGACGACGATCGCATCGACGCCGGAGGCGCATGCGCGACGCGCGTCCTCCGCGTCCATGACACCTTTCACGATGAGCTTGCCGGGCCACAAGGTGCGCACCCATTCGATGTCGCGCCAGGTGATCGACGGATCGAACTGTCCACCTACCCATTCCGAAAGTTGTCCGATGCCCCGCTTCGGGAAGAACGAGACGAGATTGCCCAGCGTCTTGCGACGACCCAGCAGCACGCCCGTGAGCCAGCGTGGACGGGCCAGCGTCTCCGCGAGGTTCGCGAGCGTGAGCTTGGGTGGGACGGAGAGACCGTTCTTCGGGTCCCGTCGTCGCAGTCCCTGCAAGGGCAGGTCCAGCGTGACCATGAGCGCCGAACATCGCGCATCGCGCGCGCGGCCGATCAGCGCTTCGGTGAAGCCTCGATCGCGCATCACGTAGAGCTGGAACCAGAACGGCCGGTCAACAGCGGCATGTACGTCTTCCAGCGAACAGATCGACATCGTGCTGAGACAGAACGGCACGCCCGCGCGTTGCGCCGCGCGCGCGGCTTCGATCTCGCCATCGCGATGAAAGAACCCTGTGAGTCCGGTGGGCGCCAGCGCGACGGGCAGGTTCCAGGACTCACCCAGCACGGTGACGGCGGTGGATAGGCTCGAGACGTCGACGAGCACGCGTTGTCGCAGTTGCAACGCCCGTAGGTCGGAGGCGTTACGCCGCCATGTGTGCTCGTCGTAGGATCCGCGGTCGATGTAATCGAAGAGGGCGCGTGGAATCCGCTGGCGAGCGAGTTCCCGCAGGTCGCCAATGCTGTTGAGGACTGTCCCCATTTGCTAGGAAATCAGGAACGGCACCGATGCGTTGCCTGACCCCATTACGCCGCGGCGACGACCTGCCGCTGCTGGCCCAACTTCTCGATGCCGAGCTCCATCACGTCGCCGACGTTCAGGAAAATCGGGTCGGGCTTGATCCCCATGCCGACGCCGGGCGGCGTGCCCGTCGTGATCACGTCGCCGGGCTGCAGGCTCATGAACTGGCTCAGGTAGTGCACGAGGAACGCGGGCTTGAAGATCATCGTCTTCGTCGAACCGTTCTGGCGGCGTACGCCGTTCACGTCGAGCCACATATTCAGATTCCCGGGATCGCCGACTTCCTCCGACGTGACGAGCCAGGGACCCAGCGGCCCGAAGGTGTCGCAACCCTTGCCCTTGTCCCACTGGCCGCCGCGCTCGAGCTGGAAGTGCCGCTCGGACAGATCGTTGATCGTGCAGTAACCCGCGATGTGCTTCGGCGCGTCGGCCTCGGACACATAGCTGGCGTGACTGCCGATCACGACGCCGAGCTCGACTTCCCAATCCATCTTGAGGGAGCCGCGCGGCTTCAGCACCGTGTCGTTGGGGCCGACGATGCAGCTCGTGGCTTTCATGAACACGATGGGCTCGCTCGGGATCTTGGCGCCGGTCTCGGCCGCGTGGTCGGCGTAGTTGAGGCCGATCGCGATGAACTTGCCGACGCCGCCGACGCAGGCGCCCAGGCGCGCGTCCTTCGGCGCGCGGGGTAGTCTGGCCAGGTCGCTTGCTGTGATCCTCTTCAGAGACTCGGGCGACAGCGCGGCGCCTGCGATATCGGGAATCACACCGGAAAGATCGGCAATGCCGCCATCGGCGGTCATGAGACCGGGGCGTTCGCCCCCCACGGCACCAAAACGTACCAGCTTCAAATCGCTCTCCTTGAAAACTCAGGCGGCCGGCAGACAGGCCGGCCCGATCGGTTCGAATTGTTTGTAAGTCAGGATGAATTCCTGGTGGCCGAGCGCCTCGGATTTCGTGAGCTCGCCGCCCGCAACCTTCTGCACGAGGTCGTAGATCTCGCGGCCGACCTCGTCGAGATCGGCGCCTTGCAGGATGCGGCCGGCATTCACGTCCATGTCGTCCGCCATGCGATCGTACGTGTCCGGATTCGCGCAGACCTTGATCACGGGAGAGAGCGCGGATCCCACGACCGAGCCGCGACCCGTCGTGAAGAGGATCAGGTGCGAGCCGCAGGCGATGAGCTCGACGATCTCCGCGTTGTCGGAGATGTTCGGGAAACCGAAGCGCGGTTCGCCGTCAGGCACGACGTCGAGCAGATAGAGGCCGCTGCGTGGCGGGATGTCGCCGGGTTTGATGAGACCGCTGATGGGCGACGAGCCGGATTTCGAATACGCGCCCATGGATTTCTCCTCGAGCGTCGTGAGTCCACCTTCGGCGTTGCCCGGCGCGAAGCTGCCGTAGCCCATGATCCGGTAGTAGTTGGCCGCCTTCTCGACGCAGGCTTCGATCTCTTGTCCAAGCTCCGGCGTGATGGCACGCGAGGCCATGATTCGTTCGCAGCCAATGAGCTCGCCGGTCTCCTCGAATATGCAGGCGGCGTCATTTTCGATCAGCCAATCGAAGCAGCGGCCGACCGCGGGGTTCGCGGTGATGCCGCTGGTGCCGTCGGAGCCGCCGCAGACCGTGCCCACGATGAGTTCGTTCAGCGCCATCGGCACGGGCACCTGTTGTTCGAGCTGCGCGCGCATCTTCTTCACGATCTCGAGGCCCGCGTTCAGCGTGCGCGTGGTGCCGCCCGACTGTTGGATCACGAGCAGATCGACGGGCCGGCCGCTCGCGTGAATCGTCCGGCGCAGCTCTTCGCGGTTGAAGCTCTCGCAGCCGAGCGACACGAGCAGCACCGCGCCGACATTCGGGTGCGTGCACAGCCGCTTCATCATCTCGAGCGCGTACTTGTTCGGGTAACAGCCCGGGAAGCCGATCAGGTGGACGTCCTCCGAGCCTGACTTCTGCACGATGAGGCGCGAGACGTGGTGCGCGCACTCGACGAGATAGGCGACCGCGACCACGTTGCGGATGCCTTTGCGGCCGTCCTTGCGAAGAAAACCTCTCATGGCGGGAGCGCTCATCAATGTCCGTCCGTTCCTTCGCGAGTGGTGGAGGGAATGTAGTCGCTACGCAGGTTGTGCATGTGGACGTGCTCGCCGCGCGCGACCGCCGTTTTCATGGAGCCGATCGGAGCCCCGTATTTGAGGACACGCGCGTCGGCTGCTATGGCGCGGCGCGCGAGCTTGTGGCCGAGCTCGACCGCCAGCGGAATCGCGAACGATTCGCCGTCGATCTCGACGCGCTCGCCGGCCACGATGTCGCGGCGAGCGACCAGGATGTTGTCGTCCGGGTGCAGCAGCAGGAGCGGAGGCAGTTTTCCATTCACCAGCGTCACTTCCCCTAGTCTAACCACCCGGAGGCGGCGCGGTCGCGGGCGCCGCATCGGGCATGGTCTCGGTGGACGGGTCTTCCATGCCTTCCTCGAGTTCCAGCGCTGGGTCTTCGATGTTGCCGTCGGTGACCTGGTATTCGCGGCGCTGTAGCCAGGCGCTGCGGATGAAGGCGTACTTGTCGTAGCTCTTCTCGATCTGGGCATCGAGGTCCAGCAGCCCCGCGCGCATGTCGATGACGCCGATGCCGGTGATGATGTAGCGGGTGCTGTCGTCTTCGAGGTACTGCACCGGGTTGGTGTACTGCTCGGGCAGGCGTGCGATCGAATCGCGCAGGGTCGAAGGTCCCAGAACGGGCAACATCAGGTAGGGCCCCGACTTCACGCCCCACTTGCCGAGCGTCTGGCCGAAATCCTCGTCGTTCTTTTCGAGGCCCGCGGCAGTCGCCGGGTCGAACAGGCCGCCGAGACCGAGCGTGGTGTTCATCAGGAACCGCGCGGAATCACGGCCTGCCTGCTTGCCCTGGCCTTGCAGGACATCGTTGATGACGGTTGAAATGTTGTCGAGGTTGCTGAAAAAGTTGTTGACGCCTGTGCGCATGAAGCGCGGCGTCACCTTCTTGTAAGCCTTGGCGACGGGCTTCAGGGCGGCCCGGTCGAGCGCGTCGTTGACGGCGAAGGAGGTCCGGTTGAACCGTTCCCAGGGATCGCGGGGATCGGGCTTGCCGGAGGGGACGGTGGCGCATCCTGCGCAGAGCAGGGCTAAGGCGAGAGCCAGGGTTTTTTGCATGGGCCGAAATTCTACGCATAAGGCGGCCGGATCGCCGCCTTGCGGCTCAAAATGAGCCGTGTTAACCCATTAGAGGCATATGAACACAAGTCTGAAGGGTGGTTGCCTGTGTGGCGCCATCGAGTACGAGGTCGCCGACGAATTCCAGTACGCGTTGATCTGCCACTGTTCCCGGTGCCGGCGCGCAACCGGGTCGGCGTTCAAGCCCTTCGGGGGCATCGAACGCGCAAAGCTCGCGGCGACACGCGGCAGGGATCACCTGCGGATCTTCGGCGACGTGATGACTCACGACGCGCATTGCCGCGCATTGCCGCGCATGCGGGTCGTTGCTGTATTCGGTCGTGAGCGAAGGGGCGCTGGTGCACGTCACGTACGGAACGGTGATCGATGCGCCGACGCTCGAACCGCAGGCCCACATCTTCGTGGGTTCGAAGGCTCCCTGGTACACGATCCGCGATTCGTTGCCACAGCACCCGGATTTTCCACCCGCGCGGGAACCGGCCGTCTAACAACTCGCGCCGAACGATCAACCGCGGCGCGTGGAGCGCGTGTCGGTGCCTCGTGGACGCTGTGTCCGGTCTTCCTGTTTCGACGGAGGATCCACTCGTCGCTTGCGCCCGGTGAACAGCGCTTCACGCACCTCGTCGAGGCGCGCCTGGAAGCGGCTGCGCTGCACGCCGGTGATGTCCGGCACGGAGAGCGCCATCTCGAGTTGCGTGACGGACAGCGGCAGGTTGCCCGTCGCGATGTGGTACTCGCTCATGTAGTAAGCCGCATCGGCGGTGTCGCCCGCGCTGCTGGCCGCGAGCGCGGTGAAGCGGATCTGCTCGGGAGTCGGCGCGACATTGTTGAAGAGATCCAATAGCACCGCGTGCGCGGTCTTCGCCTGGCCGGCCTTCAGCAAGGCCTCGGCGTAGCGCATCGTGAGCGGGATATTGCGCGGTGAGAGCGCGAGGCCGCGTTTGAAGACATCGAGCGCTTCATCGGTGGAGCCTGCGGCCATCAGCGCCTCGCCCAGCGTCGACTGCAACATCGGCACCTGCGGGAATTCCCGGGCGAGCGTCGTGAAGGAATCGAGCGCGGCGCGCGAGTTGCCGGCCTGGTGCGCGGCGAGCGCCTCGCCGTAGATTTCGCCGGGCGTGAGTTCCTGTTGCGCGCGCCGGTCGGCGTAGTAGCGGCGGATGTTGTCTTCGGGCGACGAGGAGATCACGCGCAGTCGTTCGCGAGTGATCGCGTAGCTCACGGTTTCCGGCGCCGGCTTCAGGTCTTCGAACTGCGCGGCGCGCGAGCGCGACTCGGCGATGCGATTCGTGGTCACCGGATGCGATTGCAGGATCTCCGGTAACGAATTGCGACTGTTGATGTTGCCGGAGAGCCCCTGGCGGCGCCCCATCGTTTCGAAGAAATCCGGCATGCCGTACGGATCGAATCCCGCGGCGGCGAGAAAGCCCATGCCGACACGGTCCGCCTCGTTCTCGTTCGAGCGCGTGAAGTTGATCTGCTGCTGCATGGCCGCGCCCTGGGCCATCGAGATGCCGCCGAGCGCGGCGTCGCTCGAGCCCGTGGCGGCGCCGATGAGGATCGACGCGAGGATGCCCGCCATCATGCCGATGCTCGCGCGACCCTGCGAACGGATGCGGCGCGCGATGTGCCGCTGCGTGACGTGCGCGATTTCGTGCGCGAGCACGCCGGCGAGCTGCGCTTCGTTGCGCGAGGCGAGCACGAGTCCGTAGTTCACGCCGATGAAGCCGCCGGGCAACGCGAACGCATTGATCGAATCCTCGCGCACGAAGAAGAACGAAAAGCGCTGCGCGGAATCCCCGCTGGCCTGCGCGACGATGCGTGAACCGAGTGCCTGCAGGTATTCGGTCGCTTCGGGATCTTCGATGATCTGTCCGTCGTCGCGCAGCTGGCGCACGACCTGCAGGCCGATGCGGTACTCGTCGTCGAGCGTGAGGGTCGAGGAAGCAGGGCTGCCGATGTCGGGCAGGTCGTTGCCGTTCGAGGATTGGGCGACGGCCAGGGCCGGCGAAAGCGCCGTCACCAGACACAGTCCCCAGACGACGAAGTTCTGCAGTGGTTTCAGGAGCACGGAGGGCATCGTGCGGTTTTGGACTTGCCGTGTAGCGCTTTGGTTCGCGTCAGAGCGTATCAGACGCGAAATCGGCCAGGCGCGACCGTTCGCCACGCACCAGCGTGATGTGGCCGGAATGGGACCAGCCCCGGAAGCGGTTGACGACGTAAGTCAAACCGCACGTGGTCTCTGTCAGGTAGGGGGTGTCGATCTGCGCGATATTGCCAAGGCAGACCACCTTTGTCCCCGGGCCCGCGCGAGTCACCAACGCCTTCATCTGCTTGGGCGTCAGATTCTGCGCTTCGTCGAGGATGACGAAGCGGTTCAGGAAGGTGCGGCCGCGCATGAAGTTGAGCGAGCGGATCTTGATGCGATTGCGCAGCAGGTCGTTGGTCGCCGCGCGACCCCAATTGCCGCCTTCGCCTGTTTTCGTCAGCACCTCGAGGTTGTCCATGAGGGCGCCCATCCACGGCTCCATTTTCTCTTCCTCGGTGCCGGGCAGGAAACCGATGTCTTCGCCGAGCGGAATCGTCACGCGCGTCATGATGATTTCGACGAAGCGGTTCGACTCGAGTGTCTGCATGAGACCCGCGGCCAGGGTGAGCAGCGTCTTGCCGGTGCCCGCGGGACCCAGGATGGTCACGAAGTCGATCTCCGGATCCATGAGCAGGTTCAGCGCGAAGTTCTGCTCGCGATTGCGTGCTCCCACGCCCCAGATGCTGTGGCGTTCGCCGCGGTAATCGCGCGCGAGCTCGAGGGTCGCCTTGCCGGCTTCGATGCGCCGGACGATCGCCTCGATGCCTTCGTCGCCTGCTTCGTGGACGAACTGATTTACATGCAGGTCGGTGACGACCGGACCCGCGATTTCGTAGTACGTTCTGTCGGATTCCTTCCACGAGCGCATGTCCTTGCCGTGCGACTCCCAGAAGTTCGCGGGCAACGGCGCGAGACCCGTGTAGAGGACGTCGGCGTCCTCGATGGTCTTGTCGCTGTAGTAGTCCTCCGCATGCACGCCGACGACCGCGGCCTTGATGCGCAGGTTGATGTCTTTGGACACGAGCGCGACACGCGCATCGGGGTGCAGCGCCTGCAGTGCCAGCGTCTGCGAGAGGATCACGTTGTCGGCGCCATGCCCGGGAAGATAGTCCGGCAGCGCCGAGTTCAGCTGGCGGGTCTGGAAGAAGAGGCGGCCGGGCTCCGGTTCGTCCTCGGGGCGGTGCGCGTTGCCGTTGAATCCGAACAGCGCGTTCAGGGGCAGGCCGGCGTCGATCTCGTCCTTGGTGGCGCCACGCATCAGGTCGTCGAGGAAGCGGCTCACCTGGCGCACGTTGCGCGACGCTTCGGACAGGCCCTTCTTGTTCGCGTCGAGTTCCTCGAGCACGACCATCGGTAGATAGACGTCGTGTTCCTGGAAGCGGAAGATGGACGTCGGGTCGTGCATGAGCACGTTCGTGTCGAGGACGAACAGGCGGCGCTGGATGCCGGGCTTTGCCGTCCTGCCGGAGGGGGTGCGTTTGGCCGAGCTCACAGGGCTTTTGCCGCTTCGAGGACTTCCGCGGCGTGACCTTTCACGCGGACCTTGCGCCACTCGCGCGCGAGCTTGCCATTTTCGTCGATGAGGAATGTGCTGCGCTCGATGCCCATGAACTTCCTTCCGTACAGCGACTTCTCGCGGATGACATCGAACAGCTTACAGACGGTCTCGTCTTCGTCGGCCAGCAACTCGAACGGAAAATTTTCCTTGTCGCGGAATTTCTCGTGCCGCGCGCAACTGTCCTTCGAGATGCCGAGCACTGTTGTCTTCGCGCGGCGGAACGCGGCGTGCAAATCGCGGAAATCCTGGCCCTCGAGCGTGCAGCCGGGAGTCATGTCCTTCGGGTAGAAGTACAGCACGAGTTTGCCGCCACGGGCATCAGCGGATTTCCAGAGGCTGCCGTCGGAGAGCGGCAGAGAAAAGGCGGGAGCCTTCTTTCCTAACTCGACAGTCAAGACTTCACGGGCTCCAGGATCGCGTCGAGATTTTGGGCGTCGCAGTAGTCCATGAACTCTTCGCGCAGGTGCGCGAGCTGCAACCGCTTGGGGACGTTGATGATCATCTGCACCGCGAACATCTGCGCGCCGGTGTGAGCGGCCGGGTAGGTGCGCGTCGACACTTCGGCGATGTCGATACCGCGGCTCGCGCAGAAGCCCGAGAGTCCGGCAACGATGCCGGACTGGTCCAGGCAGACGACGTCGATCGAATAGGGCAGCAACTCGGCGCGCGGCGCGCGCGGTTCGGTGCGCTTCAGGTGCAGCGACAGGCCCGAGGTTTCGCCGAGGCGAGCGAGTTCGCTCTCGAGCTTCGCGAGCGAATGCCAGTTGCCGGACACGAGCAGCAGCATCGCGAATTCGTTGCCGAGACTGGCCATCCGGCTCTCGCTGATGGACCCGCCACAGTCGGAGATCACGCGGGTGAGGTCGTGGACCATTCCGGTCCGATCGCTGCCAATGGCGGATACGGCAAGGTGCTGCTTCATCTGGCGGCGAGTGTACCTTAGCGACGTGGCTTGCGGACCCGAGGCACGCGCCCGTACCATGCCCGACCGTTTTTCCACGACCCTCGGATTTCTCATGTACGCCGGCAGCCTGGTGGCGCTCGTGACCCCGATGCAGCCGAACGGCAGTATCGATTTCGACGCCTGGTCCCGTCTGCTCGAATTCCACGTCGCGCAGGGCACCTCCGGCGTCGTCGTCGCGGGTTCGACCGGCGAATCCGCGACAGTTACCGAAGACGAATTGCGTGAGCTCCTGCTACGCGCGCGGCAAGTCCTGGGCAAGCGCGCGGCGCTGATCGCGAATGCCGGAACGAGCAGCACCGCCGAGACTGTCGAAAGAGCGCGTCGCATCTGCGCGCTCGACGTCGATGCTCTGCTCATCGCATCGCCCGCGTACGTGAAGCCGACGCAAGAAGGTTTGTTCCAGCACTTCGCGGCGGTGGCGAAGGCGTCGCGCATTCCGGTGCTGCTCTACAACGTTCCGGGCCGCACCTCGGTCGACATCCTCCCCGCGACTGTCGCGCGCCTGTCGCGCGTGCCGGGCATCGTTGGAATCAAGGAAGCGGTCGGAGAAGCCGGGCGGGTGCGCGAGCTCGTTTCCGTCTGCGGTCCGGAATTCAAAGTGCTCTCGGGTGACGACCTCACCGCGCGCGAAGCCATCGGTTGCGGCGCCGTCGGCGTTATCTCGGTCACCGCGAACGTTGCGCCCCGCGCGATGGCGGACATGGTCGCCGCGGCGATCCGCGGCGACCGCGCCGGCGCGACGCAGATCGATCAGCGGCTCGTCGCGCTGCATCGGAACCTGTTCGTCGAGTCCAACCCGATTCCGGTGAAATGGGCGGTTGCGCGCATGGGCCTCATCGGTGAGGCACTGCGTCTGCCGTTGACGCCGCTGTCCGCGGAGTACCATACGATGGTTTCCGAATCGATGTTCGCCGCGGGCATATCCGTCACGTGAACTCCTGAAATCAAGAAAGGTCGCACTCTCCATGCGTATTGCCGTCGTCCTCGTGACCGCCTTCCTGGCCACCTCGCTGCTGTCGGGCTGCAAGTCGGGCAAGGTTTCCTGCCGCCAGTCGAACAAGGATTATGTGGGTGCGAAGGAGATGCCGCCCCTCAAGGCGCCGCCCGGCCTCGAGACGCCGGATACCCGTAACTCCTTGAAGGTCCCGGACCTCAACACCCCGGAGCGGACCCGCGGCCGGGATGAAGCCTGCCTGGACACACCGCCGCCGTTTTCGACCCCGACGCAAAAACCCGCTGACGCCGCGAAGCCGAAGTAGAGATTTAGTTTGCTATGATTCGCGCCCGTTCCGACGGACAGGTGGCCGAGCGGTCGAAGGCACTTGCTTGGAAAGCAAGCAACATCCAAAAGGTGTTCCAGGGTTCGAATCCCTGCCTGTCCGCCACTTCATTGACCATGGCAGTCCGTATCGGCTCCTTCGCGACGACTAGTTGTAAATCCCGTCAGGCCCGGAAGGGAGCAGCGGTAGCGGCGATGTCGGGCGCCGAAGTCCGGCTGGTGCGGGCTGCCTCC
>JAYTOK010000013.1:0-10020 GCA_043747835.1 Pseudomonadota bacterium | reverse complement strand
CATTCCCCGTTTCCCCCGGAGGGGCAAAAGGGGACGGGCCTGCTGCAGGCCCGTCCCCTTTTGCTAGGAAACGGGGAATGTCCCCATTTCTGAAAAAAGCGCCTGACCCCTCTGCTACGCTCCGCGCCGTGCGCGAATTCTTCAAGAACCGTCCGATCTTTTCGTGGGCACTGTACGACTGGGCCAACTCCGCATTCGCGACGACGGTGATGGCGGGATTCTTTCCCGTGTTCTTCCAGAAGTTCTGGAGCACCGACCTCGCGCCCGTCGACACGACTTCGCGCCTCGGATACGCGAATGCCATCGCCGGCATCGCTGTTGCCGCACTGGCGCCGATTCTGGGTGCGATCGGCGATCGGGGCGCGCGCCGCAAGCAGTTCCTGCTCACCTGGACGGTGATCGGCGCCTGCGCCACCGGCGCGCTGTGGTTCGTCGGGCAAGGCCAGTGGTTCCCCGCCGCGGTGTTGTTCGTCATCGGCACGATGGGCTTTCACGGCGGCGTGGTCTTCAACGACTCGATGCTGCTGGATGTCGCAAGCCCGAAAGACTTCGAGCGTGTTTCATCGTTTGGCTACGCGCTCGGCTATCTCGGCGGCGGTGTGTTGTTCCTCCTGAACGTGCTGATGGTCAGCAAGCCCGCGCTGTTCGGGCTCGCCGACGCGAGCGAGGCCGTGCGCTGGTCGTTCGTGACCGTCGCGGTGTGGTGGCTGCTCTTTACGATCCCGCTCATGCGCAATGTGCGCGAATCGGAGCGTGGCCCGCACGTGTCGTTCTTCGAAGCGACGCGCACCGGTTTTCGGGAGTTGCGCGCGACGATCTCGCACGTGCGGCAGTACAAGGTCATCGTGATGTTCCTGCTCGCGTACTGGTTCTACATCGACGGCGTGAACACCATCATCAAGATGGCGGTGAACTACGGCGTCTCGCTGGGGCTCGATACGAATGCATTGCTGACGGCATTGCTCGTGACGCAATTCGTCGGCTTTCCCGCGGCGCTGTTCTTCGGATGGCTGGGCGACCGGATCGGCCCCAAACGCGGCATCCTGATCGGATTGTTCGTCTATGCGGGCATCACGGTCTACGCGTACTTCCTCGATTCGGAGATCGAGTTCTACGCGATGGCGGTCGTCGTGGGCCTCGTGCAAGGCGGCGTGCAGAGCCTGTCGCGCTCGCTGTTCGGCCGGCTGGTGCCGGAAGGCAAGAGCGGCGAGTTCTTCGGTTTCTACAACATGATGGGCAAGTTCGCGACGGTGCTCGGCCCGCTGCTCATCGCGGTCGTTGCCGCGCTCACGCGCAACGAACGTGCGTCGATCATCTCGCTCGTGCTGTTGTTCGTGGTCGGCGGGTTCTTGCTGCTGCGCGTGCCGGTCGACAACGGAAAATAGGGGTCAGGCCCCATTTTCTATCTTGGAGCGTGATCGCCGTAGAGGGTCTCTGAACGCTCGAGACGCGTACAGCCCGCACGCCTCGATACGAATCGGGGCCTGACCCTAATTTCCGGAAACGGGGCCTGACCCCAAATTCCGCACTTCGCGCTCGAGCGCCTCGACATCTTCGTTCGCTGCATCGCGTCCGAAGCGCAGCGCGCTGTATCGCCGTGCGATCTCCGTGACGGCAGGCGCGAGATCAGGTCGCGCGGAGGCGATGCGAGTCGCGTAGTCGATCGGTCCTTCGTTCGCTGCGCGTGGCGGCGCGACGCGCGCAAGTTTGCCGGTGGCCTTGAGCCACGCGCGGCCAATCCGGTCGGGACGCACTCTCGCGACGCTGCGGCGCAGAGCGACCGCGATCCACAGGATCCATAACGTCAACCCCGCGGCGAACGCCCAACCGAGGTGTCGCCAGTCCGGCGAATCGATCCCGAGCTGGCGCAGCAGATCGAACTGCGCGCGCAAATTGAATTCGACGACGCGTTCCTGCCACCACTGATTGGTGCCATCCCAGAGCTGCGACAGGCGGTTGATCCACGCATTGCGGTACAAGGCGCTCGACGCCGGCAACGAGTCGGCGAGCATGTCGTACACGCCGCGCTGCAGCCGCTCCGGCGCGACGACGGCGGTGGGATCGATGCGAGTCCAGCCGCGGCCATCCAGCCAGACTTCCGTCCACGCATGCGCTTCGGACTGGCGCACGAGCAGATAGCCACCGGCGGGATTCCACTCGCCGCCGAGGTAACCCGTGACGACTCTCGCCGGAACGCCGGCCGCGCGCATCATCGTGGCGTATGCGGACGCGAAGTGCGCGCAGAACCCAAGCTTGGTCTCGAACAGCGTCGTGTCGACCGAATCGAGGGACGTCGTTCCCGGTTCCAGTGTGTACTCGAGCCCCTGCGCCTTGAACCACTGAAGCACCGCGCGCGCGAACTCCGCGTCGTCGCGCGCGCGGGAGCGCATCTCGATCGCGAGCGCGCGGGCCCGCGGGTTGCGGTCACCGATGAGCCGCGTCTCGTAGCGGCGTCCCAGATCCGAGAGCGGCTTGAGCTCGCGCGAGTTCAGGTGAGACACCGCGTCGTAGCTTCTCACGGACGTTACGTTTTCGGATGCGGTGAGCTGGCGGTCGTGCGAGAGGTACATGCCGCGCGCCGGCGGGCGCGCCACGGTTTCGAGCGTGAAGATGTACGGCCGGTTCGTGGGTTCGAGGGTCACGCGGTAGCGCAGCGGCGCACCGAGCATTTCAACCGGCCCCGCGCGGTACAAAAAAGAGCGTTCGCGCCGCCACGTGAATCCGTCGAAGCTGTTGAGCACGGGTCCGCGGAAGTACAGGGATTCACGCGGCGGCGGCGCGCCCTCGAAGCGCACGCGGAACGCGGGGTCGTATTCATTCGCGAGTTTGCCGATGCTGCCCGGCGCCATTTCGTCGTCGAGCCCGGTCGACGCCTCCGCGGCACGTTGCAGCGCCCAGAACTGTCCCGACACTCGCGGAAAGAACAGGAAGCAGGCGGCGGCCAGCGGAATCGCCATCGCCAGCGCGCGCGCGGACAATCGCAGCGCGGCGCGGGTTGGCAGTGCCGCACCGGGGTGGGCGATCAGCGCCATCGCGGCGCAAGCGCCCCATGCGAACAGTAGATAGAGCGGCAGCCGCCACAGCGACTGGTCGGCCAGCGCCGCGGCGAGCAGCATGAAGAGCGCGACGGCGACGACGATCCCGTCGTCGCGGCGCGTGCGGGATTCGGCCAACTTGAGCGCACCCATGAGCACGAGCAGCGCGGTTCCCGCGGCGAGGCCGTTCAGCGTCTGAAAGCTCAGGAGCACCGCGAGCACGCACAACGCCGTGACCGCCGCGAACACGTAACGGAGCAGCGGCGTCGCGCGGGGCTGACGCAACAGCCCGGCCCCGATCGCGAGCCGCCAGCCGACGCACGCGAACGCGAGCCCGGTGCACCAGAGCGGCGCGTCCATGACGATCAGCGCGAGGCTGGCCGCGAACAACAGCGTCGCGGCGAGGTGGGGGCGTGCGTCGGCGCGCATCACGACCGTCACGGCGCGACTCCGTACAGCGCGAGCGCATCCAGACAGCGTTCGCGATGCTCGTTGCCCGCGTCGGGAGGGATGTCGCGAGCGCCCAGTCGCAAGCCGTATCGTTCGCCACGCGCATGTGCCGCGACGACCCACGCCGCGAGTTGTTCGAGGCGAGTCTCGAGGTCCGCGCCGGGAACCGTCGCGAGATCGAAGCTGCGTTGATGCGCGACCGGTGATTCGTAAACCTTCACGAGCAGGCCACGTCCGCGCGCGAACGCCGCCCATGCCACCTGGCGCGGTGAGTCGCCGCTGCGGAACTCGCGCAAGCCCGCCCATTCCTCGTCGCCGGCGCGATGCACGGCCGGAGAGTTGCCGCCGCTCGCCGACTCCGGCGGCGGTTCGAAGCGACCGCGTGGCACCGGCCACGCGAGCACGTCGATGTTCAGGTGCGCGTACGTCCACGCCCGGAACAGTCCGAACGGGAATGCGGTGGACAGGCGCACGCGATCGATGCGCACGCGGCCGCGGCGCTCGAGCGCGAGTGACAGGTCGGCGCGCGCACTGCCGCCGGCGGCGACGTCGATGAGCGTGCGTTCGGTTCGATCGGTCTCGCAGTCGAGACCGATACGCGGCGTGTCGGCGCCGTTCTCCAGCGTGACGAGGATGCGCGCGTGCTCTCCCGCGAAGCCGTCGACGGTCGCGACGCCGCGCAGCGTGACGCCGACGAGATTGCGGTGCGTGAGGTGCATCGCGATGAGCGCGAAGCCCGCGAGCAGAAACGTGAACAGCAAAGCGATGCTGTTCGAATAGTTGAGGCCCGCGAGCAGCATGACGAACAGCAGCGCGGCAAACGCCACGCCCGGGCGCGTCGGCAGGATGTAGACGCGGCGCGTGGAAATCGGGACCGGAAGCTGGTCTTCGCCCTGTCGGCGGCGCACCCAGGCCGCGGCGCGCGCGCGCAGTCTCAGTCCCAAAGCCTTGCGCCGGTCACGCAATGGCATCGCGCGCCTCAGACCGGGACGGCGACGCCGCGCATGAGCTCGTTCACGAAAGCCGCATGGTCCGCGCTCGCGGCGTGGCCCGTGCGTTCGAGACGATGCGACGCGACCGACGTGAACACGGCCTGCACGTCTTCCGGCAGCGCGTGGTCGCGGCCGCCAATCAACGCCCACGCGCGCGCCGCGCGCACCAGGCCCTGGCCCGCGCGCGGCGACAGGCCTAACAACACATCGGTGCGCTGGCGCGTGCCCGCGACCAGCGCCTGCACGTAGCCGAGCAACGCGGGCGACACGTGTACGCGCTGCACGGCCGCCTGCAGCTCGCGCACGCCATCGGAGTTGAGCGCCGGCGGCATGCCGGCCAGCAGGTCGCGACGGTCGCCCTCGGCAAGCAGCTCGAGTTCGTGCGCCGTGTCGGGGTAGCCGAGCGAGATGCGCATGAGAAAGCGGTCGAGCTGCGATTCGGGCAGGCGGAACGTGCCGAGTTGCTCGAAGGGGTTCTGAGTCGCGACCACGAAGAACGGATCGGGCAGGCGATACGTCGTTACATCGACGCTGACCTGGCGTTCCTCCATCGCCTCGAGCAACGCGCTCTGCGTCTTCGGGCTCGCGCGGTTCACTTCGTCCGCGAGCAGCAGTTGCGTGAACACCGGGCCTTTCTTGAACGAGAACGCGCCGCTCGTGGAATCGAACACGGAGACGCCGATGATGTCCGCGGGCAGCAGGTCGCTCGTGAACTGCACGCGCTGCCAGGCGAGGCCGAGCAAATGCGCCAGCGCATGCGCGAGCGTGGTCTTGCCGACGCCCGGGATGTCTTCGATCAGGAGGTGACCGCGCGCGAGCAGGCACGCGAGCGCGAGCCGCACGGCGTTGGGTTTGCCGAGGATGACGCGGTCGAGGGCGGCCAGGACGTTCGGGACGTTCACGGCGGCAACTATAGCCCGCCGCCGGGTCGTGCGAGACCCGTCAACCGTGACGCGTCTTCACTTTCCGCCGAGGTTTCGGACGCGGTCGAGCTGCAGGGCGAGGCTCGCGTTCTGCGCGGTGAGCTCCGCGACGCGCGCCCGGTCCGCGGCCACCACGTCCGGCGGCGCATTGCGCACGAAGTTTTCGTTCCCGAGTTTGGCGTTGAGCTTGCCGATGTCCGACTCGTTCTTCGCGATGCGTTTGCTCAAACGCTCGGCCTCGGCCTGCGGGTCTATCAACCCTTCCATCGGCACGAGCAGCGTGAGTTCGCCCAGCACGGCGGCGGCCGACACCGGCGTCGCGGCGCCCGCATCCAGCGCGGTGATGGTGTCGAGACCCGCGAGCCGCGAGAGATAGGCGTGATGGCGCGCGGCCAGCTCGCGATCGACCGGGCCCGCATTCTGCAGCAGCAGCGGAATCTTCCGCGACGGCGCGATGTCCATCTCGCCGCGGATCTGGCGCACCGCGAGGATGAACTGCTTCATCCACGTGACTTCGTTCTCCGCGACCGCATCGGACGCGTAGTCGGTGGCGGCGGGATAGGGCGCAATCATGACGCTGTCGTATGCCTTCGTCGACGCACGCGGGTTCGCAGCGGCGATCAGCGGAGCCACGATCGGGTTCACGCGCTGCCAGATTTCCTCGGTGATGAACGGCATCATCGGGTGCAGCGCGCGCAGGAGAGCTTCGAGCGTCGTGATCAGCGTGCGGCGCGTGCCGCGCTTTTGTTTCTCGGTGGTTTCCTCGCTCTGGAGTACGGGCTTCGTGAGCTCGAGGTACCAGTCGCAGAATTCGTACCACGTGAACTCGTACAACGCGGCGGACGCGAAGTCGAAGCGGTACTCGCGCAGCGCTTCATCCACGCGCGCGAGTGTGGCGGCGAAGCGCGAGACGATCCAGCGGTCGGCGATGGAGAGCTCAGCTTCGCCGACGAGGTCGCTGTCTTCGACCGTCATGAGCACGAACCGCGAGCCATTCCACAGCTTGTTGCAGAAGTTGCGGCAGCCGCCGACGCGACCGAGATCGAAATTGATGTCGCGCGACGGGCCCGCGAGCGACGCGAGCGTGAAGCGCAGCGCGTCAGTGCCGTACGCGGCCATTCCTTCCGGAAACTGCTTGCGCGTCGCCTTCTCGATCTTGTCCTTGAGATGCGGCTGCATCATGCCGCTCGTGCGCTTCGCCACCAGCGCGTCGAGCGAAATGCCGTCGATCAGATCGATCGGATCGATGATGTTGCCCTTGGCCTTCGACATCTTGTCGCCGTTCTCGTCGCGGATGAGGCCGGTGATGTAGACGTGCTTGAACGGCACGTCGTCCATGAACTTGAGTCCCATCATCATCATGCGCGCGACCCAGAAGAAGATGATGTCGAAGCCCGTGACGAGCACGCTCGTCGGATAGAACTTCTGCAGGGCAGGCGTCGTGTCCGGCCAGCCGAGCGTCGAGAACGGCCACAGCGCGGAGGAGAACCAGGTGTCGAGAACGTCCGAGTCCTGCGTGAGTTTCACGTCGGCTCCGAGCGTGTGCTTCTTCCGGACTTCGGCTTCGTCGCGCGCGACGTAGATCTTGCCATCGTCGTCATACCAGGCCGGGATGCGATGCCCCCACCAGAGCTGGCGGCTCACGCACCAGTCCTTGATGTTGCGCATCCACTCGTAATACGTCTTCGACCAATTCTCGGGCACGAAGGTCGTGCGGCCGTCTTCGACGGCTTTCAGAGCGGGCTCGGCGAGCGGCGCGATCTTCACGTACCACTGGTCCGTCAGATAAGGCTCGATGACGGCGCCCGTGCGGTCGCCGCGCGGGACCTTGAGCTTGTGGGGCTCTATCTTCTCGAGAAATCCTGCCGCCTCAAGATCCGCCACAATCTTCTTGCGGGCAACGAACCGATCGAGACCCCGGTAGGCCTCTGGAATTAGCTTGTAGGTAGCTTCGCCCGAGACATCCTCATCAGCTAGTTCGACTCCGTCAGTGGGAGCACGATGACCAAAGGAGAAGTCGTCGAAAGTTGAATCTTTCAACTTGCCGTCGGGCTTGAAGATGCTGATTTGATCGAGCTTGTGCCGAAGACCAACTTCATAGTCGTTGAAATCGTGCGCGGGCGTGATCTTCACGGCGCCCGAGCCGAACGTGGCGTCGACGTAATTGTCGGCGATCACAGGGATCGTGCGACCGGTCAGCGGCAGTTCGAGTTGTCTGCCGATGAGGTGTTTGTAGCGCTCGTCCTCGGGATTCACGGCGACGGCGGTGTCACCGAGCATCGTTTCGGGACGAGTCGTCGCAACGACGACAAACCCGTCACCGCCGACGATCGGGTATTTCAAATGCCAGAGCGAACCGCTTTCTTCCTCCGACAACACTTCGAGATCGGAGACGGCGGTCAGCAGCACCGGGTCCCAGTTCACGAGACGCTTGCCGCGGTAGATCAACCCCGCTTCGTGCAGCCGTACAAAGGTCTCGGTGACCCCGCGCGACAGATCGGGATCCATCGTGAACTTGTCGCGCGACCAGTCGACGGACGTTCCGAGCCGGCGCATCTGGCGCGTGATCGTGCTGCCGGATTCCGCCTTCCACTTCCACACGCGTTCGACGAACGCTTCGCGGCCGAGATCGAGGCGGTGTTTGCCTTCCGCGCCGAGCTGTCGCTCGACGACCATCTGCGTCGCGATGCCCGCGTGGTCGGTGCCCGGCTGCCACAACGTGGCGAAGCCGCGCATGCGATGCCAGCGCGTCAGCGTATCCATCAAGGTGTGCTGGAAGGCGTGGCCCATGTGCAGCGTGCCGGTCACGTTCGGGGGCGGTAACTGGATCGAGAACGACGCGGCCGCCGGGTCTGGTGCGCCACTGCCGCGCAGCCCGGCGGTGGCATAACCGCGACTCTCCCAAAGCGGACCCCAATGGGCTTCTATGGACGCGGGTTCGAAGGACTTGGAGAGGCTGTTGAGGCCTGGTTGCTGCAGGGGTTCGGTCATGGACCAATTTTAGGGGCGCGGTGCGGCCGACCCGAAGGCGCTGGTGAGCAGCTGCCACAACCGTTGACTTCTGCTTTTTCATGCTGCATGATTGCATGAAATTTTAGGGGGAGTTACTCGATGCTCAAGGAAGTTGGCAGCAGTGGCCAGATATCGCTGGGAAAAAAGTTCGCCGGGCAACTGTTTGAGGTGCTTGCGCACGCAGATGGCCGGTTCGAATTGATACCCATGAAAGTGGTTCCGCAGAGATCGGCCGTGCACTTGGCTGACACCGGAGCGAACCCGGGCTGGCTGCCGCCCGGCGGCTACACGCAATCCAACCACTGGGCGTCGGACAACCGCGCCGCGTTGGAAGCCTACGCGCAGCGCATCGCGGAGCAGGGGACGGCGGCCGAGCAACTGCACGCCTACCTCGCCGCCAATTCGGATGCCTCCGCTGCTTGATCGCCGTGCCGCGTTTTGATATCTACCGCAACCCGAACCCGCGCGCCAGCCATACGCACTACCTGGACGTCCAAAGCGATCTGGTGACGACCGCCACGAGATGGTGCATTCCCCTGTTCGTGGCGAGCCCATCACATGCCGTGGTGGGCCGTGCGCAGGTGCTGTTGACGGTACTGGGCGACCGCTGTGTGGTGGACACACCCAACATCCTTTCGGTGCCAACTGCCCTCTTGCGCAACCCGGTGACGCGGGTCGGCTCGCGCGATCAATTGGCAGTGGAAGCGGCGATCGAATTCATGCTGCGCGGGTATTGAGCCTGTCCTGGTCGCGTTGTCATCCAAATGGGTGGCGCTCCTGCGGACCTGCCCCGTCTGCCGTATCGGTCACAACGGCGAGAGCTTTGGCAGCGGACTGCCCGAAGGTCACCGGCCCCGGACAGGGCGAACCATCATCAACAACCGCACCAGTCGCGACTGGCGGGTGGTTCCGGTTTTGGCGAAAAGATGGGCAAGGTGCGTACGCACCGTGTTGCGACTCACACCGGCCTGCTCCGCATAGGAGTCTATCGACGCGTCTTCCATCGGGGCTTCGGCCAGTTTCAGCTCCGCTGGCGTCAGCCCAAAGGCCAGCCGCAGATGCCCCAGGCTGGTACTGGCATGGAGTTGGCCGTCTTGCAGGATCAGCAAAGCGTAAGGCCCGGCGTGCAATGACACGCCCGTGACCGGTGGCAACACAACGGGTATCACCGACACCATCAGGGGGAGCGGTTCACGGCGGCGGCGCAATGCCAGCCAGCAGCCTTCGCGCCTGTCGGTTGCCAAAGCGGCGCGCAAGGCGCTGTCCAGGCGCACGGCGTCGGAAGCCGCCCACACCACGAGCCGTTGACCCGACACGCGCAGCGCATCATTGGCATCGAGCACCGCCTGCGCCTTTTCATTGAGTGTGATGATGCGCAGGTCGGCGCCCACCCACAACAGGCCGAACGGCAAATGGGCCAGTTCGACCTGCTGCATGGTGGCCTGTAGTTGGGTTTGGGTCAGGCGGTAGCGCAGGGTGGCGGCCCGGGTCAGATGCGGCGTGAGCGTGGCCAGCGCTTCGCGTTGTGCCACTGTGAAACGGCCGGCGTCACGGGAACGCAGGAAGCTGACGAATTCACTGTGGTTAGGTGCGCGCATCACGCTGGCA
>JAYTOK010000012.1:0-7940 GCA_043747835.1 Pseudomonadota bacterium | reverse complement strand
TTGGGTTTCCCATCTCGTGCTGGCCGAAACGCTCTGGGTTCTCGACGCCGTCTACGATTTGTCGCGTGAGAAAATCGCAACCGCCGTCGACATGCTGCTTAATCACGAGGTGATCACCGTTCAGGATGCAGACGTAATCCAGTTGGCGCTCGAACATTTTCGCGTGCGCGGCGGCATCGATTTTTCTGACTGCCTCGTGCTCGAAATCGCCCGCAAGGCGGGTCACCTGCCCGTCGCAACCTTTGATCGCGATTTCGCAAAATTGGAAGGCGTGCAGCGGCTACGCTAGTCGCACAAGCGCATGGCGGCGGCGACCGCCGCATCACTTCTCCAACTGCCTTCTCATGTTCTCCGACCACGACTTCGACACTCTGGACGAATGGCTCAGCCGCCGGCCAGCAGGCCTGCTCGATATCGTCGAGCTCGAGGGATTCTTGACCGCAATCGTGATTGGACCCAACTTGCTGATGCCAAACATCTGGCTACCGAAAGTCTGGGGCGGCAAGAATCCGCGCTTCCGTGACCTTGACGAGATGAACCGCTTTACCGCGCTCGTAATGAACTTCAACAACGAAATCGCCGAATGCTTCGCCGGCGCGCCCGACCGGTTCGAGCCCACGTTCTATGAGAGGAAGGTGGGCAAAAAGACCTACCTCATTGTCGACGAGTGGTGCACTGGCTTCATGAAGGCAACGCGGCTCGACGCAGCAGCCTGGAAACCCTTGAAGCGCGACCGATCCGAGTTGCTCAAACCCATTGAGCTTTTCGGCACCCGCGCCGGCTATCGCGAATTGGATGCTGGCGGAGCGGCTGCCATGCACGCCAAATGGTCGCCGCGCATCGCGCCTGCCGTGCGCGAGATCCACGCCTACTGGCAGGCACTACGTTGCGAGCCGACGATTGAGGCGCCCTCCCACTCCAAACGAACTCACTGACCGGATGTTGAGTCAAGGCAACCGGTAGCAAGTCGATCGACCGCCGCTTTGTCGCACGAGCAACCCCTTCTCAATCAGGGTGCCGAAGGTGGACTAGAGCGTGGCTGTGTAGTGATTTTTCTGTTGTCGGTGTTGACCATACCGGTGCCTATACCGGAATAGACCGGATTAACCTCAAATCGCAAAGCCGAGCGGCAGTCTCCATGAAGCCCACCTTGCAAGGCCCGGAGAGGCGCCTGTTAGCGCACTTCCGGTATCGGCGGAGCAAGTCAAAGGAGGCCCTGCTTTGTGCCAGACTTCGTCAGATCGCACGCGATGTAGTGATCGCCCTGTTCGGCGACTGGAGCGTCAATGAGGAGTTTCCCGGCTCAAAAAGAAGGTGTCCTCTATCTAACCGAGGGCGGTCAAGAGACCGAGATCATGTACAAACATGGGCATGATCTTCCCGAGTTTGCGATGTACCCGCTGCTCGAGCGGCCAGCGGCCGTGGCGGATCTGAAGTTCATGTATTCCCGGGTTCTCGACGCCGCCGCCGAGTACGGCTTCGTTGCCATGATCAGCGGGCTCGACTACCGAGGCAGTCCGGACTGGGCTGAAAAGCTCGGCTACTCGCGCAGCGCCCTCGCCGATGCGTTGCTGCAGTCCATCGCATTGCTGCGCGAGGTGGCGCACCCCTATCAGGGCCAGATCTCCAAAATCCTCGTCGGAGGACAAGTCGGGCCGCGCGGTGACGCCTATTCGCTCAATCGCACGATCACCGCGGAAGAGGCGGATGAGTACCACAGCTTTCAGCTTGAAGTGCTCAAACGCGCCGAGGTCGATTTTGCAAGCGCGGTCACGTTCAACAACATTCCTGAAGCGACAGGCGTCGCGCGCGCGGCAAAGCGTCTCGACATGCCGCTCAGTATCTCGTTCACTCTCGACAGCAATCACCGGCTCAAATCGGGACCGAGCCTCCGCGAAGCGCTGGCAGCCGTCGATGCCGAAGCGGGTGCCGCGCGGCCTGACTTCTACGGCATCAACTGTTCGCACCCGCTCGAGTTCGAATCGGCAATGGAGCCTGGAGACTGGATTCAGCGAGTGCGCAGCCTCAGACCCAATGCCAGCGCCAAGGACAAGGGTGAGCTGTGTCAGATCGGCGAGCTCCAGGATGGCGATCCGGAAGACTTGGGCAGGCGCATGGGCGCTCTCGCACGCCGCCATCCGCACATAGATGTCTGGGGTGGCTGTTGTGGCACCTGGGATCGGCACCTTCGCGAAATCGCCCGAAATGTGCGCGCGACGGCGCGCTGATTTGCTCGACCGGTGACGCTAAACGGCCTGCGGCAAGGCGCCTGTCCACAGTAGTTAGCAGGCGGGCGCTGATGTCTTCTTTGATGTGACAGGAATTGGTGCCGGCTGCAGGGATCGAACCCGCGACCCCCTGATTACAAATCAGGGTGCCGCGCAGAACCCATTCTGCGATCGGCACCCTGATTTCGAAGATATCTTCGATCACGGCCTGATCAGCGGACGCGGCTCCGCGAGATCAGATTGACGATCGCGAGCAGGATGACCGCGCCCAGGAAGGACACGAGCAGGCTCGCGAAGCTGATGACGCCGGAGTTGATGCTCGGAGCGCCGAGGATCGGGCCCAAGAGCCAGCCACCGATCAGCGCGCCGACGATGCCGACGACGATGTTGAGGATGATGCCCTGACTACCGTCGCGCTTCATGACGATGCTCGCGAGCCAGCCGACGACACCGCCGATGACCAACCACAAAATGATGCCCATGAAAATCTCCTGTTACTGAACGACTATCGACCGTGAATCAATTCATGCCGGCATGGCGCTCGCGCTGATACGCATGCAGCTTGTTGTAGAGAGTCTTGAGGCTGCAGCCGAGCACGTCGGCCGTGCGGCGTTTGTCGCCTTCGAAGTGCTTGAGCGTCGCCAGGATGAAGGTGCGTTCGATTTCCTCGAGCGTCGCCCCGATCGGGATGCTGACACCCTGCCCTGCTTCGGGGTCTGCGTCGATCGACGTGCGCAACGTCGGCATCTCGGACTCATCGAGCTCGAGCTCACCGTCGCAGAGAATGAATGCGCGCTCCACGGCGTTGCGCAGCTCGCGCACATTGCCCGGCCAGTCGTGGCGCACGAAGCGCGCGCGCAGCTCCGCGGAGAGCCGCTTGTTCGTGCCATGACACAGGTTGAGTTCGCCCAGGAAGAAATCAGCCAGCACCAGGATGTCGTCGCGCCGATCGCGCAGCGGCGGCAGTTGCACCGTCAGCACCGCGAGGCGGTAGTAGATGTCTTCACGCAATCTGCCTTCTTCGAAGGCCTTCGCGGGCGAGCGGTTCGTCGACGCGATCACGCGCACGTCCACTTCGAGGTCCGCCGACCCGCCCACCCGGTTTAGCCGCTTCGTCTCGAGGACGCGCAGCAGACGTGATTGCAAGTCCAGCGGCATCTCGGTGATTTCATCGAGCAGAAGGGTGCCGCCGTTCGCGCGCTCGAACACTCCTTCCCGCGTACGCAGCGCACCCGTGAAACTGCCACGCTCATGACCGAACAACTCCGCCTCGATGAGCGTGGCGGGAATCGCCGCGCAGTTGATGGCGACGAAAGGCTGCCCGGCGCGTGGACTCATGGCGTGGATCGACTCGGCGACGAGCTCCTTGCCACACCCACTCTCGCCGCAAATCAAAACCGTCGAATCCGTCGGCGCGACGCGCCCGATGAGCTCGCGTACCCGCTGGATCGACGGCGAATGCCCGATCAGGCGAAGCACGCAATCCTGCTCGGGCGCGACTCGCGGTCGCGGCGCCGCCTCCAAAGCGAGCACGGCGCCGAAATCCGCCGCGAAGAACTCGCCGGCGGATGTCTTCACGGAGCGCCAGCGGTCCGGCCGGGAATCGCGGAGTTGTCGTTCGACACGATGATTTCCACGCGTCGATTCAACTGACGGCTACCGGCATTGTCGTTGCCGGAAACCGGAAACTCCTCGCCGTAACCCATCGCCCGGACACGCTGCGCGTCGATTCCGCGCCGGATGATGGCCATCGCCACCGAGTCCGCGCGTCTCTGCGACAGCTCGAGGTTGTACTCGTCCGTTCCCTGGGCGTCGGTGAAGCCTTCGACCTGAACGCGGCGCTCGGGATTCTCGTTGAGGAAAGCGGCGATCTGATCGAGTGACCGATCCGCCCCCGACTTGAGTTGCGACTTGCCGGTGTCGAACAGGACATCGTCGAGCGTGAGCACGATGCCGCGCTTGGTCTGGTTCGCTTGCAGGTTCTGCAGCTCGGCGGCCAGGCGCTGCGATTCGGCCTGCGCCTGCGCCATCTGCGACTGCGCATTCTGGGCTTCACTGCGCGCCTGTTCGGCCTGCGATTGCGCGGCGCGTGCCTGAGAGAGTGCCTGGGTGGCTTCACCCTCGCGGGCCGTCAGCAGGATCTGCTGCCGCTCGACCTCGCCCGCCTTGATGCGCGCGGTGGCCACCTGCTCCTGCGCGCGCTGTTCGGCGATGTGCGCGAGCTGCGTCGCAAGATAGGCGTAATGCGACGAACTCTTGTCGTTGGCGCCGTTCTCTTTGGCCGCGCCTTCCGCATTGATCAGCAGTTTGCGCGCACGATCGAGTTCCGTCGGCGCGTACTTGGGGACGTTCGGATTGGACTCCGCGGTCTGCACGGCGGCGCGCGCCGCGTCGAGAGTCGCATTGGTCTTGGGCGCGGTCTCACAACCGGTGAGCGCGAATAGCGAGGCGGCAACGGCCGCGGCGATGAGTGACTGTTTCATGTGAGTTTCCTTACTGCTGCGGCGGCGTGGAAGGCGTCACGGCGCCCGCACCCGACACGTTGGCGGGGTTGCGACGAAGTGTCTCGTTGCGCAGATCGCGCAGGGAGGCTTCCATCTCGGTGACGAGTTGCTCTTGTTGCTTGGCGCGCGCCGTGGATTCGGCGAGCTGCGCATCCGCGTCGGCCTGGTCGGCCATGCGCGCCGCGACCACGCCGTCCTTCTTCTCGGCGGCGGATTGCGCCGCGGCGAACTTGCCGCGTGCGCTGTTCAACTCGACCTGCGCGAACTGCGCGGCCTGCGCCTGCTCGGCGCGTTCGATCGAGGATTTCGCGACGGCGATCTTGTCGACGGGCATCGGCGCCGAGGCGCAGGCCACGATGCCGAAGGCGGTGACGCACAACAATGTGTTGCGGATTCCATTCACGGTAAACATGGTCGAAGTCTCCTAACTTGCGGGGACTCAGGGCAGTCCGTTGACGCCAGGGGCGTCGGTGTCGTCGAGATCGAGCTCTTCCTTCGCAAACTGCTCGACGGCGAGATTGCGTTCCCAATTCTTGAGTTGACGTTCGGCTTCTTCTGTCGAAAGGCCGTACGCCTCCTGGATGCGACCGGCTAACTGCTCGCGGCGGCCGCCGACGATCGCGAGCTGGTCGTCAGTGAGACGACCCCAGCGCTCGCGCACGTGGCCCTTCCAATGCGTCCAGTTGCCCTCGATGCGTTCCCAGCCCATGCACGCATTGTGAAATTTGCGCCGCATCGCGGGCAGCGGCGTGGGCCTGCAACCGCGTGGGAACGCAGGGAGCGTCCCTGTCATCGTTTGTCCGACAACGGCGTGCGATGCGGCGATTGACGCCGCCGGCGGTAGAGATCCATCAGCGGAGTCGCCGAGATGCCATGCACGACGATCGACGCGGCAATCACCGTGAACACGCAGGACAGCAGGTCGATTGCGTCGCCATACGGAATTTCGTGGCTCGCGACGTAGACGGCGTAGTACACGGAGCCGATCCCGCGAATGCCGAACCAGCCGAGCAATCGTCGCGGCTGGTTCACAGCATCGGGTCCGCTGACGCCGAGCCACACCGACAACGGACGGATGACGACGAAGAGCAACACCGCGAGTCCGATGCCCGCGACCGACCAGTATCCCGTCGAGATCATCGCGCCGACGAGCAGCACGATCGCGACTTCGACGATGCGCTCCAGCTGTTCGTTGACGCTCAACATGCTCGGCGTGAGCGGCGACTTGTCGGCACCACGCGCATTCGCATGCAGGTCGTCCGCGCGGCGCAGCGCGAGTCCCGCCGCGAACACCGCGAGAAATCCGAGACTCTCCGCGGCGACCGCGGCGCCATAGGCGAGCGCGATCACGCCGAGCAGCAGGAACTCGTCGAGGATGAATGCGTCGCGCCGCAGTCGTCGCAGCCAGCGGACGCCGCGCGCGATGCCGTCGCCCACGAGAAAGCCGATGCCGAGTCCGCCGACCGTGCCCCAGATCACGTCGACGGCGATCCATCGCAGGCCGAACGGTCCCATCTCGTGCAAACCGATCAGGCCAAGGCCGAGCAGGACGAAGGGAAACGCCGTGCCGTCGTTGAGCCCGCCCTCGCCGGTCAATGCGAAGCGCAGAGTGTCCCGATCCTGCGGGCTCGTGAGCTGGACGTCCGACGCGAGCACCGGGTCGGTGGGCGCGAGCGCGGCGCCGAGCAGCAGCGCGATGCCCCACTCGAAGCCGAACAGCAATGCCGCGGCGAGCGCGACGCCAGCGATCGTGAGCACCATCGACACCGTGGCGAGACGCAGCGGCAGACTCCAGCGCCAGTCACCGATAGGGACGCGCATCTTGATGCCGACCGTGAACAACGCGACGAGCAGCGCGATCTCACTGATGGATTCGAGCAGCACGAGGTTGCGCATCGGATGCAGCTCGAGCGCGTTGAATACCGCGGGCCCCAGCAGGAAGCCCACCACGAGATAGATCATGGCGGGACTCACCGGCAGACGGTCGAGAAAGCGCCCGAGCAGCGCCACGAACAGCAGCAACACTCCGACGAGCACGAACCAGAACGGACCCATCGCGGGAGCCTGCGGGATGCGGGCCAATCGAGCCGCCAGACTCCTCCGACACGGATGTCGGACGCGGACGCGAGAGGGTGTCGGTGCCGCGGAGCCGTCCGACACCCTTACCCGTCGGTCTCTAACTAGCGCCGCGGGGCTGGCACGAGCGATGCTCGTACCCGTACGCAGAGAACTTCCCAGGAGATCGCCATGAAGATGAAACTTCTGATCGCCGCGGCCGCGCTGGCCCCTCTGGCCGTCATCGCCGTCGAGAACAGCAAGACGCAGCCGAGCACTCCCGCCGGCTCGAGCTCCTCGTTCGAATCGCTCGACACCAATCAGGACGGCCGCATCTCCATGCCGGAAGCGTCCGCCGATCCGTCCCTCCTCGAGAACTTCTCCAAAGCCGACAAGAATGGCGATGGATACCTCGACAATGCCGAGTACGACAAGGGCACGCAACAGCGCTAGCGCTGCCTGCTTCGTCGCGGATGCCGTATAGTCCCGCCCTAACAAGGACCTGGGGGAGATGGGACCGGCATGGACGAATCACTCGAGAAGGCGCTTCTCGACATGGAGGCGCGCGACCAGGCGGTGCGCGCGGAATTGACGGCGGCGGGCGAACTGAACGTCGCGTACCACCCACGGCTCGAAGAGGTCCATCGCTCGAATTCGAGCCGATTGCGCCAGATCATTGCGGTGTTCGGATGGCCCGGCACGACGCTCGTCGGCCCGAAGGGCGCGCAGGCCGCGTGGCGCATTGCGCTGCATTCGATCGCCGAACCCTCGTTCATGCGTCAATGCCGCGACTCCCTCGAACGCGCCTCCGACAGCGAGGATGTGCCGCGCTGGCAGTTCGCGATCATCGATGACCGGATCCGTGTGTATGAAGGCCGGCCGCAGCGCTACGGTACCCAGCTCAAGCCGGGACCGAAGGGTCTGGAACCCCACCCGATCGAGAATGAAAGCCGCGTGAACTCGATGCGCATGCAGGCCGGACTGCCCGCGCTGGCGCAAACGCTCGCGCAGGCGCGACAACAGCCCCAACCGCCGCCCGAGGTTCAGGCCGCGAGCGCTGCGGCGGAGCTCGAGTTCCGCCGCAACGTCGGGTGGATCACTTAAAGAGGTCAGAACGCTGAAAGGGGTCAGATCTGTTAGTCCTCTAACAGAT
>JAYTOK010000011.1:0-19195 GCA_043747835.1 Pseudomonadota bacterium | reverse complement strand
CCACGTGCCCGTCTGAGCGAACTGTTCAGCCACACCGGCCTTCAGGTCAGCAGCCAGGTTCAGACCTTCCGTCACCTGGGCGCGGATCGTGTAGTCCTGATAAGCCGGGATCGCGATCGCGGCGAGAATGCCGATGATCGCGACAACGATCATCAGTTCGATAAGGGTGAAACCCTTTTGGATAGCCTTCATGAAAACTCCTAGGAGATGAAAAACGAATCGAAATTTTGGCGCAAGTGGCGCCAACAAGAGACGCCATTGGGGTCTATTTGAGCAAGCCTTGTGCCAGTCCCGACCGCGCTGGGACAAGAGCATGATTTGCAGGAATAAATTTGCCGGCGTTTTTTCGATTTAACGTAGTTCTGTCGCCCGAATCGCACGTCGGCTGATAACGAACGTCACAAAGTGACGTTCGGCGTCACTTTGTGTCACTCGATTCCGAGCTTTTTGATGCGATACCGCAGAGCTCGAAACGTCATCCCCAAGGCTTTCGCGGCGGCGGTCTTGTTGTACCGCGCCTTCTCCAGCGCCTGGATGATCGCGGCGCGCTCCACGTCTTCGAGCTGTTCTCCGAGCGCGCCGCCGCGCGGGAGTTCGTTGGCGCGAATCGCGGGAGGCGCGCGCATCTGGGAGATCGTGTCCGGCGACAGATTCGGCTCGTGCTCCGTGCGTGGCGCCGCGCGCAATTGCAGATCGCCGACGTCGATGCGCCCTTCGTTGCAGAGCGCGAGCGCGCGTTCGAGCACATTCTCCAGCTCGCGCACGTTGCCTGGAAAGGTGAAGTTCTGCAGAACCTCGAGCGCTTCCGGCGAAAGTTTCGGCGGGGGCATCTCGAGGCGGCGGGCGAGTCGGCGCACGATCGCATCCGCAAGATCGGGGATGTCCTCCGCGCGTTCGCGCAGCGCTGGCACGCGCAACTCGATCACGTTGATGCGATAGAAGAGGTCTTCGCGAAACTTCGCCTGCGCGACGAGTTCGGCGAGATTCTTGTGCGTCGCGGACAGGATGCGCACGTCGACCGGCGCTTCGCGCTGTTCGCCGATGGGGCGCACGGTCTTTTCCTGGATGACGCGCAGCAGTTTCACCTGCATGTGCAGCGGCAGATCCGCGACTTCGTCGAGAAACAGCGTCCCGCCTTCGGCGGAGGGAATCAATCCGACCTTGTCGGTGACGGCGCCCGTGAAGCTGCCGCGCTTGTGGCCGAAGAACTCGCTCTCCATGAGCTCCGAGGGGATCGCGCCGCAGTTCACCGGCACGAATGGGCCCTCGGCACGCGGGCCGGATGAGTGAATCATGCGAGCCACGAGTTCCTTGCCAGTCCCCGATTCGCCCGAGATGTGTACCGGCGCCTGGCTGCGCGACACGCGCTGGATCAGCTCGCGCAGCCGATCCATCGAAGGACCGCTGCCGATGAGCTGCGTGCCCGTCCGCGTCGAGGCGGCGGCATCTCCCGAGCTCGACAGCTTCAATGCGGTCGAGACGATGCGGCGCAGGACACCGAGATCGAGCGGCTTCGACACGAAGTCGAAGGCTCCGATCTTGAGCGCGCGCACCGCGGATTCGACGTTGCCGTGCGCCGTGATCACCGCGCAAGGAACGCCCGGGCAATTCGTGGACATCCACTCGAGCAGATCCAGTCCGTCGCCATCGGGCAGTCTCATGTCGGTCAGGCAAAGATCGAATCGCTGGGTTTTCAGCAGCTTCTTCGCGCCGGCGACGTCGCCGGCGGACAACGTCGCGAGCTGCATGCGCGACAGCGTGAGGCTCACGAGCTCGACGAGGTCGGGCTCATCGTCGACGACGAGGACGAGCGGTGGCGCCACGCTTCAGGCCACCCAGCGTTCCGGATCCCGGAAGACGATGCGGAACAGGCTGCCGCCGCTGGTGCGCGGCTCATACAGAAGAGTGGCGCCGTTCGTTTGCGCGAGTTCGCGCGCGAGAAACAGCCCCAATCCCGTACCGCGCTCATTGCCCGTGAAGAATGGCTCGAAAATGCGTTCGCGGTGTTGCACGGAGATGCCGGGGCCGCGATCCGCGACCTCGAGGAAGGGCCGCGCCGTCGACGCGAGCCGTCCGATGCGCAGCTCGATCGTTTCGTTTCCGTCGGTGCCGACTCCGTATTTCACGGCGTTTTCGCATAGATTCCAGACGATCTGCCGAAGCTGCGAGGGATCGACCTGAACTTCGACGTCGCCGAGCAGCGCGGCAACACTCAAGCGCTCCGGCTTGACCTGCATCGTCGCGCAGAATTCCTCACGGAAGCCCGCGAGCCAGGCAGCCAGCACGACCCGTTCGGGGCGCGAGCCCTCGCGGCGCGACATCGACATGACGTTCTCGATGATCTGCCGCACGCGATCGCCGTTCGTCCGCACGATTTCCGTGAGGCGCTTGTCCTCCGCGGACAGCGACGGGGATTCGCCAAGCAATTGCGCGGCATGACTCATCGCGCCGACGGGGTTGCGGATTTCGTGCGCGATGCTCGCCGACAGGCGCCCGAGCCCCGCGAGTTTCGACTGCTGGATCTTGGCGGCCAGCAGTTCCGTGTCCTCGAGGAAAACGATGACCGGGGACGGTTCCGAGCCGCCGAGGGATGCGAAGTGCGGCTGGATCACGTGTCCGCCATCGGCGGAGACGAAGGTCTGCGCGGGTGCCGCCGGGGTCGCCGTGCGCGCGCGCCACGTCTCGAGTAGATAGAGCAACTGCGGCGACGCTTCGCCGAGCAGCGCGCCCGGATAGGAGCTGCTGTCGCCGAGCAGTTGCGCGGCCGTTTCGTTGATCAGGCGGATGCGGTTTTCATGGTCGACGACGACGATGCTCTCGCGCAGGTGCTGCACGATGTACTGCGAGAGTTGCGCGAGGTTCGCCATGTCCACCTGCTGGCGGCGCACGGTTGCCTCGGACTCGCGCAGGCGGCGCGCCACGGGCCACGCGAGCAGCGCGATGAGGAACACGATGCCGCCCAAAATGCCTGCGCTCGGGTAGTCGGCCGGGTCCGCCGTTCCGGTGGCGTGACCGCCTACCTGCTGCGCAAATAGCGCCACGGTCGCGAGAGCGGCGAGCAGAAATGCATCGCGGCTGTCCGCGAGCAGCGCCATCGCGCCCACGGGCACGACGATCAGGATGCCGAGGCCGCTGCCGACGCCACCGCTGGTCAACAGGATGAGGCTGATCGCAACCGCGTCGACCATGGCGTGAACGAAGGTGGTTGCACGCAAGTTGGGCAGCAGGCGCCTGCCGCCAACAACAATCGCCACCCCGGCCGCGAAATACACGATGCAGGTCCAGAGGAACAAGGAGGGCCGCAAGGCGCCGATCGACGAGGTCGCGCCGAAGTAAATGTAGAGTGTGTAGAGCGCCGGCGGGATGAGAAGCCGGTAGAGATTGACCAGCCCGATCACGCGCCAGGCGAGATCGGTCGGGGCTGGAGGGACGGAAGCGACTAGCGACATCGAAGGCGACTGTAACAGTTGGGTGCGGAAACTGGCGACTGCGGCGCGATTCCGGGAGAATACCGCCTCTTTTTTCAACGCCGCCAGGTCCGATGAATCTCCACGAATACCAGTCGAAAGAAGTCTTCCGCGAATTCGGCATTCCGGTGCCCGCTGGCAAGCCCGCCCGTAGCGCCGAAGAAGCGGTTGCCGTCGCTCAGTCGTTAGGCGGCAAGCTTTGGGTCGTCAAGGCCCAGGTCCACGCAGGCGGCAGAGGCAAGGCGGGTGGCGTGAAACTCGCGCGCGACCTCGACGCGGTGCGCGCGGCGACGTCGGACATGCTCGGCCAGCGCCTCGTGACCAAGCAGACCGGTCCGGAAGGACTGCCCATCGAAACGGTGTACGTGGAAACGGGCTCGGAGATCGAGCGCGAGATCTACCTCTCTCTGACGCTGAACCGCGAACGCGGCCGCATCGCGATCATCGCCTCGTCCGCGGGCGGCATGGACATCGAAGAAGTCGCGGAACACGAGCCGGAAAAGATCCTGCGTGCGGACATCGACCCCGCCGCCGGCCTGCAGCCCTATCAATGTCGCGCCCTCGCGTTCGGGCTCGGATTCAAGGGCCCGCAGATCGGAAAGTTCCAGCAGATCCTCATGGCGCTGTACCGCATCTATCTCGAGCGCGACGCGGCGTTGTTGGAGGTCAATCCGTTGATCGTGACGAAGGGCGGCGATCTCGTCGCGCTGGACGCGAAGATCAACATCGATGCGAACGCGATCTTTCGCCAGAAGAAGCTCGCCGAGCAGCGCGATCCCTCGCAGGAAGATCCGATCGAGCGCCAGGCCGCCGAGCACGACCTCAACTACGTCTCGCTCGACGGCGACATCGCCTGCATGGTGAACGGCGCCGGTCTCGCGATGGCGACGATGGATCTGATCAAGCTGCACGGCGGCAATCCCGCGAACTTCCTCGACGTGGGCGGCGGCGCGACCGCCGAGCGCGTGACTGCCGCGTTCAAGCTGATCCTCTCGAACAAGAAGGTGCGCGCCATTCTCGTCAACATCTTTGGCGGAATCGTGCGCTGCGACCTGATCGCGGAAGGCGTGATGATCGCGGTGAAGCAGGTCGGCGTGTCGGTGCCGGTGATCGTGCGTCTCGAAGGCACGAACGCCGAACAGGCGCGGGAGATGCTGGCGCATTCAGCGCTCGCGATCACGCCTGCCTCCGATCTGACCGATGCGGCACAGAAGGCCGTGACGCTCGCCGCGAAGGGATCCCAGAACAAGATGAGCAATAAATGAGCATTCTCGTCAACAAGAACACGAAGGTGATCTGCCAGGGCTTTACCGGCCAGCAAGGCACCTTCCACAGCGAACACAGCATCAAGTACGGCACGAAGATGGTCGGCGGCGTCACGCCCGGCCGCGGCGGCGAGAAGCATCTCGATCTTCCCGTGTTCGACACGGTTTCCGCTGCCGTCACAGCGACTGGCGCGACCGCCAGCGTGATCTACGTGCCCGCCGCGTTCGCGGCCGACGCGATCCTCGAAGCGGCGGATGCCGGCATCGAGCTCGTCGTCTGCATCACCGAAGGCATCCCGATCAACGACATGGTCAAGGTGAAGGCCGCGCTCGCCGGCAAAGGCACTCGCCTCATCGGACCCAACTGCCCGGGCATCATCACGCCGGGCGAGTGCAAGATCGGCATCATGCCGGGCTTCATCCACAAGAAAGGCCGCGTCGGCATCGTCTCGCGCTCGGGCACGCTGACGTATGAAGCCGTGTTCCAGACTACAAATAAGGGTCTCGGCCAGAGCACCTGTGTCGGCATCGGCGGCGATCCGGTGCGCGGCATGAACTTCATCGACGTGTTGGAACTGTTTGAAAGGGATCCGCAGACCGAAGGCATCATCATGGTCGGCGAGATCGGCGGCACGGACGAGGAAGCCGCGGCCGATTTCATCAAGAATTACGTGACCAAACCGGTCGTGGCGTACATCGCCGGCGTGACCGCTCCTGCGGGCAAGCGCATGGGTCATGCGGGCGCGGTGATCGCGGGCGGCAAGGGCACCGCGGCGGACAAGTTCCGCGCGCTGGATGCCGCGGGCGCGCGCACCGTGAAGTCGCCGGCCGATCTCGGCAAGGCAATGGCGGAAATGCTCGCGAAGAGCCGCGCGAAGGCATCGAAAAGGCCGGTCGGTCCGCCGGTGTTGATCATCGAGCCGAGGGCGGCCAAGAAGAAGCCGGCGCCGAAGAAGCCGTCCAAGGCGAGGGCGAAGAAGAAGCCCGTCGCCAAAAAGGCGAAGGCCGCGCCGAAAAAGAAGACGTCGAAGGCTCGCAAGGCGAAGTGATTCGCCACCCGCGATGCTGACCGGTGAGTTCTACTAACAAACTGCGGATCGCCCTCGGGCAGTTGAACATGCTCGTGGGCGACATCGCGGGCAACGCGCAGAAGATAGTCGGCGCCGCCGAGCGCGCGTGCCGGGATCTCGAGACGGACTTGCTGGTGCTGCCCGAGCTCACGCTCTGCGGCTATCCCCCGGAAGATCTGCTGTTCCACCGCGGTTTTCGTGTGGCGGTCGAGAAGGGCATGGAGGCCGTGCGCGCAGCTCAGGCGAGCTGCGGCTTCGTCGTCGGCTTTCCGGAATACGCGGGCTCGCAACTGTTCAACTCCGCGGCGCTCATCGAGCGCGGTGAATTGCGCGCGACGCATCGCAAGAGCGCGCTCCCCAACTACAAGGTCTTCGACGAGAAGCGCTACTTCAAGCCCGGCGGCCAGCCGACGGTCGTGGATTTCCGCGGATTCCGCATCGGCATCCTCGTCTGCGAGGACATCTGGGAGGCCGAGCCCGCGCAGCTCGCGCGCCAGGCGGGCGCCGAGATGTTCGTCGTGCTCAATGCGTCGCCGTTCGAAATCCACAAGCAGGCGAATCGCGAGGACATCGTGCGCCGCTGCGTGCGCGATCTCGGGCTGCCCGTCGTGTACGTGAACATGTTGGGCGGACAGGACGAACTCGTGTTCGACGGCAATTCGTTCGTGATGGATGGCGCCGGGTCGGTCGTCATGCGCGCGCCGCCGTTCGAGGAAGGGATATACCCGGTCGAGTTCGAGCGCGTGGCTGGCGTTGTGCGCCCCGTGCCGTCGACGGTAACGCCCGCGCTCGGCGATGCGGAAAGCGTGTATCGCACGCTGGTCCTGGGCGTTCGCGACTACGTCGGCAAGCATGGCTTCCCGGGCGTGGTCCTCGGGCTCTCGGGCGGAGTCGACTCCGCGCTGACCCTCGCGATCGCGGTGGACGCGCTGGGGGCGGAGAAGGTGCACGCGGTGATGATGCCGTCGCCGTACACCTCGCAGATGTCGCTCGACGATGCGCGCGAGCAGGCGCAGAAGCTGGGCGTGAAGTACAGCAACCTGCCGATCGGCGAGATGATGAAGGCCGCCGAGGCGACGCTGCGCGATGAATTCGCGGGCCGCAAGCCGGACACGGCCGAAGAGAACATCCAGAGCCGCTGCCGCATGGTGCTGCTCATGGGCATCAGCAACAAGACCGGCAAGATGCTGCTGACGACCGGCAACAAGAGCGAGATGGCGGTGGGTTACGCCACGTTGTACGGCGACATGGCCGGCGGCTTCGCGCCGATCAAGGATTGCAGCAAGCTGCTCGTTTACAAACTCGCCGAGTATCGAAACAGTGTGTCGCCGGTGATTCCGCGGCGCGTGATCGAGCGGCCGCCGTCGGCGGAATTGCGGCCCGATCAGAAGGACAGCGATTCGCTGCCACCGTATGAAGTGCTGGATCCGATCCTCGAGGCATTCATCGAAGACGATCTGTCGGTGGATGAGATCTGCGCGCGCGGATTCGATCGCGCGACGGTTGTCAGGGTTCTCGATCTGGTCAAACGGAACGAGTACAAGCGCCGGCAGGCGCCGCCCGGCGTGCGCGTATCGCGGCGCGCGTTCGGCCGCGACTGGCGGTATCCGATCACGTCGGGGTATCGGCGATGAAATGGGGATATTCCCCATTTCCTAGCAAATGGGGAGGGGCCTGGTTCGCGGCGATGGCCGCCGCGGTCGCAATGCCGGCGCTGCCCGCTGATGTGCGCGCCGAAGTCGATGCTGTCTACCCGCAGATGCAGGCGTTGTATCGCGAACTGCACCAGGGTCCCGAGCTCTCGAACCAGGAAGTGAAGACGGCCGCGAAGCTCGCCGGGCGCCTGCGCGAGCTCGGCTTCGAGGTGACGACGGGCATCGGCGGCACCGGCTTCGTCGGCGTGCTGAAGAACGGCGCGGGTCCGACGGTCGCGCTGCGCACGGAGCTCGATGCATTGCCGGTGACGGAAGCCACTGGATTGCCCTTCGCGAGCAAGGTGCGCGTAAAGGATTCAACTGGCGCAGATGTCGGCGTGATGCACGCCTGCGGTCATGATGTGCACATGTCCGCGTGGGTAGGCGCGGCGACGTTGATGGCGCGCGATCGCAAGAGCTGGCGCGGCACGCTGGTGCTCGTCGGCCAACCGGCAGAGGAACTCGGCGTGGGCGCAAAGGCGATGATTGCCGACGGTGTCCTCTCGAAATTCCCGCGCCCCGACTTCGCACTCGCGATTCACGACGATGCGCGGCGGCCGGCGGGCGAGATCGGTCTGCTGGCGGGGTCGATCATGACCAACGTGGACTATCTCGACATCACCGTGCACGGGCGGGGCGGGCACGGCGCGCGGCCGGAGACGACGATCGATCCCGTCGTCATCGCGAGCCGCATCGTCGTCACGCTGCAGACGATCGTCGCGCGCGAAAATTCGCCGTTCGATCCGGCGGTGGTCACCGTCGGTTCGATCCATGGCGGCACGAAGCACAACATCATCCCGGATGAAACGAAGCTGCAGCTCACGGTTCGCAGCTTCACGGGCGAAGTGCGCGAGCGATTGATCGCCGCGGTCGAGCGCATCGCGACAGCGGAAGCCGCGGCGGCAAACGCGCCGCGCGCGCCGACGATCACGCGACAGAAGACGGCCGAAGCGCTGGTGAATGATGCCGCGCTGTCCGCCCGCGTGTCGGCGGCGCTGGTGCGCGATCTGGGGAAGGATCAGGTGCGCGAGGCGCAGCGCGAGATGATCGGCGAGGATTTCACGGAGTGGCACATCGCGGGCGTGCCGTCGCTGACGCTGCGCATCGGCGCGGTTTCGCGCGAGAAGTTCGATGCGGCGGAGAAGGGCGGAGCACCGTTGCCGTCATTGCACTCGGCGGTGTTCGCGCCGGATCTGGAGCCGACACTGAAGGCGGCGATCGCGGCTGAGTTGACGGCGTTGCGAGAGCTTCTGAAGTAATGGGGATATTCCCCATTTCCTAGCAAACGGGGAGGGACCTCAATTTACGAGGTCGGCCGAGAGGCTGCAGCGACTTCTCGATTCCAAGTTCCGATGCTTTCTCGAGCACCCAACGCTCGTCGCCAAACGGACTCTGACGATTGACGCAGTTTCTGATCGCCACAAGTTCGGTGGAGGTTTGCGGCTCGTTCACGAGATGGCGCCAGTACGACGGCAACTTCACGGGCGATTCGGCGATTCGGACTCGCGGTGTCTGCGAGCTGCGCCACGCGAGGCTTCCCCATTGCCAATCTTCGGCGCGCGCGACGAGGTTCGCGCGCAACGCATTCCTTTCGACGTAGCGAATGACCGTCAGAAGGTGGTGATCGGACTGACACACGAAGGCTTTGTAAGGACCCTGCCAGATTCGCCCTGTCGTTTTGTACTTCGCATGCTGCCAGCGAACGTGGGTCGTGAAGACCCACTGCGTCCATCGCGAGACGTCATCGGCCGCAACGGGACGGACAACCAGGTGGAAATGATTGGGCATCAGGCAGGCCGCCAGGATGGGCAGATACAGCCGTTCTTGCGCCATGTGGATGAGCGCGAGGAACTGATCGTAGTCCGCGGGCTCGTGGAACACGCGGGCCTTCTGATTCCCGCGGTTCAGGATGTGATAGCAGTGGTTTTCGACGATGACGCGAGCCGTGCGTGGCATCGCGGAAGACTAACGGTCCGGCGAACTACTGGACCTTGGCAAAACTCGTGGGTAGGCGCAGATTCAGGTCCCTCCCCTTTTGCTAGGAAATGGGGAATATCCCCATTAAGTCGCCAGCCAGAGCTTCCACCACTTCCGCTTCGGCGCGATCCGCCGCTCACCCGCTTCGCCTTCGAAGTTCGCGCGATACATCGTGCGCGTCTGCGCCGCGAGCTCCTTCAGCTCCATGCGGTCGTAGCACAGGATCATGATCTCGAGCGCCTCACGCGACGAAGGCGATCCGTCGAACTCCTCGATCGCCGTCTTCGCCCGCTGCGCGGCGGCGACATACGCGCCGCGCCCGACGTAGTACTTCGCGACCGCAATCTCGTAATCCGCCAACCGATTGCGCAGATACACCATGCGCCGGCGCGCGTCGTGCGAGTACTCGCTGTTCGGGTACTGCTCGACGACCGTCTGGAACGCCGAGAACGAGCGGCGCGCCTCCGTCGGCGGACGCTGGTTCAGATCCACACGGAACCACCGCTCCATGAAGTTCGGCATGCGCTCGAAGTCCGTCAGCCCCTTCAGGTACCACGCGTAGTCGATGCGCGGGTGCGTCGGGTTTTCCCGAATGAAGGTGTCCGCCGCGTCGATCGCCGATTCCGACTCGCCCGCGCGGTAATACGCGTAGATCACGTCGAGGCGCGACTGGCGCGACTCGGCCGCGAACGGGTATCGCGCCATCAGCGCTTCATAGATCCGGATCGCGAGCGGGAAATCGCTGTTTTTTAACGCTTTGCTCGCCCGTTCGTAGACCTGGGCCGGGTCCGTCATCGGGCCCTCGGCGCCGTCCCGGGACTTGCAGCCACTGAGGGCGACCGCGAACGATATAAACAAGAGTGCCAGGGTGCCGGCGCTACGCAGTGGTCGCATGGAAGGTCCGTTCTCTCAATTGCCGGTATTTGTTTGAAATCGTCGCCGGACGCGTGAAGTATAGCGGCCCGAAAAGCTCTCGGACCACACGGTTGCCTCCCAAGTTCCAGACCCACCGCCTCGAATTGCCCGCCGACCTCGCCGGGACCCGCCTGGATACGGCCCTGGCCCGCGTCCTGCCGCAATACTCGCGAACCCGCATCCAGCGCTGGATCGAGGACGGCGCCGTCAAGATCAACGGCCTCGTTCCGCGCGTGCGGGACAAGGTTACCGGCGGCGAGACCGCGAGCGTCGAGGCGCGGATGGAGGAGGTTCTCGGGGTAGATGCCGAGAACATTCCACTCGACATCGTCCACCAGGACGCCTCGATCATCGTGATCAACAAGCCGCCCGGGCTCGTCGTCCATCCCGGCGCCGGTAATCGCGAGCACACGCTGCAGAACGCGTTGCTCGCGCACGATCCCAAGCTCAAGCGCGTGCCGCGCGCGGGACTCGTGCACCGCATCGACAAGGACACGAGCGGGTTGTTAGTCATCGCGCGCACCGTCGAGATCCACACCGCGCTCGTCGCCATGCTCGCGGCGCATGAGGTCGAGCGCGAGTATCTCGCCGTGTGCCTCGGCGTGATGACCGGAGGTGGCACCGTCGACGAACCGATCGGCCGTCACCGCACCCAGCGCATCAAGATGGCCGTGCGCAGCGATGGCCGCTCGGCGATCACTCACTACCGCCTCGAGAAGAAGTTTCGCGCGCACACGCTCGCGCGCATCCGGCTCGAGACTGGACGTACGCATCAGATCCGCGTGCATCTCACGCACATCGGCTATCCAATCGTCGGCGATCCGGTGTACGGCGGGCGACGCAAGCTGCCCGCGGGTGCGTCTGCGGAGTTGCGCGACGCCATCGGAAACTTCGGGCGGCAGGCACTGCATGCCGCGCGGCTCACCTTCGCGCATCCGAAGTCCGGCAAGGCCGTGGCGTACGACGCGCCGCTGCCGAAGGATCTGAAGGGGTTGTTAGCCGCGCTCGACAAGGATGTGAAGGAGAACGGCGGGTGAATCCCGCCGGGCTGCTCGACTTCGAGTGGCACACGCCGCCCGGAGTATGTGCGGCGTTCACGACGCGGCAGGGCGGGGTCAGCGAAGCGCCGTGGGATTCGTTCAATCTCGGCGTGCACGTGAACGATGCGCCGGCGGCCGTCGCCGCGAATCGCGCGCGACTGAAGTCGATGCTGTCGTTGCCGTCGGAGCCCGTGTGGTTGACGCAGGTGCACGGCGTCGATGTGTTCGATCTCGACAAGGCGGGAGATCTGCTCGCGCCACCGACGGCGGACGCGGCGATCGCGAATGAGCGCGGGAGAGTCTGCGCGATCATGGTGGCGGATTGTTTGCCGGTGTTGTTCGCGAGCCGGGACGGGTCGCGTATTGGCGCCGCACATGCGGGATGGCGTGGGTTGGCGGCGGGAGTGCTGGAGAAGACCGTTGCCGCGCTTGGCGTGCCGGGGCCGCAGATCTCCGCGTGGTTAGGGCCGGCGATTTCGAGAGAGCATTTCGAAGTGGGCGATGAGGTGCGGGAGGCGTTCGTTGCGCAGGATGCGGGCGCGGCGTCCGCGTTCACGAAGAATCCTCGCGGCAAGTGGCAGGCGGATCTGGTCGCGCTTGCGCGGCGCCGGCTCGAAACGGTCGGCGTGACGGATGTGAGCGGTGGAGAGTGGTGCACGGCCGCGGATCGCGAGCGGTTCTTCTCGCATCGGCGCGATGGGAGGGGCGGGAGAATGGCGGCGCTGATCTGGCGGGTCTAAAAAGGGGACAGATCTATTTAGTGCCTAAATAGATCTGTCCCCTTTAATGCGGGCCTCCGCCCGCCCACCGAACCGTGCGCTGAGTCTCAGATCGGCACGCGCCCTGCATCCACCGGGAACGACGTTCCGTAGCCGCTCCTGTGAATGGCAGGAACACAACTTCGACCGACATTTCCGCGTCCTGCGACGCCGAGAAGACCGAGCTGCTGCACGACGGCGCCGGTCCCGCCGAGACCTGCGCGGCGCCGGTGGGAGTCGGAACCGTCCTCGCCGGCCGCTTCGAACTCGTGCAGCTCATCGGCGAAGGCGGGATGAGCCACGTCTTCAAGGCCGTCGACCGGCGCCGCGTCGAAGCCGGCGCGCGCGATCCGCACCTCGCCGTCAAGGTCCTCACCGCCAAACTACCGGACCAGTCGCGCTCGCTGACCATCATGCACCGCGAAGCGAGCAAACTGCAGGCGCTCACGCATCCGAACATCGTTCGCGTCTTCGACTGCGATCGCGACGGTCAGACGGTGTTCATGACGATGGAACACCTCGAAGGCACGTCGCTGCGGCGGCGCATGCCGAAGAAGCCAGGCGATGCGGCGATCCCGCGCGACGAAGCCTTGCGCGTCATCGCGCACGTCGCCGAAGCGCTCGACTACGCGCATCACAACCGCATCGTCCACGGCGACCTGAAGCCGAGCAACGTCTACGTCACGAACGCCGATGACGTGAAGGTCATCGACTTCGGCATCGCGCGCTTCCTGCGCCGCCCGCAGGAAGCCGATGAACCCACCTTTGATTGGGAGCGCGACTTCGGCGCGCTGACGCCGCCGTATGCAAGCCCCGAGATGCATGATGGCGCCGAACCCGATCCACGCGACGACATCTACGCGTTGGCCAGCATCGCGTACGAGCTGCTGGTCGGCGACCATCCGTTCGCGCGGACCGCGGCGAACAAGGCGCGCGAGTCGGCGATGAAGGTGCCCGCGTCCAATCGTCTGCGCGAGCACGAAGCGCGTGCTTTGGAGCATGCGCTGCACTTCGACCGCAAGCGCCGCACGCGCAGCGCGCGCCAGTTCCTCGACGAGTTGCGCGGCGAGCGTTCGCGTCCGCCGGCCGGCAAAGTCATTCTCATCGCGGGGCTGGGCGCGCTGGCGCTGGCTGCGGTGCTGCTCGGCGGTCGAATGCTGCTGAAGCGCGAACCGGAAGTGATGGTGGCGCCCACGACGCCGCTCACGGCAGGATCGATGTTCCGCGACTGCCCGACGTGTCCTGTCATGCGCGTGCTGCCGCCCGCCACTTTTGTGCAGGGCTCGTCGTCGGTTGCCGCGCCGGCGTTCGAGAAGCCCGCGCACTCCGTGACGCTTTCCTATCTATTCGCGGCCGGCGTCAACGAAGTCACCGTCGGTGAGTTCACCGAATTCGCGCAGGAATATCCGCGCAACCGTGCCGGTTGCGAGACGTATGACGGCGAGTGGCGCATGAGCGAGACGGCGGGCTGGCGCAACGCCGACGCGCAGCAGACCGCCGCCCATCCGGTGACTTGCGTGAGCTGGCAGGACGCCGCGGACTACGCGGCCTGGCTCTCGCTGCGCACCGGTCACACCTATCGACTGCCGACCGCCTCCGAGTGGGAGTACCTCGCGGGCGGCGATGCCTCAGCCACGCCGTGGAGCGACGTCGCCGATGCCTGCGCGCATGCCAATGCGGCCGACGCGAGCGCGACCGCGCGCTTCCCGGGCTGGAATGCTTTCGCCTGCAACGACCGCTTCGTCGGCGTCGCGCCGGTGGGCAGCTTCGAGCCCAACGCCTTCGGTCTCGTGGACACGCTCGGCAATGCTTTCGAGTGGGTGCAGGACTGCTGGCGCGACAACTACACGGACGCGCCGTCGGACGGCTCGTCGATCGAGACTGCCAATTGCCGCGAGCGCGAGGCGCGAGGCGGATCGTGGTTCACCGCGCCCACCTTCGTGCGCCCCAACTATCGCAACCGCTTCGATGCCGAGTACCGCGGAAGTTCGCTGGGATTCCGGCTCGTCAGGGAGATCGATCGATGACTTACCGGACTTCCATTTTCAAGTGCCTGCTTCCGCTGGTGGCGCTCGCGGCCGGCGGCTGCGTGAGCCGCCCGCCGTCGATCGCGCACGTACATCTCGGACATGCGCTGACCGGCGTGCACGTCCCGCCCGGGAAGCGCGGCTATCTGCTCGTCGCCGAGAAGCAGGCGGAAGACGTCGTTGCGCTCGCGGAGAAGGCGTCGCGCGGCGCGGATCTCGCGCAGCTCAAGACCGATGTCGCCGCGGCCGTCAAGGCAACCAACTCCGCGGACGAGTTCGGTCTCAAGCATTCGCTCGTCATGGCGTCTAACCACATCTCCTTCGCGGCGACGTCGCCGGACGCATCGATGAACGTGCAGAAGTCCGCGCCCGAGTTCGCGCGCGACACCGTGCGCGTGGTCGAGCGCTGTGAACTGATCTCGCTGCTGGGCAAGGACGTCGAGGCCAGCAACTCCGTGGAAGAGGCTCGTCTGCTCGCCGGCGAAATCGCCGCGCTCGCGAAGGCGAACCTCGACGGCGAGGACTCGGATCGCGACGGCAAGATCGGCGCGATTCCCACGGAGTTCGGCATGAAGCAGCTTCGCGGTCAGCTCGATGGAATCATCGCGCGCGAGAGCCCGCCCTATCGCACCGTCGATCAATGGTTCCTGTTCAATCTCGTGAAGCTGCCGAACGGTCGCTGGGTGTTCGACAAGCTCGGTCGCGGCGGCAACATCGACGGGTATCAGTAGTGAGACGCGTCGCGACGTTCGGGCTGCTTCTTGCCTTGCTCGGAGGCAGCAGCTTCGCGCGGGCGGACGGCGCGGCGTGCCAGTCCGGTGGTCAGGCCGTGACCGCGGCGCGCGCGGCGCTCGCCGCGTCGCGTGCCTCGCTGCCCGCGCGCTTCGCGCTCGCGGATGCACTCGTCGAGGCGAGCTGCTTTCATGAAGCCGTGCACACGCTCGAGGACGGCGAATCGATCCACCCGCGCAATGCCGATCTGATGACGAAGTTGCGCAACACACGCAGCCTCGTGAGCGAGCAGGAGTATTTCGCGGGCAAGGATCAGGCCGAGCTCGCGGCGCGCATCTCCCGCAATCTGCTGCGCTGCTCGAAGCTCGCGGACGTCGCGGCCTGCGATGAAGCGCTGAAGCTAAAGCCCGGCGACGCGGAGATCCATCTCGCGAAGGGTGATGCGATGCTGAAGGGCGCGCGTCCCGGCGATGCTGAAGTCGCGTATCGCCGTGCGGGCGAAATCGCGCCTGGAAATCCACGCGTCGCGACACAGCTCGCGGCGGCGGGCGCACAGCGCCTGGCGATGCGCACGCAATGTCTCGAACGCGGTGACGACGCGGCGCTGCTTGCCTGTGAGGGCGCGTTGTCGACCGGTGACCCGAGCGAATTCGAAATCCACTCGCGCATCGCGTCGCTGCTCCAGCAGCGCAACCGCACGGCAGCCGCGCTCGCGTCGTATGTCGCGGCGCATGCGTTGCAACCTGGCGATCGTGGCGTTGCGCTCGGCATCGTCGCGTTGACGACCGGGACCAGCTCCGATGATGCAGTGACTCTCGGCGCGCGCGGATCCGCGCTGCTGACGCTGCGTCGCGGGCATGAAGCACTGGTGGCGTTGCGCCAAGCGCAGAGCCTTTCGCCGTCGATGCCGGGTTTGCGCTCGCTGATCGCGCAGGCAGAGAAACTTCCGGCATCGGAGGTGGTGGCGAGCGTGGTGCAACCAGCTTTGCCGGCGCGGGCCCCGGTTCTCGTCGCGCGCGTGTATTCGAACGCATCGGAACCGAGCCGCAGCCACTGACCAGGGAGCGAGAGATGTCGATCCGATTTCATGCGGCGGTGATCAGCCTCGTGCTTGTGCCCGCACTCACGCACGCGCAGTCGCGCATCGGCGCCGACGGCGGGAAGCTGTTGCTCACGGCCGGCTTCAACGATGTCGAAGGCGCCGGTGGTGGCGGTCTCGTGCCGTGGGCGCTGATCACGGGCTATGGTTCCAACAAGAGTTGGGGTGCGAACGCGCATGTGACGGACGTTCGGTTGCGCGAATTCGATCTGCGCACCGTCGGGATCGCCGCGGGATTTCTCGACAAGTTCGAAATCTCCGCCGCGCGCCAGGAATTCGAAGTCACGGGCACCGCGCTCGAGGGCCTCGAAGTTTCGCAGGATATCGTCGGGATCAAACTACGGGTTGCGGGTGACGCGGTGTACGGCCAGGAGAGCTGGCTGCCGCAGATTGCGCTCGGCGCGGAGTTCAAGCGGCATCGGGGCATCGAGAGTGGCGGCGCGCTCGTGTCGCCGAAGCAGCTCGGCGCGCGGCAGGACAAGGGCGTCGATGTCTACGTGAGCGGCACGAAGGTATTGCTGGCCGACAACCTGCTTTTGAACCTGACTCTGCGATACACCAGCGCCAATCAGCTCGGGCTGCTGGGGTTCGGCGGCGACCAGAACGAGGACGGCAAGGTGAACGCGGAGGCGACCGTCGGCTATCTGCTCACGCGCAAGCTCGCGATCGGCGGCGAGTATCGCGGCAAGAGCGACAACCTCGGCGACGACGACGAAGGCGCTGCGTGGGATCTGTTCGTCGCCTATGCGCCGAATCGGCATGTGTCGATCGTCGCGGCGTACGTCAACCTCGGGAACATCCTGGGTCCGGCAACTACCGTCGATCACGACCAGACCGGTTCCTATCTTTCGGTTCAGTTCGGGTTCTAGGTTCAAGGGAGAGTCTCGATGCGCCTGCGCAAATTATTCGCGATCGCCGTTCTCGGCGCTTCACTGACCTTCGCTGCCGGCGCGCGCGCCGAGGAGACCCTGTTCGCGCAGATCGGCGGCGAGGCGAAACTCACGGCGACGGTCGACACGCTCGTCGACGTGATGCTCGCCGACGACCGCATCAACTTCGCGTTCGCAAACACCGACCTCTCGAAGTTCAAGAAGCTGCTCTACGACCAGCTCTGCGAGATCACGGACGGGCCTTGCGTCTATCGCGGCCGCAGCATGTTCGAGGCGCACAAGAAGCTCGACACGACCAATGCGCAGTTCAACGCGCTGGCGGAAGACCTCTACATCGCGTTCGAGAAGCAGGGCATACCGTATCGGTTGCAGAACCGGGTGATGGCGTTGCTCGCGCCGATGCAGACGGATGTTGTGAAGTAGGTTTCGTGGTCGGTGATGCGCCGTCAATTCGACGAGAGATTCGCAAATCTGGGTAATGAGATCGAGTAACTAACTACAGGCGGGTGTAGAATTGCGCGTACTTCACATGGAGGTGAACATGCGTCCTCTCGCTGAACTCGCAACCGAGCTCTTCACGCTCGCCGGCCACGTCAACGCTGCGCACTACCGCTTCCTGAGCCTCATCGCCGAGTTCGATCGACGCAAAGGCTGGTCAGACGGCGAGACGCAGTCCTGCGCGCACTGGCTCAACTGGAAATGCGGGATCGGCGTGGGCGCGGCACGCGAGAAAGTCCGCGTCGCGCGGGCGCTGGAGAACCTGCCGAAGGTGTCGGCGGCGATGGAGACCGGGGCGTTGAGTTATTCCAAGGTGCGCGAGATCACGCGCGTCGCCTCCGCGGAGACCGAGGACGCCTTGTTGATGGTCGCCGAACACGGCACCGCCTCGCACGTCGAGAAACTCGTGCGCGCGTTTCGTCGAAGTCAGGAGGCCGAAGAGTTGTCGCGGGAAGCGCGGCAACAGGAGAGCCGACGGGTGAGCATCCGTCACGATGACGACGGTTCGATGGTGCTGCTGTGCCGTTTGCCCGCTGAAGTTGGTGCGCGGTTACTACAGGCAATCGATATCGCCGTGGATGACGTTCCAGCTGGAACGTCGGAGGAACCGCGAGCGTCCTTCAGTGCGCGCCGGGCGGATGCGCTCGGCCTTCTGGCTGAGACGTTCCTCGCGCACGGAGCGTTGGAGATGAACGGCGGCGATCGCAACCAGATCGTCGTGCATGTCGCGGCGGAGACGCTGCGCGATCGGAAGGCGGGTTGCTGTGAGATCGAGGATGGCCCGTCGATCGCCGCGGAGACCGCACGGCGAATGTCATGCGATGCGAGCCTGATTGCAATGATCGAGAGCGACGACGGCGAGCCGTTGAATGTCGGGCGCAAGACGCGCGCAATTTCACCGGCGCTGTGGCGTCTGCTGAAGTCACGGGACAAGGGCTGCCGATTCCCCGGCTGCGCGAACAGCCGCTACATGGACGGTCACCACATCATCCATTGGGCGAACGGCGGGGAGACGAAGCCGAGCAATCTCGTGTGTCTCTGCCGGTTTCATCACCGCGCGGTTCATGAAGGTGGGATCCGGATCGATGTATTGAACGATGGAGCGATGAAGTTCGTGAAGGCGAATGGGGTTGTCATCGACAGCACGATGTCCGGGTGCACGCAGCCGCGCGGAGATCTTCGGAAACTGCCGGCCGGAGTGGCGGCGAAGTGGCGGGGCGAGAAGATGGACGTTGGGCTCGGTGTCGAGGTTCTCCTGCAGAGGGCGAATCGCGCGCGAGACGTTCCAGCTGGAACGTCGGAAGTGAATCAAGTAGCCTGAGCCGCCCACCAGATCAGGTCGCGCGACCAATCTCGATTTGTGTTGACTCGATGAAGATTCGTGCAATTCGAGGATTGTCTGAGAGATTTTCACGACTCGTGACACATAGTGCTTAAGTCGACGTTATTCGTCGGCAGACGCCAACGCGTCCGAGCCTTTGAGTCGAGCACCGGGAGCAATCGAAATGGACTTCAAACTTCTCAGCCGCGTTCTGTCGGCTTCACCCATTGGCTTGTTTATGCTCGCAGGTTCGTTCCTGCTCTCCGCGCCAGCGAACGCCGGCCAATGCGTTTGGGACGGCGGACCTGGCGCGCCGACCTATCCGAGCTGTGCGCTCGAAGATTGCGCTGGCGCGGGAGGCTTGGCGCAGTGCACTGATACCACCGAAGCGCCACCCAACAACTTCACCGATTCCGAAGTCGGCGGCGGGAAATTTTCGTAC
>JAYTOK010000010.1:0-28322 GCA_043747835.1 Pseudomonadota bacterium | reverse complement strand
CGCTGGGCTTCCCCGCGCTAGCGACTTCCAGCGGCGCGGCCGCCGCGACGCTGGGCCGGCACGACGGCCACATCTCTCTCGACGAAGCGCTCGCGCATGCGCAGGTGATCTGCGCGGCAACGAAACTGCCCGTGTCCGCGGATCTCGAGAAAGGATTCGCCGACTCGCCGGCGGATGTCGCGAAGACGATCCGGCTCGCCGCCGGCGTCGGGCTCGTCGGCGGATCGATCGAAGACTTCACGGGCAACGAGGACGATCCGATTTTCGATCTCGCGCTCGCCACCGAGCGCATCGCCGCCGCGGCCGCCGCCGCGCGCGCCCTGCCGTTTCCGTTCACGCTCACCGCGCGCGCCGAAAACTTCCTGCACAAGCGCTACGATCTCGACGACACGATCGCGCGCCTGCAGGCGTACGAGAAAGCCGGCGCGGACGTTTTGTTCGCGCCCGCCCTCCCGGATCTCGCGGCGATCCGCCGCGTTTGCGCGTCACTGAAGAAGCCCGTCAATTTCATGGTGGCCGTGCCGAAGCGCACGTTCAGCGTCGCGGAACTCGCCGATGCCGGCGTGCGCCGCATCAGCTACGCGACGACTCTCTATCGCGCGGCGATGGCGGGTCTCGTCGACGCCGCGCGCGAGATCCACGACGCCGGCACGTTCGGTTACGTCGAGCGCGCGATGCCCAGCGGCGATCTCGCGCAGCTTCTCGAGGAGTAGTTCGGAGATGAAAATCGTGCCCTGTGAAGAGCGCAGACACTCCGCTGCCATTCTCGACATCTTCAACGAGGCCATCGCGAACTCGGTCGCGCTTTACGACTACGAGTTGCGCACGATGGATTCGATGCGGCTGTGGTTCGCGGGCAAGGGACTCAAGGACTATCCGGTGATCGGCGCGGAGAACGACGCGGGCGAACTTCTGGGCTTCGCGAGCTACGGCCAGTTCCGCGAGCGGCCCGCGTACAAATACACCGTCGAGCATTCCGTCTACGTCGATACGCGCTTTCGCGGCCAGGGCGTGGGACGCGCGCTGCTGACCGCGGTGATCGCTGCCGCCGAGCGGCAGAACTATCACGTCATGGTCGGCGGCATCGACGCGTCCAACGACGTCAGCATCAAGTTGCATGAAGCGCTGGGCTTCACGCATTGCGGCACGGTCAGACAATCCGGATTCAAGTTCGGACGCTGGCTGGACCTCGCGCTCTATCAAAAAATACTCGCGACACCGGCACACCCCGTCGACGGCTGACGATCACAGTGTCTTGAGGTAGGCGACCAGTGCCGCGGTTTCCTCCGGCAACGGTTGCCGGTCGGGATTCACGCCATCCGTGGTCGTGAAAGGTGGCACGACACCCGGCGGCGCCGTGATCAGCGCGCGTTTGAAAAAGGCGATGTAGTGATCGACGACCTGTTCGAGCGTGTCGGCACTGTTGTTGTGGAAGTACGGCGCGGTCCTGGATATTCCGTGCAAGCCGGTCACATCGAGCTTGTTCCAGTCGTCTTGCGGTGCCGGTCCGCCTACGAACCCGGTAAGCAGCGCGCGTCCGGGATCCGAACTCGTGCGGCGCACGACGGTACCGTTCGCTAGCGTGATCTCGTAGGTGCGAGCATTGCGCGCGAGACGCGGCGGGCACGGCGCGAACACAAAGCGCGCGGGCCTGGCCGTATCGACGGGTCGCGGACACTGCGAGTGGATGTCGTGAAACCGTAGCGGCAGCGGAGACTGAACGGTCGACTGACCGGAGCCGCCGTGGCATTGCGCGCACGCGCGTGTGAACACCGTCTTTCCTTGCGTGGCGAGCGCGCTCAACGGCGGGTCGATATCGGGTAGTGGCAATGTGCCGGCGCGCACCGCATCCGACAGAGCGCGCACGCGCGGCGACGAGAACAGCACATTCTGGAACGCGGCGAGATCGTCGAGGAAGCCTCGCTGGGGCGCGACCGCAATCTGCGCATGCGTCTGCAACGCGCCCAACGCTTGTGCTTGCAGATCCGGTTGGCGGCCGTCGAGCTGATACCCACCCGTCGGGTTGGGGCCGCGCGGCCAGCGCGGATTCGCACCGTCATCTCCCGTGAGCTTCACGTTGAAAACGCTCGGCACCATGCGCCACACATCGACGAAATTCTCGCTCGAGACTGCGTTCGTCGCCGGATCGATCACCCGCACGTTCGGCGGCAGCGGCATGGTCACCCGCACGAGTCCATTCTCGAGAAGATTACTGAAGTCGCTGGCCTTGTCGCCGCGAGTGCGGAAGTCGTCCGCGTCGATCGGCAGGAACAAAGGATCCTGCGCGCGCGGATTCCAGATGCGACGCCAGAGCAATAGTTGGTGGCGCGCCTGAGCGCTCGCGGGGGACAACTGCAGGTTGTCAGCCGGCAGGTGGCAGTCGGCGCATGAGCGTCCGTTACCTTTGAGGCCAGGCAGTCGTCGGTCGACGAACGCGAACAGGCCACGCGTCACTGACGCGCAGTTCTCGCCGCCGCAGCGCTCGGAAGCGACTTCATGAGAGGACTCTCCCGCCAGCGCGGCAACGTTGCCGATGCCGCAGGCGAGCGTGAGGATGACGATCCGTTTCGAGAACTTCATGCGAATCTCCCTGAACCAATATCCTGGTGACGGGGTTGAAGACGAGTTCCCGGGACGAAATGCGCCATCCATCGCAAAACTTTTTGTCGATGTCACGCTCGCGTATGGTGTTGCCCGGGAGAAGGCATCGATGCGCAAGATCTCGGCACAGGAATGGCGCGAACTGTTCGCCTGGCTCGACACAGGGCTCGAGCTGCCGGAAGATTCGCGGGCGCAATGGCTCGAAACGCTGAGTCTCCCTGCGTCGCAGATCGACGCGCTGCGCGATCTGATGGCGCGCGCGCGCGATGGGAACCTGCCGGATCAAATGCCCCGGTTTACCGTCAACCCCGACGATCCGGATCATCCGCTGGCGCTCGACGTCGCTGCGCCGGGCGGCACCGTGGGCGCGTATCTACTGCTGGAGCGCCTGGGGCGCGGCGGCATGAGTTCGGTGTGGATCGCCGAGCGCATCGACGGACTGCTCAAGCGACGCGTCGCGATCAAACTACCGCACCTGGCCGCATCGATGCCGGAGCTCGCAGCGCGCATGGCGCGCGAGCGCGACATCCTCGCGAGTCTCGAACATCCCGGCATCGCGCGGCTCTACGATGCGGGGGTCGCCGACGACGGTCGGCCGTTCCTCGCGCTCGAGCTGGTGGAAGGCGTTGCGGTCGACGATTACTGCCGGTTGCACGAGAGTGGCGTCGAATCCTGCGTCGGCCTCGTGCTGCAGACCGCGCGCGCCGTCGAATACGCGCACTCCCGCAATGTGCTGCACCGGGATATCAAACCGCCCAACATCCTGGTCGACTCCGCGGGCCGCGTGCGCCTGCTCGATTTCGGCATCGGCAAGCTCATTGGCGAAGGGCCCGCGAACACGTCCAACGACACGCAATTCGGCGCGCGCGCCTTCACGCCTGACTACTCACCGCCCGAGCAGACGCAGGGCGGAATCGTGACCGCGGCCAGCGACATCTACTCGCTCGGCGTCGTGCTCTACCAACTCTTGTGTTCCGCGTTGCCGTTCCCGGCGGGCGAGCGACGGCGCGGCCCGATACGCGCGCCGAGCTCGATCGCACCCGCGCGGAAGATCGCGGGCGACCTCGACACGATCGTTCTCAAGATGCTCAAGGAAACCGCGGCAGAGCGATACCCGACGATGTCTGCGGTCGCGGACGATATCGAACGATTCCTGCGCGGCGAACCCATTCTCGCGAAACCCGACAGCCTGGGATATCGAGCGCGCAAGTTCGCGAACCGCAATCGGCGGATGGTCGTGGCCGTCGCGGGAACCGTTGCCGTCGCGACCATCGTTTCGATAGCCATCGTCACCCGGCAGTCTCGCCAGCACGACGTGAACACGGCGCAGGCCATCGCTCAGGCGGCGGATGCCATTGCCGAACGCAGCATCCCGCGAACGGCACGGACCCGCGATCCCATCGCCTATCGCGAGTACTTGCACGCACGCTCGCTCATGCTGCGGCCCACCGAACCGAACCTTCGCGAGATTGTCTCCCTCGCGCAAAGCGCGACGACGCGCGATCCCCAGTTTGCGCACGCCCATGCGCTGCTCGCGGGAGCGAACGTCCAGTTTCTCGACAACGGCTTTTCAAACCCGGATGCGCTCGTCAAGGGCGATACGAGTGCCCGCCGCGCGCTCGCTCTCAATCCCCGCCTCCCCGGTGCCTACGCGACGCTGGGCACCATCGCCGCACATCGCGGCGATTGGAATGGCGCGACAGCGCAGTTCGAGCTGGCATTCGCGAACAATGACGGTACCGGTCGCGTCCGTGCGCGCTACGCGCAAACCGTGCTCCTGTCGACTGGCCGCATCCGCGCGGCGCTGCGCCTGTCTCATGAGGAGTTCCGGCTGACGCCGGGGCACGCGCGGGGCGCCATGCAGGTCGCGACGACGGCCAGTCTTCTCGCGGGCCACGAGGCGGAAGCCAGCCGATACGTCGACATCGCGCTCAGCCTCGGTTGGCCGAGCGACGCGCGCGACGTACAAAAGGTGTACTCGATTCTGGAGCGACGCGCAGGCCGTGGCGTGCCGGCGATCGACTCCGGGCCTGGCGTCACTTTCGAGGCGCTCATGTCCGAGATGCAACGATACACGTCATCGGGGGAGCTCGATCGCGCGTACGAAGCCAGCGAGCGCTGGCTCGCGCTGTCCCGGCGAAGCGGACTCTCCGGGATTCCCGACAACGCCGGCTTCTGGCTCGCGGAGATGCGCGCATTCCGCGCCGATGCGCGATTTGCGGCTCTCGCCGCGCGCATGGGTTTCCCGAACTACTGGGCAGCAACCCAACCCGCGGACAGTTGCACGCTTCGCCCGGTGCTGAGGTGCTCAGGCGAGTGAGCGGGACAGAAAGAGGCGCGCCTTCTCCCAGTCGCGCGCCACGGAGCGTCGGCTGAGGCCGAGCGCCTCACCGACCTGCTCTTCGGTCATCCCGGCGAAATAACGCATCTCGACAACGCGCATCAATCTCTCATCGATGTCGGCGAGCTCCTCGAGCGCCTCGTTGATTCTCAAGACCTCGAGGGCGCGCGGATCCGCAGGGATGACGGTTTCGGTATCGAGGTCGACGTGAACCGCGCCTCCGCCACGACGCGCGGTCGCGCGACGCCGCACGAAGTCCACCACGACCGAACGCATGACGTGCGCCGCGTACGCCATGAACTGTCCCTTATCGCTGGCGGCGAGCGAACCCGCCTCGAACAGGCGCAGGTAGGCTTCGTGCACGAGCGCGGTGGTGTCGAGAAGGGTGAGTCGACCGCTGCGCCGCAGTCGCGAATGCGCGAGCTGACGCAAGTCCGGATAGAGAAGGCCGAAGATATTGTCGACCGCACCCGCCTCGCCGCGGCGCACGGCGGCGAGCAGATCCGCCACAACCGTCGTTTGCGAGCGCTCCATGACCCATTCTCGCAAGGTTCTGTCGGGAGAAGCGTGCCGGGTCCGCAAGGAAGCGCGGATTGTGGAAAACTACCGGCGCGGATGGACAACGGGAGGGGTCGATGAAACTCTGGCTTGCGATGGCATGCCTTGGACTCGCGGGCGCGGCTGACGCGGCCGAGGTGAAATTCGACTGGTTCGAATACACCGGCCGCGATGAATTTCGAGCCCCGCCGCCGGTCGGCCACTATCGCAATCCGGTGCTGCCGGGTTACTACCCCGACCCGAGCGTCACGCGCGTCGGCGACAAGTTCTACCTCGTGAACTCCACTTTCGCGCACTGGCCCGGCATTCCGATCCACGAGAGCAAGGATCTCGTGCACTGGACGCTGATCGGGCATGCGCTCAACGATCCGTCGAAGGTGAAATTCGACGGGCTCGACATCTCACGCGGCGTGTTCGCGCCGGCGATCGAGTATCACGACGGCACCTTCTACGTGATCAACACGCTGGTCGACGCCGGCGGCAATTTTTTCGTGACGTCGAAGAGTCCCGGCGGCCCCTATTCCGATCCGGTGTGGCTGCCCGAGGTCGACGGCATCGATCCGTCGTTCTACTTCGACGACGATGGCAAGGCCTACATCCTGAACAACGGACCGCCCGACCGTGCACCGCTCTACGAGGGTCATCGCGCGATCTGGATGCAGGAATTCGACGTCGCAAAGCGGAAGCTCGTCGGTCCGCGCAAGGTCATCGTCGACGGCGGCTCGGACATCTCGAAGAAGCCGATCTGGATCGAAGGCCCGCATCTGTACAAGATCAAAGGGTCTTACTACCTCCTTTGTGCCGAGGGCGGCACTGGCGCCATGCACTCTGAAGTGGTCTTCCGTTCGAAGTCGCCGTGGGGCCCGTGGGAGCCATACAAGGGAAATCCCATCCTCACGCAACGCGATCTCGGCATGAATCGGGTGGGCGCCGTGACGAGCACGGGCCACGCCGATCTCGTGCAGAAGAAAGACGGCAGCTGGTGGGCAGTGTTCCTGGGCACGCGGCCTTACAAGGACGACAGCTACAACACCGGGCGCGAAACTTTCCTGTTGCCTGTCACGTGGAAAGACGGCTGGCCGATCATCCTGGCACCGCGTGTCGCCGTGCCGCCGTCCTCGCCGCTGTCGCCGCTGTCGCAGGCGCGGAAGAAGCCGCGCGATTCGAAGTTGCCACCACTCAGCGGCGAGATGCGCAGCCCGACGATTCGCGATGAGTTCGCCGGGAAGTCGCCCGGACCAGAATGGCTGCAGATCTACGTGCCGAAGAAGCCATGGTTCGCCACCGACCAGGGCGCGCTCGCGATCACGCCGCAGAGGGCGAACCTCGACGCGAAGGTGAACACCTCTTTTCTTGCGCGTCGGCAGCAGGATCAGATATTCGACGCGAGCACGCAGATTTCCGCCGGGCTCGAACCCGGCGTCGCCGCGGGTCTCGCCGCGTACCAGAACCACAACCACTGGTATTTCCTCGCCGCGCGCCGCGTGGCCGACGGGCTCGACGTGTTCCTCGAGCGCCGTTTCGGCCAGGCGCTGCGGATCGTCGCGCTCGAGCGCATGGCGTTGCCCACCACGCTGAAGGTGCGCATCCGCGCCGACGGCCCGAACTACTCGTTCGACTACGACGCCGGCGCCGGATGGCGCACGCTCAAGGAAAATGACGATGGCTCGATCCTCAGCACGAACACGGCCGGCGGTTTCGTCGGCACCGTGTTAGGCCCCTTCGCAAGACAGGAATGAACATGCTCCGCACTCAGAAATACGCCCTCGCCTGCCTGCTCTCCGGTTTCTTGTCGGGGGGCGCCGCGCTCGCGCAGACGCCGCCGCCACTCGCCAATGCGGATGCCGCGAAAGAAGACTGGATCGTGATGTTCAACGGCCGCGATCTGTCGGGCTGGACGCCGAAGATCGCGAAGCACGAGTTCGGCGAGAACTTCAACAACACGTTCCGCGTCGAGGACGGGCTGCTGAAGGTCCGTTACGACAAGTACGGCAAGGACGGCTTCAACGCGCAGTTCGGCCACCTCTTCTACAAAGAGCCCTACTCTTACTACCGCCTCGTCGTCGAATACCGCTTCGTCGGCGACCAGGCCCCCAACCACCCGGGCGCGTGGGCCTTCCGCAATTCCGGCGCGATGTTGCATTCGCCCGATCCGCGCACGATGCCGCGCGATCAGGACTTCCCCATCTCGATCGAGGCACAGTTCCTGGGCGGCAAGAGCGACGGCAAGCCGCGCTCGACGGCGAACATGTGCAGCCCCGGCACCGAGATCGTCTTCGAAGGCAAACTGTTCGATGGCCACTGCCTCAACTCGAAGTCGAAGACCTTTGACGGCGACCAATGGGTTCGCGTCGAGTTCGTCGTGAACGGCGCCGGCACGATCGTGCACTACGCCAACGGCGAGAAGGTGCTGGAGTATTCCATGCCGCAGTACGGCGGCGGAGTCGTCTCGAACTACGACACGACCACGAAGCTCGATGGGCAGCTCATCGAAGGCGGCTACATCTCGTTGCAGAGCGAGTCGCACCCGATCGACTTCCGCAAGGTGGAGTTGCTCAATCTCGCGGGTTGCATGGACAAGGGCGCCACCAACTACAAAACCTACTACGTGAAGTCGGTGCCCGCGGACTGCAAGTTCGCCGAGGGCGCGAAGAAGGCGATGCGCCAGCCCGGCGAGTACGCGTTCATGGCGGACTCGCTGCCGCAGGAAGGCATTCCGAAGGGCCGCCTCGAAGGCCCGTTCGAGTGGAAGAGCAAAATCATCGAAGGCACCGTGCGCCGGTACTGGATCTACGTGCCCGCGCAGTACAACGAGAAGAAGCCGGTGGCGGCGAACCTGCTCGTGTTCCAGGACGGACAGCGCGCCACGAACCCGAACGGCAGCCTGCGTGTGCCGCAGGCGATGGAAAACCTGATCGCCAGCAAGAAGATGCCGGTAACGATCGGCGTGTTCGTGACGCCGGGAAATCGCAGCGAGACCTATCCCACGGATCTCGAGATGCGCAATCCGGACAACCGCCGCTTCGAGTACGACGCGATGGACGATCGGTACGCGCGCCTGCTCATCGAGGAGCTGTTACCCGAGGTGGGCAAGAAATACAGACTGACCGATGACCCCGAGAAGCGCGCGATCGGCGGCACGTCGAGCGGCGCCATCGCGGCGTTCACCGCGGCGTGGCAACGGCCCGACTACTTCCGCCGCGTGATCAGCCTGATCGGCAGCTACACGTCGATCGGCTATTTACCCGCCGCCGATGGCAAGCCGATGGTGCCGGGCGGAGACCTCTACCCGACGCTCATCCGCAAGAATCCGATCAAGCCGATTCGTATCTACCTGCAGGACGGCGACAAGGATCTGTCGAACGAGCACGGCAACTGGTACCTCGCGAACCTGCAGATGTTGTCGGCCTTCGAGTTCGCGAACGCCAAGGCCGACAAGGATGGGAAACTCGGTACGCGCTACGAAGTGAAGCATCAATGGGGTGACGGCGCGCATTCGGATCAGCACGGCGGCGTTTTATTGCCACGCATCCTGCAGTGGATCTGGACGAATGACTAAGGGGTCAGATCTGTTAGCCCGGGGTCAGATCTATTGATCTGACCCCCTTCTCTATCTTCATGATCACCCGCCTCCAAACCTTCACCCACTCCTCGCCCATCGGCCACTGGAGCGTGAGCGTCTGGCAGACGGACCCACGCCTCGCCGGGATCGTCGCCAGTCTGTGGTTCGGCGAGGGCAAGGTCGCGTATCAACGCGATCGCATCCTGCCCTCAGGTCAAAGCCAGCTCCTCATCAATCTCGGCCCGCCGCAGTACCGCATCGAACCCGGCCCGCCCGAGGTGCGCGTGCCTTTCATCGACGTCTGGTATTCAGGCTTGCATCAAGGACCGATCGACACCGAGGCCCCGCACGGCAACGCCTTGTTAGGCGTCGCCTTCAACGCGCGCGGCACCTTCCCCTGGCTTGGCGAAGAGATGGGCGCGCTGTCCGATCGCATCATCGCGCTCGCGGATGCACTCGGCGACGGCGCGCTGCGACTGCGCGAGCAGTTGCTGAATACGCCATCGCTCGAAGACCGCTTCCGTGTCGTCGAACGCTGGCTGCTCGCGCGCCTGAAGCCCCGCGCAATCGTTCACCCCGCCGTGCGCTGGGCCGTGGATCGTCTGGCGGCCACGGGCGGCCGGATCGCCATCGAAGAACTCGCGGCGCAGACGGGCTTTTCGCGCAAGCATCTCGGCAACCTGTTCCGGCAGCAGGTCGGCCTCTCGCCGAAGGCCCTGGCGCGAGTTCATCGCTTCCGCGGCGCGCTGGATCTTCTGAACCGTGAAAACGGTGAGGTGCCATGGCCCCAACTTGCGGAGCAATGCGGCTTCTACGACCAGTCGCACCTCATCAACGAATTCCGCCGCTTCACGGGCTTCTCGCCCGTCGAACTCGCGCGGCGGGACCGGCCGGACTCAGGCAGCGTGGTGCTGCGTTAAAGGGGCGGGAAATAAAGGGGACAGATCTATTTTTCGCGCGGCCACCGCAAGTATTGAAGTCAGTCGCTGCGAAAAATAGATCTGTCCCCTTTATTTCCCGCCCCTTTAACGCCACTTCCCATTTTTCCAAGACGCCGCCCCGCCCCGCGCGCAAAATCCCCGCAACGCGCATCTAACGATGCGCTACTACAACCGGGGAGTTTCCATGCCTGAAGTCAACTGGCTCGCCATCGTCGTCGCCGGGGTCGCCTGCTTCCTGTTAGGCGGTCTCTGGTATTCCCCCGTGCTGTTCGGCAAAGCCTGGCAACGCGAAGCCGGCCTCACGGATGAGAGGCTCAAGAACAGCAACTTGGGCGTGATCTTCGGATTCGCCTTCGTGCTCTCGCTGCTCGCCGCCTGGAACTTCGCGAACTTCCTGGGACCTCGCCCGTCGCTGGTGTTCGGCACGGGGGTCGGCTTCTCGGCCGGCTTGCTCTGGGTCGCGGGCAGCTTCGGCATCAACTATCTCTTCGAGCGCAAGAGCTTGAAGCTGTTCTTGATCAACGGCGGCTACCACACGCTGCAGTTCACGATCATCGGCACCGTACTCGCGCTGATGCCCTGCAAGGACTGCGCGCAGCTCCCCTGCCCCTGAGATCCCGGGCCGGCGCGGCGATCTATCACTCGCTGAGCGAGATCCCCGCCGCGAGCTGACAGCGGCTCATTTCTTCTGCGGCTCCGGCCGCGCGCCGCGGTTCGCTCTCACGAGCAGGTAACGCACGAGCCGCGGGAAGTGCCGCGCAAAGAAGACAATGACCTTGCCGTGAAACGTGACGACGACCTCGCGACGCCCGCGCAGGATGCCGTTCATCATGACGCGTGCCGCCTTGTCCGCATTCATCCGCAGCCACGGCGGCACCGGGTCTTCCACATGCGAGTGCAGCCCGCCCTGGTTGTCGACGCGCCGGATGTCGGACTCGACGAACCCCGGCGAGATCAGCGTCACGCCGACGCCCGTCCCTTTGAGGTCGCCGTGCAACGCCTCGGCGAACGCACGCACGGCGAACTTGCTCATCGCATACGCCGACCCGCCCGGCCCCGACAGATGTCCCGCGATGCTGCCCATGACCGCGAACCGGCCGCGGGTCTGCTTCAGCACGCCGAGCGTGTCGTAGAAGGTGCGCAACACGCCGAACAGGTTCGTCTCGAACTGCCGGCGGTAGTCGTCCAGCGAGAGCTTTTGCGCCGGCCCGACCACGCCGAACCCCGCATTGGCGATCACGATATCGGGCACGACACCCTGGGTCGCGAGCTCCGCCACGACGCGCGCGATGTCGCCGTCCCGGGTGACGTCGCCCGCATGGGCGCTCGCCTGACTACCCGCCTCCCGCAACCGCGCCGCGAGCGTCTCGAGCGTCTCGATGCGGCGTGCGACCAGGGCCACCCGAAAGCCGCGCCGCGCGCAGTCCCGCGCGAGCGCCGCGCCGATGCCAGACGAGGCCCCGGTGACGAGAACTGTATGCGTGGAGTGCATGCGGTTTTCTAACATGTGGCTGGATTTCCTGCCCGTGGCGCTGGCCGGCGAAGGCCCCGTTTTGCATTGACGCGCCCGACTTAAGCGTGTTGAAGTTGCCCGAACAATAAAGGTACGGGCAAGGCGCGCGCCGCCCGTGAAATTCAAGGATGAGTACCGCTCCCGACCTCTATTCCGCCGTCAAGCCTGACCTCGGCGCCATCGCCGGGCCCCTGGTGGAGCGATCCGAAAAGCTGTTGCTCGAACAGGGCGACTTCCTGCCCCACGCCGCCGTGCTGACCGATGAGGGCCGCGTCTCCCTGCTCGGCGCCATGTGCAACTCGAACAAGGGCTTCGCGAACTCCTGGCACATCCTGCCGATGATCTACGACGGCCTGCGCAGCATGGCGAATGAGCGCGAGCTGCGGGCCGTGGGCGTCGCCGCCTGCGTGGACGAGATCCCGGGGGTTGCGCAGACGCGTGCGATCCGGATCTTCGTCGAACACCGGCTGGCCTACACGATCGCGTTCTATCTGCCGTTCTCGAGGAACGAGGACGGCCAGTACGAGTTCGGCAGGACGATCTCGGTGCAAGCCGATCCCGAGATCAAGGTCTGGACGCAAGGCTTCTGAAGTCGTTCGCGGTATTGCTCGCCGCCCTCCTCGGCTTGTTAGCCAGCACAGAGACGCGGGCCTTCACGGTCGAGACCGTGATGCGCGTCGATTCGCCGCAAGCGCAATACGCGCGACGGCGGCTGCTCGAAACGCTCGCGACGCCCACCGTCGCGCAGTCGCGCTCCGGCGCACGCGTCGTCCTCGAGCTCGGCGTCGATCCTAAGCTCGGAGCCGAAGCATTCTCGATCCACTCGAAGAACCGCCGCGTGACGATCACCGGCGGCGACGCGCGCGGCCTCGTCTACGGCGCGCTCGACGTCCGCGCCCAATTGATGAACGGCGTGTCGATCAACGCACTGGCGGCGAACCCGCGGCCGCCGACCCTCGCGTTTCGTGGCATCAAGTTCAACACGCCCTGGGACAGCTATCGGCCGAGCTCATCGCTCGATCAGCACACCGCGACCGTTCGCGACCTCGCGTACTGGGAGGCGTTCCTCGACATGATGGTCGAGAACCGCTTCAACACGATCTCGCTGTGGACGATGCATCCGTTCACTTACATGATCCGCCCGCGTCACTTCCCGGAGGCCAGCAAGTGGTCCGATGCGGAATTCGCGGAATGGCAACGGCTGTATCGCGAGATCTTCCGGATGGCCAAGGAGCGCGGCCTCGACACCTACATCGTGCTCTGGAGCATCTTCGTGAGCGAGGAGTTCGCGAAAGCGCACGGGATCACGACGAAGAATTTCTACCCGCACTACTACGTCCCCGGAGATACCTCGGAGATCACGAAGCGTTACCTGCGCGAGAGCGTCACGCAGATGCTCGAGGAATACCGCGACCTCGATGGCATCGGCGTGTCGCACGGCGAAGGCATGGCCGGCATGACGCCGCTCCAGCGCCAGCTCTTCGTCGATGAAGTCTACGTCGCGGGCGCGCTCGACGCGCGCCGCACGCGGCCCGTGAAACTCATCCATCGCGTGCCGTTCTCGTCGGGTCTCGATTCGGGACCCGGCGTCAGCACGGACGTCGAGCAGATCACACGCGCGGCGATGGAACGCTTGAGCGACAAGTTCAGCGGACCCCTCTGGGCGGAGATGAAGTTCAACTGGTCGCACGGCCACTCCACGCCAAAGCTCGTGAAGGTGCACGGCGGCAAGCTTGGGTCCACGTATTTCCAGCCGACACCCTCGAACTACCGCGTGGTCTGGCAGGTGCGCAACGAGGATTTTTTCGCGCTGCGCTGGGGCGTGCCGGACTTCATCCGCGAACACATCGCGCGTAACGGCGACACCGCGTCGCAGCCGTACGTCGGCGGCTACTTCATCGGTTCGGAGACCTACATCCCGGCGCTCGACTACTTTTCCAATATTTCTGGCACGGCGGCAGACCATCCCCCGTGGAAATGGGCGTTCCAGCGGCAATGGCTGTTCTATTCGCTGTGGGGCCGTCTGCTCTACGACCCCGCGACGCCGGATGCGGTGTTCGCCCGCGAGTTCACGCGGCGCTACGGATCGAAAGCCGCCAACCTTCTGCGTGCGGTCTCGCTCGCCTCCAACACGCAAATGCGGCTCGCCTCGCTCTACGACTCGCGCTGGGATTTCACGCTGTATGGAGAAGGATTCCTCGCGCTACAGGGTGAGGTCACGAAGTACATCGGCGTGGACGCGCTCATCGCACAACCCACGCTCGACCCGGACTACGTCTCCGTGGCCGACTACGTGAAGAGTCTTTCTGAGAGCCGGGTGCTGCCGGCCGATTCGATCACGCCCCCGCGACTTGCGGACCTGCTGGAACGCGATTGTCGCGAGGCGCTGCGGCTGGTCGGGAAGATAGACGCGGGCGGCGATGTCGCGCTCGCCTACGAGATCGCGGATGCCAAGGTCTGGGCCAACCTGGGTTTGCATCTCGCCGAGAAGCTCCGCGGCGCTGTCGCACTTCAGCGCTTCCGCGCGAAGGCCGACTCCGCCCAACGCGAAGCCGCGATCGCGCATCTGGCTAACGCGCTCGGCTACTGGGACGAGGTCATCCGCATCACGCGCCCGCTGTATCGCGACATGAAGCTGACCCACTACAACCACAACTCCTTCGATGCGAACCCCGACAACCTCTTCCACTGGGCGCGGATCCGCGACGAAGTGGCGCAAGACGTCGAGATCGCACGGGGCTTGACCTTGCCGTAGCGTCAAGCCGCAGCGTCCGGGCTCCAACCCAAGGGAGCCTGCCATGCTGAAGATCTACGGTATCCCGCTGTCCGTGCACACGCGCAAGGTGATCGTCACCGCGCTCGTGAAGAACCTGCCGCACGAGGTCGCGCCTGTCGTTCCGGTGATTCCCGACAATCCGCCACCGGACTGGAGAACGCTCAGCCCGACCGGAAAGATCCCGGCCATCGTCGACGACGACTTCCGCCTCGCGGACTCTGCCGCCATCTGCGCGTACTTCGAGCGCGTGCAGCCGGCACCGTCGCTCTACCCCTCGGCGCCGCGCGACTACGCGACGGCGCTGTCGTTCGAGCAATACGCCGGCGCCCTTTTCTCCGACGTCGTGCGCCCGCTATTCCACGAGACAGTGGTGAATCCGACGATCCGGAAGATCGCGAGCAACCAGGCCACGATCGACGCCGTCCTGCGGACCGCCGTTCCCGAAGCGTTCGGCCATCTCGACTCGGCGCTGCGCGGCGATTACCTTGCGGGCCATGCGCTTTCCATCGCCGACATCGCCGTCGCTTCCAATCTCGTGACCTACCGTTACCTGGGTTTCGATCTGTACCGCGACCGCTTCCCGCGGCTGGCGGCGCACTTCGAACGCGTACTGCTTCACCCCGCGATGCGCGAGGCCTTGCGACGCGAACAACCTTTCGTCGACTCGATGGGCCTCGACCGGACGTGGCATGTTCAGGATCGGTGAGTTCTCGCGCATCGCGCGTGTATCCGCCCGGCTGCTGCGGTTCTACGATGAGATCGGCCTCTTCGTGCCCGCGCACGCGGACGGTCAAACCGGATACCGCTACTACACCGTTGCGCAACTCGCGCCGCTCAACCGCATCCTGGTGCTCAAGGAGCTGGGGTTCTCGCTCGAGCAGATCGGCGAGATCGTGCGCGCGGACATCAGCACGACGGAGCTGCGCAATCTGCTGTTGCTGCGCCGGAACGACGTCGAGCAGTCGCTCGCGGCGGAAACCCAGCGGCTGCGAGCGATCGAAACACGCATCGCACAGCTCGAAACTGACGGCGTGATGTCGGCCGACGACGTGATCGTGCGTGCGGAGCCGGCCCATGAAATCGTCTCGTTGCGGCGAGTCGTGCCGTCGTTCGCCCACGCCCGCGCGCTGATCCTCGAGCTGCGCGAGTACGCGAACCCGCTGCTTCGAGGCACGCCGCTCACGTTGCTCGCGGTCGGCCACTCTCCGCAGTTCGAACAGGACGAGGTCGACGTGGAGTTCGGGTTCGTTCTGCCCGCGGGCAGCGACGCGGAACCGCCGCGCGGCACTCCGCTGATCCGTCGCACGCTCGAAGCGGTGGATCGCATGGCCGTGTGCGTGCGGGTCGGACTTCCGGAAGATGCGCACCTCGTCACCGCGAAGATCGGCAAATTTCTCGCCTCGAGCGGCGAGACGCTGGCCGGGCCGGGGCGCGAAGTCTTCCTGAAGCCACCGAATCCAGAGCGGATGCACGAATCCGTGGTCGAGATGCAGTTCGCCATTGGAGCCGCATGAACGAAATCAGGGCCAGGCCCCATTTCCCCCGGCCGCGGGTCAGTCCGTTGACCCGCGGCCCATCCCCTCGTGAGCCCGTCCCTGGGCTTTTGTTAGCGAAGAAACGTCACAACGAATCGAGAAACGCCATCACCTGCGTCTGTTGCGCGGCCGACAGCGCGACGAACGCGGCTCTCGCCGCCGTCGCCTGGCCCGCGTGACGCGTGATCGCCTCCTGCTTCGTGAACGACAGTCCGTCGTGCATCAGCCGGTTGCGCGTGCGCAAACCCCAGAGCGGCGCCGTGCGCATCTGGCTCGCGGTCGATGCGAACGCCGCACCGGGAAGCACCGGCACCCCGTCACCCGTGCCGATGTCGTGCAGGAGAAAGTCGCTGTACGGGTGAATGATCTTGTTGCCGACGGCGTCGCGCACGCGCAGCGCGCCACCGTTGATGCGCGTGCCGGGCGCGGCGGTGCGCAACGTCGCGATGTGACACCCGTTGCAGCCCACCTGGTTGAACAGCGATTCGCCGTTGCGCACTTGCGGGTTGATGGGGCCGCGCGGAATCGCCTTGGTCGAACGCATGAAATTCGCGAATGCGGTGACATCGACGCCGTCGTCCTCCGGATCCGCGACCGGATCGTATGGCGTACCGAATCCGACATTGCGACCGAGCGACGTGTTCTCCACCGGCAGGATCGGCGTCGTGATGCCCATCTCATTGAGATAGGCATCGGCGGCAAACGACTCGAGCGAGGCGTGCTGGCTCTTCCAGCCGAAGCGCCCGATGCGCGGCGCGTTGTTGGCTTCGAGCACGGCCACTTCGAGCGCGGTGCCACGGATCGCCGCCGGCTGCGCATTTCGTATCTGCAACAGCGTGTCGTTGGGGATGGCTTCGATGAAGCCTGCCCCCAAAGTGTTGGTCGAGATGCGCAGCGTGCTCACGCTGTCCTCGAACGGCACACGCTCGAAGATCTCCGCATTCGTCGAGCGCGACTGGATCAGCGAGCCACCGATCGACTCGACGAACTGCAGCAGTTCCAGACGGCCGGTGCGGTGCTCCGCCACCTGGCTCGCGCCGCCCGTGACGATATTCTGGTGACACTCGCGGCACGATTGCGCGTTGTATGTCGGCCCCAGACCATCCTCCACGGCCTCGGCCTCTTCGAAGATGAAGCGGTTGTCATTGAACGAGCGCAGCGGCACGACCGTGTCCTCGTCGATCGTATCGAACGCCTGTCCTTGCGGATCGAAGCCGTTGGTGCGGTTGTCGAAAGCCGCCGGCGCTTCGCGGAACTGCCCGCGAGACGGCGGCTCGGGCGACACGACTTGCGGCAACGCGCGTTCCGAATCGACCGCGGCAACTTCCGGGTCGATCCCGAGAGTCGAGCGGCTGAAACGGTGGAAGTCGGCGCCAGGCTGCGCGGTTTGCGCATTGGTTGGTGGAACGAGGCAGAGCATACCGGCGGCGATGCCGGCGCATGCGACGGTAGCTAGGCCACGAGGGGATGGCTTCATGTGATTTCTCCCGATCCTTAGGAATGGTTACGTTTCGAAGCAACTTCCATTCGCTTCGATTTTCCCTGTAAGCGCTCTTACATTCCGCCTGTCGGAACGATCCTGCAAGAGGCGCTGCTGCCGCCGAATGGCGACAGTGGTGTGCGGGCTACGAAACTGTTGCGTCGAACGCTGCGATCGCACGCCGCGCTGCAAAGTGCCGCCAGCTCTCGACGACGAATTCGCGAAGCTCGCGCTCGCTTGCGCCTTTCGCGAGCGCGAGCGACATCCATCCGTTGTGTCCGAGATACGCCGGAATCGAGAGTCTCGGGTCCATTTCGAGCGGACCTTGCCGCTCGATGCCGACCCAGAACGACACGGCAAGCCCTTTGCCGTAGTCGGACACGGACGCGAAGGTCTTTTTTCCCACCCGCCACGTGATCGCTCCGAACGAAGTCCCTTCCGAAACCTCGGGCAACGGCAGGCAGATCTTGCGCATCTGCGCGATGGCCTGCAGCGCGCGCGGCGCCTTCAGCCGATCGATCTCTTCCGGCTTCATCCTGCGCGCCGGCGCCGCGATGGCCGGCATCTTCGCGGGTAGTTTGGCGATGAGCTTCGCCGGCGAACTGTTGACGTACGCCATGCGCAAGAACTCCGCCACGCGCTTCCAGGAGAAGCCACGGTTGAGTTCGACCCCGATCCAGCCCGACGGACCCACGTACGGCGGCTTGAAGATGTCCTTCGACGAGGCGATGAGCCGCGACTGCTCGATCGCGGGCGTGTTGAGCCACAGGGCGACGTGACCGTCACCGTGATGGTTCAGCGAGAACACCGCGAAGATCTTGCCCTTGCGCGCGCGAAAGTTGGGAGAGCCGTGCGACTCGATTTCCTCGGTGTCGGGAAACGAGAGGCAGAGCGCGCGCACGGCTTCGGGAATCGTGCGCGCGCTCTTTTTTCCGGCCCTAGCCATCGCAGCCTTTCAGGCTCTTGCGGTCGTACCCCGGACCGAAGTTGAACACGAACACGGGCCCGAGCTCGATGACCTGCTGCGCGGTCGCGAGGTGCACCGACACACTGCCCTTCTTCTCCGGCAGCGATGTCGTGGCGACGCGGTGCGCACAGTAGTTCTTCCACTCCGCGGTGATCGGCGTCGTGAAATCCATCGTCGAGGTGTACGGCGCGCCGGCGAGCTGCACACGCGCGGTGAGCGAACTACCGCCCTCGGCGGGCACTTCGGCGCGGGCGTAGTACATCAGCATGATGACGTCGCCCGCGTTGATCGCACCCTGCACCGGCGAGCTCGCCTGCACGTCCCAGGGATTCGCTCCCTTGTTCGCCTTGACGCGGAAAGCCTGTTCGCCGGGAATACCCGCGACCTTGATGACCTTCGCCTTGGGCTTGTCTGGCTGGACGTTCCAGGTGCCGTTCGAATCGTTGTTGATTGTCTTGGTCCAGATATCGACTTCCTGGGCGATGGCCATCGACGCGATCGCGATCAGACCCAGTCCCAGTCCCAACAAGCTGCGCACTCCCATGTTTCCCCCTGATGTCGCGCTCGTCTTTTTCCCTTCGTCGCTAAGTTTTCAAATACGTCCCGAAGAAATCAAGAGTCCGGCCCCAGGCGAGCTTCGACGCCTCTTCGTTGTAACGCGCGGCGCTCGCATCGTTGTGGAAGCCGTGCTGGGTGCCTGGGTACATGTTGAGGCTGTAAGGGACGGCCTGCGCATCGAGCGCGACACGGAAATCATTGATGCCCGCGTTCACGCGTTCGTCCACGCCCGCGTAGTGCAGCAGCACCGGCACCTTGAGTCGCTTCGTGTCCTCCGCGGAAAGTTGCCGACCATAGAAGCACACCGCCGCGTTGACGCCCACGGCTTCGACCGCCGCGCGTAGCGCGAGACCGCCGCCATAGCAAAATCCGACCGCGCCGATCCTGCCATTGCTGCTGGCGTCCGCCGCGAGCCACGGCACGCCCGCGAGCACGTCGCCCGCGATGCGTGCGCCGTCTGTCTTCGCAAACAGATCGCGCGCGGCTTCCTGGTCCACGGGCGCGCCGCCGGCGACCGACAGACCATCCGGCGCGATCGCGAGGTAGCCCGCAAGCGCCACGCGCCGCGCGACGTCCTCGATGTGTTCGTTGAGTCCGCGGTTTTCGTGGATCACGAGGACACCGGCGATCTTGTCCGACCTCTTGAGTTTCGCGGGACGGGCGACGTAGGCCTTGACCGGTCCGCTCGGACCGCCGAACTCGATCTTCTCGCTCTTGATGCGCTTGTCGTCGGGCTCGATCTGGCGCGCGTGCGCGTAGTTAGGCTCGAGGAACGGCAGCACCGCCGTCGCGGCGGCCGCACTGCCCGCGATGCCGACGAGGCGCGATATGAAGTCCCGGCGCGGCAGCGCCGTGTGCACGTACTCGTTGTAGAGGTCGATGATGCGGCGGTCGAGGGTCATGGTGGGTTCCTTGGGGCCAGGCCCCATTTTCGGCTTTGAGAAAATGGGGCCTGGCCCCATTCCGTTCCGCGACGTCACTACTCCCACTGAACCGGCTTGCCCATCTTTGCAACGGGCACACAGCCATGAAACGCGCCGGGCGCCTGACTGTATTCCATGTTTTCAGCAATGCCCACCTTCGAGGTGTAGAACCCGAGCAGTGTGAGTTCGCGGGTCATGAGGATGAACGGCTTGCCGTCCGGCTTCTCCGCGGCGAGCGCCGCTTCGAGCGATTCCTTGACGGCCGCCTTGCGGCCCGCCGCATCGAGCTCGAGAAAGGCCTTTCCTCCGGCCTTCTCGAACTCCGCGAACCCCCTGTTGAAGCGTTCCTTCGCGGCCGCGTCGTACACATCGGCCAGCATCGAATCGATGAACGCCGGAACATTTGCGTCGAGTGCGCCCGACGTATCCGTCTTCGGCAGGATGACATCGGCAATGGCGGTCACGATGTCTTTCTGCGATCCCTGAAAGAACTTCGGCATCCACGAAGCGGCTGCCGGCGCATCCTTCGCGGAGCACCCCTGCAGAATTGCGAGCGCCGCGGGCGCGGACACCGCCCCGCCCACCAACCACGCGACGCGCCGCAAGACCTCACGTCGCTGCATCATCTCGTTTGAGTCGTGCGTCTCGCTCATAGGTTGCCCTTTTTGAGTTCGTCGACCGCGAATGCCGCGGCTCTCGCCGTGAATGCCATGTACGTCAACGACGGGTTCTGACATCCGAATGAGGGCATGAACGAACCATCGGTGACGAAGACGTTCTTGCAGGCGTGCACCTGGTTGTATTTGTTGAGCACGGACTTCTTCGGATCCGCTCCCATGCGCGCGGTTCCACTCTCATGGATGCTGTTGCCCATGTTGTAGGAATCGCTGCGCACGGTGACGTTCTTGTAACCCGCGGCTTCGAGCATCTCCGCCGCATCGTTGCGCATGTCCTCCTGCATCCTGATCTCGTTGTCGCGCACGACGGCGTCGATCGCGAGCAGCGGCAGACCGTATTTGTCCTTCTTCGTGCGATCGAGTGTCGCGCGGTTCTCGTGGTACGGCAGGATCTCGCCGAACGCCGTCATGCCGAGACTCCAGGGTCCCGGATCGCGCACCGCCGCCTTGAGCTCGTCACCGATCAGCGCGCTGTCGTTGAGGCGCGCGAAGTTCGCGCGACTCGCGCGGCCCTGGTACCCGAAGCCGCGCAGGTAGCTGCGTTTGTCCTTGCCGACGTTGCGGTAACGCGGAATGTAGAAGCCGTTGGGGCGGCGCCCCGTGTACCCAACGTCGAGGAAGCCTTCGACCTGCGCGCTCGAATTGCCCGGCTTGTTGTGATCCATGATGTTGCAGCCGAGTTCGCCCGAGTCGTTGCCGAAGCCGTTCGGGAAGCGGCTCGACGTCGAGTTGAGCATGACGAACGTCGAACCCAGCGCGGACGCGCAGAGGAACACGATCTTCGAGTAGTACTCCGTGGTCTTGCCGGTTTCGGCGTCGATGGTACGCACCCCGGTGGCGCGGCCGAGATCCTTGTCGTACACGATCTCGTACACGATCTGGTTCGCGAGCAGCGTCATGTTGCCCGTGCGCTCCGCCGACGGCAGTGTCGAGGACAGGCTGGAGAAATACGCGCCGTAAGGACAGCCGCGGATACAGAGGTTGCGCGACTGGCAGGTGCCGCGCTGCGGGCTCTCGCTGTGCGTGAGCGGACCGGTCAGATTCGCGCAGCGGCCGATGATGAGTTTGCGGCCTAACTTCTGGTCGAGGCGCGACTTGAAGTCCTGCTCGACGCAGTTGAGGTCGTGGGGCGGCAGAAACTTCCCGTCAGGCAATTGGGCCAGCCCCTCGAGGCTGCCGCTGATGCCCGCGAAGGTCTCGACCTTGTCGTACCAGGGCGCGATCTCGTCGTAGCTCACGGGCCACGGAACTGCGATGCCCTCTTTCGCGTTCGCTTCGAAATCCATCGGCGAAAAACGGTAGCTTTGCCGGGCCCACATGAGCGAGCGGCCGCCGACGTGGTACCCGCGCAGCCAGTCGAACTTGCTGACCTCGGTGTACGGATTGTCGAGATCGTCGACGAACCAGTGGGTGTTGGCGGGGGTTGGGTACCCGGTGCGGCTCTGGACCGGCTTGCGCTGCCGCGTTTCCTGGGTGATGCGGTTTGCGTAGGGCAGCTCCCACGGATCTTTCGTCGCGGTGGGGTACTCACCGTGCCGGACCATCCGTCCGCGGTCGAGCACCAGTGTTTTGAGACCTTTCTCCGTGAGTTCCTTGGCGGCCCAGCCCCCACTCATTCCGGTTCCCACGACGATCGCATCGAATGAATTCGTGTCCATGCTCTACCGTATCCCCCCGAGTAGTGTGAGCATATTGCCGCAAACATGGACTACTTGCGCACCATCAAGGTTCCGATTCACCCGACCGTCCTGCTCCTGGTCGGCGTGATCACGCCCATTGCCGCGTTTCTCGTCTGGGGCTTCTTGAACACGCCGGCGGGATGGATCGCCCTCATCGGCCTGCTGTTCCTCCAGTTCTGGATCTTCAATTACTGCTTCGCGCTGATCGAGAGAATCGCCGACGGCACCTTCGAACCGCCGGTGCTCGACAACCACATGCTGAGTCCATTCGAAACCCGGCCGTGGATCCAGGTCGCGCTGATCGTGGGAGGTGGCGTGCTGTGCTGGCGCGTCGGCGGCGCCGCCGGCACGACCCTGGCCATCGTGCTCGTGCTGTGGATTCCAGCATCGATCGCGATCCTGGGCTTCGGCGAACGCGCGCGCGAAACGTTGAATCCAGTCACCGTCTACCGATTCATCCGCGGACTCGGCCCGCACTACCTCGTCATGCTCGGCGCGATGTCCGGCGGCGTGATTCTGCTGTTCGCGCTGATCGCGCTCGCGCCGCCGACGCTCGTGAGCGTGGCGCTGGTGCTCCTTTACGAAATCGCATTCGCCGCGCTCGTCGGCGGCGCGATGTACATCCGCCGTCAGCAAATCGGTTACGTGGCCAGCCGCAGTCCCGAACGCACGGAAGCCCGCGAGGAGGCGGAACGGGAGAAGACGCGCGCGAAAATGCTCGACGACGTCTTCACGAACGTGCGCGTCGGCAAACACGTCGACGCAACGGCGCCGCTCGCGGCATGGTTGCGCGACGCGGATGCCGAGCAGGCGATCCGCGATTCGTACCACGTCGCCGAGAAGGCGTTGAGCTGGGGAAATCTGGCCGCGCTGAACACGATCGGCAGCACGTTGATCCGGAACCTGCTGCGCTTCGGCCGGCCCGACGCCGCGCTCGCGGTGTTCGAAAGACTGCGGGGGGCGTCCCCGCACTTCACGATGGATTCGGCGCCCGACCTGCGCACGCTCGCGGATCATGCCGAAAGCACCGGGCGTGAAGACCTGGCCGCGTCGATGCGCCTGGAAACGCCCGTTTTCCACCCGCCAAGCTAAAAGTGACAGATGTCAGCCACATCGGCTGACAGCCTCGACTTCATTCGCGGGCGCCCGAAGCACAGTATTCCTCGCACGGAGGAATTCATGTCTGAGGCAGTTATCGAGAGTCCCCTGGCTCGGCTCACGGGCGCCCGCAAACAATTCGGGAAGATCCGCGCGCTCGACGGTCTCGACCTCACCGTGCGGCGCGGTGAATTGCTCGCGGTGCTCGGACCCAATGGCGCGGGCAAGTCGACTGCGATCTCGTTGCTGCTCGGACTCGAGCGACCCGATGCCGGTACGGCCGAGCTCTTCGGGCTCGATCCCCAGGACCTCGAAGCGCGCCGGCGTGTCGGGATCATGATGCAGGAGGTCGCGCTCTCCCCCGTCGCGCGACCGCGCGAGCTGATCGCGCAGGTGGCGAGTTACTACCCGAGCCCTTACGACGTGGACGCGGTGATCCACCGCCTCTCGCTCGAGAGTCTCGCGAATCGCAAATACCAGGATCTGTCGGGTGGCCAGAAGCGGCAAGTGCAGTTCGGCATGGCGATATGCGGACGCCCCGAGCTGCTGTTCCTCGACGAGCCGAGCGTCGGCCTCGACCTCCAGGCACGCGAGGCATTGTGGCGCGTGTTGCGCGAGCTCGTGCACGAAGGCAGCTCGATCGTCCTCACGACTCACTACCTCGAGGAAGCCGAAGCGCTCGCGAATCGCGTCGCGGTGATCGCGCGCGGCCGCCAGATCGCCGCGGGGACGGTCGACGAGATCCGCGCCGTCGTCTCGCGCCGCAACGTGCTGTGCCGGACGTCTCTTCCCGTGGCGGCAATCCGTGCGTGGCCCGAGGTCGAGCAGCTGCGTGACGACGACGGCATCATCAATATCGTCACGAAAGACGCAGAAAAGGTCCTCCGCCGCCTGCTCGATGCCGACGCCGATGTGCGCGACATCGAAGTCCGGCGCGCCGGGCTCGCGGAAGCGTTCGCCGAACTGACCAGCGCCGCTGCAAAACCGGAGACTCTCCAGTGAACGCCGTTCCTTATCCGCGCATGAGCGCGTCGCGCCTCGTCGCCGCCTACGTCGGCGACATTCGCCTCGAACTCCTCAAGATGTTGCGCACGCCCGCGTTCGCGCTGCCGACGCTTTTCTTCCCCGCGATGTTCTATCTGCTGTTCGGCGTGCTGCTCGCGCGCGGCAACGGGGCCGCGACCGTGACCACGTTCGCGCACATGGGCGTGTTCGGCACGATGGCGCCGGGACTGTTCGGCTTCGGCGTATCGCTCGCGTTCGAGCGCGAGCAGGGTCTGCTGCGCTTCAAGCAGGCGCTGCCCATGCCGCCGGGCTCATACCTGCTCGCACGCATGGTGATGGCGATGTTGTTCGTCGCGTTGATATCGGTCTCGCTCGCGCTGCTCGCGTGGACGGTCGCCGGCGCGCCCATCACCGTTGCCCAGGCCGCGAAAGTATCCCTGATCGAAGTGCTCGGCGTCCTGCCGTTCTGCGCGCTGGGACTGTGCATCGGCGCGTTCGTGTCGGGCCAGGCCTCGCCCGCGATCGTCAACCTGATCTATCTACCGATGGCATTCCTGTCCGGCTTGTGGGTCCCGCTGCAGTTCCTGCCGAAGGGAATCCAGGGTCTCGCGACGTTCCTCCCCTCGCATCACCTCGCCCAGCTCGCGCTCAGCGCTCTCGATCTGCCGTCGAAGGGCAGCACTGCCTCGCACATCGCCGCGCTCGCGGGCGTTACGCTCGTGTTCTTCGTGCTCGCCATGCGCCGGCTCGGCAATCGGGGCTTCCGGCTGTTCAACCCCGCGACTCCGGCCGGCCGGCCGCGGTTTGCCGGAGCAGTGACGGGTGTGGCGATCGCCATCGGCATCGCACTCATCTCGATGGGAGTCATCGGCTACCCGTCCTCCGCGGTCGCGGCGGCCGGCGTCAGCAAGTCGGAAGCGGACGCTGCAACGCCCGCGAGCGGCTCCGTGGCGCCGGCCGGCGTGGCCGCGCCGGTTGAGCCGCTGATTGCCGCATTCGACTCGGGATCGCCCGACGCCACCTACGGCATCGGCTGGAGGGAGACCAGCGACACCGTCATGGGTGGCGCCTCGACCGCCGCGATACGCCTGGTCGACGGCGGCGCCGAAAACTCAACCGGCGCGCTCGAGATCGACGGCACGATCCGGCCGGGATTCCAGTGGCCTTTCGCCGGCGCGATCTTCTTGCCGAACGGCCCGCCGATGGAAGGGATGATGGACTACTCGTCCCGCAAAACGCTCGCGTTCTTCGCGCGCGGCGACGGCGGGAAATACGTCGCGACGTTCTTCTCGAGCGCCGACCGAAACTCGATTCCCTCCTCCTTTCCGTTCGAGGCCGGGCCGCAGTGGCGCGAGATCCGCGTGCCCCTCGCGGACTTCGTCGTCGATCGCGCCCGCGTGCGCGGGATCATGATCGGATCCAACGGCCCGGAAGGTCACTTCCGGCTGCAGATCGACAACGTGCGGATCGAGTGATCGGTTGAGTTAGGATCGCTGGCGCATGCGCATCTCCACCCTGATCGCGAACATCCGGAACCCGCCGCCGTGTTCCGTCGTGGGGTACATGACGAGCGCCGATGGCCGCACCATGCGGCTGCTTCCCTTCGTCATCCTGATCAATCTCGCGTGGCTGTTCGTCTGGGCCGTTCTCGCGCGACAGTCGTTCAGCGGCGTGATCCTGCCGACGATCCTGAGCGTGCCGGTGTTCGTCTGGCTGCACCTGTGCGTGTACTTCTACGACGGTGCGAATCCCAATGTCCGCCTTGCCTATGTCGCGGGCGTGTTCGCGCTCGGGTTCCTGCTCGCGCCGTTCAACCCTTCCTCTCTCGGCTACCTCATCTTCGGGTTCTTCATGGTCGCCTACCTGGTCACCACCTGGCAGGCGACCGCCGTCATCGTGCTCTCGATCTGCGGCTTCGTGTTCGAGCTGTGGATGTTAGGTCACGGCAACCAGACCATCGTGAGCGTGCTCGTGCCGTCGGTGACGCTCGCGATCATCGCGGTCTTCACGTCGTACGCTCACAAGCATCAGATGCAACTGCGCCGCAGCCAGGAGGAGATCCTGCGCCTCGCGACACTCGCCGAGCGCGAGCGCATCGGCCGCGACCTGCACGACCTGCTGGGTCACACGCTGTCCGTTGTCGCGCTCAAGTCCGAGCTCGCGCGCAAGCTCATCGACCGCGACATCGACGCCGCGCGCACGGAGATCGCCGAAGTGGAACGCGTCGCGCGCGACTCCCTCGCGCAGGTGCGCAATGCCGTGAGCGGCATCCGCAACACCGCTCTGTCGTCGGAGCTGATCGCCGCGACCGCGCTGCTCGAGGCGCAGGGACTCAAGGTGAAGTGCGAGACCGAGAACGTGAAGCTGCCGCGCGATTGCGAGACCGCTCTCGCGCTGTCGTTGCGCGAGGCCGCGACCAACATCCAGCGCCACTCGGGTGCGCGCGGCGTCACGATCCGCGTGAGGAAGGAAGCGCGCGACGTCGTCGTCGAAGTCGCCGATGACGGGCGCGGCGGCCGCATCGTCCCGGGCAACGGGCTCAACGGCATGCGCGAGCGGCTCGGCAGCGTAGGCGGCAGCTTGAGCCTCGCTCCCAACGAGAATGGGGGCACGCTGCTGCGCGCATCCGTTCCGGTTGCCGCGTGAAGAGGTTCGGTTGATTCGCGTGTTGCTCGCGGAAGATCAGGCCATGGTGCGCGGCGCGCTCGGCGCGTTGCTGCGCATGGAACGCGATATCGATCTGCTCGGCGCCGCGCCGGATGGCCTGCAGGCGTTGGCGGACTGCCGGCGGCTCAAGCCCGACATCGTGATCACCGACATCGAGATGCCCGGCATGACCGGCATCGAGCTCGCGCAGACGATCCAGTCGGAGCAGTTGCCCATCAAGGTCGTCATCGTGACCACGTTCGCGCGCCAGGGATACCTGCGGCGCGCGCTCGACGCGGGCGTCAAGGGCTATCTACTCAAGGATTCGCCGGCCGAGAAGCTCGCCGAGGCGCTGCGCAACGTGCATCGCGGCGGCCGCGCGATCGATCCCGCGCTCGCGGTCGAGGCGTGGAACGAGTCGGATCCGTTGAACGATCGCGAGCGGCAGGCGCTGCGCCTCTCGGGAGAAGGTTTTTCCGCGCCGCAGATCGCCGAGCAGCTCGGCCTGTCCGCGGGCACCGTGCGCAACTACCTGTCCGAAGCCATCGGCAAGCTCGGCGCGAACAACCGCATCGATGCGTATCGGCTCGCACGGCAGCGAGGCTGGCTTTGAGCGAAATGTCGGTGCGCGAAGCGCAGGCAGACATGCGGCACGCGTATGTCGGCGGGGCCGCCGGCGTGTTCGCGTCGGGAGTCGCCTGGCTCGTCGCCGGAATCGTCGGGCTCGCGGTGAGCCCGTACGGCGCCGTCGCCGCGCTGTTCTTCGGCGGCATGTTCATCCACCCCGTGGCGATCCTGCTCTCGAAGCTCGCGGGCCGGCCTGGGAAGCTTCGAAAGGGAAACCCGCTGGCCCCGCTTGCGCTCGAAGGCACCATCTGGATGCTGCTTCTTCTGCCCCTCGCCTTGTACCTCGCCGCCGAATGGGCGCAGTACTTCTTCATCGCGATGCTGTTGATCATCGGCGGCCGCTATCTGACGTTCGCGACGCTGTACGGCACGCGCATCTACTGGCTCTTGGGCGCCGTTGTCGCCGCGTCGGCGTTCGCACTCATTGCGCTCAAGGCATCCGTCGCCACCGCCGCCTTCACCGGCGCTGCGATCGAGCTCCTCTTCGCGCTCCTTCTTTTCCGGCTAGCACGCCGCGAGACCGGCGCGACTTCCTAGTCCGCAGCGGGTAGGGGTCAGGCACCGTTTCGGAAATTGGGGTCAGGCACAGTTGTCAGCGAGAAGCTGGCTTTCGGCTGAATCCTTCCGAGGCCCGAATGGAGATCGGCGAGGAGAGAGCGGCCGCGCGCCGGGTTGATGCCCCGTCAGGTGCGACCTCGATGCCACAAAGAAGGCGTGCAGCGAACGACGAGCGGAAGCCAGGAAAAGGAAAAAAGGGGACAGATCTATTTTTCGAAGTTGCGCGGGCTGATCCGCTGACTATCCCGAAAAATAGATCTGTCCCCTTTTTTCCTTT
>JAYTOK010000009.1:0-62251 GCA_043747835.1 Pseudomonadota bacterium | reverse complement strand
CGCGAACCCCGAACCCCCTCCCCGGCACCGCTCCTTCATCTCAGCAGCGGTGAAATGAACGCCATCAGTCGATCCACCGCGCCGCGATTGTCGTCGACTGCCTGACGTCCGCTCGTGCCCATGCGGGCACGAGCCGCGGGATCCGCGAGCAGCTCTCCCACCGCGGCGGCCACTCCCGCCGCATCGTTCACGATGCGCACCGAACCGCGCTCCGCGAGCAGCTTGGCGATGTCCGCCGAATTGAAGTTGTGCGGACCGGCGACGATGGGAAGCCCCAGCGCGGCGGGCTCGAGCAGATTGTGGCCACCGATCGGCACCAGACTGCCGCCGACGAATGCGACGTCGCCCGCGGCATAGAACGGCGGCAGCTCGCCCAGCGTGTCGAGAAGATAGACCTGCGTATTCGACGTCACCGGCATCGCGCTGCGGCGCGTGACGAAGCAGATGCCGCGGCTCTTGAGCATTCCCGCAGCGTCGCCAAACCGCGGCGGATGGCGCGGCACGAGCACCAGCAAGGCATTCGGAAAACGCTCGCGGATGCGCGCGTGCGCATCGACGAGCGCATCCTCCTCATTCGCATGCGTGCTGCCCGCCACCCACACCGGCCGCTCCGCACCCAGCATTTGCCGCAGATCGTGGCCGCGGGCCGCGATGTCGGGGGGATAGCCGAAGTCGAACTTGATGTTGCCGACGACGTGCGTGCGCTCGGCGTTCGCGCCAATGGAGCGAAAGCGCTCCGCGTCCTCGACACTCTGCGCGGCGATGAAGATGCCGTGCGAGAGCGTCTCGCGAAACAGACCGACGAGCTGGCGATAGCGATTCACCGAGCGCGGCGAGATGCGCGCGCTCGCGAGCACGAGCGGCACGCCGAGCCGGCCGCAGCGGTGGTACAGGTTCGGCCAGATCTCGGTTTCGAGGATGACGGCCAGCTTCGGTCGCACGCGATCGAAGAAGCGGCGTACCGACCCCGGCAGGTCGATCGGCACGTAGCGCACGTCCACGCGCTCCTTGAACAACGCCTGCGCGCGCGCCCGTCCCGTCGGTGTCACGGTGGTGAGGACCAGCGGGAACTGCGGGAATCGCGCGAGCAGCGCCTCGACGAGCGGCGCGGCGGCCTGCACCTCGCCGACGGAAACCGCATGCACCCAGATGCAGTTGCCGGCGGTGTTCGCGCCGCAGCCGAAGCGCTGCGAGAACCCGCGCCAATGACTGTTGTCGCGGAGGCCGCGCAGCGCGAGCGCACCGATCACGAACGGCGACAGTAGATAGGCGATGACGATGTATGCGAAGCGCAAGCGGATTCCGTCGGCGTCAGGCCGTGAACGCCGACGCCTGCGGCAGGCCGGCGGATTCACGGTAACCCGCGAGCAACGCGTGCCATTCATCGTCGGTGAAGCTCTCGGGCGCGGCGAGCAGCGTGCTCTTCTCGAGCGAGCGGTAGAGCCGCACGAGCGTCGTGTCGGCCCACCAGCCGCGCCGGCGCAAGGTGCCGCGGTCGAAGTCGATGACGTAGACCTGCTCCGGTGTCAGCAGGATGTTGTGCGCGTTGAGATCCGCATGGTGCACGCCGGCATCGTGGAAACGCCGCAAGGTTCGTCCGATCGCGATCCATTGCGAGAACGGCAGCGAACCCTCGAGCAATCGATCGGCCAGAGGCTGGCAGTTGTCGATGCGCTGGGTGATGAGGTCCGCGGTGTAGAAGAGTCCCTGACGCCGATACCGCGCGGCGATCGGCGCGGGCACGGGCAGTCCCGCGCGATGCAGGTGGTAAGTCAGGTACCACTCCGCGAACGAGCGCGTCTCGTTCTCGCCGGTCCACCAGTAGCGATCTTTTGAAATTTTTGCGATGAGCCCGCCGCGGCGATAGTGGCGCAGCACGAAGCCATTCTCACCGGCGCGCAGGAAATACGTCGTGCCCCGGCCGCGCGCGGTGCCGTCGATCGCGTCATGCGTACGCCAGTATTCGGGCTCGAAGAACTCCGTCGAGAAATTGCTCGTGCGGGAGGTGTCGTATAGCATCCTGCCGCCTTCGATCGCGGCCTCGCTCACTTCGGGTCCGACCGGCCAGTGATGCTTCATCCGAAGACTTCCATGACTGCACCCGCCATAAAAATCCCGGAAAGGGTCTGCCTGCTGCGTTTGTCCGCGATCGGCGATACGTGCCACGTCGTGCCGCTGTTGCGCACGCTGCAGTCCGCGTGGCCAAAGACGCGTTTTTCGTGGGTGATCGGCAAGCTGGAAGCGAAGTTGATGAGCCTCATTCCTGATGTGGAGCTTATCACCGTGGACAAGGGCACCGGACTGTCCGCGTATGGCCGGCTCCGCGAGGACATGAAACGCCGCGGTGCGTTCGACCTGCTGATGCATCTGCAGTTGTCGGTCCGCGCGAGCGCGGCGTCGGCGCTGATCCGCGCGCCTATCAAGGTGGGGTTCGACCGCGGGCGTGCGCGCGAGCTGCAATGGCTGTTCACGAATCGCAAGATCGCGCCGCGTACGCGCGAACACGTGTTGGACAGCTTCCTGGGGTTCGCGGACGCGGTCGGCGTCACGGAAAAACGCCTGCGCTGGGACATTCCGCTGACCCCCGAATTGCTCGACTACAGCCGCGAATACGTTCCTGATGGGCAACCCACACTCGTGATCAGCGCCTGTTCGAGCCACCGAGCGCGGAACTGGCTTCCGGAAAGGTATGCCGCGGTCGCCGAGCACGCCGTGCGTCGACATGGCATGCGCGTGATCCTGTGTGGCGGACCGAACGAGTTCGAGCGGGAGATGGCGCACGCGATCGCGCGCGCGACAACGGTGCCGCTGACGAATCTCGTGGGACGCGACACGCTTCCGCAGCTGCTCGCGCTGCTCGGACGCGCCACCGCGCTCCTGACGCCGGACTCCGGCCCCGCGCACATGGCGACGATGGTCGGCACGCCGGTGATCGGGCTCTACGCGGCGACGAACCCGGAGCGCAGCGGACCCTATCTCTCGCGCCGCTGGTGCGTCGACGCGTACGACGCAGCCGCGCGGAAGTTCCTGGGAAAACCCGCGACGGAAATTCCCTGGACCACGAAGATCGAGCAACCCCGCGTGATGGAACTGATCTCCGTCGCGGCCGTCACCGCGAAGCTCGATGAGCTGTTAGCCTTGCCTCCCGAGGAAAGACTTTCATGAAAGACCGTTCTTTGAAAGAAATTGTCGTCCCGATCTCCCCCGGCGAACTGCTCGACAAAATCACCATCCTGCGCATCAAGGCCGCGCGCATCAGCGACGCCGCGAAAGTCGCGAACGTGAAACACGAACTCTCGCTGCTGGAGACCACCTGGCGCGATTCCGGCGCCGCCGCCGTCGATCTCGGCGCGGAGGAAGCGAACCTGACGCGCGTCAACGAATCGCTCTGGGTCATCGAAGACGACATCCGCGACGAGGAGCGCGCGCAACGCTTCGGCGAGAAGTTCATCGCGCTCGCGCGCGCCGTGTACGTCACGAACGACGAACGCGCGCAGATCAAGAAGCGCATCAACCAGTTGCTGGGCTCGACGATCGTCGAAGAGAAGTCGTACAAGCCCTACCAATAGCCGGGTAGTCCCGGGCACCCAATGTCGTAAATCGGGAGAACTCGAGCGCATGAACCGACGCGACATTCTGGCGATGGGCACCACCGCCGCCGGCCTCGCGGCGCTGTCCCCCGCTCGCCTCCTCGCCCAGAACTCCGCCGCCGGGCTGGAATCCCTGACCGGCGATGTAAAGCCCATCGAACGCGCCGAGTACCTCGCGCGTATCGCTCAGGCGCGTGTGCTCATGGCGAAGCACAACATCGGCGCGCTGCTCATCGAGCCCGGCGCGTCGCTCGTTTACTTCACCGGCGTTCACTGGTGGCGCAGCGAACGCCTGACCGCCGCCGTGATCCCGCGCGACGGCGACATCGCAATCGTCACCCCGCACTTCGAAGAACCCTCCGTGCGCGAGAGCCTCGGGATTCCAGCCGAAGTGCGCGTCTGGAACGAACACGAGGATCCGCTCGTCGTCGTGGCCGGCATCCTGCGCGACCGCAAGGTGACCGCGGCCGTGGGCGTCGAGGAGACGGTCCGGTTCTTCGCGGTCGATGCGCTGCGTCGCGCGATGCCGCGCGTCGAGGTCGTGAACGGCGCGCCCATCGTGCGCGGCTGTCGCATGATCAAGTCGAAGGCGGAGCTCGCTCTCATGCAGAAGGCGGCGGATTGCACGATCGCCGCTTACCGCCATGTCGGCCCGAAGATCAACGCGGGAATGACGCCGAAAGACATCGGTTCGATGATGGACGAAGCACACAGAGCGCTGGGCGCCGAACCCGAGTTCGCGCTGGTCCTGATCGGCGAAGCCGCGGCATATCCGCACGGTACCGGCAAGCCGCAAATCCTGCACGAAGGTGACGTTGTGCTCATGGACTGCGGCGCCAACGTGCAGGGCTATCAATCCGACATCTCGCGCACCTTCGTGCCCGGCAAAGCCAGCGCCGAGCAGCGCAAGGTCTGGGAGCAGATGCACGAGGGCCAGCGCATCGCGTTCGAAACCGCGCGCGTCGGACTGCCGGCGGGCAAGGTCGACGACGCCGTGCGTGCGCAATACGAGAAGTGGGGTTACGGCCCGGGGTACAAGCTGCCGGGCTGTTCGCACCGCACCGGCCACGGCATCGGCCTCGACGGGCATGAGCCCGTGAACTTCGTTCATGGAGAGATGACGCCGCTCGCGCCGGGAATGTGTTTCAGCGACGAGCCAGGGCTCTATCTACCCGGGAAGTTCGGCGTGCGGCTGGAAGACTGCCTGTACATGGGAGCAGAGAAACCCGTCTGGTTCACGACGCCACCGAAGTCAATCGACGAACCATTTGGATAGTCGACTTGTTTGAGTCCAGGGCGGTCGGCGGCGGCCGGAAGCCGAGGGCCATGTCGCATTTCGGAGCGCCGGGGCCGCCAGACGGCCAAGTCCTTCGCCGATCCCACCAATGGCCGATTGACATCTGCATCCTTGACCTATAAATATTATAGGCAGTGGGAAACGTCATACCAATGCCGTTGAGTAGGGCAGCTGCTCTAAGACTGCTGAGGGATACGGCGAATGACGATGCGAACGTAAACATTCTGGCTTCCCTTCATGAGGGCCCTTGGCGGCATCTTTTGGACTACCGGCAAATCATGATGTGTTTGCGTGTCGGCTCACTGGTGCAACACCCCAAGGTCGACGAACTGGGCAACCTGGCATTCATCCTGGAAAGGTATTCCGCAGGCGTGACTGTGCGGATTACGGCGATTCTTATTGGCACCGCAGACGCCAAAAAGTCAGTAGCTGTCACCGAATTTTCCGTTGATGACTAGCGTCAGCGACGGCTTTGAATAAGGACGTGAATTATGAAGCCTTATCATTACCCTGGTTGTGGACTACCCAATGTCTACCTGACCAATGGCGTGAAGGAAACGAAGACGCCTTACGGCCCTTCAATCGTGATCAATGATGTAGAGGGTCTTCATGGCGCAATTGCCGACCAGCTCGTAGTCAAAGCCTCCGCGCTCACGCCTGTGGAGTTCCGATATCTCCGTTCGTACTTGGAACTCTCACAGAAAAAGCTTGGCGAACTCGTCGGGACGAGCGACCAATCTATTGCGAACTGGGAAAAGGGAAACACGGCGATCGTAAAATCGGCCGAGACGCTTCTGCGCATGCTCGCCCGCGAGCATCGTGGTGGTAACGTCGATGTGCGTCAGTTCGTCGAGCGCGTGAATGAGGATGACAGACAAGAGCGCCTGCAATCGCTCACGTTCAAGCAGTCGAAGAAAACCTGGCGATTTGAGGGTGTGGCGACGTGAAGCGGAGACCTGACTACTTCGTCAGCGTGTACTCGGCTCCGCAATACGGACACTTCGCCCAACCCGTCTGCTCGATCGGTAGATAGACTCGCGGGTGCGAGTTCCAGAGATACATCTCCGGCATCGGGCACGCCAGCGGCAGATTGCTCGCGTCCACTTTGTAGTCGTTCTGGGCGTTCGGCTGGATGAGCGGTTTGGCGGCTGGCATGTCGCGGATTATAGGGGCCCGGCCGCCGCCGCCGCCATCACGACACTTCCATCGTCGCATTCCAGATCGCGGTGACCGCCGCCCGCGTGGCCGCGAATTCCTCCGCCGCCACAATGGGTTCGGCGCCTTCGAGCGAGCGGTGATGGGACACCTCGCGATACTGGCGGTAGGCATCCGTCAGCACATCCACGGTCTCCTGCGACACCAGGTCCGCGGAGGCCACCGACTCGAGCTGGCGGATCGTATCCGCGAACATCACCACAGGCGGGTGCGTCTTCGCATGCAGCAGCGCCCAGTACTGCGCGAGGAATTCGATGTCCGCCGTGCCGCCGGCGTCCTGCTTGATGTCGAACATCCCGCCTTTCCCACGCGACAGCTCGCGCCGCATGCGCAGGCGCATGTCGCGCACCTCCGTCCGCAATTTGTCCCGCCGCACGTGGTTGCAGAGAAGCTCGACGCGTAGATCCTCGAACACGCCACGCAGCACCGGATCGCCGGCCACCGCGCGCGCATGCAGCAGCGCCTGGTGCTCCCAGGTCCACGCCTCCTTCTCCTGGTACTCGACGAACGCGCCGACGCGCGTGATCAGCATGCCGCCCTTGCCCGACGGTCGCAGGCGAACGTCGACTTCGTAGAGACGTCCCGCCGCCGAATGCATCGTGAGCAGGTGCAGCGCGCGCTGGGCGAAGCGGATGAAGAAAATCTGGTTGTCGACCGGGCGCGCGGCATCGGTCTCGGCCTGCTCGGCGCCCGAGTCGTGCAGGAACACGAGATCGAGATCCGACGCGTAACCGAGCTCGTTGCCGCCTAACTTCCCATATCCGATGGCGCACAGGTTGACCACACGACGCGACGCGCCGACCCCCGTCATCGGTGTCCCGAACTGCGCGGTCATCTGCCCCCACGCGAGCCGCATCGCCTGCTCGACGATGATCTCCGCGATTTCCGTCAGATAGTCGCTGACGCGCATCAGCGGAATGCGCCCCGTGAGGTCCGCCAACGCCACGCGGAAGATCGCCGCGCGCTGGAACTGGCGCAACACTTCGACCTGCCGCTCGGGCTCCTCTTCGCCCAGATGGGTCAGTCTGGCGCTGACTTCTTCGACGAGCTGCGCGCGCGGTGCCGGCATACCGCTCGATTCATCCAGCAGTTCGTCGAGCAGCAGCGGATGCGACGCGATCTGTGCCGTGAGGAACTCGCCCAGCGCCGCGAGCTCGACGAGCTTGCGACGCACGGCCGCGTTCTCGTTGAGCAGCGCGAAGTACGCGGAGCGCGAACCGATCGCTTCGAGAACCTTCAGCACGCGCCGCAGCGAATCGACCTGCAAATCGGGCGCAAGATCGGCGATGGTGTCCGACCGGAGGTCGGCAATTGACGAAATCAGGCGCGGCACGAGATTGTCGAGGCGCGCGCGACCTGGCGCGTCGAGACGCCGCAACGCGCCGGCGCCGCGGAATTCGGTGAGCAGCGTCGCGGCTGCGGTTGGTTCGCGATAGCCGCGCGCTTCGAGCACGCGCGCGAATGCCTCGACGTCCACGCCGCGTATCCACGCTTCGACGATGCCGCTCACGCCCGGCGCCTCAGCGGACGCGGCATCGGTGCGCGAGAAAATGACCTCCTGGAACGCGCCCGTCACGCGGGCGCGATGCAGGTCGAGCTCCGCGGCGCAGGTGTCCCAATTCCGGAAACCCAGAGATACCGCGATGCGCTCGCGCGTCAGCGATTCCGTCGGCACTGTGTGTGTCTGCTGATCGGCGAGCATCTGCAACCGGTTCTCGAGCCGTCGCAGGAAGAAGTACGCCGCCTCGAGCTCGCGGGTCACGCCCGACGGCAGGAGCTTCCCGCCCGCGAGCTGCGGAAGGACACCCAACAACGATTGCGACTGGATGCGTCGATCCTGGCCGCCGCGGATGAGCTGGAATGCCTGCACGATGAATTCGATTTCGCGGATACCGCCGGGGCCCAGCTTCACGTGCTGCGCCATGTCGCGCCGCGCGACTTCCTTTTCGATGAGCGCCTTCATTTCGCGCAAGGATTCGAAGACGCCGAAGTCGAGGTAGCGTCGATAGACGAACGGCCGAACGCTCTCGGCCTGGATCAGCGACCAGGCGTCGGCGCCGGTGATTGCGCGCGCCTTGATCCATGCGTACCGTTCCCAGTCGCGCCCGTGCGTCTGTAGATAGTCGTCGAGGAAAGCCGCGCTCACCGCGAGCGGCCCGCTGTCGCCGAACGGGCGCAGCCGCATGTCGACGCGAAACACGAAGCCGTCCGCGGTGCGCTCGCCGAGGATGCGGATGAGCAGCCGCCCGAGTCGCGTGAAGAAGTCCTCGGCGTCGATGCTGCGCGCGCCCGTCGTCGCGCCCTTCTCCGGGAATACGAAGATGAGATCGATGTCCGAGGAGAAATTGAGTTCGCCTCCGCCGAGCTTGCCCATGCCGAGCACGATGAGCGGCTGCGGTTCGCCGGCTTCGTTGCGCGGCTCGCCGTAAGTGCGCACGAGATCCTGGCGCGCGTGCTCGAGCGCGACCTCGATGGCCGCGTCGGCGAATGCGCTCGTGTCGGCCAGCGTCTCAGCTATGGCGGCGAGACCCGCGATATCGCGCCACGCGATGCGCACCATCTCCCGCTCGCGCTGCCGGCGGATCGTCGTCATGAACGCGCCGAGGTCCGGCTCACCCGTGAGCACGGAACGCAACCGCGCCGCCATCTCGCCGGGCGCCAGCGCACGTTCCACCGCGCCCTCTTCGATCAACCAACGGGCAAGTTCCACATTGCGCTCGAGCGCGGCGCACACGAAGTCGCTCGCCGACAACACGCGCGGCAGCGCGTGGCGCAGCGCCGGCGCGGTATCGAACAGGTCGAGAGCCCCCGACACTTGCACGCGTGTCAGTTGTCTCTCACAAAGAGCGTCGAGTTCTGGAGTCACGGGCGCGGACTCTACTAGAAATGACACGAAATGCCGCTTGCGCGCGCCACGCGTCGGCCTACGATGCCCGAATGAAAACTCGCGCTCTCGTGTTCCTCGCGACCTTCGTCGTCCTCGCCGGTTGCGGACGCCAAGAGCGCGTTCGGGAGATCGATTGGGCGAAAGCCGCGCTGGCGCGCAACCCGGCGTACGAAATCGTCGCGACGGACGAAACCGCCGGCGTGTTCACGGTGAAGGACACCTCGAGCGGCGAAGTGAGCGCGGTCCGCGTCGATGACCTCGTCGCCGCGCCCGCGCTCCCGCGCACCGCCAAGCCCGCCCTCGCGACGCCCGCCGGCGTGAAGCCCGATGCCGTAACCGAGGCGCCGTCAACGGAGGCCGCGCCGGATCCGGCGCTGTCCGCGACCCAAACTACCGAAGCCGAAGAAGTCGTCGCGACTCCGGCCGCGAGCGGCACGCCGCTCGTCGAAGGACCGGGCTACAGCATCTCGCGCGCCGACTCGAAAGCGCCGGCTCGTCCGGCCGCGGCCTTCGAGACTCTCGAAGGTCCCGGTTACAGCGTCACGCGCGAGAATCCGGCCGTGAGTTCCAGCGCGCGTCGCGCGGAGACCGTGGTCGCGAACACCGCTGTCGTGCGGCGCTCGGATCCGATCATCTGTCAGGGCGAACGCCTCATGCGCATCGACGGCGAAACTCTCGATTTCACCGGCGACGCGCTGATCGCCGAAGCCGGTTGCGACCTCTACATCAGCAACGCGCGCATCCGCGCGGGCGGCGTCGGTCTGATCGCGCGCCAGGCTCGCGTGCACATCGTGAACAGCTCCATCCACGGTGCGGCGGCATCGTACGAAGCTTCGGAGGGCGCGGAGCTGTATCTCTCGAGCTCAACGTTCAAGGGTCTGGGCCGACGGTTCGGCACTGCGAAGACAACCGACCTCGGCGGCAACGACTACACGTCGCATTGAACATTTCTGCCGCATCGCGGGAGCGGCGGATTCCGTAAAGACGACCAGCACAACCTGAACTGGGACATGACACCGTGCGGCGCGCACGTTTTGGCGCCCTGCTGTTTCAATCGCCCGAATTCAGGCGTAGGTTGTTTGGCCATGAGGGTGTTCACCAGCCGACGCATGACCTTGCAGGCGCTGCTCGCGCTCGGCGCCGGAATGTGTGCCCGCCCGCTCCTCGCGAATCCGAACTATGGAGGCCGCGTCCCCGGCACTCCCGAGGATCTCTCGGGTGCGCTCGCGGATCCCGAGCCGCTGTTCGCCGCGCCCACCCGTCTCGACCGCATCGGCCGCGTGATGACCCCGGTGATGGTGAACGGCAAAGGTCCGTTCCGCTTCGTCATCGACACCGGCGCCAATCGCTCGACACTCGCGCCGCATCTCGCGAAGGCACTCAACCTGCAGCCGTCCGTCGGCCGCAACGTGATGCTGAACGGCGTGACCGGCGCGCTCGAAGTGCCGACGGTGCGCGTTGACAGCCTCGAGATCGGCGCGCTCAAGTTCACGGAACAGGACCTGCCGGTCATCTTCACATCGATCATGGGCAATGCCGACGGCATCCTGGGCGTGGCCGGTTTCCACGATCAACGCATCGACGTCGATTTCAAACGCGACCGCGTGAGCGTGATGGAGTCGACGGGCCGCCGGCCTCACTACAGCATGGTGACGGCACGCGCGCTCCGGAACGACAACGGGCTGATGATCGTCGACGTTCGCGTCGGCCGCCGCATCAAGGCGAAGGCCGTCATCGACACGGGCGCCGAACGCACGCTCGGCAACCTCGCGTTGCAGACCGCGATCAACGGGAAGCGTAGAAAACACAACATCATCTCGGCGATGGTTCACGGCGCAACGCCCGACATCGCGGACGGCGGCCTGCAGGAGATCAAGTCGGCTTCGATCGGCGACATGACGCTGTCGAATCTCGAAGTCATCTTCGCCGACTTCCACGTATTCAAGCTCTGGGGCCTGGATCGCGAGCCGGCAATGCTCGTGGGCATGGACATGCTCGGCGTGCTCGAACGGCTGGTCATCGACTACCGCCGCAACGAAGTCAGCATGTTCGGCGAACGCGCGGCGCAGCGCTCGATGGTCACCACCGTACAGCGTTAGACGTGGCCTGATCCGGCCACTGCCCGCTATGCTGCGGGCCTCCGATGACCGACCCCGTTTTAAATCTCCGCCAATCCATCCAGGAGTGGCGCGACGTCACCGTCGCGACGTTCCGCGACGAGATCCTGCCGACCGCTGAACCCGCGGTGCTGCGCGGCGCGATCCGCGACTGGCCCGCCGTGCGCGCAGGTCTCGAATCGCCCGCGGCGATGGCGGGCTATGTGCGCGCGTTCGATACGGGCGCGACAGCCGAGGCGATGGTCGGCGACCCGTCGATTCGCGGACGGTTCTTCTACAACGACGCGATGACGGGCCTCAACTTCGAGCGACGCCCGGAGCGGCTCGCCGCGTTGCTCGACCGGCTGCTCGCGCTGCTCGACGATCCCGCGCCGCCCGCGGTGTACGCCGGCGCGATGCCCGTGCCCGCGATGCTGCCGGATTTCGCGCGCGACAACGTGTTGCCGCTGCTGGATCCGATCATTGCGCCGCGGCTCTGGATCGGCAATCGCGTGACGGTGCAGACCCACTACGATCTCTCGAGCAATGTCGCGTGCGTCGTGGCGGGCCGCCGGCGGTTCACGGTGTTTCCGCCTGAGCAGCTCGTGAATCTCTACGTCGGACCTCTCGAGTTCACGCTCGCGGGGCAACCCATCAGCATGGTGCGGCTCGATGCACCGGATCACAAAAAGTTTCCGCGGTTCCGCGCGGCGCTCGAGGCGGCGCAAACCGCGGAACTCGGACCCGGCGATGCGATCTTCATTCCTTACATGTGGTGGCACCACGTCGAGTCGCGAGAGAACTTCAACGTGCTCGTGAACTACTGGTGGGACGATGCGCCGGCGTGGGCGGGTTCGCCGTTCGAGACGCTGATCCATGCGCTGAGCTCGATCCGCTCGCTGCCGCCGCAGCGACGTGAGATCTGGAAGCAGGTGTTCGACCACTACGTGTTCAACGTGGACGATCCGGTCGCGCATCTGACCGAGATGCAGAAGGGGCTGCAGGGAAAGCCGTCGCCGCAGATCGCGGAGTTCATCCGGCAGTCGTTGTTGCGAGCGCTGTCGCGGAAGCGGTGGTAGCAGTAATGGTGGCGGGGCAGTAATGGTGCCGGGGAGGGGTTCTCGGGGTTGCGAACCGCTGAAGCTCGAATGGAAAGAATGGCGCTCGCAACCCCGAGAACCCCTCCCCGGCACCATTACTGCCCCGGCACCATTACTGCCCCGCCACCACTACTGCCGCGTCATCGCCAGCCTGATCCCCAACGCCACGAACATCGCCCCCGCGACGCGATTCATCACGGTCGCCATCGACGGCCGGCGCAGGAACCAGCCGCGCAAGCTCGCGGCCGCGATCGCGAGCACGACACACCACACGACGCCGAGCGTGACGAACGTCAATCCCAGCGCCATGAACGCGGCGACCTTGTGCGAACTCGCCGAATCGATGAACTGCGGCATCAGCGCGAGGAAGAACAACCCGACCTTCGGGTTCAGCAGATTCGTGACGACGCCCGATCGGAAGGCGGCCCAGCGTCCATCCGGGTTTACACCCGAAACCTCGCCCGGCAATCCCGACGAGCGACTCAGCAACGCACGCACACCGATGTACAAGAGGTACGCAGCTCCTGCGAACTTCACCGCCATGAACGCATACGGTGAGGTTGCGAGCAGCGCCGACAGTCCCAGCGCCGCGAGCAGGGTGTGGATCACGCTGCCCGCGGTGATCCCCAGCGCGGCTGCAATTCCGGCAGCGCGTCCGCCCGCGAGACTGCGGCCAAGGATGAAAAACGTGTCCTGCCCCGGCGTGATGACGAGAACTATCGCCGTCGCGATGAACAACCAGTAGTGATGAATTCCGGGCATGGGCGCCACTGTGCAGTGGCGCCCATGCTCCCGCAACGAAGTTTTTCTAGGTCTAGGAAACGAAAGCCGCGGGCACGGGATCTTCGCCGAGCGCGCCGCGCAGCACGGCCCAGTGCATCGCCTCATCGCCCAGGATGCTGGCCGCCGCCTTCGAAAGCTCGCGATCCTGGAACAACGGCACGGCTCCCAGATACGCCGACACCGCGCCCTTCTCCAGGCCCGCGGCAAAACGCAGTACATCGTTCTGCGTCTTCAACGTCTCGACCGGGAAGTTGTAGTTCGGCTTCGCGGCGGCCGCCTTTCCACCGAGTCGCTCCACGACGCCCGCCAGGACTTCGACGTGTTGTTTGTGGTGACCCTGGAATGTCATGGCCAGTTGCAACACGCCGCCCTTGAGCAGACCGCTCCCCGCGCCGACGCCATACGCCGCGACCGCTTCGTGCTCGGCGGCGATCGCGGAGTTGAGGATGGCGACGTCGTTCGCTGGATTGGCGGTTTTGTCAGCGGCGGCCGCGAGCGCCTGACGTCCGGCGAGCAGCGCCACCGCGCTGCCGGACAGCGCCAGACCGGAAAATCCGAGGAAGCCGCGTCGCGACGCATCAACGGCGCCAAACGGGCGCAAATCGAGGAATGACATGAAAGTTCTCCTGAGGTGACGTGCGACTAGCTAATGTGCCGGTGACCTGATTTGTTCCCGTGTCGTGCGGGAATGCGATACTCCCGGCCATTCAACGGGAGAGAACGATGAAACGTTTGTTCGCCTGCGGCCTGATCGCGGCGTTTCCGGCAGCCCACGCCGCGGATGTCGTCGCCACGCTGCCCATCGACCACGTCACCGTCTACCGCGACAGTGCGATCATCACGCGCGCGGGCACGGTCGATCTCGCCGCCGGCGATCACCGCCTCATCGTGCGCAACCTCCCGGACGGACTCGTCCCGGCGGGCATCCGCATTGCCGCGAAGGGTGGCAACGCGCGGCTCGGCGGCATCGAAATCCAGCGCGTCACGCAGGACGCTCTCGTGAACGACAACGAGCGCGCGCTCAACAAACAATTGCGCGCACTCAACGATCAGCGCGATGCGATCCAGGACGAAGTCGCCGCGGCCGAAAGCCAGCTCAAGCTGCTGAGCGCGGTCTCGCAGACTCCGACGGGCAGCGGCGACAATGCCGCGCGCATCGACGGCGCCGCGCTGAACTCGCTCGTGGGCGCAGTCGGCACGAACGAAGCCGCGGCTCGCGCGCGCGTGCGCAACGCGAAACTGCGCCTGCGCGATCTCGACGAACAGGTCGAAGTGATCAAGGCGGATCTGCAGAAGGTCGCGACGTCCCGCAAGTCGACGACCGAATTGCGCGCCACGGTGCGCGCGGATGCCGCGGGCAGCGTGCCGATCGAACTCGAGTACCAGATGAGCGACGCCGGCTGGCAATGGCAGTACGAGGGGCGCCTCGACACGACGACGAAGAAGCTGGTCCTGATCCGCCAGGCTGAGCTGCGCCAGGGCACGGGCGAGGACTGGAAGGGAATCGAGCTCGTCGTGAGCACCGCGCGCCCGTCGATGAACGCGGCGACGCCGCGTCTCGCCTCCCTGTTCCTCGACCTGCGCTCGCCCTACCGGGACGCCGTCGTGAGCGAGGATATCGGCGAGGTCATCGTCACGGGCGTGCGCAGCAACACTTCGCGCCGCTACGTCCCGCAACGACGCGAACGCAGCTCCCCGAGCGTCGGCGCTCAGGCCGCCTCCCCCGCACCCGCACCGCCGCCGAAACTCGAAGCGGATGTCTACGCGACGGATTTCGTCGCGGACTACAAAATCCCCGGCCGCGTGAGCGTCGCGTCGGATCGGCAATCGCGCATCTATCCGATCGGCGACACCGAGCTCGCCGTCGAACTCGTCGCGCGCGCGAATCTGGCCGCGGCGCGATCCGCGTTTCTCGAAGCGAAGATCAAGTACAAGGGCGACGTACCCATCGACACCGGCGTCGTGCAGCTCTTCCGCGACGATGCGTACGTCGGCCAGGCCGGGCTGCCGCTGGTGTTGCCGAACGACGAGATGCGCATGCCGTTTGGCGTGGACGACCGCGTGCGCATCCTCGTGCGCGACGAACAGCAGGACTCGGGCGACCGCGGTGTGATCAACAAGACACAGATCGATCAGCACAAGCGACGTTTCGAAGTGACGAGCTTCCACACCGTGGACATCCCCATCGAGATCGTCGACCGCGTGCCCGTGCCGCGCAACGAGGACATCAAGGTCGAAATCCTCGAAGGCGCGACGCCACCCACGGAAAAGAACCTCGAGGGTCTGCAGGGCGTGTATCTGTGGCGTCTGCCAGGCACTCCGCGCAAGACCGAGACCATTCGTCACTATTACTCGGTAAGATTTCCGCGCGACCTGGAACTTGCTCCGGTCGAAAGCCAGTAACACGAAGGGGAACCGTGTCCATGTCCAGCAATTCACGTCGTCAATTCCTGACGCGATCCGCGGCGCTTGCGGCAGCGCCCTGGTTCGCTCATTCCGCATTCGCCCAGGCGCCCGCGCGCAAGCTCGGCGTCGCGCTCGTCGGCCTCGGCAATCTTTCAGCCAACCAGATCGCGCCGGCCCTGCTCAAGACGCGCAACTGCCGTCTTGCTGGCATCGTGACGGGCACGCCGTCGAAGGCCCTGGCCTGGCAGAAGAAGTACGGGCTGTCCGCGAAGAGCACGTACACGTACGACACGATGCACGAGATGGCGAAGAACAAGGACATCGACATCGTCTACGTCGTGACGCCGAACGCGCTGCACCTGCCGCATTCGCTGGCCGCGGCGGCCGCGGGCAAACATGTGTTCTGCGAGAAGCCGCTCGAGATCAACACCGAGCGTTGTCAGCAGATTCTCGATGCCTGCAACAAGGCCGGGGTGATGCTCGGCGTCGGGTATCGTCTGCAGTACGAACCCAACAACCTCGAATGCGTGCGCCTCGCGAGGGAAAAGGTGCTCGGCGACGTCAAGGTGATCGACGCGAATTTCGGATTCGCGATGGGCGATCCGACGCAATGGCGCCTGAAGCGCGAACTCGCGGGCGGCGGCGCGCTCATGGACGTCGGCATCTACTGCCTGCAAACGGCGCGCATGCTCACGGGCGAGGATCCGATCTGGATCTCCGCGGCGGAAACGAAGACGGATCTCGTGAAGTTCAAGGAAGTCGACGAGACGATCTCGTGGACGATGAAATTCCCGAGCGGCGTGATTTCGAACAGCGTGAGCACCTACGCGGCGAACGGTCTCGCGGGCTTCCGCGCGGCGACCACGCGCGGCTGGTTCAGTCTCGACCCGGCGTATTTCTACGGCGGCAATCGCGGACGGCGCAGCGACGGCACCGAGATCAACATCCCGATCACCGACCAGTTCGCGGTGGAACTCGACGATTTCGCGGACTGCATCATCCAGAAGCGGCCGTCGAAGGTGTCGGGTGAGATGGGCTTGTCGGATGTGAAGTACCTGATGGCCATCTACGAGTCGATCAAGAAAGGCCGCCCGGTGAGTTTTGCTTAGAAAATGGGGCCTGGCCCCATTTCTCCTCCTCATCTCGGCGGCGGTTCACGCCGCCGACTTCGACGCCGCCGGTCGGCTGACCTCCATCGCGCACGATGGCAAGGCTATTCCGGTGGTGGCCGGTTTCGTCTTCAACCTCGGCGGCGGGAAGATCCTCCCGATCGCGCCGTCCCGGAACGTCAAGCTCACGAGAGACGGCAACGCCTGGCGCGGCACCGTCAAACTACCTGGCGGCACGGCGGACTTCGATGCGGCATGGACCGACATCCCCGGCAAGCTGCGCTTCAAGGGAACTTTGCGGGCGAACAAGCTGCTGTCGGTCGAAAGCGTCGACTACGTCTTCCACATACCGCGCGACCTGTTCGTCGGCGGCCAGCTCCTGCGCGTACAGGCGGAAGATGGTGGGGCTTTTCGATCGCCGATCCGTCTGACGACGGAGGGCGTCGCGGAGGGAAGCATCGTCCGCGAGAAGACCGCGGGCCTGACGTTTCTCGATGCCCGCAAGAACTGGAGCATCGGCATCCAACTACCGTCGCCGTTCGACATTTCCGTCGACGATCTTCCGGGATCGCGCGGCGGCGCAACCTATCGCGTAAGCGTTCGTATCCATGATGGCGCTGCCCTCGCCGACACGGGTATCCCTTTCGAGTTCGCCGTGAGCGTCGTTGGCAAGGCGGCGCCTCTCGCGCCGCCTGCCATGCCTAACTAACGAATCTCGACCTCGAACGGCCCGACCGGCAACTGCTCCTCATCGAACAAATTGCACAGCGGCGCATCCGCCCAGCAGAACCGCACGCGCGTCGCCGACGCGGCCGCCGGATCCTCCAGCGTCACCACATTCTCCGCGAGACTCGCGCGCACGAAACGGCACGACGCCTGCGTCTCACCGCACAGCTCGAACCCCGACGGATCCTTCGACCCGATCACGCGCAAGGCACCGCTCGCACCCGCCAACGTCACCTGGATCCCCGCGCCATCGCGCTGCGCCGATTTCGGCCATGCGCCCGGCGGAATCTTCTCGCCGTAGACGACCCGCCGCGCCGCGCGCGCGAGTCGCTTGCCGACATCCTGCTTGTTGGTCGGGTGGATGTCGTCGCGGTTGCCGATGTCGATCGTCACCGCGAGCCCCGCGTTGCCATCGTTCGCGACGGCGCGACGTTGCGCATCGCGCAGTCGCGCCCAGCCGCTGTCGACGGGCGCCGTCGCGAGCCGATTCCAGTTCGCGAGCTGCACCACGAAAAACGAGAGCGGCGCATCGAAGTGCTTGCGCCAGTCGGTCATCAGCATTCCGAGTTGCGCTTCATATCGCCGCGCGTCTTCGAGCGAGCCGTTCGCCTCGCCCTGGTACCAGGCGACTCCGCGCACACCGTACTTGCCGAGCGGCGCGATCATGCCGTTGTAGAGGATGTTGATGCCGGCGATCGGCTCCCACGGCGCGCGCGGGAGGGTCCAGTGCGCGTTCGGCGGCGCCTCCTGGTACTCCCAGTCGGTGAGCGGCACGGTCGTGCCATCGCCGATCGCGAGCTCGTGCTTCGCTGGCGCGCCGTGAATTCCGCCGTTGCCCCACATGTTGTAGACGTTGATCACGACCGTGTTCTCGCCGGCCTTCAGAACGGCGGGACGCATCTGATATTCGCGCGGCATGCCGCCGTACCCGCTGCCGATCGGCTCTCCGTTGATCCAGACCAGATCGACGTCGTCGATCGGGCCGAGACGGATCGCCGTCACGTTCTTCGCCTGCGCGCGCGTGAGATTCACTTTCGCGCGATACCACAGCACGCCGTCGAACTCCGCGAGCTTCGATTCGCCCCAGCTCTCCCAACTACCGAGTTGCGCGGGCGCGCGCTGCCACTTGCCCGAGCGGCCCGGCTTCCACGGCTGTACGCCGCCCGTGCCGGGTTGTGAGATCCACCACTTCTCGATCTCGGCAGCCCAGAGCATCGCGCCCATGCCGCGATGCCGGCCGTAGGCTTCCAGAAGTTCGAGCTGCTTCACATTGCCACCCAGCGTGCGCAACGCCTCCGCGCTGAGCCACGTCTCGATGCGCGTTCCGCCCCAGGAAGCATTGATGAGGCCTTGCGGCACGTCGACGGTCTTCGCGATCTCGCGCGCCATGTAATAGCAGACGGCCGAGAAATCCTTCGTCGTCGCGGGTCCCGCGACTTTCCATTCGAGCGTCGCGTCGAAATCGGCGCGCGGCGCCACGCGCGCAGCGCGCGGGATCGTGACGTGACGGATTCGGTCGTTCGTCGAATGCGCCGCTTCCCAATCCGCGTTGAGCGCATTGCGCACCGTCCATTCCATGTTCGACTGGCCCGAGCACAGCCACACGTCGCCGATGAGCACATCGGCCAAATCTTGCGCACGCGACGCAGAATGCGCGGACAAAGAATGCGGTCCGCCCGCCGGCATCGCGGGCAGCGTCGCGCTCCAGCGTCCGGTCGCATCCGCGCGCACGCGTTGCGTGGCCGCGCCGAGCGTCACCGTGACTTCTTCTCCAGGAGTCGCCGTTCCCCAGACCGGGATCGGGCGATCGCGCTGGAGCACGCCGTGGTCGGCGAAGATTTTCGCGAGCAGCGTTTCTTCCGCGGCCGCTGGTAGCGCCACGAGAATCCCCACTATCGTCGCTACGATGGTCGCCACGTTGACCCAACCCGCGCGCATTCGCTGTAACATCCCTTTCCTCCCATGCCCGAATTCCCGCAAATACTGGTCCGTCGCGGCGTCGACCTCAAGACGTTTCGCGAAGAGATCATTCCCGCGGCGACGCCCGTCGTTCTCGCGGATCTCGTCTCGGACTGGCCCGTCGTGCGCGCCGCGCGCGAATCGCCGCGCGCGTTCGTGGATTTCCTGCGACGTTACGATCGCGGCACGCCGATCATCGTCATCGATCTGCCGCGCGTGGCCGACGGCAAACTTTTCTATCGCGACGACCTCAGCGGCTTCAACTTCACGCGCAACGCCAGCACGATCGGCGCGACGCTCGAGCGCCTGCTCGCGCTCTCCGATGAACCCGAGGCGGGCACGGTCTTCATCGAGTCGGTGCCCACCGACGACTTCCTTCCCGATTTTGCCGCCGCTCACGCGAACCCGCTGCTCGACGCCACGACGCGCCCGCGCATCTGGATCGGCAATCGCATCAAGGTGCAGACCCACTACGACCTGCAATACAACGTCGCCTGCTGCATCGCCGGCCGTCGCCGCTTCACGTTGTTCCCGCCCGATCAGCTCCCCAATCTCTACCCGGGCCCGATCGAGTTCACGCCGTCCGGAACGCCCATCAGCATGGTGCCGCTCACCGCACCGGACCTCGTGAAGTTTCCACGCTACGAGGAAGCGCTGCGCCACGCCGTCGAGGCGGAACTCGCGCCGGGCGACGGCATCTACATCCCGTACGGCTGGTGGCACCACGTGGAGTCGCTGACGCCGCTCAACGGACTGGTCAACTACTGGTGGAACGATGCTCCGCGGCTGGGTTCGCCATACGGCGTGCTGTTGCACGCGGCGCTGACCTTGCGCGACTTGCCCGCCGACCAGCGCGAAGTGTGGAGAACGATGTTCGAGCACCTCGTGTTCACGGATCCGGAACAGGCGCTCGCCCACCTGACACCGCAGCAGCGCGGGTTGTTAGGGCCGCCGGAACCGAAACGGATCGCCGAGGTTCGCAACATCCTCGCGCAGACTTTCGCGACGGCGCCGAAGCGCTGAAGCGCTGCTGTTCGACACCGCGGGAGATCCGAAGTGGGCGTTCTGGGCGGTGGCCGACCCGTCGCTGAGCGTGCCCTAGCGGCCCGTGCCCGAACGACCCGAACGACAATAAACACGCTAATCTCCCCCGCCGGACTTCTCGTCCATCGCAAGCTCTGGGGGATTCATGAAGCGTGTTCTGTTTGGCGTCGCGCTCTGCGCGTTGTCCGCGTCATCCGTGTCGGCGGAACTGACTCTCACCGTCACCCATGAGCTCGACGCCGCGCGCTCAGGCGCGCACGTCGTCGTGCCGTTCGCCGAGATCGCGGCGCTGGCGCCCTCCTTGCGCATGTACCACGTGATCGTGCGCGACTCGAAGGGCCGCTCGCTGCCGCTGCAAATCACCAACTACGAACACGATCATCGCGGCGCCACGTACGACGACCTCGTGTTCCAGTACGACTTCGCGAAAGGCGAGAAGAGCGCCACCTTCACTCTCGAGTCGGTCGACAAGGCAACGCCGCCGGAAACGCCTTGCGCCTACGCGCGGCTGGTGCCCGAGCGTCACGACGACATCGCGTGGGAAAACGATCGCATCGCGCACCGCATGTACGGCCTGGCGCTGAATTCGCCGGCCGCCGGCGGCGAGCGGTTGCGCGGCAGCGGCATCGACGTGTGGGGCAAGCGGGTCGCGTACCCGATCGTCGATCGCTGGTACGCGAAGGGCCACGACCAGTTCCACAAGGACAACGAAGGCGAAGGCCTCGATCTCTACAGCATCGGCGGCTCGCGCGGCGCGGGCGGCACCGGCGTGTGGGACGGCACGAAACTCTGGACCAGCGACAACTTCGCGAATGCACGCGTGTTGTCGAATGGCCCGCGGCGCGCGGCGTTCAGGCTGACGTATGCGCCGTGGGAGGCCGGCAGCGCGGGCAGCGTCACCGAAACGAAGCAGTTCACCGTCGACTGCGGCCGGAACTTCGACACGGTGGATAGCGTGTTCGATTTCACGGCGAGTGAAGCGGTCGTCGGCATCGGCATCACCGAGCACGCCCAAACAGGAGGATTTCCGCAGGCGGTGCTGACGAAGGATCCGGCGGGACGCTGGATGAGTTTCTGGGAAGAGAACAAGGACGGCGGCCTGGGAATCGCTGTGATTCTCGGTGCGACTGAAACGCCGGCGGGCTTCGCGTACGAAGCGCCAGCGAAAGTGCCGGGCAATGCGAACAACCTCCTGCTGGTGAAGGCAAAAGACGGCGTCGCCGTTCGCTACTTCACCGGCGCCGGCTGGACCGGCAGCGGCCAGTTCGCCAATCGCGAGGCCTGGGAAACTTTCGTGAAGGAGCATGCGGCGCGCGCCGCGAAACCGTTCAAGGTCGTCGTGAGTGTGAAGCCATGAAGTCGCGTTCGCTGTTTCTGGTAGTTGGATTGCTCGCGGCCGCCAACTCGTTCGCCCAGACCACTCACAACAAGCACTTCGCCGACTGGCCCGCGGGCACGGACCCGCGCGAGGTCGGCAAACGCATCGCGGAGCGCTTCGTCGTGACGCCGCACATGGACATGAGCTCGCACGGTCCTCAGGCGCTGCACTACTCGCACGTGGCCACCTGGACCGGGTCGCTGCAGTTCGCGCAGGTGACGAAGGACGCGGATTTGCGCAAGAAACTCGTCGACCGCTTCGATCCGTTCCTTAAGCTCGAGGATTCGCGCGTGCCGCGCACGAACCATGTCGATGCCGCGGTGTTCGGCGCATTGCCGCTCGAGCTCTACCTGAACGAAAACCTGTTCCGGTACCGCCTGATGGGCCTGACGTTCGCGGACGCGCAATGGGACAACCCGCTGCCCGACGGGCTCACGCGGCAGACGCGCTGGTGGATAGACGACATGTACATGATCACCGCGCTGCAGCTCGCGGCGTGGCGTGTCACCGGCGAGGAGAAGTACCGCGAACGCGCCGCGCGCGAGATGGTCGCGTACCTCGCCAAACTACAGCAGCCGAACGGGCTGTTCTATCACGCCCCCGACGTGCGGCACTTCTGGGGTCGCGGCGACGGCTGGGTCGCGGTCGGCATGGCGGACATGCTGGGCGCGCTGCCGGAGAAGCACAAACTGCGCAAGCCGATTCTCATCGCCTATCGCAGGATGATGGCGACGCTGCTGAAGCATCAGGCCGACACCGGCATGTGGCGGCAGCTCATCGACAACCCTTCGAGCTGGCCCGAGACGTCGGCGACCGCGATGTTCGCGTACGCGTACGTCACCGGCGTGAAGAACGGGTGGCTCGATGAAGCGACGTACGGCTCGGCCGCGCGCAAGGCGTGGATCGCCCTCGTCGGCTATCTCACCGAGGAAGGTCTACTCCGCGAAGTCTGCGTGGGAACCGGCAAGCGCGACAGCGTGCAGTACTACCTGGATAGGCCGCGCGCGGTGGGGGATACGCATGGGCAGGCGCCGATGATGTGGACGGCGACGGCGCTACTGCGCTGAGCTTTCCATGCAACAACTCACGGTTGTGGGCAGGAACCGCGTCGAGTGGCGTGACGTTCCGGAGCCGACGCTGGGCTCCGCCGACGCTGTTCTGGTGCGGCCCTTCGCGGCCGCGCGCTGTGACATCGACATCGGCCTCATCCGCGGCACCGCTGCCGCGGGATTCTTCTGGGGCAAGTGGCTGCGGCAACTCGATCCGCATGCGGCGCACGTGTTCGGCGATGCGCCCTTCCGCGTGCCTTTTCCGCTGGGGCACGAGTGCGTGGCCGAGGTGCTCTCCTGCGGTGAGAACGTGCGTGGATTCCGGCGCGGCGATCGTGTCGTCGTGCCATTCCAGATCTCCTGCGGCAGCTGCCTGAGTTGCGCCGCGGACCTCACCGCGCATTGCCGCACCGTGCCGGCGTTCTCGATGTTTGGCGGCGTCGGTGGAAAGAATGACGGCTGGGGCGGCGCGCTCAGCGATTGCGTGCGCGTGCCCTGGGGCGACTCGATGCTGGTGCGCGTGCCGGATGGCGTGGACGCCGCGGCGGTGGCGAGCGCCAGCGACAACCTCGCGGATGGCTGGCGAACGGTGGCGCCCGGGCTCGCGGCGCAGCCGGGCGCGCGCGTTCTCGTCGTCGGAGGCGTGGTGAAGAGCATCGGACTCTATGCGGCGGCGATTGCCGTTGCGCTCAAGTCCGAACGCGTCGTCTATCTAGACCGAAACGCGGAGCGGCTGCGCATTGCCGCCTCGATCGGCGCGATCGCCGTCGAGGGCAGTTACCGGCGGCGCGACGCGGCGAACGAAACATTCCCGATCGTGGTGGATGCAACGAACGACGTGCGGGGTCTCGATTTCGCGCTGCGCGCGACTGCCGCGGGCGGCGTGTGCACGTCGGTGGGCATCTTCCCGCGCAAGACGACCGGAATCCCGATGCTGCGGATGTATTCGCAAGGGCTCACCCTCCGCAATGGCGTGAGCAATGCGCGGCCGGTGATTCCCGCCATCCTGGAGCTCGTGCGCAGCGGGCGGCTGAAGCCGCAACTCGTCACGACCACGCGTGCCGAATGGCGTGACGCCGCGCTGGCGTTCACCGAGAACTCGACGAAGGTCGTCGTCACCCGGGACACGATCTGCTGACGATCGCCGGGCCCGCGCCGCGAATTCGCTTCCCTTTCATGCCGGTACACTGAAGAATCGCCCGCGCGGACTATCCACACTCTCGAGGGGGAATCGTGAAGAAGGGGTTGTTTGTATTCATTGCGGTGGCGCTCGCTGCGCTCGCACAGGCTTCGCCCAACGGCGGACCACTCGGTGACTTCGAAGCGCACGTCGATGTCGGCTCGCCGAAAATCGCGGGCCACTCCACCTGGAACGCCGCGTCGCAGGTGTACACGCTCAGCGCCGGTGGCGTGAACATCTGGGGCAAGCGCGACGAGTTCCAGTTCGCGTATCGCAAGATGAAGGGCGACTTCATCATCCAGGCGCAGGTCGAATTCCAGGGTACGGGTGTCGATCCGCACCGCAAGGCGGGAATCATGGCGCGCGCGTCGCTCGTCGATGACGACTCGGCGTATGTCGACGGTGTCGCGCATGGCGATGGACTCACTTCGCTGCAGTACCGCCCGGCCAAAGGCGCGGACACGGCGCAGATCGAGATCGCAGCCGCGAAAGGCTCGAACGTGATCCAGCTCGAGCGCCGCGGCAACGTGTTCATCTTCTCCGCGGCAAAGTTCGGCGAGCCGTTCCAGGTCGCCGAATACAAGGAGACGACGGATGTCCCCGAAGAGGCGTATGTCGGGCTGTTCCTCTCGTCGCACAACGCCGAGGTGAAGGAGAAGGTCGTCTTCCGGCACGTGCGCGTGATCAAACCGGTAAAGGCCGGCTTTCAGCCGTATCGCGACTACATCGGCAGCCGTCTCGAGGTGATGAACGTCACGAGCGGCCATCGCAACGTTTACTACACCTCGCGCGTGCCGTTCGAGGCGCCGAACTGGCTGCCCGACGGTTCCGCATTGATCTACAACGCGAGTGGCGGCGATCCCGCGACACGCGGCCGGCTGTGGAAGTTCGATCTGCTGACGCGCACGCCGGTAGCTATAGACACGGGTTTTGCGATCCGCAACAACAACGACCACGTGCTGTCGTTCGACGGCACGCAGCTCGCGATCTCGGACCAGAGCCAGGGCAACAACCAGTCGACTATCTACACGCTGCCGACGACGGGCGGCGCGCCGAAGCAGATCACGCCGAACACGCCGAGCTACATGCACGGCTGGACACCGGACGGCAAATGGCTCGTCTACACGGGCGGCCGCGTGCCAAAAGGCAAGAAGGACAACGAGTACGACATCTTCAAGATCGCGTCCGACGGCAGCGGGAAAGAGATCAATCTCACCAACTCGCCGGGGCTCGACGACGGTCCGGAGCTGAGCCCGGACGGTCAGTGGATCTACTTCAACTCCGTGCGTTCAGGCCAGATGCAGGTCTGGCGCATGAAGCCGGATGGGAAGAACCAGGAACGTGTGACGAACGATCACCAATTCAACGACTGGTTCCCGCACTTCTCGCCGGACGGCAAGTGGATCGTCATCATCTCGTACGGCCTCGACATCCAACCCACGGACCATCCTTACTACAAGCATTGCTACCTGCGGATCATGCCCGCGGATGGCAGCGCGCCGCCGAAGGTGATCGGCTACGTGTACGGAGGCCAGGGCACGATCAACGTGCCGTCGTGGTCACCGGATGGAACGCACATCGCGTTCGTGTCGAACACCGACGCGCTCTGAAGGGGCTTGGCCCTAAACGATGAAAAAGTGCCGAGCCTGCGGCAGGCTCGGCACTTTTTCATCGTTTGGGGCCAATCCCCGATCTTACTTCGCAAGCTGAACCTCGATCTCGACGATCATTCCCGGCGCCACGAGTCCCGCCACCTGCACGGTCGAACGCGCGGGTAGATTGGGCTGCTCCTTCGTGCCGAAGAACTGCGAGTACGCAGCCATCATGCCTTCGAAGTCCATCTTCCCTTCCTTCGCCGGATCGCCGACGAGATAGACCGTCATCGCGACCACGTCGCCGAAGCCCAGGCCCAGCTTGTCGAGCGACTCCTTGATGCGCCCGAACACAGACAGTGTCTGCGTCTTCGTATCGCCCCAGTATTCCGGGGTACCCGGCTTCGCTTTCGCGTCGAGCGGCGCGGGCGTCATGCCGCTGTGGAAGTAGATGGTCTTGCCGGCCGGCACCTCGACCGCGCGTGCGATCGGGAATGTCGTGCCATTGGAGTGGCGCGTGATGTCGGCGGCCTGTGCGGTGGCGATGCTGGCGATGAGGAGAACGCCAGCGAGTAACGGGCGGGAAGAGCGAGGCATGTGAGCTCCTGGAGTGGAAAAGGGGACAGATCTATTTTCCCCGAAAATAGATCTGTCCCCTTTATTTCAGACTGTTGATGTAGGCGACGACGTCGACAATCGCCGCATCGTCCGGCAGCATCGCCGCGATCGCGCGCATCTGCGCGCCGAGCGCATCGCGCTCGTCGGCGCCGCGCGATCCCTCACGAAAATTCACCAACTGCGTGACGAGATACCAATCCGAACGCGCGGCGAGCGCCGGCGCCTGCAACTGCGCATTTCCCTCGCCCCGCAAACCGTGGCAGGCAGCGCAGGTCTCATACAACTTGCGGCCGTGCGCGACGTTTCCGGCCACGGTCGGCGCGGGCCGCGCCGAGTCCAGCGTCGCGAGAAACGCGACCGCGGCGTCGAGCTGCCCTTCCTCGCGCAAGCGCAACGCGACGGGCGCCATCTCGTGACCCGGCGCATCGGCCGCGGACTTGCCGCGAATGCCCGCCGCGAAGATCTCGAGCTGCCGCTTCAGATACCACGGCTCCACTCCCGACACCTTCGGCGCACGAATGCCGTAATTGCCATTGCCGTTCGTCCCATGACACAGCAGGCAGTAATCGAACTCGTTGCCCGCCTGCGCGCTGCCGAACACCACGGCCGCGAGCACTCCCAACAACAAGGACCGCGCTCTCATGCGGCCACCGTATTGCCGAGCCGCTCGCGCGCGTCGATCTCGCCGATCGCGTAGTGCGCCGACGCGATCGCGCCTTCCTGCCATCCCGGGTGATAGCTCACCTGGTCGCCGATGAGAAAATGATTGCCCGAGGGCGCCTGCAGCGTCTTGAACCATTGCTTGTACAAAGTCTCGTCCCATTGGGCCGCGCATCCCAGCATGTGATTCATCTGATGCCACGCGATGGTCACGCCGGTTTCGACGTACCCGCCGTAACCCGGATGAATCTTCTCGCCCTGCGCCACGGCGAGCGCGATGCGCTCCGGCGGCGCGAGCCTGGCGAACTTTTCCCCAGCATCCGGGCTGAAGGTGTACGCCGCGAGCACGACGCCTTTCTTGCGGTGGATGCCATGCGCGGGATACCAGATCTGCTGGATGTCCTGCAGCGTCCACGAGATGCCGCCGAAGATTCCCTCGCGCTCCCAGAAGCGCTCTTTCATCTGCAAGCCGATCTTGAACAGCTTGCCGCGCGGAATCGCCGTGAAGCCGGCGGCCTGTGCCTTCGGCAGGTTGTGTTCGATGCCGGCGAGCAAGTGCATCGGGATGCAATTGAGGACGTAGTCCGCGTTCGCCGTGACGTACGCGCCGTCGCGCCGATACGTGACCTCGACGCCTCGATCCTTCACGAGGATCTTCTGCACCTGCGACTCGAGCTGCACGAGATGGCCGACCTTGCGCATGAACCCCGCGACGATGCGGTCCATGCCGCCGATGGGCTCCATCATCATCGCCGCCTGATCGTCCGTCTCGCCGAAACTCATGATCTGCATGAAGCGCGACTTCATGAGTTCGCTCGGACTCAACGGTTTCTTCAATTGATCGGGCATCGTGTAGTCGTGGCTCGCGAGGCCCGATCGGCTCGTGCCGATGTAGCGGAACTGCGGATCGAGCTCACCGAACTGTTTGAGGTACTCGCGCAGCCGCTCCCAATCTTCCTTCGTCATCGGCGCCGCGAACGAATCGGGCTTCATCGACTTCGCCATGAGCTCGGCGACGAAGCCGCGCGTATCGTTCAGGTACTCGCGCGCGCGGATCGGCTTGCCGCCGAACATCGCGTCGTCCTGCACCCACGCGTTGCGGTTGTCGTTGATGAACGGTGCCAGCTCGACCTCGAGCTCCTTGCAGTATTCGAGCAGATTCGTGTGATGCCCCGGAATGCGCGCCGGGCCCGCGTTGAAGAAGAGATCCGGGTCGTCGTCGAACTGGCAGACCTGCGGATAGCCCGTCTCGTCGATGCGCGAGCCGTGCCGCAACGTCAGGTTGCGACCGCCCGCGCGGAACGACGCTTCGAGCACCTGGACCTGATAGCCCTTGCGCGACAGTTCGTACGCCGCCGTGAGACCCGAGATGCCCGCACCCAGGATCAGTACCTTCCTGGGTTTGCGCAGCATCGCGACCTGCGGCTTGCCGGCGCGCGCGGCGATGGGGAGGAGCCCAAGACCCATCGCCGCGCGAAACGCCGCCGTCGAACCACCCAACGAACCTGCCAGTTGCAGGAAATCCCGACGAGTGAGCATCAGAACGTGTACGACAGCGAGCCGTAGAAATACCCCCCGTTGATGCCGAACGGCGAGTACGACGGCATGCTGGCGACCGCCGAGTTGTCGTTGGCGCCGAACTGCACCGCGCGATGCGTCGCGTTGCGCTTGTCCGGGTATTCGTCGAACAGGTTCGTCGCACCGACCTTGAGCGTCAGCTTCTCCGTGGCCTTGAAGGCGATGTCGAGGTTGGTGATCGCCGTGGTGCCGATCTCGTTCTTGTAAAACATCGGAGTTCCGTTCGTGTCGCCGAAGTCGTTGTCGTAGTCCGACGCCGATCCGTACACCAGTTCGTGGATGCCGACGGTGAAGCGCTCCCATTCGAGCGTCGCGCCCAGGTTCACGAGAAAGCGCGGCATCGTGAGCTCGAGATCCGCGAGCGCCTCCTGGTCGAACAGCGCCTGCGTGGTGCCGAACTCCGCGGGTGTCTCGCGCACCTTGGTCACCTCGGTCTTGTTGTAGTTGGCCGCCACGCTCCAGGTGATGTCGAGGGCGGGCAGGTTCTGCGCGTAGTCGAACATCAACTCCGCGCCGCGGGTGCGCGTCGTGACGCCGTTGGTGAACAGGTTGATGCCCGTGTCGCCCGACGCGGTGACTTCCGGATCGAGCACGTTGCCGTTCGCGATGATCGCGTCGACGATGACCTGCGAGAACAACACGCCGTCGAGCGTGCCGAAGAACGTGCTCGTGGCCGCGATGCGGTTGCGCACTTCCACTTGGTAGACGTCGAAGGACAGGTTGAGATTGCGCTCCGGACGGAACACGAAGCCCGCCGAGAAGTTGGTCGACTTCTCCGGCTGCAGGCCAGCGCCCAATCCGAGGATCGACGTGGCAGGCGCGTTCGGCGGCATCTGCACGAACGCGGTGCTCGGGCCCACGTTGGTCGCGGAGTAGTAAGCCTCCGCGAGCGTCGGCGCGCGGAAACCCGTGCTGGCCGTGCCGCGCAGCGCGAACGTGTCCGTGATCTCGTAGCGGGCGGACAGCTTGCCCACCGTAGTGTTGCCGAAGTCGCTGTAGTCCTCGTAGCGGCCCGCGATGTCGAGGCGCAGCTTCGCGAGCGGTTCGATGACGACGTCAACGTAGGCCGCGGTGACGTCGCGATCGTGACCGCCCGAATCGGACAGGCTGATACCGGGGAACGACTGACCGCCTTCCAGGAATCTCGACGCCGCGTCGCCCGGTTCGGCTTTCCACGTTTCCTTGCGGTACTCGGCACCGAACGCGAGGTTCATGGGTCCCGCCATCCCGATCTCGATCTCCTTCGACACGTCGAGGTTCGACGTCCATTGCGTGGCCGTGTACGTGCCGTCGTAGAAGTTGGTCGGCGTCTGTCCAGTCAGCCCGAACAGCGACGCATTCGCGGAGTCGCGCGTGAACATGTCGATCTCGTCCTTGCCGTAGGTCGACGAGATGTCGTAGTTCCAGGTGCCGATCTCGCCCTTCAGGCCGAGAGTTCCCTGGTGGTCCGTCTCTTCCGTCTCCTCGCGCGGACTGAAGCCGAAGGGGCGGAAGTACTCGCGCACGCCCGTCATCGGGTTGAGGTACGAGACGCGCGACGGCAGGCGGTAGTTCTCGAACGACGCGGCTTGCTTGTCGCCCAACGTGCCGATCGCATAGAGCTCGGTGGAGTCGGACAGCGGGATTCCGCCGTTGACGGAGATCAGTTTGATCTTGTACGCCGCGTCGCCAAAGATCTGGTTCAGATAGGGATAGCCAGGCGCGAACGGCATGTTCGTGTTCGGGAATGTGCCGCCGGCAGCGGGATCGATGTTGGCGGGTCTCAACACGCGTGGATCGATGTCACCGCGATTCGTGTGTTCGTGCTCGCGATACTCGCCAGCGAAGTTGATGTACGAGCCGCTGGTCGCTTCGAAGCCGATGTTGCCGCTGATCGCGGTCGTCTCGCCGTCACCCGCGAAGTGCCCGCCTTGCGAGACGCTGAGTCCACCGCCTTCGGCATTCTTCTTGAGGATGATGTTGATGACGCCCGCGATCGCGTCCGTGCCGTATTGCGCCGCGGCGCCTTCGGTCAGCACTTCGACATGATCGATCGAGTCGACGGGAATGAAGTTGAGATCCGCGCCCGCGCCGCCTTGATAGGGACCGCCCAGGATCGCGAGGCTCGCGGTCGTGTGACGGCGCTTGCCATTCACGAGCACGAGCGTGTGGTTGGGCGAGAGGCCGCGCAGTTTCGCCTGCAGCGTCTGGTTCGCCATGTCGCCGCCGAAGGCCTGCGCGGTGAACGACGGAACGGTATTCGCCAACGCGTTCATGAGATCCGGACGGCCCGCGGATTCGATCTCGGTGGCGGAGAGCACCTGCACCGGCGAGGCGCTCGTGAATGTGTCGAGTCCGGTGGCGCGAGTGCCCGTGACGATCACGGTTTCGGTCGTCGACTCTTCCGCAGCCGCGTCCGCGTCGGCCGCATTGTCCTGCGCGTGCGCCAACGGCGCGCAAGCGAGCGGAACGAGCAACGCGGATTTCAATAACCGATGGTGCATGACGAGAGCTCCCTGATAGATGAGTTTTTTTCATCATCCGGCGCACGCTCGCCGGACGTATGCGAGCCGTGTTGCATTTATCAGGCCAAGTGCGCGGCGCGAGTCGTCACGCAAGCGCGCGACTCACGCCTAACAACCTCGAAAACTCCCGGCGATGCGGGCGGTTGGAAAGAGAAGCGATTGGCGAATCGCGATGGAAAAATCGCGCGCTCGCGCAGTGGCGTCAAAGCCAATCGCGGGGCATGGCGCGAAAAACCCGCGCTGCGGTGAGCGCGGTTGCACTGGCGCGAAGCGGAGAATCAGGATTCGCGCGAATATCGCGCGTGCACTCGATTGGTGAAACGGGGAGATTCCCCGTCACCTAACAAGCGGAGGCTTGCCCCGTTTTGCGGCGCAGCGAGCGCGCGACCAGCAGCGAAAGGAATCCGAGCCCACCCCACTCCAACGCGCCGCCACCCTTCGCCTTGGAGGCCGATGACGAAACGGCCGCCTCGCTCGCGGCCGCGGAGATCTGCAGCGTCACGCTGCGCGAATCGTTCGCCGCATTGGTGTCGTTCGACGCGGTAACGCGCATGGCGACCGAGAACGATCCAGAGCGCGAGGCACGCACGCTGACGGTCACAGTGCTCGAGGAATTCGCGTCGAGTTCGCCGAAGTCGCAGCGAATGACGTCCGTTCCGGTGCAGATCGAGTTCGAGGCGGAGATACCGACCAGCGAAATGTCCGGCGGCAGCGTCACGTCGAGACGCGACGCGAAAGCCTTGCTGGCGCCGTTCACGATCGTGATAGCCGGCAAATCGAACGTCGTTGCGCTGAGGCTGCTGGCGCTCGCGCCGACGCGCAGATCGAGGTCCGTCGGTGCCTGCACCTCGACACGTCCACGCGCGACGTCATTCGCCGCGTTCACGTCATCCGGCGTCGACACTCGCGCCACCGCGTCGTAACGGAACGAGCCTTCCGCGGCCCGGTAGGTCACGGTGACCGTCTCGCTCGCGAACGCCGGGAGGTCGGTGAAATCGCAGATGCCGCCGCCGTCGGACTCGACACGACAGATGCCGGCGTGGGAGCCGCCGCCCAGTCGAATGGCGTCGACGCGCAGGCCCGGACTGAAGTGCGGCGCGACGAAACGCGCCGTCGTCAGGGCGCGCCGGTCGGCGGTCAGCGTGAAAATCTTCTCGCGCGTTTGTCCGACCAGGAACGCGGGTAGATCGACGTTGCCCGCGATCGCGATGTCGTTGTGAGGCCGCACGAGCACCGCGCGCGTCATCTCGTCGTTGTCGGACGCGGTATCGTTCGGCGCCACAGCCGAGAATCTCACGTCGTAGCTTCCCGGTTCGGCGAACACGGCCGTGTAGTCGATGAACAGCAGCGCGTTGCGCGCCAGCGACGGCAGCGCGCAGCGCGCGTGCGTCGACGATGTCAGCGCGCAATCGGCCCCGGCGTGGATCTTCGCGGACTGCAGCGTGCCCGCCGCGTGCAGTTCGATGTCGAAGGTCGCGCCCAGCGCGGTCTGGCGGCCGATCGAACGCAGGGTGATCTGGCCGGAAAGCGGCGCATCTTCGACACCTGAACCGCCGGTGGCCATCGTGATGGCGAGATCGACGAGGTGGTCGATGCGCAATTGCACGCCGGCGTAGTTGTTGGGAGAGTAGCCGTCGTCGGCGGCTTCCGCGGTCGCGTGCACATCCGCGTTCACGGGGCGCGTGCCGCGCACGCGCAGCCGGACGCCGTGCGACGCGTCGGGCGCGAGCGCGCCCAGATCGCACCGCCACGCCATCGGATCGACCCGCGCGCAGGCGGCGCCCCCGGCGTCGATCGAATCGACGACGAGCGCGTCCGACGGCAACGACAACACGAGCGACACGTCACCCGTTGGCTGCGAACCGCGCGAGCGAATGACATACGGAATTTCGTAGACGGAGCCGACGCCGAGGTCGACCGTGGCCGGACCCGCCGTCACTTCCACGTCGCGCGCGGCCTGCACCCAGGCCGACGCGTTCGCGGTGTTGTTCGTGTAGTCACCATCGCCAGTGATGATGACGTTGCCGCTCGCGAACAGCGGCCCCGCCGTCGTCGCTTTCACACGCACCGTCAACCTTCTCGCGTTGCCCGCGGGGATCTCCGTGATCGTGCAGTTCACGGAGAATGCGTTCGCCGTGCAGTTCGCGCCGCCCATGCTGGCGGACATCACCGGCTGGTTGAGCGTGATCGACAGCACCGCGCCGCGCACCGCGAGCGCGCGCCGGCTGGAGACATCCGCGTACACGTCGAGTTGCGCACCGACGGGAATCTGCGCCGCGCCCGCACTCATCGCGAGTGCGGCGTCGATGCCGGAGCGCACGGCGACCGTCACGGACGCGGTGTCGTTGGAATTGACGTGATCGTTCGCGGCAGACACGCGCGCGGTGACCGCGAGATTGGCGGCGGCGTTGCCACGGCCCGTGAGGCTGACGTTCGCGGCCGTGCCCGCGATGAGCGTGCCGAGCGAACACGTCGCCGTGAAACCCGACACGACGCAACTGCCCTGGCCGCTCGCGGAACTTTCGATCGCGTACCCGTTGCTCGCCGGCAGCGTGATCGTCACCGTGACCTGTTCCGCATCGACGTTGCCCGCGGAGCGCACGACGAAGGGGACGTTGAACGGCAGGCCCGCCTCGCCCGCCACCGGCGTGGTGGAGTCGAACGTCGCGTCGGCGTACTCGGCCGCGCTCACGCAGGATGCGTTCTGGATCACCGGCTGCATCGACGAGACGCTGCACGGTGAGAACGAGGCGAAGCCGCTCACCGACGGCGCCATGATGTATCCGCCGTTCACGGTGGAACAGGGCGTGCCGGGCTCGCCGTCGTGCGCGGCGCCAAAGTTGTGACCGAGCTCGTGCGCCATGATCAGCGCGGAGATCGTGGTGCCGAAGGATTGCTGGCTCAACGAGACGCCGAGCTTCGCGTCGCAGACAGTGCCCACGTAAGCGATGCCCGCCGTGTTGCCGTCGAGATCCTTGCCCGTGACGAGATGCGCGAGGCCGCGCGCGCGCACCGCCGCGTTGGCCTCGCGATACGCGCCGAGCTGATCGAGCAACACGCCACCGGTGGTGCTGGTCAGCGGATCGGCGTCCGCCGGCATGAGGCGCAGGTCCGTGGCGAGCACGAGCAGGCCAACCTGCTCGCTGAAAATGCCTTCGACGATGTTGAGGCGCGCGAGCAGCGCGGCCGTCGGATCGGCGGCTTCCGCCTGCTGGAATTCCTGGTCACCGATCAGCGAGATCTCGATTTGCCGCGCGATCGCGGGCGTCACGCCGGTGCGCAGTTCGGACACGAGTGCCTGGTAATGATCGAGACCGTTCGAAGTTTTTTGCGGCGCCGGCACGTCGAGCGCGCAGAAGTTCTTCGGCAACGCATCGCGCACGTCCGACAGCCGGTACATCACGATCTGGTCGGGCGCGGCATCGATCGGTGCGTCGAGTGCCGCCGCGACGCGGCTGTAACGCGTGACCGCGTACAGCTCTTCGCCATCCCAGATCGCGCCTTCGATTCCAGCAGCGGATCGCACGAGCCGCACCCACGAGCCTGCGCGGCCATCGACCGCGCCGCGCAGGAGCTGGTACGACCGGAGCTCCGCTTTGCGGACGGCGCCAAGCTTGCTGAGGACCCTGTCGTTGTCGGCGAGCGTGAGATCGAAGCGGCGGCCGAAGGCGTCGAACCGCGCAATCCCGCCCGAGACGTCGAGGCTCACCGGTTCGACATATTCGATGGCGGGCGCAGGCACCTGTGCCGCGGCGCTGACGCTGAGGCAAATACAGGTGATCCACAGCCAGAAGCGGCTGCTGATGGCGCCCAACCGATGCTCCCTTATCGCCTTCCTGGCGGTGTTTTTGTTCGGCGCTGGGAGGCTCTGAAGCCATGATCCGTGCAAACCGACGTACGCCACCTTATTCGGCGGAGCGCCGCGCGGGCGGCGAATGTAACCGCGCTATTGCCGAAGCTGAGAACTCCGTTTCACCGATCTGCGCGAGACATAACACCGGACTCGCGCCGCGTGATCGAGTCGTGTAAGGCGCGTTCCCGAATAGAGCGGCAGGTCAAAGCGTCCCGCGCAGGGCCACGGAGACCGTCAGGTAACCCCACATGCCGAGGAGAACTAACCACCCGATCGCAAACGCATTGCGGCGCAGCCGCAGCCGGTTCGCGCCGAGGTGGATGTACGCATGCGCGATGCGCACCATGACATAAGCCCAGGCAAGCCCGACCATGACGGGCGTGACGACGCCCGCGACCATCGCTGCGAGGCAGGCCACATAGAAAAGCGTGGGAACCTCGAACAGGTTGATGAAGTGCCGTGAGAACTTGAGCGAAGACTCGGGTTCCCGGGCGCCCTGATGCAGGCGGAAGTATTCGATCTCGATCTGCCCGGATCGCACCGCGGCAACCCGCGCCCGATACATTTTGATGAGCACGACCGCAGTGAGCAGCACCATCGCGGCCATCGGATAAATCAGGTTCGTCGCATTCATGGGCCTATGATAGGCGCCCCCTCGCAATCGGGTTCCAAATTGTCAAAGGGGATTGTGATGAAAAGAAGAATTGTGAGTTCAGCAATGGCGGGCATCGCCGTCACGATGCTCGGCGCAAGTAGTTCGATGGCGGGTGACGACCCCGGAGAGCGGATGTTCACGGTCCGCGCGGGGCTCGTGGGCTTGCAAGAGGTTCCGGCGATCTCGACGGTGGCCAGTGGCACCTTCAAGGCCGACGTCGATCTCGACGCGGGAACGATCACCTGGGTTCTGCGGTACGGCGCCCTCGAGGGCAACGTCACCCAGGCCCACGTGCACTTCGGTCAACACAGCGTGAACGGCGGCATCAGCTACTTCCTGTGCAGCAACCTCGCGAACCCTCCTCCGGGTACGCTGGCCTGCCCGCCCCCTCCCGCGGAAATCACCGGAGTCATCACGGCAGCTCAAGTGATCGGACCGGGTCCGGTGACCGGGCCGCCGGCGGCGGCTGGCCAGGGCATCGAACCAGGCGCGCTCGGCGAGATCGCGGCGGCCATGCGCGCGGGCGTTGCGTACGCCAACGTGCACACCTCCAAGTGGCCAGGAGGCGAAATCCGCGGTCAGGTCCGGTAACCGGCTACCGGTGGTTCCCGGCCCGCGCCCCGCAAGGGTGCGGGTCGGGAGCCCGTAGAACCGCGGCCCAATCCACGAGAAAAAGTCGCAAGCCGACGGTCTTTCATGTAATTTCGCGGCCGGCTTGCCGATTCTTCGTTGATGCGACACCGCGTTCGCGGGGTCGAACCCTCAAAGCAATTCGCGAACCGAGCCCGGCAGGGGCTTGAGCCTGTCACCCGTATCTTTTTTTGTGAGTTGTTCCTGATGAAACTTTACGTTGGAAATCTTCCTTTCTCCGCCACCGAAGACCAGGTGCGCGCCCTTTTCGCTGCCCACGGCACGGTCGACAAAGTGTCGCTCGTGAACGATCGCGAAACCGGCCGCCCGCGCGGATTCGGTTTCGTCGAAATGCCGAATGCCGAAGCCACCCGCGCCATGCAGGCGCTCGATGGCAAGGACTTTGGCGGTCGTCCGTTGAAGGTCAATGAAGCGCAAGAGCGTGCCCGTAGTGGCGGCGGCGGCGGCGGCGGTGGTGGCGGCGGTGGCGGTGGCTCCCGCGGCGGCTACGGTGGTGGCGGCGGCGGCGGCGGCCGGTACTAACCCGGTTCAGTCCAAAGCAATATTTGAACGGCGCCAGCGATGGCGCCGTTTTTTTATGGGGTCCGGCCCTATTTTCGACCGCTAGATAGGCCGCTCGATGACGGTGGACGAAAATAGGGCCTGACCCCAATTTCCGCGACTATGAAAGAATCTCCATACCGCTGGGTCATCGTCGGTATCGGCGCGCTCATGGGCTGCGTCTCCATCGGTGCGCTGTTCTCGCTCGCGGTCTTCAAGAATCCGATGGCGCTGTCGACGCAGTGGTCGCAAGCGGGCATCTCCGCGGCAATGACCATCAACTTCCTCGTCCTCGCATTCGGCTCGTTCTTCTGGGGCAGCGTAAGCGATCGCTTCGGGCCACGTATCGTCACGCTCATCGGCGCCGTGCTGCTTGGGCTTGCGCTCGTTCTCGCGAGCCGCGCGAAAACGCTGCTGCAGTTTCAGCTCACGTTCGGATTTCTGATGGGACTGTCGGTGAGCGCCTTCTTCGCGCCCATGATCGCGGCGGTGACGGGCTGGTTCGAAACCCGCCGCAGCCTCGCGGTGTCGCTGGTTTCCGCCGGCGTTGGCGTCGCCCCGATGACGGTCGCGCCGTTCGCGACGTGGCTGCTCGGCCGCACCGACTGGCGCTCTGCGATGCTCATCATCGGCCTCGGCGCCTGGGCTTTGCTGCTGCCCACCGCCCTGTTCGTGCGACGACCGCCGCCAGCGCTGCCCGCCGGCGCCGGAGATGTCGTGGCACCCGCTAACATGTCGGTGAGCCAGGCGATCACGTCGAAACACTTCCTCATCCTGGGTTTCACATTTTTCGCGTGCTGCGCGGCGCACTCCGGCCCGATCTTCCACATCATCAGCTATGCGACGTGGTGCGGCATCGGCGCGATGGCCGCAACCAGCATTTACAGCGTCGAAGGCCTGGGCGGTCTCGGCGGCCGTCTGCTGCTCGGCCTGCTGGCGGATAAATTCGGCGCGAAATGGGTGCTCGTCACGGGCCTCTTCGTGCAATCCCTCGCCATCAGCGCCTATCTAGCCGCGCGCGAGCTCGGCGAGTTCTACGTGATCGCCGCGATCTTCGGCATCGCGTATGGCGGGGTGATGCCGTTGTATGCGGTCCTTGCGCGCGAGTACTTCGGCCAGAAGATCATGGGCGCGGTGTTCGGCGCCGCGACCATGCTCTCGAGCTTGGGGATGGCAATCGGACCGCTCGCGGGTGGCTGGGTGTTCGACAGGTTCGGAACGTATGCGTGGTTGTACGTCGGGTCCGCGTCGATCGCGCTCGCCGCGACACTGCTGGCGCTGTTCTTTCCACGCGGACCGGCCGCACCGCGGACGCCGACTCCGGCTCTCGCTACCCCCTTTAGCGGTAGCCGCGCGCCTGCAGCGTGAACAGCTTCGCGTACACGCCATCTTCTGTCATCAGCGTCTCGTGGCTGCCGCGCTCGATGATGTGCCCTTCGTCGAGCACCACGATCTGATCGCACATGCGCACCGTCGAGAAACGATGCGAGATCACGATCGCGATGCGCTTGCCCATCAGCGAGCGGAAATGTTCGAACACCTCGGCCTCGGCCGCGGCATCCATCGCGGCGGTCGGCTCGTCGAGCACGAGGATGTCGGCGTCGCTGCGCATGAACGCGCGCGACAACGCGATCTTCTGCCACTGCCCGCCCGACAGCTCACGGCCGTCCTTGAACCACTTGCCGAGCTGCGTGTCGTACTTGAGCGGCATCTCGTCGATGAACGGCGCCGCCTTTCCCTGCTCCGCCGCGGCCCGCCAGCGGTCGCGATCCTCGAACGCGCGCACGTCGCCCGCGCCGACGTTCTCGCCGACGATGAGCTGATACCGCACGAAATCCTGGAAGATGACGCCGATTCGCCGGCGCAGCACTTCCTGATCCCATTCGTTCAGATCGCGGCCATCGAGCAGCACGCGACCCTGCGTCGGCTTGTAGAGGCGTGTCAGTAGTTTGATGAGCGTGGTCTTGCCGGAGCCGTTCTCGCCGACGAGCGCCAGACTCTGTCCACGCTTGATCTGCAGGTTGACGCCCGTGATCGCCACCTGCGTCGAGCCCGGATATCGGAACTCCACGTCCTCGAACTGCACGCCGGCTTCCGGATCCGGGCCGCTGACCGCGGTCCCGGTGCTCGGGTCGACTTCCTGTTCGAGGTATTCGTACAGCGTCGACAGATAGAGGTTGTCCTCATACATACCGCCGATCGCGCCCAGGCTCGCCGTCACGGCGGCCTGGCCCTGGCGGAACAGCATGATGTACATCGTCATCTCGCCGAGCGTGATGAGTCCCTGCACCGCTTCCACGGCGCACCAGGCATACGCGCTGTAGAGCGCGGCGATGCTGATCGTGGTGAACGCGAAGCCGTAGCCCTCGCGACGGACCGTGAGGTTGCGGTCCTTGTGATAGAGCCCTTCGTAAATCGCGCGATAGCGCCCCAGGAACAGTTTGCCGAGATCGAATAGCTTGACCTCCTTCGCGTGGTCCTCGCGCGCGAGCGCGGTCTCGAGGTAGGTCTGCATGCGCGTCTCGGGTGCGCGCCACTTGAACAGCCGGAACGCATCGCCGGAGAACTTCGTCTCGGCGAAGAACGCGGGCAGGCCGCCGAAGATGAGGATCATGACCGCCCACGGCGAGAAGCTCGCGAGCAGCACCGAAAAGCTCGCGATGGCGAGCGCATTCTGGAACAAGCCGGAGGTCCGCATGACGAGCGACAACGGGCGGCTCGACGCTTCGCGCCGGGCGCGCGTCAGCTTGTCGTAGAACTCGGAGTCTTCGAAGTGCGTGAGGTCGAGCGTGAGCGCCTTTTCGAGGATCAGCACGTTCACGCGGTGCGAGAGCTTCGCCTTGAGCAGCGACTGACACATCGTGATGCCACGGTGACCCGCCGTGATCACGACCAGGATCAGCGCTTCCGCGAGCACCCACCACAAGGTCTGTATGACGTCGACATTCTGGCCCGCGGCATGCGCCTTCGTGGCGGCGACGACGCTGTCGACGATGCGCGCGCCGACCCAGGCGACACCGGACGGCAAAACGCCGGTCAGGATCGTGCAGAAGCCGAGCAGGAATGCGAGCTTGCGGCTGGTCGTCCACAGGAGCTCGAGCGCCCGGGCGCTGTAGCGGAAGACGCCGAAGAATTGTCGTGGGGAGTTCAGGGCCTCGCCATGATTGTCGGGTGCTCTGGCGAGCTTGGGCTTGGCAGTCATCGGTGGGCGGCAAGATTACCGTGAAACGCGCCCGGCGTGACGTCAGCGCGTGGCGACATCGCCTTCGGAGGCGTGATCCGCTTACGGGGCGACCGGCGGAAGGCGGTAGTGCCCTATCACCGTGTATCGGAAGAGGATGTCCTCTTCTTGCGCGCCCGAACCGATGTTATGGACGACGAGCGGCACATCATTCGCCGACCTACGGTCGGTGACGATGCCGATGTGCAGGATGTTGCCGCCCAGGTTCCACGCGACGATGTCGCCCGGTAGATAGTCAGCGGCGCGCTGCGTGTGGCGCCGTGCGGCGCCGGCGCGTTCGAAGTATTTCATGAGGTTCGGCACGCGGCGGTGATCGATGTTCGGGTCTGGCCGGCGCAGGTTCCACGCGCGCGGATGCGGGTACGCATTCCAGTGCGCGCGCAGTTCCTCGTTCACGCGTTGCTGGAGATCGATGGCGCGCGCGACGCGCAGGGCACGCACGATGACGTCAGTGCATACGCCGCGTTCCGGCGGCACGTCGCCGCCTGGGAACGCGAGCTTGCGATAGGCCGGGTCGTAGGAGACGGTGATCCCGATTTGCGTGCGCGCGGCCGCGACGATGTCCGCATCGGCGGCATGCGCCGCGGGCGGCAGCAGCACGGCGGCGGCGGCGGCGAGCAACGCGAACACTGCCCGCGCCACTCGCATCTCAGCGTTCCTTCACCCGCAGGTTCTCGAGCAGCAGGTCCTGCATGTCGTCGATCTCGCGCGGCAGCTTCGCTCCCTTCACGTGCGTCACGACCGAATACAGCAGCGTCGCGTTGCGATCCAGCGTGGCGCCGGGCTGGTAGCCCCCGCCGATGACCCCGACGCGCCACAGCTCCTTGAAATCCGCGTCGTGACCGCGACTGGATCCGAACTCACCGCGCGCGTCGAGCATGTCGACCCAACGGTCCGCCAGCTCCTTGGGTGCGTTGCTCGCGGGCTTCGGCTGCCGCGTGATCGACAGATAACGTTCGTCCTTCGCCTCGTCGCTCACGAAAATGGCGCCGACATCCCAGACGAGTGCGTCGCCGGCCCGCGAGTAGGACATGCGCAACTGCACCGAGCCCTTGTCGTCGAGCTTCAGCAGCGCGGGCGGCACGTCGAACTCGACACGGGTCGAGCGGAAGTGCAGACCCGTCGCATCTCGCGTCAGTTTTACGCCGTCGAGCGCGGCGGGCCGGCTGGGTCCCGCGAGAAACGTCTGCCACTGCGGCAACGTGCCGTAGTAGGTGACGTAGAAGTAGTCGCTGGCGAATGCGAGCTGGTCGGTGACCATGTCCAGCGTGCCACGCGACGCGAACGCCATCAGGCCGGCGTAGCCGTTCGGCGTGGGCAACATCAACGTGACGATGTGCTGATCGAGGTGTGGCATGGCGAACGTCGAGACATGCCACCGCCGCTTGTAGCGATCGCGATGCTCTGCCTCCCGCACGGGAGCGCCGAGCGACACGATGGCAACGGCTTCCTCTCCGAACATGCGCGGCAGCTTGATGCCCTGAAGCAGCAGGTCCATCGCGGCGTGGCGGCTGGCATGGAAGGCCGGGTCGCTGGTCTTGCCGTGCTCGATGGAGAACAGCGCCATGCCGCCGGCGCGGCGCGCGCATACCTTCCCGCCATTCGCGACGTCGTAGTTCTCGCGCGAGCTGCCATCCGGCTCCCACACGCGTTCTTTCGACTGCGACAACAACAGCGGACAAGCCGCCCAATCGACCGATCCAAGTAGTTTGTCCGACTTGCCGAGCGGCGGCAGCTCCGCGGCTTCTTCCTTGAGCAGACGGTCGCGCTCGACGCGGTACCGCGCCAGATTCTCGGCGATGAGCCGCTGCGTGAGAACGTCGAGCGGCAACGGCAGTTGCAGCGAGAGGTCGAGTTTCGCGACGATGCCATCGCGCAACATCGGCACGCGCATCGGGAAACGCAGCTCGGCGCGCGCGATCTCCGGCGCATCGAGCACATGCTCGATGGGCAACGCGTAGTTGAGGTTTTCGCCCGCGGACTTGCCGATGACCAGGCCGACCACCTCGCCCGCCGCATTCAGCAACGGCCCACCGCTGTTGCCCGGTGATGTAGCGGCCGAATATCGCAGCCACTTCCAGCGGCCATCCTGGTCCTCGGGCGTCAGAGAAGTCAGCAGTCCGTCGCGGATCACGACGCCCTCGCCCAGCGCATTGCCGACCGCGAACACCGGCTCGTCGAGCTGCGACACCGCGCGAGTGGCCAGCGTGGCCGGCGCGCGAACACCGGCGGTGAACACGACGAAGTCCTGGTGCGCGGAATATTTGAGCACGCGCTCGATCGGGAAGGTCTTGCCCTTCGCATCGCGCAGCATGGGCGGGCCGCCCTGACCGCCGATCGCGCTGTTCAAGACGTGCGCCGCGGTCACGAAGGTGTCCGCGGAGATGGCGAACGCAGTACCGACCGACCAGAACTTGTCCGTGCGCTCGGAAAAGGGAAGCAGCTCGTACGGCGGCGGTCTCTCGTACTTCACCGCGTCTTCCGGCGCCTTCGGGACCACCACTTCGAACGTCGCCGCCCGCACGCGCTTTTGCATTGCTCCGTCGAGCGCGGCGGCGTATGTGGGAGCCTGGGAGAATGACAGCGCGAGCAGCATCGCGATCGCGATCGATTTCATTTCTTTTGCCGCCACTCTCGCAGTATCTCCAGGGAGTCGCCGATCATGTCTTGGGTCAGATCGTCAGCGGGCTGCGATCGCTCGAGCAGATCCTTGCACTCCGCCCGAAGCATGCCGTCGCTCAAAGTCATGAGCGCCTCGAGTTCCGCTTCGGCTACATGGTCCATTGCCACCGTGGCAATGTCGCCGCGGCCTTCGTTGCGTGCGCTCTGGGCTTCGAACCACATTTCCGAAACGAGGTCGATGTCCTTGCGGTGGCGTACTTCCCAGGCGCGATACGTCGGCGTCAGCTGGGTTCGCAACGTCGGAAAGCGCTGCAGGCAGGCCTTGTAGCGCAAGGCTCGCTGGTGGAAGTACTTGTGGGCGGCCACCAGCGCATCGCCGATCTCGGGCGGCGTCTTCGCAAGACGGTCGAGCGCCGACTGCGGGGTGTCGGCGACGAGCTTGAACGGTCCCTGCAGCGCCGCCTGGGAAAAGCGGCGCGAACCTTCGTCGCGTTTCAGGACGATGAGGGAGATCCGCAGCGGCCATTCCACGCGGGTTGCTTCGAACAGCTCGGCCAGCGGCAGGCACATGCGCACGCGAGCCGCGGGCACCTCCACCTCCAGACCTTTGAGCGACTCACCGAATTCGCTGCCAGGCATGCTGCTGCCATGGCCGGTGGCGACCAGCAGCTCGATGTAGAAGGTCTCGGGGACGAAATCCGCGACGCGGTATTCGAAGTCGAGCGTGAACACCGTGCCCGCGTCGACTTTCGCGGTCACGGGCGGATCGAACTTCAGGGACCGGAGCTCGGCGACCTTCCCGGCCAGGGCCACCTTGCCGGCTTCCGGCGACTCCAGAGGCTCCACGCGGGGCTCGCACGCGGCGCGCGCCGCGCCGGTCGCGAGCGCACAGCCCAGGCATGCGAACACCAGAGTGCGGATATGCGGTCGTTGCGTCATGGTTTCTATCTACCATGACGCGGCGCAACGCGCACGCCCACCCGCGCAACTCGACGTTGGCAACCCGCCCCGTCGGCAGTCAACTTGACGATGTCTCCGCTCACCATGCAGCCCGGCGACACGGCGACGATCACGCGGGATCGTAGAGAACGGCCACGCCGATCGGCGCGCGTGGCCGCGACGATGTGCGCGTTGTGAGTCTGAAGCTCGGTAGCAAACCTATCCACGGAGACAGAAACTCTCTCCAAGGGGTCATTGAGACATGGGCCTCGGACCGTTAGCCTTGCCGTCCATGTCCGTCCTCACCGTCTCGGGTCTTTCCAAGACCTACGCCAGCGGATTTTCCGCCCTCAAGAATGTCGATCTCGAGATACGCCGCGGCGAGATCTTCGCGTTGCTCGGGCCGAACGGCGCCGGCAAGACCACCCTGATCAACATCATCTGCGGCATCGTCACCGCGTCGCGGGGAACCGTGGTCGCGGATGGTCACGACCATGTGCGCGAGTTCCGCGCGGCGCGCATGAAGATCGGGCTCGTGCCGCAGGAACTGACGACGGACATGTTCGAGACGGTCTGGAACACGCTCGCGTTCTCGCGCGGCCTGTTCGGCAGGCCGCGCAACGACGCCGTGCTCGCGAAGGTGCTCGAGGATCTCTCGCTCTGGGACAAGAAGGATTCGAAGATCATGACGCTCTCCGGCGGCATGAAGCGGCGCGTGATGATCGCGAAGGCGCTGTCGCACGAGCCGACGATCCTGTTCCTCGATGAGCCCTCCGCGGGCGTCGACGTCGAACTGCGCCGGGACATGTGGCGGATGGTGCGTGCGCTGCGCGACAACGGCGTCACCATCATCTTGACGACTCACTACATCGAAGAAGCCGAGGAGATGGCCGATCGGATCGGCGTCATCAGCAAGGGTGAGCTCATCGTCGTCGAAGAGAAGGCCGCGCTCATGCGCAAGCTCGGCAAGAAGCAGCTCACGCTCACGCTGTCTCAGCCGCTGGCAGCGATCCCCGAGACGCTGGCGGGCCTGTCGCTCGAGCTCGCGAAGGACGGCAACGAACTCGTCTACAGCTTCGACACGCAAGCAGCGGAAACCGGCATCGCGGGGTTGCTGCGCCGCCTGGGCGAGCTTGGGGTCGAATACAAGGATCTGCACACCGCCGAGAGTTCGCTCGAGGAGATCTTCGTGAATCTCGTGAGGTCGCGCCGATGAACGTCCATGCGGTGAAGGCGATATACAAGTACGAGATGTCGCGCACGTGGCGCACGCTCTTCCAGAGCATCGCGACGCCGGTGATGACCACGTCGCTGTACTTCGTCGTGTTCGGTTCGGCGATCGGCTCGCGCATGCCGGAGATCGGCGGCGTGAGCTACGGCGCATACATCGTGCCCGGCCTCATCATGCTCACGGTGTTGATGGAGAGTGTGTCGAACGGTTCGTTCGGCATCTACATGCCGAAGTTCGCCGGGACTATCTACGAGCTGCTGTCCGCGCCCGTGGGACTCACCGAAACGCTGCTGGGGTACACGGGCGCCGCCGCGACGAAGTCGGTGATCCTGGGTGCCGTCATCGCGATCACCGCACGCCTGTTCGTGCCTTTCGAGATCGCGCATCCCTTCTGGATGCTCAGCTTTCTCGTGCTGACGTCTGTCACGTTCTCGCTGCTCGGGTTCCTGATCGGTGTCTGGGCCGACAGTTGGGAGAAGATCCAGATCGTCCCGATGATGGTCGTCACGCCGCTCACGTTCCTGGGAGGCAGCTTCTATTCAATCGCGATGCTGCCGCCGCTGTGGCAGAAGATCACGCTGTTCAATCCGGTGGTCTATCTAGTGAGCGGCTTCCGCTGGAGCTTCTACGGCGTGTCCGACGTCAACGTGTTGCTGAGCTTCGGGATGACGCTGGGGTTCATGGCATTGTGCATCGGTGTGATCCACTGGATGTTCCGCACCGGGTACAAGCTCAAGAATTGATGGGGTCAGGCACCGTTTCGGGGCCTGACCCCATTACCACTATTTACCAGCAGTCGCTGAGGGTCCCGGTTCCACCCTCACCGCGCGCGCCTGCCTGGTCGAGGGTAAGCACGCCGCACTGCGCATCGCGCGTCGCCTGCACTCCGATCGGAGTTGCGGAGATCGTATAAGTGCGCGCCGCGATCCCGCCGACGGTCATCGTATATCGCAGGTCGAGGGCACTTTCCGAAGCGCAACCCAGCGCCGTTGCGGGCGCACCGCCGACGTAGGTCAGGTTCGTCGTGTAGAAGCGTTCCATGAACTGCGAGTACTCCATCGTGCAGGCCCGCGCCGCGGCGCGGTAACTGCGCATGACGTACCGCTGGTACGAGGGAATCGCTATCGCCGCGAGGATCGAGACGATCAGGACGACGATCATCAGTTCGATCAGCGTGAAGCCCGCATTTCGTGAGGAAGATTTCATGTTGGCTCCGTATTAATTGACCACTTCGCGCCAGCTCATGCGCGCCGCATTGGCGGAAGTGCCCTGCGTCAGAATGTTCTTCGTCACGCCCTCGTCGGTGTTGATTTCGAGGACGGCGCCGATCGAGATCGTTTCGTTGAGACCCGAATCGAGGCCGAGGCCCGACGGGTTGTTGCCGCCGATCATGTCGGCCGCATCGATCACTCCGTCGCGATTCGCATCGAAGAAGGTCTGCGGCAGCCGTCCGCCCGTGAAGGGACTGATCGCCATCACGAAGCCGCGTCCCGTCGGTCGACACGCGTTGACCGCGTCGGGAATGCGCGTGGTCGCGATGAGCGCCTCGCCGAGGAACCGGTTCGGCACGACGATTCGCTCGCCGCTAACCGGCAGGTCCATGTACCAGCCCTGCACACCCGCGATTTCCGCCGTCGTGCCTTCCGAGACCGAACGCGTCGAAAATTCACCAATGTTGGCCATCGCTGTGATCGTCCGCTGCACGAGCGTTGCGCGCGTCGCGGTCGTCACGCCGTTGTCCTTGATGCCGTACCAGGTCTGTGTCTGCGTCGTGTCGACGTCGGTCGTCGTCAAATATCGGCCGGTGCCGAAGAAGATCCACACCGTGCCCGTCGAGCTGTCGCGGCCGACGAGCGGCGCGGCGCTGATCGCCTGGCTGGCGCTGGCGGAATCGAGGGCCTGGAAAACACGCACGACGGACGGGGTCGTGCCGATGCTGCTGAACTTCCAGAGGTTGCCGCGCATATCGCCGGCGTACGCGGTGTCCGCGAAACCATCCGCGTTCGTATCGCGTGCAAGCACTGCCGACAGGCCGTTGTTGGACGTCGATCCACCCGTGTCGACCGTCGTCACGGTGCCCGAGAACAGGTTGATCATGACGAGCTGCGGGCTCGCGCCGCGATCGAATCCGTTTCCTAGGATCACGCGCCAGTCGCCATTGGCGACCTGCGCGATGACGGGACGTCCGATATTCTTGCCGAGCGCCGCGATGTCGGTGCTCTTCTCCCACAGGAAGGTGGGCGTCTCGGGAACGGTGATGTCGAGCGCGAAGATGCCCGGACCGCCGCGTCCCATCGTCCCGACGAGAATCGTGCGCCAGTTGGTGCCGTCGTACGCGTCGGCAATCGCCATGTCGCCGTCGACGAAGTACTTGTGCACGTAGTCCGGATTCGCGTACTGCGCGAGACCGTTCACGATCGCGGCGTTCGGAACGAACGCATAGATCTCGCGACCGCTGTTCGGGTCCGGAGCGGCCGGCGGGGAGCTGGTGGTGGCATTGAAGGCATGCAGCATGCCGTCGTTGCTACCCACCCAGACGACCGGCGTGCGATTCACGCGCGCCGAGGCGGTCGCCCATGCGGCATACGCAGAGCCGCCCGAGAACGCGGCGCCCGAATAGAGGTCCTGATTCGGCTTGCCGACGAAGATGGGCGTGGAGTTCACGATGTCGCCGAGCGCCGCGCTGAAGTTCGCGGGCGGCACGCGGGTACGGAGCGTGCCGTTGCCGGCGCTGCTCTCTTCGAGCGTCTGCACGCCGCGGAAGTAGTCCACGAGATCCTGCGATGTCGCCGAGCCGATGCCCGAGAACGTCCAGTAAGGAAGCTGGGTGGCCGTGATGTTCGCACCCGAGAAAGCGCGGTGCGCGGGGGTGGCACCGGGCGAATGCATGAAGATGTTGCGCGCGGCGGGAATCGGCATGGCCGTCGATGCGCGCCACTGCGGGATCGTGTCGACGGCGCCTGTCATCGGGTTGACGTCGAACGCATTGAGCTGGCCCATCCAGATGCCGTTCAGGAACTGCGCCTGGAAGACGAGCGTCTCGGTGTCGAGGCGCGTCGAGTTGGCGGCGAGGGCGCTGCCGGAGCCCGCACCCTTGTTCGCGATCTTCGCGAACACGCGCGTGAGACTCTGCACCATCTTGTCGGCCTGGTTCGCCGTGTAGTAGTTGGACGCGAACGTCAGGGTCTCATCGGTGAAGCCCTGCTTGCCGTTGGTCATGACCTGGTCGGCCGGATCCGTCGACGCCCACCAGGCGTTCGGCAACGCGGTCGTGCGCGTGGTCGGGTCGTAGTCCGCGTTCGTGAACTTGCCGTTGTTGTCCACGTCCGGCGGTTCGAAGCCGCCGTACTTCGTCGCGAGCCAGTACATGTTGGCGCGGCGCGGCTCGAGATTCTGCGTTTCGCGCACGTCCACCCAGTAGGTGGAGACAGTCTGGAAGTCCGTCGAGTTGGCGCCGGAGGTACGCAAATCCTGCGTGTGCGCGTAGTACGCGAGGCCGGCCATGAACGCCGAGTTCTCGCGGCCCGAGAAGCCGTTCACGGGCATCGTCGTCGGGAAAGTCGGAGCCGGCGAGAGCGCCTCGAGCGCCGCGACGCGATCGCTCCACTCCTGCACGTCGACGGTGTCCGCCGTGACTTCGGCCGGCATCGCGCCCGGCTCGTTGCTCGCCGTGCCCGTGTATCCGCGCAAGTTCTTGTCCTTGTGCGTATAGACGTCGCCGATGCCGAGGATCGAGTTGTTCTGACAGTAGTATTGAATCGGATCGTCCCAATTCGTGATGATCGGAAATCCATCCGCGAGCTCATACCGATCCTGCGACGTGACAACCGCCGCCAGCGAGCTGTACGCGGCGACATCCGTCATGCCACGCAGATATCGGATGGAGGTGTAGTAGAGCTCGCTGACCGGGTCGAAAGACTTGTGCGCGCGCGTGGTCATCTGACCGAACTTGTTCATGTAGTTGATGACGCCGCTGGCCGCAAGAGTCGGTGCGGCCGTGCCGGTGCCGCCGGCCACGACGCCGTTCGTGTTGCTGGCGTCGGTCGCATCCGGGTTCGCGAAAATGATGCCCGTGCCCGAATCCCATTCGGCAGCGGTGTTGGTCTCCCAGGCGCCGGTCATCGGATTGAGGAGCTGCGGGCCGATGAATTTCTGGCGGGCGCGCAGCACGCCGCCATCACGCGTCGCGGAGGAATCGTTGAGGTAGCTGAACGCGCTGTAGCGCATGCGATTGGCGTACTTCTGCAGCAAGCCTTCCGGTTTGTAGCCGCCCGAGTAGCGAACGCAGTTGTTCTCGAGAAAAGCCGGGTCGCAAACCTTGACGCGCACGCGCACGGAGAACACGAGGTCTTCGTTGGCGGCATTGAGCACGCGGTTGTCGTAAGGAATCGCCGCCGGCTCGGGGTTCATCACGTTCATCACGCCGGCCGCGGTGCCGCTCGCGCCGAAGAACATGCGGTTGCCGAGGCGCGCGATACGAACTCGCGCGCGCTCCCAGACGCCGGTGCCCATCGCACCCTGGACTACCACCGCGCTGTTACCGGAGGTCGGCACGCGGCGCAGCGGGAACAATGACTCGTTGGCGTTGTGATAGCGCGCCTTCTCGAGAATCGTCGTGCCACTGGTGTCGGTGGTACGCAGGCCGCCCGTGAGCGCTTTGCGGAACGGATCGATCGTCTGGGTTCCCGCCCAGTTCAGAAAGTTGCCGCTCCACTCGAGACCCGCGCCGTTGCAGGTCTTCGTCGTGTTGGTCGAGACCGGGTTGAAATAACTCTGGTTGTCGTCCGTGGTGTCCTGAATGTAGCGGTAGCACTTGAACGAATCGAAGTACCCCGTGTAGGTCGACGCCGGCGAGTACTCGGCCTCGATGTTCGCGATGCTCAGGATGGTCGGATATTCCACCGATGGCACGAGCAACAGGTTGCCGGGCACGTTACCGCCCGCGGAGAGCGGGGACTGCGCGACCTGCGCTTGCGCGGCGCCCGCCGCCAGCAGCAGCGCGGTGGCAATGCCGATGAGCTTCGAATTGAGGTTTGAAACGTTCATAAAATTTTCCTCGCGAAATTCTTTGCGTCAGAAGGGCCGGCGGACCGTGGTCTGCAGCACGACGATAGAGCGGCCGTCGAGCAGCGTCGGATCGCTGCTGCGTGCGGTGACGCGGTAGAAAGCAACGTTGTCCGGCGCGGCGCCCGCACCGTAGTTGGTGGATTCGGCGTTCTCGCGCGTGCCCATGTTGTTGTCCGCGCGGCCTGTGCCCATGAATGCGATGTGGTATTGCGGAACACCCGGAGTCCTGGCGTCATTCACGTCGTACGCGGCACCGACGTTGGTCCAGTTGACGCCCGTCGCGATGAAAGCCGTGAGCGGGACGACCGCACACACGGCGACCGAACAATCGGGGCCGCCCAGGTTCGCGATGCGCCAGTCGGCGGTGATCGCGCCTTCCGCCGCGCGCAACGCGGACTCGCTTCTCTGAAAAGCCATCGAGCGGTCGACGCTGTTCGAGCTCATGCGTTCTTGCAGAACGGTGCCGCGGCTCGAGGCAAGTCCGATCAGCGTCGCGACGACGAGCAGGATCAGCGCAACGACGAGAGCGACGCCGCGTTGTTTTTTCTGGAGTCTCATGGCACGCGATTCCTCAAGGCGACGAGATACGTGAACGTGCGCTGCAGCCGCCCGGTGGCCACGGCGTTGTTGGTCGAGACGCGCTGGTCGGTGCTGTTCACGGTGATGGTGACGAACACCGAGTTCACCAGCGGCCACTCGCCGGCGGCGGTGATGGCGGTGGCGTCGGCCACGATGTCGGAGCCGTTACGGCCGTATTCGATCTGCATGTCGCTCACACCGGAGACGACTTCTTCGGTGACCAATGCGCCGCCCGTATCCAGGCGCACGCGGTACAACGAACGTCCGCCATCGTCGACGCGACCGTTGTTGCCGATGTACCAGGTGACTGCCTGCAGCTTGCCCACCCACGCGTTGCGCGGGAAGGGATAGTTGTTGGGGGTCGTGCAATCGGTGGGAAAGCCGAGACCGGTCGAGCAATTGCCAGGAGTGCCGCCCGTCGCGACCGTGATCACCGATGCGCCATCCCAGCCACTGGCCTGGAAGATCGCCGCATGATCGAAGTCGCAGATCATCATGATGTCGCCGGGGGAGATGGCCTGCCCCGCCACGACACTCAACGTAATCGTGGACCCCGCGATCGCATGCACATCGACGGGGAAGCCGCCGCCTTCGATACTGTGCAGGTGGAGAGTGTCGGTGCCCGCAACGCGGGTGTTGGTCGCCGTGCCGCTCGTGACCGCGGCATCGACGCCGTCGAAACCCTGCACGCTCACCCAGTTGCGCCACCACGCCGGAGTGGCGTTGAGCACGTTCGCCATGCGGCGTGCGTTGTCACAACCCGTGCTGCCGGTCTGGCGCAAATCGCGCGCGAGCAGCTCGAAGGTCGTGCGCGCGCTCTCCTGCACCTGCGAAAGGCCTTCATTCGTGCGATAGCTGTTGCGGTTCGCGACGAGCACGCTGATGACGCCGCCCACGACGACGAGGCCGAGCACCATCGACACCATGAGTTCGACGAGCGTGAAGCCCTGACTCTTGCGGCGGTTCATAACTGCACCTGTGTCGAGACCTGCTGAGTCGCGATGCCTGCGGTGGCGCGCGTGTCATTCCACTGAACGACGATCAAACAATCCGTGCCGTTGCAGAAAATCGACCCGGTGGCATCGGCGCCCAGCGACGCCGCGATGTTCTGGCGCCAGCGGCGGACCGCGACTTCGCGAAACAACGCGCCCGTCGGATACGCCGCGGCCAGCGTGATGTTGAAGCGGTTGAGGATCGCGTTGGCGCGATCGGCGCGCATCGCATCGGCGATCGCGTGCGTCTCGACGACAGCCACGCCGCGCTCGAGCGCGCTCTGGTTGTTGCGCAACGTTCGGAGTTGCAGTCCGGCGAGGCCGAGCAGGCCGATCGACAGGACGAGCACGGCGATCAGCACTTCGACGAGGCCGACGCCGCGCTGGTTGAGGATTCGCGCGGATTGCATCAGCACACCCCCGCCGTCGAGGACTTGTTGACGGTGACGCGACTGCTGGATCCCACGACGATGCCGCGCTTGTTCTGGCCGGAGTTGTAAGTGCTACACACGTCGATCTGCTGGTTGGTGAGAAGGGCGCCCAGGCTCGTGCGGGCAAGCCCGTCCGCGCCGAATGCGATGCGATCGAGCCCAATAGTGGACGTCACGCGCATCGCGCCGCCGTAGTCGGGGAGCGTGCCGCGACGCGAAACTTCGCCGGCGGTGTTGCGGATGATCCAGAAGCCCCAGTTGCCTGCGGCGGCCGAGCAGTCGGTGTCGGTGTCGCTGTCGGCGCGGCAGAAGACGGCCGTACGGTTGCGGGTGATGGCTTCGGAGCGCGCGTAGTTCATCGCGCCGATGAGGTCGTTCGTCTGGGTGACGAGGCGATTCGAGGCCATCATTCCGCGGAATGACGGGACCGCGATCGCGAGCAGAACCGCGGCGATGAAAACCGTGAACATCAGTTCGATGATCGTGAAACCCGCGCTTCGGCGGCGAAATTGCGTTACCAGTGACATTGGACGCTTTGCTCCCTCAATGACTTGCGGGAGCTACTGTCCGGGATGCTTTCCCAAAACGCAGCCGGGTTCCGACGGACGGCCGAAGGCAAGGGACCGGCGGTACGAGAGCGCCGGTTTTACCCGATTAAGTCTGGTGTGCGCCGCGGGAAGTGCCGGGGCAATCTGTGACGCAATTCCGGTTTCGTCGTACCGAGGCCTAACTAGGAGGCGGCCCCGCGCCACACGGCGGTCCCATCAAGGAGCGCCTGGCGGGACCGCCCCCAATCGCGCAACTGTCAGGCGCGCTTGCCGCCAGCGAGCAGCAGCCCGGCTCCGATGACGATGGCGCCCACGCCGGCCCACATCGGAATGTTCACGGTTTCCTTGTCCTTCACCGAGAGCTCGATCGGGCCGATCTTCGCGTCGTGAGTTTCCTTGGTGTACGAGAATTTGCCGTACGCGAGGCCGAGCACTCCGGCGACGATGAGAACGATGGCGATGATCTTGGTCGAGCTCATGATGAATCCCTATGATTTGAATTGGTCGGCGGGAATGTAGGCCGTCGCCGACGGACGGAACATCGCCGCCCATCGCATTCGGGCTTCAGCGGAATCCTACAGCCAACCCAACAGCCGTTCGCGCACGGCGCTGCTCGAGAAGTAGTTGAAGTGATGGATCTGTGTGCCGGCGATCCGCAGGGAATCTTCGGGAGTTGCCGTCGCCAGGTGGCAGCCATCGCTCGGCACCACCAGATCGTGAGGCGTGTCGCCAAAGAGCGGATCGGAGTGGCGCTCTTCCGGGGACTCGCAGTTCGCGCCGATCGAAAACCAGCGTGGCGGCGAGTCGACCGCGTCGAGCGCCGGCAGCGCCTCGCTGCCGGGCTCCTGGGCTTCGAGGCCCGGAAGTCGCGAGTTCAGGCCCAACGCGACGAATCGCGAGAGTCCCAGCAATCCCTCGAGCGTCGCGCAGGCGCTGGCGCTGGGCAGCAGCGCGAGACGCGCGACATTGCCGTCGAGCAGGCGCGCGAGGTTGGCAGGCCGCGCGAGCGGCGTTCCATAGTTAGGCGTACCGACGAGAACGCCGCGACGCACGGGCACGCGAGAGTCGGCGGCGAGCGTACGCGCCAGCAGACCGCCGCGGCCGTGCGCGACGATGTCTAGCGCTGGAATTTTGGGTGGCAGATTCGCGGCGATCCACTCGGCGTTCTCGCCGATACCGGTCGCGAGCGTCGGGTGCGCGAACGCGAGGCAACGGCCCGCGTAGCGCGCGAGAAGCGCGCCGAACGATTCGTGCGAGAGCCACTCGGAAAACGAGGATTGCGGCGTGCCGAAAGTGTCGTGCAGGAGCAGCAGGCACGGTCCGCGCGCGCAGAAGTCGGCGTCCATGCGTTGCCAGAATCCGGCCGAGTCCAGTTGCGCGAGCTGGTTCGGGCGACGCACCCGCTCCCAGCGCGCGGCGACCGCGAACGCTCCGGGTCCCTGCACGGGCTGCGCGGCCCACATGTAGACGCGCAGCGTGCGACGCGTTGCGCCTTCGCGCGGAATGGCCAGCGGGAACACAGCCTCGTCGTCGTCGCGCGCAGTCGATGTGGCCATGGGCATGACGAAACGGGAGATTCCGGCGGAGTCGGTCTGCAGCAATGCGTAGGCAACGCCATTGCGTCGCGGGACGATCAGGCGCGGGTACGCCGCGACCGCGCTGCGCGAGCGCAATCCGGTCACGTCATCGGGTGGCCGCGCTTCGAGATTCATCGAGAGATGCGCGGCGAGCATCACATTGGCGCCCTGCGCGACCTCGGCGAAGGGCAGATCGGGCGTCCCGGACGGAACCGCGTCGACGGCGGATACCTGAGTCAGCGAGCCGAGAAATCCCGGCGCGAGCAGCGTGATGCTCGTCCCTGGAACCTGCTCGCGGGCGCGCGAACCCAGGATGCGGACGGTGGTCGTGATCGTCCCCTCGTCGTTCTTTGCGGCGAGAGTATTCCAAGGCGGCGTCAGTAGATAGTCGCGGAAAGCCGCAGCGGGCGGCGTGGGGCGATGGCCTAGGAAAAGCCCTTCACTTCGGCATGTCGAAGCGGTCGGACTCCACGCGCTGCTCGAAAGTGCCATCGCCGTCGCGATCGAAATCGGCGGCCGATCGCTCGCCCGCTTCGTAAGTTTCCCGGATCATGCGCGCCTCGACCGCGAGCGTGCATTCGTAGACTTTTTTATTGAGGTCTTCAATGCGGGGAAGATAGCCAACCGCTTGTTAGCGCAACCAGATCGTCGGACAAAAACCCGGACATCAAGACTGTCGCGGGACAATACCTATTTCAGCTTGCATTAATCCCGGGGGTCGCGTTTATCATCCCGCCGCGGCTCATTTGCGTACGGACACGCCGCGGACCCAAGGACTTTCAGGGGGAAATTCATGAGCAACCTTCATCGGGCGCTTTCGCGCGCCTTCATTCTCATTGCACTCGCACTGCTGCCGGCGATCAGCCAGGCAGGATTCTTCATCCAGAACGGGCAACTCCTCGATGACAACGGCGTGCCGTTCGTCATGCGCGGCACCGCCTATCCCTACACCTGGTATCAATCGCGCGGAACGGCGGCCGTCCAGCAGGACATCGCCAACATCGCGGCCACGAAGTCGAACACGATCCGCTACGTCCTATCTACCGGCGGGCAGTGGGCGCGTATCCCGGGCGCGCAGGTCACGCAGGTCATCGAATGGGCGAAAGCCAACAAGATGATCTCGGTCCTCGAGGTTCACGATTCGACCGGCTGGAGCGAAGGCGCCGGTTCGGTGCCCATCTCGAACGCCACCGCGTACTGGACGAGCGCCGACATCCGCGCCGCGATCAACGGCCAGGAAGATTTCGCGATCATCAACATCGCGAACGAGCCCTTCGGCAACAACACCTCGGGCAACTACGTCGCGGACACCATTGCTGCCATTCAGGCGCTCCGTAGTGCCGGCATCACGCACACGCTGATGATCGACGCCGCGAACTGGGGCCAGGACTGGTCCAACACGATGCGCACGAACGCGATGCAGATCTGGAACTCGGATCCGCAGCGCAACCTCGTGTTCAGCGTGCACATGTACGAGGTCTATGCCCAGGCGGCCACGATCACCTCTTACATGCAAGCCTTCGACGACATGGGCCTGCCGCTCGTGATCGGCGAGTTCGGTCTGCAGCACAACGGCCAGGATGTCGACGAAGCGACGATCATGGCGCAGGCGCAGTCGCGCGGTAACGGCTACATCGCCTGGTCGTGGTCCGGCAACGGCGACTGCTGCGCGTTCCTCGACATGGTGACGAGCTTCAGCACGTCGCTCACGGCCTGGGGCCAGATCGTCGTCAACGGCGCGAACGGCATCGCCGCGACGTCGGTACCTGCCACGGTATTCCCCGGCACGACCAACAACCTCACGCTGTCTTCGTCGGCTGTCTCACTTGCGTCGGGCGCGTCGTCGTCCGCGGTCACCGTGACCGCGAACGTGAGCTGGACGATCACCGACAACCAGACGTGGCTCACCGTTTCGCCGACGTCCGGGTCGAACAACGGCAGCTTCACGGTGAGCGCGACGGCGAACACGGGCACGGCGGCTCGCACCGGAACGGTCACGGTCACGGGCGGCAGCCTGACGCGCACGATCGCGGTGACGCAGGCAGCGCCCACGGCTAACAACCTGACGGTTTCGGTGACGACGGCGTCACTGGCGGCCGCGGCTTCGTCGTCGACGTTCACGATCACGTCGAACGTGAGCTGGACCGTGACGGACAATCAGACCTGGCTCACCGTCTCGCCGGCCTCCGGCAGCAACAATGCGACGGTCACGATCAGCGCGACCGCCAACACCGCGGCAGCGAGCCGCACCGGCACGGTCACGGTGACCGGCGGCAGCCTCACGCGCACGATCGCCGTGACCCAGGCCGGCACGACGGCGAGCACGCTCACGGTGTCCGCATCGACGCTTGCACTTGCGGCGGCCGCGTCGTCGGGCACGGTCAGCATCACGTCGAACGTGAGCTGGACCGTCACCGACGACCAGTCGTGGCTCACCGCGTCGCCGACGAGTGGCACGGGCAACGCGACGCTCACGCTGAGCGCCACCGCGAACACGGCGACCGCCGCGCGCACGGGCACGGTGTCGGTGACGGGTGGCGGCATCACGCGCACGCTGGCGGTGACGCAGGCCGGTCAATCGGGGGGCACCGGCGAAACCTGCGCCAACCCGGTCACGTTCTCCGGCAACTCGGGCAACTTCAACACCGCGGGCGCGGTTTGCTACCGCACCAACGTCACCATCAACGGTTGGGGCTGCTACAACTTCGATGGCCGCACGTTGACGGTGAGCGGAGCGGCGCGCACTTGCGGGCAGACGCCGGTCACGAAAGCCGCGGACGGGTATTACTACTTCTCGGTGAGCGCGGGTCAGTTCCCCTGGGCGGGGCTGTACACCTGGTAGATAGTCGGGGTCGGATCTCTTGATCCGACCCCCTTCTCTTCATTCGGGCAACACAATTGCGGCGCCACCTGGCGCCGCATTTTTTTTGAAGATCTGTCGTTAGCCAGTTGCCGGCACTCCCGGCCAGACGCGCCCAGGCGGATTCCGGGGCGCAGCAATCGGTCAGGCGAACTTATTCGCCTTCGATCTTGACGCTGACGTTCTGCACGCTGGACTCGACGAGTTCGAGCGCGAAATCCGGCTGACCTTCCTTCTTCTCGATCAGGATGTCCTCGCCATCGTCGACTTCCACGCTGTAGCGATCAGGACCGAGCTTCGCGGCGAATGCGTCGCGCACGTCCTTCGCGACGTTGTTCTCGGCGCGGCCGCTGCGGATGTTCACCGTCACGTCGGTGGGCTCGCCCTGGCGCGGCGTCAGGCGAAAGACGATCTCGCCCGTCTTGAGTGCCTGACCGTCGAGCTCGATGCGCCATTTGTTGGCGGTCGGCGACGTGTCGGCGAAGGAAATCGCGGCCAGCATCAGCGATGAGGCGATGGCGACGGAAATGGCGGAAGCCTTGTTTTTCATGAGAACCCCGGTTGCGCGTCTTGCGGAAACTGCGGGGTAGTTTGGAAGATGCGCCGCGACGCGGGCATCCGTGCATCGGCACTCAGAGTGTCGGCGTTGCGGCACCCTTGTGGGGGTGGACGCTGTCACCGATGTCAGCGGATTCCCCGCCAGGCACCGGATTCGACCGAACCGATCCGAAAAACAAGGCAGTCTCCCGACTGCCTTGTGAAAACGCGCGCCGCTGTTCCCGTCAGGGTTGGGATGTCAGGCGGGGAGCCCGACCGGCGGCACGCGAATCAGGGTCGAACCCTTCTCAACCACACTTCGAATCGCCGCAGCTCAGGCACGTCATGCACCCGTCCATCATGACGACGGCGGCGGTGCTGCACTTCGCGCACAGCTGCGCGCCTTCCGGAAAATGCGACTTCGAGAACGCATCGGTCTGCTTCGTGCGCTCTTCGAACTCCGCCTTCTTCTCGGCGATGATCTTCTTCTCGTGATCGTCGAGTTCCGGCTTCTTCAGCAGACCGATCGTCTGCAGGTGCTTCTCGATGACGTAGCCCAGCTCGGCGATGATCGACGGCATGAACTTGCCGCCCGCCTGCCAGTAACCGCCTCGCGGATCGAACACGGCTTTCAGCTCGGCCACCAGGAAAGTCACGTCGCCACCCTTGCGGAACACCGCGGAGATGATGCGCGTGAGCGCCACGATCCACTGGAAGTGATCGAGGTTCTTGGAGTTGATGAAGATCTCGAACGGACGACGCTGTTCGTACGGCGTGTCCTCGTTGAGGATGATGTCGTTGATCGTCACGTACATCGCGTGATCGGAGACCGGTGTCTTGATCTTGTAGGTGGAGCCCACGAGCATCTCGGGGCGCTGCACCTCTTCGGTCATGCGCACGACCTTCGACGAGCGGCCTTGCCGGTCGTGCGTCATCTCGACCGAGGGCTCGAACCTGACCACGGGCGCCGGTTCCGCCGCCAGAGCGAGAGCCGCCGCTTTCTCTTCGGCGGTCGCCGCCTTCTGCACGCGGTACTTCGAAATCTTCTTGTCGATCTTGATGGCAGCCATCGTTCAATCCTCGCCGAATTCTCTTGGGGAAAGTCCGTTCAGAACTTGCCGTAGTAACCTTCTTTCAACGCGTCGTAGAGATTCGCGGCGGTGTGTTTCTCGCCGTCGTATTCGATCTCTTCGTCGCCCTTGACCGAAACTTCCGAGCCGTCGTCGAGCGTGAACACGTACGTGGTGTTCTTGAGGTCGTCTTCCTTGACGAGCACGCCCTGGAAAGCTTCCGGGTTGAAGCGGAAAGTGGTGCAGCCCTTCAGCCCCTTCTCGTGGGCGTACAGGTAGATGTCTTTGAAGCTCTCGTACTTGTAATCCGTAGGCACGTTCGCTGTCTTGGAGATTGAAGAATCAACCCATCTCTGCGCCGCTGCCTGGATATCGACATGCTCCTTCGGAGTGATGTCGTCTGCCGTGGTGAAGTAGGCCGGCAACTGTTCGGCCGGGATCGTTGAATTCGGCATCGCACGCGGATTGATGAGCTCGCGATAGGCGAGAAGCTCGAATGAGAAGACATCGACTTTCTCCTTCGACTTTTTGCCGGGGCGGATGACGTTGCGGAAGTAGTGGTGCGCGAACGAGGGTTCGATGCCGTTCGACGCATTGTTCGCGAGCGACAGGGAGATCGTGCCCGTGGGCGCGATCGAGCTGTGGTGCGTGAAGCGCGCGCCGACGTTCGCGAGCTGGTCGACGAGCCACGGCGAAGTTTCCGCGATGCGCTGCATGTAGCGGCTGTAGCGCGCGTGCAGGATGCGGCCCGGAATCAGATCGCCGATTTTCCAGCCGTCCTTCACCATCTCGGGCCGCTTGCGCAGCATCTCGGCGGTGACGCTGAATTCTTCTTTCATGATCGGCGCGGGGCCTTTCTCTTTCGCGAGTTCGAGGCCCGCTTCCCAGCCGGCGACCGCCATCTCGCGCGAGACGTCGTCCGTGAACTTGATCGAGTCCTCGGAGCCGTACTTGAGACCCAGGCAGGTGATCGTGCTGCCGAGACCGAGAAAGCCCATGCCGTGGCGGCGCTTGCGCATGATTTCCTGGCGCTGCTTCTCGAGCGGCAGCCCGTTGATCTCGCAAACGTTGTCGAGCATTCGCGTGAACACCTTCACCACTTCGCGGTACTCGTTCCAGTCGAACTCCGCGAAATCCGTGAACGCGTTCTTCACGAAGCGCGTGAGGTTCACCGAGCCCAGCAGGCACGAGCCATAGGGCGGCAGCGGCTGCTCACCGCAGTTGTGCGCGTGGAAGCCGTTGGCGTCGAATTCGTTGATGCCCGGAATCTGCACGTCGTACACGTCTTCCATGCCGTCGGCCGCAACGCTCTCGATGCTGGCCACGAAACGCTCGCGGTTCAGCGTGCGCTTGTAGCCGCCCAGCAGGCGCGTGAGGCGCGCGCGCTTCACCGTGTCGGCGAAACCCACGACTTCCGAGAAACGCGCCACGTTTTCGCCGGTGATGACGAGTTCGTGCTGCGCGCGCTCGTACATGCTCGAGGCGATGCCGAGACGAAGCAGCATGCGCTGCGCGCCTTCGAGCAGGCCTAAGTCGGACTGCGCGAGACGAACCGAGACGCCCTTCAGCTGATTGCCCTGCACGCTGCCATCGGTGTCGAAGAGGCCGCGCAGGAAGCCACGGTAGAACTCAGCTGAGCCGCGTTCGATGGCGGGAGTCACCGTCTGACGGCCGGGACGCAGGCCGAGATCGCGCGCAAGCTCGGTGATGGCGCCCATACCCAAGCGGAACTCGCCGCGGCCGGCGCCCTGGTGCCAACCGGAGAAATCGGCGCGGTGGTTGAAGCAGCGCGCCGCTTCGAGCGCCGCGGCCATGACCGAATGCGGCCCACCCACGTCGATGTCGCTGTTACCGACGGCGGAACGCGCCCAGATCGAGAGCTCCGCACGGTCTTCAGAGATGGTGCCGTCACCGACCAGCAGGCCCATGAGGTAGCCCTCATTCGAACCGAAGGTGGACCCTTCGGCACTGGCCCACGACGCCGCGCGGCGATGATCCTGCAGCAGCACCTTGTCGCCGGCGGCGAGATCGCCGGCGGCACACCATTCGGTCACCAGGCGAAAGCGGGTCAGCGTCGAGAGGCGGCGCACACGATGGTCCGAGGTGAGGCGCAGGGAATGACCTTCGGCGGTCGTGACTTTCACCAGCGGCTTGAGGGCCGTGCGGAAGAAACCTTCCGGACTGCTCGTGTGGTCGACGCCGTCGACGCGCGCGCTGAACTGCCTGCCAATCAGCTCGGCAACCTGGCGCGGACCTTCGGCGGTCTGCACCCAGGTATCAGCAGGCACGCAGGGGTTGGTGGCGCGGATGTTTTCGCACCACCAGTTGTTGTTCATCTCATTGACGCGATCGATGAGGATGAAGCCCGGCTCGGCGAAGTCGTAGGTGGACGTCATGATGACATCCCACATGCGGCGCGCGGGCAGCGTCTTGTAGATCTTGCAGCAGACCAGGCCGTCTTCGCGCGTGACGTATTTATCCGTGGTGGGCCACTCGCGCCACAGGAATTTGGTCTTGTCGTCGAGCTTGTGCTCGGCCGGGTCGTATTCCTTGGTGAGCAGTGGAAAGGCCAGGTTCCAGTCCGTGTCGGCCCGCACCGCTTTCATGAAGTCGTCAGTCACGAGCAGTGACAGATTGAACTGGCGCAGGCGGCCGTTCTCGCGCTTGGCGCGGATGAATTCCATGGCGTCGGGATGACCGACGTCGAACGTGCCCATCTGCGCACCGCGGCGGCCACCGGCCGACGACACGGTGAAACACATCTTGTCGTAGATATCCATGAACGACAGCGGGCCGGACGTGTATGCGCCGGCGCCGGAGACGTATGCGCCACGCGGTCGCAGCGTGGAGAATTCGTAGCCGATGCCGCAGCCGGCTTTGAGCGTGAGGCCGGCCTCGTGCACCTTGTTCAGGATGTCGTCCATCGAGTCGACAATGGTTCCGGACACCGTGCAGTTGATGGTGGACGTGGCGGGCTTGTGCTCGAGCGCGCCCGCGTTCGACGTCACGCGGCCTGCGGGAATCGCCCCACGGCGCAGCGCCCAGACGAAACGCTCGTACCACTGCTCGCGCACAGGCTCGTTTTCAACATCGGCCAAGGCCCGGGCGACACGCTTGTAGGTGTCGTCCATGGTCTTGTCGACGGGTGTGCCGTCTTTGGCGGACAAGCGATATTTCTTGTCCCAGATGTCGAGCGATGCTTCCTGGAAAGGAATCGCATCGACGTCTTTGTGCTCGAGTTTGACAACGCTATTCATGGATGGGTTTCGCTCCCCCGGTTCTGGCCTGTGCTCATTCACCCGAACCGGAAAAAGAACGGCCCATGACCCCCAGTTCCTGGAGGTTGCACGCGTCTTTATGTTGAGCGACTGCTGTCAGGCAGCCGCCATTCCTCTCCCCGGCTCCCCAACCACTCAGATGTCGCGACACAACATCTTGTGTTGGGGTCGAGAGAGTAGATACGTGAAAACGGCGCGTCAAGAAACATCGTTGTCATAATCGCTGTCCTTTTTCTTCCTGACATTTCAACAGATTACAAACTTTTGTGCCGCAGAAATCGCCTGTCAATACGAGACTATTTGACAGATGCAGGAATCGGGCCGGACACAAGGAATTGTGTCCACCCCCTGCCCACTCCTTAGTCACAGGTCATCCACAGGTTGTGCCCGCGGGCGGCCAAAAAGGTTCCGGACAGTCGTTCCGAAGATCGCATTTTCAAGCCTCTTGAACCGCGAATTGCGGGGTCCACAAAAGGTGTCACGCCACACCGGGATGGTCCCGGTAGTTAGTAAAGGAGTTAGCCATGACTGTCGTGCGATATGAGCCCTGGGCTCTGCTGAACCGCTTGCATCGCGAGTTGGACCAGACTTTCGAAAACGGCGCACGCGACGCCTCCTGGTCGCCTGCCGTCGATGTGCATGAGGAAGCGCAACGCTTCATCGTCAGCGCGGACCTTCCAGGCGTCCGACCCACCGACATCGAAGTGACTGCCGACAAGGGCGTGCTCACGTTGCGGGGTGAACGCGCAGTCGAACAGCGCGGGGTTGACGGCCACTACTCGCGCGTCGAGCGCGTGAGCGGCAAGTTC
>JAYTOK010000008.1:0-3428 GCA_043747835.1 Pseudomonadota bacterium | reverse complement strand
AGGTTCGGGACTTGAACAGGTTCGGTACATGAAAAGAATCCGCAAGGGCGACAACGTGATCGTCATCGCTGGCCGCGACAAGGGGCGCAAGGGCGCCGTGATCGCCGTGCTCGATGACGAGACCGTGCTCGTCGAGAACTGCAACCGCGTCAAGCGGCACACGAAGGGCAACCCGCAGATGAATCGCACGGGCGGCATCATCGAGAAGGAAGCGCCGCTGCATATTTCGAAGGTCGCCCTGTTCAACCCGGGCACCCAGAAGGCCGATCGCATCGGCATCAAGACGCTCGCCGACGGCAAGCGCGTCCGTTACTTCAAGGGCAATGGAGAGATGATCGACGCGTGAGCGTCGTTCTTCCGGTGACAACCATGGCAAGGCTCCAGCAGATTTACCGCGACACGATCGTTCCGAAGCTCCGCAGCGACCTCGGGATTGCCAACGTGATGGAAGTGCCCAAGATCGTGAAGATCACGATCAACATGGGCGTCGGTGAGGCGGTCTCAGACAAGAAGGTCATCGACGCGGCAGCGGCCGACCTCGCGAAGATCAGCGGCCAGAAGCCGCTGATGTGCAAGGCGCGCAAGTCCGTCGCCACGTTCAAGGTGCGCGAGGGCCAGGTGATCGGCTGCAAGGTCACGCTGCGCGGCGCCCGCATGTATGAATTTCTCGACCGCCTGATCAGCGTCGCGATGCCCCGCATCCGCGACTTCCGTGGCGTGTCGTCGCGTGCGTTCGACGGGCGCGGCAACTACAACATGGGCGTCAAGGAACAGATCATTTTCCCCGAGATCCAGTACGACCAGATCGACCAGATCCGGGGCATGGACATCACGATCACGACCACAGCGAAGGATGACAAGGGCGGCAAAGCCCTCCTCGAAGCCTTCCAGTTCCCGTTCCGCAAGTGATTTCGTCAAAAATTCATTCCCTGTTGTACCCACAGCAGTAATCGAGAGCATCCAAGCAATGGCCAAGACCAGCATGGTGGAACGCGAGAAGCGCCGCGCCAAGATCGTCAAGCGATACGCCGGAAAGCGCGCGAAGATCAAGGAGGCGATCCGCGACCCGAAGGCGTCTCCCGATGATCGCGCCGCGGCGCAGGTGGCGTTGCAGAAGATGCCGCGTGACGCGAGCCCCTCCCGGGGCCGCAAGCGCTGCGCGATCACGGGCCGGTCCCGTGGCGTGTACCGGAAATTCGGCCTCTCGCGCGTGAAGATCCGCGAGACCGTCAACCGCGGCGAACTGCCCGGCGTGTCGAAGGCGAGCTGGTAAGGAACCGCACGCATGAGCATGACTGATCCCATTGCCGACCTGCTGACGCGCATCCGCAATGCGCAGATGGCCCGCAAGCCCGAGGTGTCCATGGGCGCCTCGAAGCTGAAGCAGGCTGTCGTCAAGGTGCTGAAGGACGAGGGTTACGTGGCCGACTACCGGATCGCCGACGATCAGGGCAAGGGCACGCTGACGATCGCCCTGAAGTACTTCGAGGGCCGCCCCGTCATCGACCGTCTCGAGCGCATTTCACGGCCCGGGCTGCGGATCTACCGCGGCAAGGACGAGCTGCCGAAGGTGCTCAACGGCCTCGGCACCGTGATCGTCTCCACGCCGAAGGGCGTGATGACCGACAAGCAGGCGCGCGCGATCGGGCAGGGTGGCGAGGTGCTGTGCATCGTCGCCTGACGATGCCGGCCCCGCAGCGAACACTCCGAGATACCAGAACATGAGCCGCATCGCCAAGCAACCGGTGGACCTGCCCAAGGGCGTCACCGCCACGATCACGCCGCAGTCCGTGACGCTCAAGGGCGCCAAGGGCACGCTGAGCGTGCCGCTGATCAACGGCGTCGCCGTCGTCCAGGATTCGGACCATCTGTCCGTGAAGTACGACGAGACGAACCGCATGCAGGCCGGCGCCACGCGTGCGCACCTGGCGAACATGGTCAAGGGCGTCACGACGGGTTACGAGCGCAAGCTCGAGCTGGTCGGCGTCGGCTACCGTGCTGCGGTCCAGGGCAAGTCCCTGAACCTGACGCTCGGGTTCTCCCACCCGGTCACCTACGAAATGCCCGAGGGCATCACGATCGAGTCGCCGACGCAGACCGAGGTGGTGATCAAGGGCGTCGACAAGCAGCGCGTCGGCCAGGTGGCCGCGGAGATCCGCGACATCCGTCCGCCGGAGCCCTACAAGGGCAAAGGCGTGCGCTATGCGGGCGAGAAGATCGAGCTGAAGGAAGGCAAGAAGAAGTAAGCCGGCGCAGGCCCCCACCCCGCCCTCTTGGCAGGAAGGATAGGGCCGCCCGACAGAGGTTGAAGCGATGCAGATCACGAAGAAAGACCGACGCCAGCGCCGCGCCACCCGCACTCGCGCCAAGATCCGCGAGCTCGGGCAGCCGCGGCTCACGGTGCACCGTACGCCGCGGCACATCTACGCCCAGGTGTTTGACGCCACCGGCGGCAAGGTCATTGCGGCGGCCTCGACTGTGCAGGACGCGGTCAAGGGTTCGCTCGAGAGCACGGGAAACGTCGAGGCCGCAAAGGCGGTCGGTCGGGCGATCGCCGAGCGCGCCAAGGCGGCCGGCATCACCCGGGTCGCGTTCGACCGCGCGGGCTTCATGTATCACGGGCGTATCAAGGCGCTTGCCGAGGCGGCCCGAGAAGGGGGGCTGGAGTTCTAGCGGCAACGCTGGACCCCGTCACCCGCGACCGGCGGCCTGAAGCGCCGGATTTCACCAGGAACGCATCTATATGGCACGAGTCGAAAGATCACAGTCCGCTGACGAATTCCTCGAGAAGCTCGTCGCGGTGAACCGCACCGCCAAGGTCGTCAAGGGTGGACGCCAGTTCGGCTTCACCGCGCTGACGGTCGTCGGCGACGGCGCCGGCCGCGTCGGCTTCGGGTTCGGCAAGGCACGTGAAGTGCCGGTCGCGATCTCGAAGGCGATGGCGGCGGCGCGCAAGAACATGGTCAACGTGTCGCTGCGCCGCGAGACGCTGCACTACGCGGTCAAGGGCGCCCATGGCGCGACGCGCGTACTGATGATGCCGGCCTCGGATGGTACCGGCGTCATCGCGGGCGGCGGCATGCGCGCGGTACTCGAGTGCGCGGGCGTCCGCAACGTGCTCGCGAAGAGCTACGGTTCGCGCAACCCGATCAACGTCGTGCGCGCCACGGTGAACGCGCTCGCGGCAGTGCGTTCGCCGGACGATATCGCCGCCAAGCGCGGCAAGACCGTCGAAGAAATCCTGGGTTGAACAACATGAGCAAGGCAGGCGCCAAGCAGATCAAGGTCACTCTCGAGCGCTCCATCTTCGGGCAGCTCGCGAGCATCGCAGCGTCCGTGCGCGGCCTCGGGCTGCGTCGCCGCCACCAGACCGTGACGGTGGACGACACGCCGGAAAATCGCGGCATGGTCCGCGCGGCGCGCCACCT
>JAYTOK010000007.1:0-2502 GCA_043747835.1 Pseudomonadota bacterium | reverse complement strand
TCAGTGATACCCGGGTCTATACTCAACGGCGCTATTCCAAGGGACACCGCATGGCCGTCGACGTCGCCCAGCTCCTCGCTTTCGCCGTAAAGAATAACGCCTCGGACTTGCACCTGTCCGCTGGCGTACCACCGATGATCCGTGTCGACGGCGACATGAAGCGTATCAACATGCCCGCGCTGACCCACAAGGAAGTGCACGGCATGGTGTACGACATCATGAACGACAAGCAGCGCAAGAATTACGAAGAGTTCTTCGAGACGGACTTTTCGTTCGAAATCCCGAAGCTCGCGCGCTTCCGGGTCAACGCGTTCAATCAGAATCGCGGTGCGGGCGCGGTGTTTCGCAACATTCCCTCGGTCATCCTCTCGCTGGACGATCTCGGTGCGCCGAAGATCTTCCGCGACCTGTGCATGCTGCCGCGCGGGCTCGTCCTCGTGACGGGACCCACGGGTTCGGGCAAGTCGACCACGCTCGCGGGCATGGTGAACCACTGCAACGACAACCGTCCCGACCACATCATCACCATCGAAGACCCCATCGAATTCGTACACGAGAGCAAACGCTGCCTCATGAACCAGCGCGAGGTCCATCGCGACACGCTCGGCTTCTCCGAAGCGCTGCGCTCGGCGCTGCGCGAAGACCCGGACGTGGTGCTGGTCGGCGAAATGCGCGATCTCGAGACGATCCGCCTCGCGCTCACGGCCGCCGAGACCGGTCACTTGGTGTTCGGCACGCTGCACACCAGTTCCGCCGCGAAGACCATCGACCGCATCGTCGACGTGTTCCCGGCGCAGGAAAAGGAAATGGTGCGCGCGATGTTGTCGGAGTCCTTGCGCGCAGTGATCTCGCAGACCTTGCTCAAGCGCAATGGCGGCGGCCGCATCGCGGCCCACGAGATCATGATCGGCACGCCGGCCATTCGTAACCTCATTCGCGAAGGCAAGATTGCGCAGATGTATTCCGCCATCCAGACCGGCGGCTCGAACGGCATGACGACGCTGGACCAGTGTCTGACCGACCTCGTGTCCAAAGGCGTCGTGAGCAAGGAAGAAGCTCGCTACAAGGCGACCAACAAAGATGCTCTTTAACGTATTGCCACGGGCTCACGCCCGGAATTCAAGGCCGGTTTGAAGTCTCAAACCGGCAACATGAACCGCTGAGAGCGGAAAAAGATAGGTAGTTGCAATGGACAGAGAGCAAGGCATCAAACTCATGCAGGACCTTCTGCGTCGCGTCGTCGACAAGAAGGCTTCCGACTTGTTCATCACGGCCGGCTTCCCGCCCGCGATCAAGATCGACGGCGAGGTGCGGCCGCAGTCGGAGCGCGCGCTGACGGCCGAGCAGTCCGCGGTGCTGGTGCGTTCCATCATGAACGATCGGCAGACCAAGGAATTCGACGCGACGAAGGAGTGCAATTTCGCGATCGCGCCGCCGGGCATCGGCCGCTTCCGCGTGAATACTTTCGTGCAGCAGGGGCAGACCGGCTGCGTCATCCGTCTCATCAATTCCAAGATTCCGACGCTCGAGGAGCTCGAGCTGCCGCCAGTGCTCAAGGAAGTCGTGTTGTCCAAGCGCGGCCTCGTCATTCTGGTCGGCGGCACGGGCTCGGGTAAATCGACCTCGCTCGCGGCAATGGTGGGCTACCGGAACGAAAAAACGCGCGGCCACATCGTGACCATCGAAGATCCGGTGGAATACGTGCACCAGCACAAGGGCTGCGTCATCACGCACCGCGAAGTGGGCGTTGACACCGAGAACTGGCATGCCGCGCTGAAGAACACGCTGCGGCAGGCGCCCGACGTCATCCTCATCGGCGAAATCCGCGACCGCGAGACCATGGAGTACGGCATCCAGTTCGCCGAAACCGGCCACTTGGTGCTGGCCACCCTCCACGCAAACAGCTCCAACCAGGCGCTCGACCGAGTCATCAACTTCTTCCCCGACGAGCGGCGCGAGCAACTGCTCATGGATCTTTCGCTGAACATCCGCGCGCTCGTGTCGCAGCGCCTGATACCGCGTGAGTCCGGTTCCGGCCGCATCGCGGCGATGGAGATCATGCTCAACTCGCCTTTGATCCAGGACCTCATCTTCAAAGGCAAGGTTCAGGAGATCAAGGACGTCATGTCGCGCTCGACGCGCGTCGGCATGAAGACGTTCGATCAGGCACTCTACGATCTGTACGAGGCCGGTTTCATTTCCTACGAAGACGCGCTGCGCAATGCCGACTCGAAGAACGAGCTGCGATTGCGCATCAAGCTTGAGAGCAAGCGCGAAGTGAAGAACCTCGACGACGGTGGCACCCTCAGCATGGTCGACGAAGAACAGCAGGGTCGGTCGTTCTAGACAGCGGACATGGCAGCGGTAAACGAAACACTCGAGGACACGGCCGAGGCCAAGGCCGCGGCCGAAGTGGCGCCGATGGCGCTCAACACGCGCCCGTTGTTCAAGCTGATGGTCGAGCGCAAGGCGTCCGACCTGTTCTTCACGTCCAATTCGCCG
>JAYTOK010000006.1:0-100317 GCA_043747835.1 Pseudomonadota bacterium | reverse complement strand
CATGACCTTCGTCAACGCCGCCGTCAGCGTCGTCTTGCCATGGTCCACGTGGCCAATCGTGCCTACGTTGACGTGCGGTTTGTTTCGTTCGAACTTTTCTTTTGACACGGAGATAACCTCTGAACCTGATGCCTAACTACCAAAGATACCCAGCAGAACTGGAGCTCACGAGCGGGATTGAACCGCTGACCTCGTCCTTACCAAGGACGTGCTCTACCAACTGAGCTACGTGAGCTTTGCTGGAGCGGGTAGTGGGAATCGAACCCACGTCATCAGCTTGGAAGGCTGAGGTTCTACCATTGAACTACACCCGCCAATGACGCCCGAGGCCCACACCTAACAACCCTTCCCGTCGACAAACCGCCTGCCAGCCTTTAACCAACCTGACCACGAATGGTGGAGGGGGAAGGATTCGAACCTTCGAAGGCGTAAGCCGGCAGATTTACAGTCTGCTCCCGTTGGCCGCTTGGGTACCCCTCCCGGAAAAAACGAGCCGCGTATTCTCGTGGCGACCCCCCAAGGTGTCAACGGAATTGGCGCGACTTTTGCTTAGAGTTTCGCGAGCTTGGAGCACGACCCCCCAAAAGCTGGCGCCCTGTATACACGCTGGCGACCTATATAGAGGTGTCTTTTGCAGCAGCAAGCCAGCCGGCGGCCGGAAATGCCGAAATATCAGTATCCCTTTCCTTAACCCGCTCGGGGGCAACGGCGTCGACCCCTTTACCGTGCGAATTCAGCGCTTTGCGGCGGCGGCCACCGCGGCGAGCCGATTCAGCTGGCCGGTCATCACCTTGTCGATGGCGGGAGCGAGCTGGGAGCCTTTGATCGTCAGGGCGCCCGCGACGCGGTAAGTCATCGTGATCCGGGTGCCGCCGCCATCGGGTTCGAGCTTGAAGGTGAGAATGCCGGTGACCGCCATGTCCTGCAGCGGGCCGAGCGCCGCGTCGAGCCGCAGCAGTTTGCCGGGATCCGCGTAGATGACGCGCCCATGCTCGATCGAGCCGCGGCCCTTCTTTTCGCAGAAGCAGCCGCCCGCCCGCGCGTCCATGCGCAAATTCGACGCCGCACCCGAGTAGGTATGCGCACCATCCCACCACCGCTCCGGTTTCACGAGCAGGCGGTACACGTCTTCGGGAGCGCGCGCCGCCACCACCACGGACTCGATGGCGATGCGCTCATCAGCGCTTTCCTTGACCGCCGCCGCGCTGGGGACGATCCATCCGCAGGTCAGGACGAGGGCGAGGGCGAGGGCGAGGCCCAGCGGCCGGTGACGCTTGAGGTTTTTCATCGGGAGAGGCTCCGGGGATGAGGGCTGACAGGGCCTGGATCTCGGCGAGATCCAGGGGTTTGGTGATGCCGGCGCGCAAATCTTGGGGCAAAACGACATTTCCGTAACGTATACGGACCAATTTGCTGACCTCGAAGCCAACGTGCTCGAACAGACGCCGAACCTCCCGGTTGCGGCCTTCATGCAGGCAGACGCGGATCCAGCGGTGGCTGCCCTCCGCTCCTTCGACCTCGATGCGATCGAAGCTCGCCGGACCGTCCTCGAGTTCGACTCCGCGTCGCAGTTGGTCGAGCACCGCGGCGTCCGGCGTTCCGCGCAGACGCACCCGATACTCGCGTTCGATCTCGCTCGACGGGTGCATCAGTCGATGCGCGAGCTCGCCATCGTTCGTAAACAGCAGTAGGCCCGAGGTGTTCACATCGAGCCGGCCGACCACGATCCAGCGCCCTCCACCGGCGGGCGGCAACCGCTCGAAGACGGTCGGGCGGTTTTCCGGATCGCTGCGGGTCGTCACCTCGCCGATCGGCTTGTGATAGATCAGAACCTCGGTGGCGTCAGCGCGCCCCTGCAGGTTCAGAGGTTTCCCGTCGAGGCAGATGGTGTCGGCGGGTGTCGCCCGGTCGCCGAGACCCGCGACCTTGCCGTTGACCGTGACCCGGCCGGCGCGAATCCATTCTTCGATCCCGCGCCGAGATCCATGCCCGGCACTTGCGAGAAGCTTTTGCAATCTTTCGTTCATCTCAACCACGGTACATAACCAACTGTTATATCGCTATTCCAAGGCCGGGCTCGTCTCGGTCCAACCACCCACCTAGAGTCGCCGCACCATGATTTACGACAGCATTCTCGGCACCATTGGCCGCACTCCCATCGTTCGCATCAACCGTCTCGCGCCGGCCGGCACGACGATGTACGTGAAATGCGAGTTCTTCAACCCGCTTTCTTCGGTCAAGGATCGCCTTGCGATCGCGATCATCGAAGACGCGGAGCGAACCGGCGCGCTGAAGCCGGGCCAGACGGTCGTCGAAGCGACCTCGGGAAACACCGGCATCGCGCTTGCGATGGTTTGCGCCGCAAAAGGGTATCCATTCGTCGCCGTGATGGTGGAAACCTTCTCCATCGAACGGCGAAAGATCATGCGCATGCTCGGCGCCAAGGTAATTCTGACGCCTGCCGCCGGCCGCGGCAGCGCGATGGTCGCCAAGGCGAAAGAACTCGCCGAGAAGCATGGCTGGTTCCTGGCGCGTCAATTCGAGAATCCGGCGAACCCGGCCTATCACCGCAGCACGACCGGCCCGGAAATCCTCCAGGATTTCGTAAACCGCAGGCTCGACAACTTCGTCACGGGCTGGGGCACGGGCGGCACGCTCACCGGCGCCGGCGAAGTCATCAAGCTGGCGCGTCCCGACGTCAAGATCATTGCCACCGAACCGGAGGCCGCGCAGTTGTTAGGCGGCAAGCCGTTTGCGCCGCACAAGATCCAGGGCTGGACGCCGGACTTCATCCCGGCCGTGCTCAATCGAAACATCGCCGATCGCATCGTGCCCGTGACGGACGTCGAATCGATCGAAGCGGCGCGCGCGCTGGCTCAGAACGAAGGCATCTTCGTCGGCATCTCGAGCGGCGCGACTTTCGCCGCGGCTCTCAAGGTGGCGCGTGAGGCGGGACCCGGTTCGGTCACGCTCGCGATGCTTCCCGACACTGGCGAACGCTACCTGTCGACCGCGCTGTTCGAGGGAATCTCGGACGGCGGCGATCCCGAGCCGGCATGAGCGGCGCCGCGCGCGAACAACTCAGGACTGACTTTCGCGCGGCCGCATCCGACCTTGCTGACGTGACCCTGGGACCTGCCACGAAATTCCTCGCGCTGCCGGAGCCGTTCCGGTTCTGGCGCGGCGGCGAGTTGTCGGAAGCCCAGGTTGCGTATGAAACCTGGGGCGAGCTCAACGCGGCTCGCGACAACGCGATCCTGCTCTTCACGGGGCTGTCGCCCTCCGCGCACGCCGCCTCCTCGCCCGACGATCCGTCGCCGGGTTGGTGGGAAAAGATGATCGGACCGCGCAAGGCGATCGACACCGATCGCTACTTCGTGGTTTGCGTGAACTCTCTCGGCAGCTGTTTCGGCTCGTCGGGCCCGGCTTCGGTCGACCCCGCGACGGGTCTCGCGTACCGGCTCGAGTTTCCGGATCTGTCAGTCGAAGACATCGCGCGTGGCGGGTACGAAACCATCCGCTCGCTCGGCATCGAGAAGCTGTCGGCCGTCGTCGGCGCCTCGCTCGGCGGCATGGCGGTGCTGGCCTTCGCCGCGCAGTTCGCGGGCGTCGCGCGCCGCGTGATCAGCATCTCCGGAAGCCCGGCCGCGATGCCGTTCGCCATCGCGATGCGCTCGACGCAGCGCGACGCGATCCTCACGGATCCGGATTGGCGGGACGGCCAGTACACCGGTGACGTGCGTCCGATCACGGGAATGCGGCTCGCCCGCAAGCTCGGAACGCTGACGTATCGTTCGGCCGCGGAATGGAAGCACCGCTTCGGTCGTCGCCCGGCCTCCGACCGCCGCTACGAAGCGCTGCCACCGGGTCGCGCGCACTTTCCCGCCGAATTCGCCGTGCAGGACTACCTCAACACGCAGGCCGACAAGTTCGTCTCCGTGTTCGACCCGAACTGCTACCTCTATCTATCGCGCGCGATCGATCGCTTCGACCTGTCCGCGCATGGCGGCAGCGTCGCGGCCGCGTTGCAGCGCGCCGCCGTGGAACGCGCGCTCGTGATCGGCGTCGAGTCCGACATCCTCTTCACGATCAACGAGCAGGCCGCGATCGCGGCGGCATTCGAAGCGGCCGGCACTCAAACCGACTTCGTGCCGCTCGCCTCCCTCGAAGGACACGACGCGTTCCTCGTCGACATCGAGCCGTTCGCGGCCGCGATCTCGCGCTTCCTCGCGCAATAGTTAGTTCCCGCGCGCGGCGAGAATCGGCGGCAGGGGGCAGTGCAACGTCGCGCACACCGTGCGCAACAACTCACCCTCGTTGACCGACAGACGGCGGTCCAGCGCGACCGTGCGCACGAGCCCCTCGATCAGCACCTTCTTCGCGAACGGCCGCAACGCATTGAGCGCGCGCAGCGACTCGCGCAGCGCCTCGGGCCAGCGCGGGATGACGGAGTAGGGAGCGGGATCGTTCGGCAACGCGTGTTTCATGCCGGCTTGGTATGCGCGCTTGGCGGCTTCCGGATCGTCGGTGCCATGCGCTGCGAGAATGGCGAACAATCGCGAGACGTCGGCCGCGCAGCTCAACAGTGACTGCGAGCCGTGTTCGTCTTCGAGATCGAGGTCGCTGCGCAACGCGGCTTCGAGCAGCAGCGTGAGGCAGCACTCGAAAACGTCGATGCGATCGTCGGCGAGCGCGAATTGTTGCGCGACCGAGCGCAGCTCACGTCGCTCCGGAACCGTCATGCGCCGCAATGCCGGCAAGAGCTGCTGCACGGCCGGAAGCCGCAGCTCGGGCGGCAGCATGCCTGCCACCGGCAACGTTTCGTGGATCCGCGCGAGTATCGCGTCTCCGTATCCGCCGCGGATCGCCTCGTCCTGCCGCGCGGCAACGGCGGCGTCGGCGCCGCGCAGGAGCGCGAACAGCAGCACGCGCGCCGCGTCGGGTGAATCCGCGAACGAATGCAATTCTTCCGGGATCGCGAGGCGCGCTTCGTGCGCGTAGCGCTGCTGAGTTTCGTCGAAGGTGCCCGCGAGACTCGCGACACGCACGGGAGCGGTGTTGATCTCGACGGGCGTCGCGGGCGCGGCATTGGCAGCGGATACAGAGGGAGCCGAGACCCCGCTCCGCGGCGCCAGTCCCGCGACATCGTTGAACTGCGGTGAGAGACGCACCTGCTCGGCATCGCGCGCCGCCGCCGCGGCGAGCTCGCCAAATTTCTCGCGGAGGATCGACGCGTCGAGCTCGCGCACGCGCTCGGTCAACGGCGGATGCGTCGCGAACCAGCGTGACATGCCCGGCGCGAACAACATGTGCGCCACCTCGTCTTTCGCTGGCGATTCGAGCTTCGAGCCCGATTGCACGCCGGCGATCTTGAGCAGCGCGCCGACCAGTCCCTGCGGATTGCGCGTGAACTGGACAGCCGAGGCATCGGCAAGCCGCTCGCGGTGGCGCGACACTGCCGCCTGCAGCAGCCGACCGACGAAGACACCGACGTAGCCGATGGCCATGATCGCAACCGCGATGAGGATCAGCGCCCCGCCCTTGCCGTCGCGACGGCTCGAACGTCCGCCCACTCCCTGTAGAAAGATGCGCATCGCGATCGCAACGACCAGCAGACCGAAGACCCAGCCGAGCAAACGGCTGTTGAGGCGCATGTCGCCGTTCAGCACGTGGCTGAATTCGTGCGCGATAACACCCTGCAGCTCATCGCGATTGAGCCGCGTGATCGCGCCGCGCGTGACCGCCACCGCGGCGTCGGCAGCCGAGTTGCCCGCGGCGAACGCATTGATGCCGTCCTCGGCTTCGAGCACATAGAGTTCGGGCATCGAGACGCCCGATGCGATCGACATCTCTTCGACGACGTTGTGCAAGCGTTGCAGCGCCAGATCGCGCGCGCCACGTTCGACTCGGGTTCCGCCGAGCGATCGCGCCACCACGCCACCGCCCGCGCGCAGCGACATCGTCTTGAACAGGCTGGCACCGAGGATCACGACCGCGGCGACGATGCCGGCCATCACGGCGGGCACCAGCGCCGAGTCGCCCGAGCCAGATCTCATCCCCGCGAGCGCGTAGACAACGAGGCTGATGGCGACGACCACCAGCGCGACGCTCACGAGGAATGCGACCAGCAGCCAGCGCGTCGTTCGTCGCGCGGCTTCCTGTCGGGCGTAGAAGTCCACGCTCAGCCCGGGTGCTTGTTAGGTGAAGCTGACCTTCGGTGCTTCGCGCGCGGCCGGCGTGGAAATCTCGAGTAGCTGCGCGGCGATGAAGTTGAACATGCCCGCGATGATGCTGCCCGGGAACATCTCACGCTGGTTGTTGTAGCTCATGACGGAGTCGTTGTACGCCTGACGCGCGAACGCGACCTTGTTCTCCGTCGAGGTGAGTTCCTCGGAGAGCTGCATCATGTTCTGGTTGGCCTTGAGATCGGGATACGCCTCCGCCAACGCGAACAGACGGCCGAGCGACGCGCCGAGCGCGCCTTCGGCGCCGGCCAGTGCGGTCATCGCGCCGGCATCGCCCGGGTTCGCAGCCGCGGCCTTGAGGCCGGACATCGCGGTGTTGCGCGCCTGGATCACCGCTTCGAGCGTCTCGCGCTCGTGCTTCATGTAGCCCTTGGCCGTTTCGACCAGGTTGGGGATCAGGTCGTAACGTCGCGTGAGCTGCACGTCGATCTGGGCGAACGCGTTCTTGTAGTTGTTTCGCGCGCCAACCAGTTTGTTGTAGAGGCCGACAACCCAGAAGATCGCCACGACGACGACGGCAAGAAGTATCCAACCAACCATGATGACCTCCCAAAGACGCGCCCGCGGCGCGCGAGCAAATATGGGTGCGGCGCCAATGGTTTGCAAGACGTGAGATATTCGCGCACATGAGACTTGCGTCATTGCTACTGGCCTGCGTGCTCGGCGCCGGCCCGGCGGTTGCCTTCGCGGCGAGCGTGCCGGCCGAGCTCAAGATCGCGACCTGGAACCTCGAATGGTTCATGAAGCCCGAAACGTTGCGCGCGCTGACACCCGCTTGCACGCCGCGCGATGCGCCGCGTGACGGCGCGCGTCGCGGAATTCCCTGCGACGTCGCGCACGAAAACACGCGCAGCAACGAGGACATCACGGCACTGCGCCGTTATGCCCGCGCGCTCGACGCGGATGTCGTCGCCTTGCAGGAAGTCGATGGCGCCGATGCGGCCCGTCTCGTCTTCCCGGACCGCGAGTTTTGCTTCTCGGGTCGCGTCGGGGTTCAGAACAACGGCTTCGCGATCCGGCGCAGCATCCCCTTCAAGTGCGAAGCCGACGTCACCGATCTCGCGCTCGCCGATGACGTGCGGCGTGGCGTCGACGTCCGGCTCTTCCCGGACACTCCGAGCGAGATCGCCTTGCTGTCGGTGCATCTGAAATCCGGCTGCGCGCGCGATCCACTCGACTCGACGAGGCCGAGTTGCAGGGAATTGCGGCGCCAGCTGCCATTTCTCGAAGCATGGATCGACGCCCGCGCGGCGGAACATAAGCCGTTCGCGGTGCTCGGCGATTTCAACCGGGATTTGCGGCAAGAACCTGCCGGTGTTTCGTTCTGGACGGAGATCGACGATGCCGACCCGCCTGCCGCGGATCTCGTCAATACCGCCGAGGGACAAAAATTTCAGAACTGCAGCCCTTCCCAGACCTTCAGCGGCTACATCGATTACATCGTTCTCGGCCGCGATCTCGCGCGCGGAGTCGTGAAGGATTCTTTCGGACGCTCTCTTTATCGACCCCGGGACGCGGCGCGACGCAAGTTGTCAGATCACTGCCCGGTCTTCCTCCGCCTGCGGGTGGCAGACGCCGTCCGAAAGGCGTCGTAAATGTCCAGACGTGAAATTTTTTACCAACTCCATTAAGTTCAGTAGCGTTCTTTTGGCCCGTCTCACAAGGCAATAATCCTAGGAGGAGAGCCGGATGAGCAAAACGACGACAGCGGGGATTCAGTCGGTTGAGCGCAGGTTGCACACGAGGCACCGCGCGCGCACGACTGTGTACATCACAACCCCGACTGGCAGGAAGAAACTCTGCCGCGCGATCAACCTCTCCGCGACGGGTGTGTTCGTCGAGACGACGAACCTGGGATTGCGCAAAGGTCAGCAGGTCGAACTCGCGTTCGCGATCAATCTCGGCGCCGTCACCAAACTGCATCGCCGCACCGCGGTGGTTGCGCACGTGTCGCGCGGCGGCACCGGACTCATGATGGACGCGTACACCGCCCGCTAGCCTAGCTACTCAGGCCTTTTGACTACGGACGCCGGCGCTTCGCCGGCGTATTCCGTTGTGGGCGTTAGCCCTGTAAGAGGCTGTCGAGCGCAACGGGCGGCGACGCCTCAAAGCTCTGCACGAAATCCACGCCGAGCGCGGTGAGCCAGTTGGTGTGATCGCCGCCGAGCACGCGCTTCGCGACCGTCTGCAATCCCATCACTTTCGCGGTCTGCACGAGACCCACGACCTGTGCCTGGGTGAGTCGGTGCTGCAGGGCGCCCGTCGTCAGTTCGGCGTCGATTTTGAGGAGTCGCACCGCGGGGTGATCGAGGATGGGCAAGCCTGCGCCGACCACGTTGAAGTCGTCGATGGCGACGGGCACGCCGATGCGTGCGAAGACGCCGAGCGCCGCGACCACCTGGTCGGTGTGCGTGAGACAGATCCGCTCCGAGAACTCCACGCCGATGAGCCCCGGCGGCAAGCCGGACTTCAACATGCAGTTCTCGACGAAGCTGATGAAATGCGGCTCGACGACGGCCGCATCGGAAAGATTCACGGAGAACGCCGGCGGATCCCGCTTCCACACCGTCGGATTGCGATGCAGCCAGGCGATGAGCTCGCCCATCACTCGACGGTCGATCATCGACGCGAGGCCGTGATTGGCGGCGGTTTGCATCACGCGTTCGGGCGAGGTTTCCTCACCGTCGACCATGTGGCGCAGCAGAACTTCGAAGCGGCGCACGCCTTCGGCCTTGCGCAGTCGCACGAGCTGCTGGACTCGCAGCACCACTTCCTCATTGCGAATCTGTGCGTACACCGCCTCGAGCGGCAGCGGCACGGGCGGCCGCGGCTTCGCGGGTTTCTTCGCCGGAATCGCGTGCAGCGTCTGCGCGATTTCCGACGCGACGTCCGTGAGGATCGTCTGCACCGCAGGCGTGAGGAAACGGGCGGCGGGGTCTTCGTCCTCGGCAGGCGTGTCCTCGACGACGAGCAGACAGACGCCCTGCAACGCGGAGTGCAGATCGCGCAGTGCCAGCATGATCGCCGTGCGCGTGCCTTCGCCGCGCAGGAAGCGCGACTCGCGCGCCGCGCCGAGCACGAACGCATCGAGCGCGTCGTTCAACGCCTGGCGGAATTCGATGCCGAAATCGGTGGAGGTGCAGTGCAGGACTTCGCCACGCGCGTCATAGAGCGCGATCGCGCGGTATCGCGCGTGCGGCAACGCATGCTCGAGCGCGCCGACCCAGCCTGGCGCGACCTCAATGACCTGCTCGTTGAGCACAGACGCACGAATGGTGGTCTGGCCCGTTTCTATCGAAGCAGCGGCCAATGTTGGACTGGTGTCCATTCCCTGATTTTCCCGGCGAGACTCTTCGACCGGCAGGGTTACAGAATACCGGGGGGTCAGACGTGACGCGGCTCGCGATCCTGTCGCAGTGTTAAAAAGACCCGGGGTGATTTGACATATGCGGGCGAAGCCATCCTTACCTGACCAGCGTCGCCGACATCAAGCCGATGACGACTTCGTTCGCCAGCGCCACGATTTCCAGACGCTTCAGCTCCTTTCCCGGGTCGAGCGGCAGTTCGAGCACGGTGGCCGCGCCGCCGGCGATGACCCCACCACGACCTTTGAAGTCCGCCAACTGCTCGATCCGCAGGGTTCCGGTCTTGAGATCGAGGCGCGACGGGATGTCGTCGGGCCGCCGGAACTGAAAGTCATCGATGAAGTAGTCCTGGTCGATGGGCCACCAGTTGGTCGGATTGTGTAGCTCCAAGCGCGCACGCGAACCGTCGGCGTACTCGACCAACACCTCGCCATTGTCGAACCGGCTCTGCATGTGGTTCGTGGATCCCGCCATGAGCAGGACCAGACCGCGTGCCCGGCCCGCGAGTGGCACTTCGAGGCGGCGCGGGTAGTTATTCCACTGCGAGACGAACGCGATGTTTGGCGCTCGCATCTCGCCCGGCGAGACCAGCGGCACTCCGTTCGGCAGCAGGAACCGGCCGCCGTTGGCGGCAGCGATGCGGCGCAATCCCGAATCGTCGATCTCCGCGCTCGCGTTGACGTGGCCGGCCCAGGAGCCGATGCCCTGCGAAGGCATCGCGAGCGACGCGAATGGCGAACGAGGCGCGAGATATTTGCCCGGGCGGAAGATTTCGGTCACGCGATCGTTGAACAGCGATTCGAGCGGCACCGGATCGAAACGCGCATCGCGGGCAATCTCGACGCGCGGCGTTGGCGTCACCGGAATCGGAGCGTCCGGCGGTAGTGGCGGTCCTAGCCTGGACTGAAACGCAAGCGTTGCGGACCGCTCGGCTCCGACGCCCGACGAGTAGAGAGGCGAAACGATCCATTCGATGACGACCGGCTGCCGGCCGCGAAGAGTCCACGCCGCCTCGACCCAGCTTTGCCCGAGCGCGTCGGTCGAAATGGTCGGCTCCACGACCCGGCGGCCGATGGTCATGCGGAACTCACGACTCTTCATGCGCAACCGCAGCCGCGCACGCTGCAAGGCCGGCGCATGCGAGCGGATGTCGTAGATCTCGCGATCTCCCTGGGCGTTGAAGACAACGTCGACCGAGGGCGTGCGCAAGGACGCGTAACTCCAATGCGCGGGCCAGCCCGGCTGCACGAGCACCACGCCATCGATCGCATCCGGTCGCACACCGAACAGGCCTTCGACGAGCGCGCGCGACATCGTGCCCGCGCCATCCGCGAAATCGCGCTGCGACTCGCGCCGGTACACATCGAGATAGTTGAGCGTGCCGACGTTGCCGGGCGATATGCCCATGTACATGCTCGCGAGCAGCGCGCTGCGGAACACCGTAAACGCCTCATCCTCGCGGTTCGCCTGCCAGAACCCGAGCGCGGCATGCATGTTCTCGCCCATCACGACGTTGTTGATCGACCACGTGTAAGGCATCCAGGACGAAGTCGCGTAGAGATGGTGCTCGCGATCGATGCCGGCGCCGCGCACGGGCAGCTTCGGCAGCCGCTGTTCGACGTAGCGCGTCATGCGGTGCGCGCGCATCTGACTCATGAGTCCGGGCGCATCGAGCACGTGATAGAAACTCCAGAGCGCCGCGGCGGGATGCGCGCGCTGCAGGCCGAGCCAATCGCGGTACTCCGCGTACATGCCCTGCTCCTCGATCCACAGATACTCGCTCATCGCGCGCCGGATCAGCGCCGCCTCGCGCTCGTAGGGCTCGCTCTCCTCGCCTAACCACCGCGCGACGCGCGCGGCCATCGTGTTGTGCCAGAAGTTGTACGCGGAGGCATGCGTCACGCCGCCGCCGTGATACTGCAGATCGTCGCTCGCCCAGAGCGCCGCGTAGGCTTCGTAGAGGGGCAGCTTCTCGGGGCCGAACTCGCGACGGAACAGCCGCCGTTCCCAGGCGAGGTGCCGCTCGATCGCAGGCCAGGTTTCGCGCGCCAGCTCGCGATCGCCTGTCCAGAGCAGATGCCGGAACAGCGCATCGATGTAGACGAGGTTCATGTCGTAGTGGCTGTTCGACAGGTCGCCGTTGCTGTGCAGTGCCTGCGGATTGCGCGCGAGATGCGTTGCCTCTTCCGCGTCTGGGATTGCGGCGGGCACGGGCGTCAGGTTCTGCCGGCCGGCCCAGTAGCGCAGGTGCGCGCGTGCCCGCTCATGCCAGCCAAGCGCGTCCATCGCGTACGCGCCGCGCCATCCGAGGAGCCGCGCGCGCCAGGCGATCGCGCCGTGCATCACCGATTGCTGCGGCTCATCCCACACCGCATCGGCAGCGACGTTGAGCGCGCCCACGGCGGCGTTGATGTAAGGATCGGGCGTGCGTACGGCGATCTGCTCGCGCAGACGCCGCGCATGTTCGCGCTCCCGATCGAACACCGCGGGCAATTGCGCGAGTGGATAGGCCGGCGCGAACGTGGCCGCGGGCGGCGCAGCGGTGGAGCCGGCGGTCACGTCGCGATAGGTCGAGAGCTCCGCGGCATCGTCCGCGTCGCCCACCCTCTGGAGCGCGAGAAAACGCAGCTTCCGGTCCAGCGGGAGAGTCGCGACGAGCACCGGCTGATCCCCGGCCACCGTGGCGCCCGCGGCAGCGAACAGCTTCGCGGCATCCGTCCAATGTCGCGCATCGGCCGTTCGCAGCGTCGCGCTGGCAGGCAGCACGCCGGCAATTCTCGCCGCCTTCGCGCGCAACTCGAAGGTGTTGCCGGAGATCGTGAACGAGTTGCCCGCGCTGAATTCCGGCCGCAACTGGAACCACTCGCGGATCGGAATGCGCTCGGTGCCGATGTCGCCGTCGCGCACGCCGCGTTCGCCGTTGACTCCCCCGAATGCGACGAGCAGCTCGATCTTTGGCCCGGCCTGCAAGCTCTGAACAAAACGGTAGCGCAACAGCAGCCCATCCGTTTCGTGCAAGGCAACGAGGTGCAGCTCGATCATGCCGCGCACGCCGAGCAGCGGGTCGCGGATCTCGTAGCGCAGTTCTCCCGGGCGATATCGCGTCGTGATCCCGGCGGCATCGTGCAGCCACTTCGTCTGCGAGCCCTGCCGGATGCCGAGCCTGAGATTGCCGCCGCGACCGGGTAGATAGAGCACGAACTCGGGCCGGTCGCCCGCTTCGACGCGAAAGGCGGTGTTGCGTCCGTAGAGCGCTCTGTTGAAAGATTCGCCGCCGTTGACGATGAGGAAGTCGTCGCCATCGGGGCGGTAACGCAGCGGCCGGTCGATGTTGCCGACGAGGTTTGGCGTCCGTGCGCCGACCCCAATTGACTGCGCCGATGCGGAAAGAGGCGCTGCCAGGACCGCCAGGCAAGCCAGAAGTCCGCTAAATCGAGCTTGAGCGATCATTAGTTTGGCAGTTTCAATCAACATCGGGCATATTCAATCAGCATTTCGCTTCGCGCGATATCGAGGGGAGTCCGATGAAAAACCGCATCTCGCGGCGTCAGTTCCTGTCCACGTCCGCCGCAACACCCGTTGCCCTGGCCGTCGCCACCCAGCTCACTTCATCACACGCGGTGGCCGCCGCCAATCCGGGCAGAGGCGCCTGGGTCCGCTGGCTCGACGACCGCGCGCCGGCGACGGCGCAAGGAGTTACCTGGGGCACGCCGTGGCCGCGCGGAGTCTTGAAGAACGAGCGCGACCTCGCGCTGCGCGATGCCGCCGGCAAGGTGAGCGCGCCGCAATCCTGGCCGCTCGGGTACTGGCCCGATGGTTCGCTCAAGTGGACGGGCCATGCACTGGTGCCGGCCGCGGACATCGGCAACGGACCTTTCGAGATCGTCGCTGCACGCGGCGCGAAGCACTCGAGCGCGCTGACGATTCGCGAGACGGATGCGCATGTCGAAATCGACACTGGCAAGTTCGTCTGCCGCATGCCTCGCAAGGGCGCGGCGTTGATCGCCTCCATCCAGCGCGACGGACGCGAACAGCTTCGCGACGGAATGCTCGTGTTGCTGCGACAGGATCGCGCCAACTCCGGCGACGGTGTGACCACCACCGAGACCTTCGAGAGCGCGATCGAGAAGGTAACGCTCGAACATCGCGGCGGCGCGCGCGCCGTCGTGAAAATCGAAGGCAAACATGCCGGCGCCGGCCGCGCCTGGCTGCCGTTCACGCTTCGTCTCTATTTCTACGCCGGCAGCGACGCGCTGCGCGTCATGCACACGATCGTATTCGATGGCGACGAGAACAAGGATTTCATCCGCGGCATCGGCCTCCGGTTTTCGACGCCCCTCACCGATCCGCTCTATGACCGCCATGTGCGTTTCGTGGGCGAAGGCGATGGCGTGTTCGGAGAAGGCGTTCGCGGACTCACGGGTCTGCGGCGCGACTCTGGAAAAACCGCGCGCGACGCGCAGGTCGAAGGCCTTGCGGCCGGCACCCTGACGCCCGTTGTCGCCAACCTTCAGCAGTACATCCCCGCATTCGGCGACTGGACACTCGCCCAGACGAACTCGGACTCCTTCACGATCCGCAAGCGCACCGCCGACGGCCACTTCTGGCTCGATTCCGCGGCGGGCACGCGCGCAAGTGGTTTGGGCTACGTCGGCGGTCCCGCCGGCGGCGTCGCGTTCGGCATCCGCAACTTCTGGCAGAGCCACCCCGCGCAGCTCGACATCCGCGGCGCAGACAAGGATTCCGCGACGGTGACGATGTGGGTGTGGGCGCCGGACGCGCCGCCGATGGATTTGCGCTTCTATCACGACGGTCTCGGCATGGACACGTACGAGAAGCAGTACAAGGGCGGCCTCGAGATCACGTACGAAGATTACGAGCCCGGCTTCGGCACGCCGATGGGCGTCGCTCGCACGAGCGAGATGCACTTGTGGATACTGCCGGCGACGCCCGCGCGCGCACGCCTCGCGGAACTCGCGGACGCGCTGCGCCAGCCCGCCGTGCTCGTCGCCACGCCGCAAACGACCGTGGAATCCGGTGTATTCGGTCACGCGCTCTCACTACCGTCGCAGACGCCGTCCGAGCATGCGCCGCTGGAGAAGCAGCTCGACTGGATGTTCGACTTCTACCGCGGTCAGCAGGATCAGCGCCGCTGGTACGGCTTCTGGAACTACGGCGACGTCATGCACAGCTACGACTTCGACCGTCACGAATGGAAGTACGACGTCGGCGGCTGCGCGTGGGACAACTCCGAGCTCGCGACCGATGTGTGGTTGTGGATGTATTTCCTGCGCACCGGCCGCGCCGACGCGTTCCGTTTCGCCGAGGCGATGACGCGGCACACGGGCGAAGTCGACGTGCACCACCTGGGCAAGTTCGCACCGCTCGGCTCGCGGCACAACGTCATGCATTGGGGTTGTTCGGCCAAACAACTGCGCATCAGCACGGCGCTCAATCGCCGGTATTACTACTTCCTCACCGCCGACGAACGCGTTGGCGATCTCATGCGCGAACAGATCGAAGCCGCGCGCACGCTGCGCACCGTTCAGCCCGGCCGCAAGCTCGCGAATCCGCAAGAGCGCGCCACTCCGGATGCGCAGGGCGACTTCGCGCATCTCGGCTTCGGCACGGACTGGGGCTCGCTCGCGAGCGCCTGGCTCACTGAGTGGGAGCGCACGCGAGATCCCAAACTGCGCGATCGACTCGTCGCATCCATGAAATCCATCGGCGCGCAGCCGCGCGGATTCTTCACGGGCGGCGCGCGTCTGAACCTCACTACCGGCGCCTTCGACATCGCGAAGGACAGCAAGATCAGCGTCTCGCACCTGTCGGCCGCGTTCGGCCTGCCGGAAGTCTGCGCGGAGCTCATCGAGCTGTTCGGAATTCCGGAGTTCGAACGTGCGTGGCTGCAGTACTGCGAGCTCTACAACGCGTCGCCCGCCGAACAAAAAGCGGCGCTCGGCGAGGAGCTGCGCGGCACGAACCTGCAGCAGGGACACTCGCGCCTGACCGCATTCGCGGCGTACCGGAGAAAGGACGCGAAGCTCGCGGCGCGCGCGTGGACGGAGTTCAGCGACGGCCGCGCGGGCTACGGCCAACGCCAGCAGTTCGAGTCGAAGCGCATCGAAGGGCCGGCGGTGTTGAATCCGGTGGATGAAGGGCCCGGCATTTCGACCAACTCGAGCGCGCAATGGGGACTCGCGGGGATCGTCTGCCTCGCGTACACGAAGGGGCTGGCCTGACGTCTCGGGCGCGTTAGGCTTCGCACATGAAAGCCCGCGCCCTCAATTCCATCCTGCTTCTTTGCCTTGCACTCGCGACCACCGCGACCGCGAAGCCGCGTGTGTTCGTGCTGACGGACATCGAGAACGAGCCCGACGACGCGATGTCGTTGGTGCGGTTCCTCGTTTACTCGAACCAGTTCGACGTCGAAGGTCTCGCGGCCACGACGTCTATCCACCAACCTGACAAGATCGCCGCGTGGCGCATTCGCGAGATCGTCGCGGCGTATGAGAAGGTGCGCGACAACCTGGAGCTGCACGAGACCGGGTTCCCGACCGCGAATGCGTTGCGCTCCGTGATTTTCGAGGGACGGCCTGAGTACGGCATGCAGGCCGTGGGCAAGGGGCACGATTCGGCGGCGTCGGACAATCTCATCGCCGCCGTCGACCGCAAGGACTCGCGACCGCTGTGGGTACCCGTCTGGGGAGGACCGAACGTGCTGGGGCAGGCACTGTGGAAAATTCGCGAGACTCGCACGAGCGCGCAGCTCGATGCGTTCGTGGCCAAACTACGCGTCTACACGATTTCGGACCAGGACGACAGCGGCCCCTGGATCCGCAAGAACTTCCCGGCACTCTTCTATATTGCGAGCCCGGGCTTTCACGGCGGCGGTGCGTACCACCACGCCACGTGGAGCGGCATCAGTGGCGACAAATTCCACGGGCGCTTCGCCGGCGGCGACTTCGCCATCGTCGACAATCCCTGGCTCGACGAGCACGTGCGCAAGAAAGGTCCGCTCGGCGCGCAGTACCCCCGCGTCGAATTCTTGATGGAAGGCGACACGCCCAGCTTCCTCAATCTTGTCGGCAACGGCCTATCCGATCCCGAGCATCCGGATTGGGGCGGTTGGGGCGGCCGCTACGAGTTCTATCTACCCCGCACGCAGAAGTGGTTCGCGGAGCCGGAGACCCGACCGTTCTGGACGAACGCGGAAGACGAGGTGCTCGGCGCCGACGGCCACTGGCACACCTCCATTCACGCGACGATCTGGCGCTGGCGCGCGGCGTATCAGAACGACTTCGTGGCGCGCATGGATTGGACGATAGAGCCGATCGGCCGAGCCAACCACCCGCCAGCGCCGCAGGCGCGCGCGGATCGAGTGACCGCGAAGCCCGATGACCGCGTGAAACTCAGCGCCGAGGGTTCGTCGGACCCTGATGGCGATGTCCTGTCGTACGAGTGGCTCTACTACGGCGAGGCGGGCACATTGTCCGTCCAGAGCGGCCGCACGGGCGCGCCCCTCGCCATCTACGGTGCGAATTCGCGGGACGCGTCATTCGTCGTACCGAAGGACGCGTTCAAGCCCGGCACCCTGCATTTCATCCTGGCTGTCCGGGATAGCGGCACGCCGCAGCTCACGCGCTATCGCCGCGTGATCATCACGGTCGCGCCTTGAATCTTCCGCGAGTGATAGGAGTGCGACTCATGCATCGTCTTGTCCTATGGATGCTGGCCCTGCCAATGGCCGCACATGCACAAACCACTCTCGTACAACCGCTCTCCGGCACGGGCGCCGAGAACGAAAAGCCCATCTACTGGGATTTCAAACTCGACACCGGTCGCGGCAGCGGCGAATGGAAGAAGATCGTCGTGCCGTCGCAATGGGAGCAACAGGGCTTCGGCGCGTACTACTACGGCACGCAAGGCCGCGGGAAACCCGACGACGATCCGGTGATCCCGAAGGAGACCGGAACCTACAAGCGCAGCTTCGATGTGCCCGCGAGCTGGAGAGGCCGCGCGATCCACATCGTGTTCGAAGCCGCGATGACGGACACGACGGTTTTCGTCAACGGCAAGTCCGCCGGACCCACGCACCAGGGCGGCTTCTACCGCTTCGACTACGACATCACGTCGTTGATCAAACCCGGGCGCAACGAGCTGGAGGTCCGCGTCGCGAAGGAGTCGGCCAACAAGAGCGTCAATCACGCCGAGCGCCGCGGCGACTACTGGACCTTCGGCGGCATCTATCGTCCCGTGTGGCTCGAAGCGCGGCCGGACACTCACATCACCTGGACCGCGATCGATGCGCGCGCCGACGGCAGTTTCTTCGCGCGCGCAGTTTTGAACCACGCGCCGCCCGCGGGAACCTCTCTCGTCGTTCGCCTGTTCGACGCCGCGGGCAAACCGCTCGAGCCGCTCATCGCCTCCGCGCCCATCGGGGGCGAGGACGTCCGCATCACCGCGACATTCGAGAAGCCCGCGACCTGGAACGCCGAGGCGCCGCATCTTTACAGCGCCCGCTTCTCGTTGATCAGCGCCGGCCGGCCGTTGCATACGCTCGACCAGCGCTTTGGATTCCGCACGATCGAGGTGCGCCCCAACGACGGCATCTATCTCAACGGCACGAAGATCGTGCTGAAGGGCATCAACCGTCACAGCTTCCGGCCCGCGACCGGCCGCACGCTCACGCGCGCCGAGAACTACGCGGACGCTCGCCTCATCCGGCAAGCGAACATGAACGCGGTGCGCATGTCGCACTATCCACCCGATCCTTCATTCCTCGAAGCGGCCGACGAGCTCGGTCTCTACGTGCTCGACGAGCTCGCGGGCTGGCAAGGCTTCTACGACCAGCCCACCGGCGCGCGCCTCATTGGACAAATCGTGCGCCGCGACGTGAACCACCCGAGCATCCTCTTCTGGGACAACGGCAACGAGGGCGGCTGGAACCGCGAGAACGACGGTGAGTTCCACCGCTGGGATCCGCAGCGCCGTGCCGTGTTGCATCCGTGGGCGCTGCACAGCGGCATCAACACCGATCACTACGAGCGTTACGACAGCACCGTGCGGCTGTCCGCTGGCCCCGAAATCTTCATGCCGACGGAATTCCTGCACGGTCTCTATGACGGCGGCATCGGCGCCGGTTTCCGCGACTACTGGAACGTGATGGGTCGCAGCCCCACCGTGGCCGGCGGATTCTTCTGGGTGTTCGCCGACGAAGGCATCGAGCGCACGGATCGCAATCGCGAGATCGACAATGTCGGCAACGCGGCGCCGGACGGCATCGTCGGTGCGCATCTCGAGAAGGAAGGCAGCTTCTTCGCGGTGAAGGAGATCTGGTCGCCGGTGCAGGTGACGAACCTCGCCTTCTCGGCGAACAAACTCTCGATGCGCGTCGAGAACGCCTACGACTTCACGGACCTCGCGACGACGCAGTTGCGCTGGCGCGCCCTCAAACTACCGGCGCCGGGCGTGGCCGCTGGTGCGACGACGATTGCGAGCGGCACACTCCCCGGACCAGTGCTCGCGCCTCGCGCCGCGAGAGATGTCGAGTTGCCGATCGCGCTCGCATCTCTCGGCGCGGACGAAGTCGTCGAGCTCGAGTCGCGCGATGCGGGCGGCGCGCCGCTGTGGACGTGGACTCTCGCCGGCGCGACCTCCCCCGCCGCGACGGCCTCGCGGAAGCCCGCAGAGAAGCCTGCATTGGCCAGCGACGACGTCGTCGACGTGGGACGCGATCTCCTGCGCTTCGACACCGCGACCGGCGAGCTTGCGGGAATTTCCCATGGCGGCCGCACCGTCCCGCTGCGGGGGCCGCGGCTTGCCGCGTGGTTACGTTCGGCCGACACGCGCGGCTTCGCGCCGGCCGCAGCCGCGTCGAAGCTCCTCTCGTTCGAGCTCATGCCCACGGCCGCGCCCGGCGTGATCGCGCGCGCGCGCTACGACGGGGCCTTGCGCGAAGTCACGTGGCGAGTGCGCGGCGATGAGCTCGTCGTGAAATACCGCATCGAACTGCTCGGCGACGTCGACATCGCCGGCGTCCGCTTCGACTTCCCCGAGGACCAGGTGACCGGCAAGCGCTGGGTCGGCGCGGGCCCCTACCGCGTCTGGAACAATCGCCAGGGCGGCGCGACTTTCGGCGTGCATGAAACCAACTACTCGCGCTCGACGCCCGGCGTCAGCTACGCATACCCCGAGTTCGACGGATTCTTCGGCGGGTGGCGCTGGCTCGAGATGCAGACGCGCGCGGGCCGCGTGCTCATTCGCAACGAGTCGAACGTTCCGTGGTTCGGTCTCTATCGACCGCAGCCCGGCGAGAAGCCGGTCATCGATCTACCCGATGTCGGATGGGCGTTCCTGCATGCGATTCCCGCGATCGGCACGAAGTTCGACCGGCCCGAGTTGTTAGGACCGCAGTCGCAGCCGACTCGACTGCCCGCCGTCATCGAAGCCGAGATCGCACTCTCGTTCCCTCGCGAGGCGACATAACGCGAAACGTCGCCATTGACGTGCCGCTGCCATGGCGCCTAGCATGACACCGGTAGACAAGAAGAACGATTCGAAACGGTAGAGTCAGGGGGAATCATGGAGATCCGTAAATTCGCGCGGCCGCTCGCGGTCGCGTTGTTCGCGTGCACCGCTTTCGCGGCAAGCCAGATGACGGACACGCCGGTGTTCAGCCCGGTGCCCGGCACATACACCGGCATCCAGGCGGTGAGACTCAGCTCCTCGGCGCCCGGCTCCACGATCCTCTTCACGGTCAACGGCACCACCCCCAGCTGCGAGAAGCAGCACGGCATCGTCTACTCCGGCCCGATCCTGCTGCCGAAGACCACGAAAGTGCTGGCCATGACCTGCGCGCCGCTGCAGGCCGAGAGCGCGGTCGCCGGTGGTGTCTACACCATCATCCCGGTGCCCATCGAGACACCGACGTTCTCGCCCGCCGCGGGAACCTTCATCGCCGCGCAGTCCGTGACGATTTCCACGGCCAGCGCGGGTGCCACGATCCGTTTCACCGCCGACGGCAGCGCGCCCACCTGCACGTCCGGCTCTATCTACACGGCTCCCGTGAACGTCTCGCAGTCCACGACACTGAGCGCGATCGGCTGCGCCTCTGGCCGGCCCGCCAGCGCCGTGGCCCGCGCGGCCTACGCGATCACTCCGCCCGCTGTCGCGCCCGCCTTCGATCCCGCACCCGGCGCGTTCACGAGCGCGCAATCGGTGACGCTGAGCTCGGCGACCGTCGGCGCGGACTTCCGCTACACCACCGACGGCACCGATCCGACCTGCTCGACCGGCCTCGTCTACGGCAGCCCGATCGCGATCGAGAACTCCGCGACGCTGAAGGCCGTGACCTGCGCCGCGGGCTTCGCAGACAGTCCCGTCACGAGCGGCGGCTACGACATCACGCTTCCGCCCGCCGAGTCCGTCTGGCACAGCGTCGACATGAACAATCTCGTCGTGAACCCGCCGATCTTCGCGGCCGGCTCGACGACGACCAACGACAACGGTGACGCGGTCAACATCACCGGCCGCGGCAAGTTCGAGAGCGGCGCGCAGGTGTTCCGCTTCGTGTACGCCACTGTCAGCGGCGACTTCGTGTTCACGGCGCGCCTCGACGGCGTCGACTTCGCGGGCCTCGCGAGCAGCCAGGCCCGCGTCGGTCTCCTGCTCACGCCGGATTTCGCGCAGACTGGCAACGCGCTGATCTACGGCGGCACGATGGTCGTCGGCGACGGCACGAACCGCCGCACGGACCGGCTCGCCGTCGGCAACTCCGCGACGAGCAACATCAGCGTGACCGGCACGGGCGCGCGCTATCTCAAGCTCACACGCACCGGCAACACCTACCAGGCCGCGATGTCCGCCGACGGCGGCGTGACGTACGTGACCTCGGCCGTTAGAACGTTCTCGACTGGACTACCCGCCGACCTCTACGTCGGCTTCGCGGTGAGCTCGAGCAACAACACGAGCATCAGCGCAGCGGCGACGTTCAGCGACGTGCGCATCGTCGACAATCTGGGCAACGTCGTCATCGGCCCCAACGAGTTCACCGGCGACATCGGCTCGGGCACGCCCGGTGGTGGTGGCGGTGGTGGTGGCGGCGGCGGCGGCCCGACACCGCCGACGGGGCCGACGCAGCCCGAGGATCTCTCGCAGGGCGCGACGCCCGCGGAGCCCGCGCTCGTCGCCGGCAACGTCGCTAGCTACAACATCGAAGGCTTCGCGGCGGCCGCGGTGACCGGCGGCGGCAACATCCCCGACACGGACGCGCGTTACCGAAAGGTGACGACGGCCACGGAGCTCGTCGCGGCACTGCGCGCGGCGCGTGCGTCGAACGCGAACCCGGTGCGCGTCATCGAGATCCTGAACGACTTGAACATGGGCTGGAACGAAGTCGGCACGCTGCTGCAGGCGGATGGCCTGCTACGCCAGAACATCGCGCCAAAGAAGCACCCCGCGTTGATCGCGAGCGGCGTGAGTCTTCTCGACATCATGAACTTCAACGGCCTGACTATCTTCTCGCGCAACGGCGCCACGATCCGGCACGTGGAGTTCAACATCAAGGCGGGCACCAACCTCATCCTGCGCAATCTCGAGTTCGACGAACTGTGGGAGTGGGACGAGGCGACGCGCGGCAACTACGACTCGAACGACTGGGACTTCGTGACCATTGGCGACGGCGGCGGCGTGACGTCCGGCATCTGGGTCGATCACTGCACGTTCACGAAAGCGTACGACGGCGTGCTCGACATCAAGCGTGGCGCGAGCGCGATCACCGTGTCCTGGAGCGATGTGGTTCCCGCCGCGACCGGCGCGGGCAGCTTCGTGCAGCGCCAGTTCAACGATCTCGAAGCGAACCGCACGGGGAACACGATGTACAACGTGTTGCGCGGCGGCTTCTCACAGCAGCAGGTGATCGACATCGCGCTGCCGCAGAAGAAGGGGCACCTCATCGGGTCCAACAACCTCGAAGGGCTGACTAGCTACACGATCACGCTCCACCACAACCTCTACCAGGATCTGCAGGACCGCATGCCGCGGCTGCGGGGTGGCGACGTGCACGGTTACAACCTGTACCTCGACGCGTCGAATGCGCGCCTCGTGAAGACGATGCGCGACGCGGTGCTGGCGGCGAATCCGACGCTCGCGGCGCAGCTCTCGTCCACCTACAGCTTCAACGTCACGTCGAACGGCGCGATCTCGACCGAAGGTGGCGCGGTGCAGATCGAGAGCAGCATCTTCGCCGGCGTACTCACGCCGTTCCGCAACAACCAGACCGACGTGAGCAACCCGGCGTACACCGGGGCGATCCGCGGCTTCGACATCCTGCATGTGCTGCTGGCGAGCGATACGTCCTACATGCCCGTGAGCTCGCAGCAGAGCACGTTCACGGACCGCGGCTTTCTGTGGGCGACGTGGCAGGGCGACAGCGACGCGCCGGGCAGCACGCTCGGACCCGTGCAGGCGCCGCAGATCCCGTTCGAGTGGCGCAACGGAACGCCAACCTATCCGATGACCGTCGATCCGGTAGCGACGCTGCCCGCGTTGCTGACCGGCCCGCAGGGCGCGGGCGCGGGGAAGATCGGCCTCACGACGGAGCAGTGGCTGAGAGTCGTGAATTGAAGTGCCGGGGACAGATCTATTGATCTGTCCCCTTTCTCCGTTCCCGCTCATCGCACGAAGGGGTCAGATCAATAGATCTGACCCCTCCCCTTCCAAATCTCTCTCCCGCCATACCAAGTCCCGCATTCACCCGGCGCGGGCGCGCGTTTACGATTCCCTCAAACGCAGGGACGCCGTCCGGCTCCCCACTGTAGTTAGGGGGATTCCATGAACTTCAGAAAAGTCGCGCTCGCCACGGCCAGCGCCGCGGCCACCGCCGCCTTCGTCACCGGCTGCTTCTTCGACTACCCGGATCCGACCGTCGACGCCACCGCGATCACGTTAAACGACCGCGCCGTACACGACCCCTCCGTGATCCGCACCGACGACGGCACGTTCTACGTCTTCGGCTCGCACCTCGCCGCCGCGCGCTCCACCGACCTCATGCAATGGGACACCATCGCTAACGGCCTCGACGCGTCGAACCCGCTCTGGAGCACGATCCCGCTCGAAGGCAACCAATGGACCGGCATCCCCGGCTCATGGGCCGCGGACGTCATCAAGCTCAAGGACGGCAAATACCACTTCTACTACAGCTTCTGCGGCGTCCCGCCCGGCGGCCAGTGCACGGGTCCGCGCTCGTATCTCGGCTCCGCGGTGTCCGATCGCATCGACGGCGGCTATGTCGACGAAGGCATCTTCCTGCGCTCCGGCCTCAGCGCGGCCGAGATCGCCGCGGGCTACGCACCCCCCGGCGTCACCAGCTACGACGCGCGCACGATGCCCAACACGATCGACCCCGACGTGTTTTTCGACAAGAAGGGCAGGCTCTGGATGGTCTACGGCTCGTACTCGGGCGGCATCTTCATCCTCGAGATGGACGCGGCCACCGGCCGCCCCATTCCCGGCCAGGGATACGGCAAGCACCTCGCCGGCGGCGACCACGCCCAGATCGAGGGCGGCTACATGCTCTACAGCCCCGAGAGCGGCTACTACTATCTATTCACCTCCTTCGGCGGCCTCGCCGCGAACGACGGCTACAACATCCGCATCTCGCGCTCGAAAAACCCCAACGGCCCGTTCCTCGACGCCGAGGGCCGCGACATGGTCGGCGCACGCGGCAATCAATCGAACATCGCGCCGTTCGGCGTGAAGCTCATGGGCGGCTTCAACTTCAACTCGGCCGTGGGTGACAGCGAGACCGAGCGCGGCTATCTATCGCCGGGCCACAACTCCGCGTACTACGACGCCAAGACCAAGCAACACCTGCTGATCACGCACACGCGTTTCCCGAACCGCGGCGAGGAACACTCCATCCGCGTGCACGAGATGTACGTGAACAAGTATGGATGGCTCGTCGCCTCCCCGCACCGCACCGTGCCGATCCAGGGCAAGAACGTCGTCGACACGACGGACATGCTCGGCGACTACAAGCTGATCAACCTCGGCAAGGACATCAACGGCACCGCGAAGCAGTCCGTCTACGTCTCGCTGAACTACGACTTCACGATCAGCGGCGAAGCGACGGGACGATATCGCCGGGACGTCGGCAACCCGAACCGCATCACGATCTGGCTCGACGGGATTCCAGAGCCGTTCGAGGGCGTGCTGCAGTTTCAGTGGAATGAAGCGTCCGGCGCGCTCGTGCCTATCTTCACGACGGTCTCCAGCAATGGCGTTTCGCTGTGGGGCTCGCGCATGGCAACGCGTCCCGCGCATCAGGTGCTCGCCGATGTCGCGGCCGCGCTGGTGCTGCCCGCCTCCGCGAAGGACAACTCGCTCACGCTCCCGATCCGCGGTTCGCGCGGCTCCACGATCACCTGGGTCTCGAGCAACGAGAACGTGATCGCGACGGACGGCACAGTCACGCGCCCGAACGTCGGCGAAGGCGATCAGGTCGTCATGCTGACGGCCAATGTCACGCTGAAAGGCCAGACGAACGCGCGTTCGTTCCACATCACGGTGCCGCAGCGACTGCCCTTCAACCGCGTCGCGCACTACGCGTTCGAGAACACGCTGGCGGATTCTTTGGGCCGGCTCGCCGCGGGCACGCCGACGGGCGACCGCATCTGGAATGTCGGCAGTGTCGGCTTCGACGCGGGCCAGACCGGCTCCGCGCTGCGTCTCAACGGCGCAAATGGTGTACGGCTTCCCAACAACCTGATCTCGAACTACGAATACACCGTCTCGTTCTGGATCAACCCGACCGTGCTCACGCGGTTCACGACCGGGTTCTTCGGCGCCGTGAACGAGCAGCTGGATCCCAACGGCTTCCCGTTCTCGACACAGTGGGTGTCGTTCCTGCCCGAAGGCTGGGACGGCAACACGATGTTCTGGAGCGGCAGCGATCGCTGGTTCGACGGCAGCGCGGGACAGCGCATCGGGCCGAATGCCTGGCGTCATCTCGCGTTCTCCGTGAACAAGGGCGACGTGTCGGTGTACATCGACGGCGTCCGGCGCTTCAACGCGGGCACGCTGACTGACTTCTTCAGCACGCGCTCCGGAGTGTTCGCGCTCGGCGTGAACTACTGGGATCTGCCGTTCAACGGATTGATCGACGAGCTGAAGGTGTACGAGGCTTCCTTAAGCGCCGCCGAAATCCGCGCGCTGGATATCGACGCGCTCTCGAACACGCAACTGCTCGCCTCTGCCGTGACTCTGCTCGATCTCGGCGATACGACAGCCGTGCGCGAGAACCTGCGCCTCGTGCGCACGGGTGCGTATGCGAGCGCGGTGAGCTGGCAGTCGTCGAACCCGGCCGTGTTGAGCACGCGCGGTGTCGTGACACGGCCGGGCCGCGATCAGCCTGACGCGGACGTGACGCTGACCGCGACGATCTCGCTGAATGGCGCGTCGACCGTGAAGACGTTCGCGGTGCGCGTGAAATCGCTCGCGCCGCCGGTGCCCGTTGCCGCGTACGGCTTCGAAGACAATCTGTTCGAAGCCGCCGGACGTGCGGCGCCCGGACTCGTGATCGGCGACCGTATCTTCAACTCGGGTGGCAGCGTGTCGTACGTCAACGGCGCCGTCGGTCGCGCGCTAGTGCTGAACGGTTCGAGCGGCGTGCGGCTGCCCGACAACCTGCTGCGCGATCGGACGTATTCGATCTCGCTGTGGCTGAATCCGACCGTGGCATCGCAGTTCACGACGGCGTTCTTCGGCTGGGCGACGGACTCGAGCTGGATCAGCCTCGTGCCGCGCGGCCCGGGCGGACTGCAGCACACGATGCTGTGGTCCGGCACGCAGTGGTTCGACGGCACGTTCAACTCGCAGATCCCGGTGGGAGCCTGGTCGCATCTCGTGATGGTCGTGAACAACGGCACGTTGAATGTCTATCTCAACGGCCAGCTCGCGAACTCGCTGCCTAACTTCCCGGACGTGTTCACGCCGGCGGCGGCAACGCAGTTCACGCTGGGCGTGAACTTCTGGGATGTGCCGTACAACGGGTTCGTCGACGAGGTGAAGCTTTTCGACGAAGCGATTGCGCAGGAGAACGTGACGGAGCTGTACAGCGAGCGTCCGTGACAGATGTCACTTCCTAGAATTCAGTAGGGAATCGCCAGAGAATTTTAGGAATGCCTTCAATTACGCGCGCTTTTGAAGATGTACTCGGATTCCGCGGTAGTCGTACCTACTCTTTGCGAGTTTGCTAGCGCTTATCGGTCACAGCTGCGCTCCGGAGATGTTGGCCCTCACAGCGCTCTCGACGGTCCGTATCTCATCAAAGCAGCGCTCCACGTCAGTTGAGTCTCCTAGGAACTCAATCGTTCCGCGTAGAGGATCAACTCGTTTCATGACCAAAGCGTCGGCAGTGCGATCGGATGTAATGTCGACTAGACAGATGCGATCTCCCAGATGGTGAGGGGCCAGCTTATCGATTCGTTCATCGATGTGTTCGAACGAGTTTCGAACCGCACGCGAGCGAATGACAGGAAGGTCGTCGATGCCAAGGCGGCTGCGCAGCCGTTCGCCTCGAGAGGCATTGCTTATTGGAGGAAAGAGAATTCGTGAGACTGTCGCAGCCGCTGCTAGAAACCCAACTCCGTACGACAGAATATCGAGCGCTGAATAGCCAAGCGGGCCCTCCGGACCCTCTCGCCGTCCTACGACACTGAAGTAGACAGCTAGGTGCTTGTAAGCGTGTTTGGCGAGTGCACACTGGGTACTCAACTCCGCCAGATGAAGCCGATCAGAGTCGTTCGGAAAGTTATACGTCTCGCGGTACATCGACAGATGCCCTAATTCTGAACTGAATGTCGCGCGCGCTGCGATTTAGGCTCTGCACATCGTTCCCCAGGTGCGCGCTCCGACGAAACAATAGGCATTTGCCTCACAGGACAAGGTCGCCGTAACCCCAAAGCAGTGTCCCGGCAACAACCATAACCAAAGAAACAATTCGATTCGGAAGATCCATCCGAATGTAGAAATCATCTCCGTGCATCTGCATGTTTCGCCGCGTCTCAAAGTAGGCGACGTATGCACCGAGCACGGTTACGACTGAGCCTGCGCGCTGCGTCCAATGGGCTCCCGGAGAAGCGACATCAGTAACCACCGAGACCAGTACTACCAGCAGAGAAATAGCCGACGGCAGGATCCCATGGAGGAACACTAGGCGACGCGGCTCTCGAGGCGTTTTGTGCTCCACGACTACTTTCTGCGCTTATCATTGAGGTTAACGTCACGACTGCTGCAGATTCGAATTTGCACTTTACTTTCACGCGTGCGTTCTAGAGATTTGTTAGGTCTCAAGCTTCCAGAAGCCTTCCATCTTCTTGTCATCGATGTTCGCCGACTTGGCGAACGCTCGCATGAATCGAAAGGCAGTGCCTACTGCCCAAGTCGCACATCCCGCGCTCATAGACCTCATTGTGAAAAAATCAGAGCCCGCATCTGGAAACGGGCTTAACTGATAGCGCGATTGCATAAAGCGAATCAGCTTCGCCTCTCGTTCGCGCGGCTCGTCCCAAGACGGCCGAAAATGGACCAAGTAGTTGCGAATTCCTATGAGAGCGGTCGCATCTAGAAAGACTTCGCTGGATTCGTCCAAGGGTGTGGCTTCAACCAAGGAAAGAGCGTGCTGATACTTCTTGAGAGTAGACATGCGCTCAATTCCCTTGTTACCCCAGAAGGTCACCTTAAAGCTCGGTTTCTTGCCGCACAGCCGCCCACTTTGATTCAAGAATAGTTCATTGATCAGCGCCTCCAATGAGGAGGCTGCGGAAGTTACACAAGCACTGCCATATGAGCGAATCTCTTCAAAGAATGCCCCGAATTCCTGGCCGCATCGTTCTCTCTCAATCACGATCACGCGGTCTCTGAAGGTGATTGCCGCCTTTAGGTGCTGGAGTGCGAAGTTCGCGACGACTCGCCCGTAGGCGTCCAACGTTGCCGGGCCTGCGACGAGATTTCCCTGAGCTGAGTTTGCGGTCACGTTTGAGCCCGACGGTTGAGGCAACCACTGCGGCTGCAGTGATCTTGGCTTCGCTCCATACGTCCACACGCGTGCAATAGGGACTTGCTAGCGAGCATCAGTGTGTACGAAATGTATTCCGTTCTCGGGCACTTTTTCCTGCACGTGTCCGCTCCAGCAATCCTAGGCAAAGGGTCTGGATTACTAGAAGAGCCTATCTTTTGCAGTTCGGCACTTGCCATAGAAGATTAGCCCTCGACCATCAGGCGCTGAGTGTGAAAGCGTCATCGCACCCGTGTAGCGGTTTATGAACAGCGTTTCCGTGATTCGAAGCTCTCCGATCTCGTACTTCGCTTCGCCTCGTATCTCGTCCTCAGACACCGTCCCAGTGAAAATTGCTCCTAAGCCTTCCTTTCTGATCGAAGCCACGCCCTTGGTATCGTAATCAATAGTGAAGAACGCGTCGCCGCTGGTCGGCGTCTGCTTTGCTTGGGCATCGATGCTGTAGGTATAGGGACAAATCAATCGAAGCGTCTCGGCGTTGGCTTGGATCGAGGCCAGAAGCAGAGGCAGCCCGACAAAGAAACATGAGCGCTTTACATTGAAGTTCACGATGCACTCCAGATCGGGCTAACTCTTAATAAGACCGCCAAAACGCGGCGACAAATCACCGCGACTCCGCGCAATAGCATTCCGGCGCTCGACTGAAGTCCTTGTTTTGATTGATGAGCATGTCAGCCCTAGGTCGCAAACGATTCCAGCTAGTTATACCGCAAGTCCGCTAAAACGCGCCTCTGCAGTCAGCTAAACGACGACATCGCGCCCCAGAAACGAAAAAGGGGGCGAACCGACAGGCCCGCCCCCTCTAGATTCCTGTCGGTGTGCAAGAACCGACTGCACGCCCCATCTACTCCACCGGCTTCCATCGCGGCTTCGACACCGGCGGCGTCGGCTCCACCGCGCCCTCACCGGAAACAGCCGGTGCCACATGCGCATGCGCCGCTGCAACCGCATCACCCACCGGATGCACCTCGTCAATCTCGATGCCTAGACGCTTCGCACGCGCGACCGGATGCTCGAGAGGCTTGATACCAATGATCTTGCGCGCCAGGCGATACACCGCGCGAAGGCCGAAGATCGTGAGGAGCGCTTCGACCAGCGTCCCGACAAACGCGAGGAACGGATTACCGAGCGCCGCGCGCGCGCGGAACTTGGCGCCCACGCGCTCCCGCGAAATCTCGATGCTGTCATAGAAACTCGGCACGACCAGCAACGTAAGGAACGTCGACACGATCGTTCCACCAATGATCGCAACCGCCATCGGCGAGTAGAACTCACCACCCTCACCGACCCCGATCGCCACCGGCATCATGCCGGCCACCAGCGCAAACGTTGTCATCAGAATCGGGCGCAATCGCACGCGACCCGCGTGCATCAACGCCTCTTCCCGATCGATCCCGCGCTTCTCTTCCTCACGCGCGCAGTCGAGCAGCAAGATCGCATTCTTCGCGACGAGACCCATCAGCATGATCACGCCGATGAAGCTCATCAGATTAAGCGAGCCGCCGGTCAACGAGAGCGCGAGCACGACGCCTATCAACGACAGCGGCAACGACAACATGATCGGGATCGGCGCCGTGAACGAACCGAACTGCATCACGAGCACGAGGTACATCACACCGATACCCATGATCAACGCGATGAACATCTCGGAGAACAGTTCGGCCTGATCGCGCGATGCGCCGCCGAGTCCGACGCCGAAGCCGGCCGGGAACTCCATCGCGTCCGCGATTTCCTTCGCCTGCTTGCTGACGGTGCCGGCATCGACGCCCTGCACGTTGGCCGACACGGTGACCGTGCGCTTGCCGTTGTAGTGCTGGATGCGCGCCGGACCCTTGTCGATCGAGATCTTCGCGATCTGTTCGAGCGGCACCATCATGTTGGTGCCCGCGATGGCGATCGGCAGATGCTCGATGTTGCTGGCGTCAAGCCGGTCCTGCGGCCGCAGGCGCACGGCGACGTCCCGCGATTCGCCGGTCGGATCGACCCAGTCGCCGACTTCGACGCCGGCGAACGCGACGCGCAGCGTCTGCGCGGCATCGTTCACCGAGATGCCGAGCTGATTCGCGGCGCCACGATCGAGTTCGATGCGCAGCTCGTCCTTCGGATCCTGCTCGGAAAGACCGACGTCCACGGCGCCCGGAATCTGCCGGACCCTCGTCATGAACTCGTTCGTGAGCTCCATGAGCTTGCGCGAATCCGAGCCATAGAACTGGATCTGCACGGGCTTGCGTGCACCGTTGTTGAGATCGTCGAGCACGACGTATTCGGCTCCGACCAGCGCCTTGAGTTTGCCGCGCAGATCGCCCGCGAGTTCCTGCAGGGATCGCGCACGCTCGTTCTTGTCGCCGACGTCCACCCACACGCGACCGCCCGTGGAGTTCACGCGGCCATCGGTGCTCTTGGTCTCTTGCATCTCCCCCGCGAGCTCGGCGGCCTTCTCGACCTTGGCTCGCGCGTACTCGAGGCTGGTGCTCGACGGCGTGCGCACTTCGATCGCGAGAGTTCCGTAGTCGGACTTCGGCAGGAATTCGCTGCCGCCCCACATGAATTGATACGTGAGCGAGAGTCCGAGCGCCGCGACGGCGGCGAGCGCCATCCACGTGCGGTGATGCAGCGCCCACTCGATGACCTTGCCGTATCTATCTGCCTGATGGTCGAACCACGTGTTGAACCGCGCGAGGTACCTCGCGAAGCCCTTGCGCTCCGCTTTCCCGTGTCCCGGCGGATCGCCCCAGTACGCCGACAACATCGGATCGAGTGTGAAGGAGATGAACAGACTGACCAGCACCGACGCCACGACGGTCACCGCGAACGGCCGGAACCATTCGCCGGCGCCGCCGCCCATGAAGGCGACGGGCACGAACACGGCGACGATGGAGAACGTCGTCGCGGTCACCGCGAGTCCGATCTCCGCGGTGCCGTTGCGCGCGGCGGTCATTCGATCTTCGCCGCGCTCCATGTGCCTAACTATGTTTTCTCGAACGACGATCGCGTCGTCGATGAGCACGCCGATCGCCAGCGAGAGGCCGAGCAGCGTCATGAAGTTCAGCGTGAAGCCGCAGAGCCACACGGCGATGAACGCGGCGATCGCCGACGTCGGCAGCGACAGACCGGTGATCAGCGTCGAGCGCCAGGAATTCAGGAACGCGTAGACGACGAAGATCGTGAGACCCGCGCCGAAGATCAGCGCGTGGATCACGTTGTTGAGGTTGTCCGAGGCTTCCTCGCCGCCGTCGCGCGTGATCTCGAGTTTCGTGCCTTCAGGGAGCGTCTTGTTGATCTCCTTGACCTTCTCGCGGATGCGTTCGGCGACGGTGACCGTGCTCGCCTCGCGCGAGCGCACGATGGACAAACCGACGTTGGGCTGACCGTCGCGCAGGCTGTAACTGCCGGGCTCCGCGAAGCCGTCCTCGACGACTGCGACTTGACCTAAGCGCACGACTTCGTTGCCCTGGCGCTTGACAACAATATCGTTGAATTCGGCCGGACGCTCGATGCGGCCGACGAGACGGATGTTCTGCTCGTCGAGCTCGCCTTTGACACGACCCACGGGCGCGTTCGTGTTCTGCGCGCGCAGCGCCTGCACGACGTCGCCAGCGGAGACGTTGTACTCACGCAGTTTTTGCGCGTTCAGCAGCACCGACAGCTCGCGATGCAGTGCGCCGTCGACATTCACTTCCGCGACACCGTCGATCGTGCGCATCTCGTCTTCGAGCACGTCCTCGGCGTAGCGCGAGATCTCCGCGTGCGTCTGCTTCGTCGACGACAGGCCCAGGTTCACGATCGGATCGGCCGACGGATCGCGGCGCCAGAGCACCGGCTCGCGCATCTCGACGGGCAACTTGTAACGCACGGACGCGATCGCGTTGCGGATCTCGTCCGCGGCGCCCGACATGTCCTTCTTGAAGTCGAAGATGATGGTGAACGACGCGTTGCTCTCCGACGCGTTCGACCACATCTCGTAGACCTGCGGAATGCTCTGCAGCGGCTTCTCGACGCGGTTGATGATCTCGCGCTCGACCGTCTCGGGAGATGCCCCGGGATACGGGAAGCTGATCGAGATCACGGGATTCTCGACGTCCGGGATCTGATTGACGCGCAGATTTTTCAGCGCGAGCAGTCCCAGACACATGAGCACGATGATGATCGCGACCGTCGTGACCGGTTGCTTGATGCTGAAGTTCGAGAGAAACATGGAAGCTCCCTAAATCGATCCGCCGACTTGCTTGGCCCGATTTCGGGTCTTACTTCTCTGCGACTACGGCAGGCTTCGCGTCGGTGCCGGTGCGCGCCACCTGCCCGTCCTTCAACGCCGAGTTCGGAAAGCGCAGAACCTGATCGCCCTCGACGAGACCTGACTTGAGCGCGAACGCCCCGGTACGGACATCACGTTCGCCGAGCGTGAGCGCGACCTTGTTCAATTTACCGTTGGCGATCTTCCAGGCAAACGCCTTGTCGCCTTCGCGCACGAGCGACGCGCTGGGCAGAGCCAACGTCGCGGCGGAGCGAGTCTCGACGCGGCCTTCCGCGTAGAGCCCCGCGACGTTCGGCAGCTTCTGCGCGTCGTCGAACTTCACGAGCACTTCGACCTGGCGCGTCGTCGCGTTCGCGGTGGGATTCACACGCGTGACGAGACCTGTGAACTCGCTGTCCGAGTAGCCATGGATCTTGAACCAGACGTGCTGCTCCTCCGCGACTTCGCCCACGTTGTCGGCGGACACGAACCCTTCGAAGCGCAGCGACGACGGGTCGATGACCTTCAGCAGTTCCTTGCCGACCGCCGCCGTGTCGCCGGCCGACACCTTGCGATCGCTCACGATGCCGTCGAACGGCGCACGCACTTCGGTGCGCTCGAGTTGCTGGCGCGCGGTCACGACGCGGGCCCGCGCGGCTTCGCGATCGCTCTGCGCGGTGTTGCGGCGGATCTCGACATCCTCTAACTGCTGCGCCGAGACGACGCCGGTCTCGCGCAAGGTCTTCATGCGCTGGAACTGACGCTCGCCCTGGTCGTACGCCTGCGATGCGGCGTTCATCGACGATTGCGCCGAGTTGAGACTGTCACGAATGGAGGTTTGATCGAGGCGCACGAGGAGATCGCCCTTCTTCACCGGATCGCCGTTCTCCTTGAGCACGGCGAGCACCACCGCCGACACTTCCGCGCGCAGATCGGCGCGGCGCTCGGGCTCGATCGACCCCGTGATCGACGGACCCGATGTCAGCGAGGAATTCTTCAGCGAGATCACGTCCTCGCTCGACAGCAGCAACGGCGCGGCCTCTTCCTCTTTCTTGGCTTCCGGCTTCTTGCATCCGGCGAGCACTAATGAAGTGACGAGAACGGTGACGAGGGGCACGACGAGGGATCGGATTCTTGGGCTCACGCGAGATTCCTTTGCAAGATCGACATACGACGTTCGAACAACCCCTCGGGTTGCACGCTGTACCAACTAAATGAGTGTTTCTAGTGACTTTTGTCAGGCGCAGGGCGGGAGCCGCTCGAGCGCTCGACGATCATCTAGGGGTCGGGGCAACGTTCCGGGAGTGCGTTGCGAGGGGCGCGAGTTTAGTAAGCGTTTGATTCGATTGGAAGCGGTTACACGCCAGCGCGCCGAAAAATTCGCCGAACCGAGGCGGAAGCGCCCAACCGGCCGGTAAAACTCTTAGAGCGCGCGCAGGGCGGCGGCGGTTTGTGGCGCGAGCGGGCCGACGATGACGTGCCAGGTCGTGTTCCCGATTCGAACCGCGCCACGGGCCGCGGATTCGAGCGCGACGGAATCGATCGCGCTTGGATCGCGCACGTTGATGACAAGGCGCGTCGACCAAGCTTCGACGTCCACCACATTGGCGCGGCCGCCCAGAATTGCGGCCAGACGCGCGGCGAGCCCGGGATCGACGCCGACATCGCCCCGGGAATCGACCAACCGCATCGCGGCGCGGATGTCGCCTGCGAGCTGATCGGCGATCGGCCCCACAACCACCTGTAATGTCCCGGCTGAGGGACGCACGAACCCGCGCGCACCGAGCCGGCGCAGCGCAGGCTCGTTGACCGCCGCATTGTCGGCGACTGTCAGACGCAGTCGTGTCGTGCAGGCATCGATCGCTTGCAGGTTTTTCGCTCCGCCGAGCGCGCGCACCCACGAGGCACTCGTATCGTGGAGGGTGCCGGCATGACCTGCATCGACCGCATCGACCGCGTCGTTCGTCTCGGGCGCGCTGGCGTCCTCGGGCTCGCGCCCGGGAGTGCTCAGGTTGAATCGCACGATGGCCCAGCGGAACACGACGAAGTAGATAGCGAAGTACGCCGCGCCGATCGGCAGCAGCAGCAACGGATTCGTCGCGAGCTTGTAGTTGAGCACGTAGTCGAACAGGCCCGCGGAGAAACCGAAGCCCAGATGCACGTCGAGCACGTGCATCAACACCATGGCCGTGCCCGTCAGCAGCGCGTGCATCGCGTAAAGCACGGGCGCGAGGAACATGAACGCGAACTCGATCGGCTCGGTGACGCCGGTGAGGAACGAGGTCAGCGCCATCGACAGCAGCAATCCGCCGACGGCCTTGCGCCGCGCGGGCAGCGCCGCGCGATACATCGCGAGACAGGCCGCGGGAAGTCCGAACATCATGACGGGGAAGAATCCGCTCATGAACGCGCCGGCCGACGGATCGCCGGCGAAGAAGCGCTTGAGATCGCCGGTGGTGCCGTTGAAGTCGCCGATGACGAACCATGCGAGGTTGTTGGCGATGTGGTGCAGGCCGGTGACGATGAGCACGCGGTTCAGCACGCCATACAAGAAGAGTCCGATTTCACCGGAGCCGAGCACCGCGCGACTCATCGTGTCCATGCCGTGCTCGAGCGCGGGAAATCCGAAACCGAAACCCAGCGCGAGCACGAGGCCGGCGAAGCCGCTCGCGATCGGCACGAAGCGGCGGCCGCCGAAGAACGCGAGGTACGCGGGCAAGCGGATGTCGCTGAAGCGGTTGTAGAAATATCCGGAGATGACGCCCGAGAGGATGCCGGCCGGCACGCTGAGTTTGCCGATCTCTTTCGCGCGGAAGGCTTTCGCGGCGAGTTCGGCGGCGGCGCCCGTGAATGCCGAGGTCGCCTCGGGCGGAACCACGAGCAGCACTTCGGCGCCCTTCGTGGCGACAAGATAGGCGACCACGGCCGCGAGGCCCGCGGCGCCATGATTCTCGCGTGCGAGACCGACGGCGATGCCGATCGCGAACAGGATGCCGAGGTTCGCGAAAATCGCATCGCCCGCCGCGGCGATCGCGGCCACACCGAGCAGATCCGGCTGGCCGAGACGCAGCAGCAGCGCCGCCACCGGCAACACCGCGATCGGCAACATCATCGCGCGACCCAACTGCTGGAGCGCGGCGAAAAAGTTCTTCACGAGACGTCTCCCGCAGTGTTCATCAGCGCGCGCACGGCGGCGGCATCCTCGAGATCGAGTGCGCGGCGCGCGAGCTCGCGCGCGCGGGCCAGGGTCAGCGCGCTCACGATCGCCTTCAGACGCGGAATCATCGCGGGCACCGCGGAGAGTTCTGTGACGCCGAGTCCGATCAGCAATGGCACCGCCGCCGGATCGGATGCGAGTCCGCCGCAGACCGCGACCGGTTTATTACCCGCGGCGTCGCACACGGCGCCGATGAGCTTGAGCACCGCGGGATGCGCGGCATCGACTCGCGCCGCGAGCTCGGCATTGCCGCGATCCATCGCGAGCGTGTATTGCGACAGATCATTCGTGCCGATCGAGAGGAAATCCACTTCGCGCGCGAGCACACCGGCGAGCAGCGCCGCGGCGGGCGTTTCGATCATGACGCCGAGCAGTGGCGGCGGTGTCTTCGTCTCCGCGCAGAGCTCGGCCAGCATCGCGCGCACTTCCCGCACTTCGGCGACATCCGTGATCATCGGCAGCAGGATGCGTCGGTCGCCGGTGGCGCGCAGCAGCGCGCGCAATTGCACGCGGAAGATCGCGGGGCGCCACAGGCTCGCGCGGATGCCGCGCAGGCCGAGCGCCGGATTCTCCTCGGCGGGCATCGGTAGATAGGAGAGCGGCTTGTCGCCGCCGACGTCGAAGGTGCGGATCACGAGCGGCCGGCCGCCGAGCGCTTGCGCGACGGCGTCGTAGCATTCGAGCTGCTCGCGCTCGTCGGGCGGCGTCGCGCGGTCCATGAAGAGGAATTCGGTGCGCAGCAGGCCGCAGCCCTCGGCACCCAGCTCGACCGCCTTGCGGGCGTCCGCGACGGAACCGGCGAGGTTCGCGAACACTTCGATGCGCTCGCCACTCGCGAGCCGGCATTCGCGGGTCGCGGCGGCCCGGTCCGCGGTCTCGCGTTCGCGAGTCGCGACAAGACGGCGGGAGAATGTGTCCCGCTCGGCGGGCGATGGCGCGAGGCGCAGGGTGCCGGCCTCGGCGTCGAGCAGCAGTTCGGTGCCCGACTCCGCCAACGCGTCCGCGCCGAGCGCGACGAGCATCGGAATGCCGAGCGTGCCCGCGAGGATCGCGACGTGCGAAGTCGCACCGCCCGCGGCGAGCGCGATTCCGGCGAGGCGCGATGCGTCGATGTCGATGAGCTGTGAGGGAGTGAGGTCCCGCGCGACGAGGATCGCCTCGTCGGGGATGGAGATCGCGGCGGCCTGTTTGCCCGCGAGCGCCAGCAACACCTGACGTTCGAGATCGCGCAGGTCCGTGACGCGCTCCGCGAGTCGCGCGTCGCCGGTGGCCTCGAGCGCCGATGCGCTCGTGCGAATCGCCGCGCGCCACGCGTAACCCGCGCCCTTTCCCGAATCGATCGTTTGCTCGGCGGCCTGCGTGAGACTCGCATCGTCGAGCAGATCGATGTGCGCCTCTAACACTTCGCGCGCGGTGCGCGACGAGGTCTCGATTCGCACCCGCAGACTCTCGCGCACGCGGTTGCGCGCGCGCTCGAGCGCCGAGATCTCGGCGGCGGAGTCCGGCGCCGTCTCGGTGACGGGCAGGTCTTCGTCGTGGAGCTGGAAGGCGCGGCCCGTCGCGAGACCGCGGCTCGCGATGACGCCGGCCAGCAGCGTCGGATCGTTCGACGATGGCTGAGATCGCGGAGCTGCCCGGAGCGACGCGATGGAAGACATCTTGGCCGGCGCGGCGGCATGCGGTTCATTGGCGAGCGCGCGAACAATGCGCGCGATCTCGGCGACACCGGCCGACGCCGCGGGCTCGAAGCCCGCGATCACGAGTTCGTCGCCGCCGCGGATGCCGAGCGACATCAGCGCGACGACGCTGCGCGGATCAGCGCTGCGACCGCGCGCGCGGACTTCGAGGCGATACGGCAATGCCTTCGCGCCGCGCGCGATGAGCGCCGCGGGACGCGCGTGGATGCCGTGCGCGTGCGTAACGACGACCTGTTCGCTGACGACGGGGGCGGTCACGGGATTCGCCGCGGGTGCGGCGACCGCGACGTCCTCGATCTCCATGAGCGGATCGCCGACGGCCACGCGGTGGTTCACGCGCGCGATGAGAATCTTTGCGCCGTTGGTGACGATCACCGGCGTGAGGAGACTCGGCGCGCGGCGCGCGATCGCGGACAGATCGATGCGCAGCAGTAGGTCGCCCGTGCGCACCCGATCTCCCTTGCGCACCACGACTTCGAATCCGTCGCCGCCGAGCGCGACGGTGTCGATGCCGACGTGCATCAGGATCTCGACGCCGTTCGCGCGCAGCGCGATCGCATGCCGCGCGGCGGCGATCGAGATGACCTCGCCATCGCAGGGCGCGCACAGTTCGGAACCGGTCGGATCGATCGCAACGCCGTCACCGAGCATGCCTTGCGCGAACGCGGCATCCGGCGTCTCGGCGAGCGGCGAGCTCCAGCCCGCGAGCGGTGAATAGAGACGCAACATCAGTTCGAAACGATCTCGAGTTTATCGATGACCCACATCGGATCGATCGTAGAGCGAGTGAAACGCAGACAGAGATCCTGTTTGCCCGCGAGGCTCGCGAGCGGCGCGGCGGGCAATGTGGTCGTCGCGAAATTCTTCACGGCGGGCTGCAGCGGCAACACCGCGACCGGCGTGCCCTCGCACTTTCCACCGGCATACACCTCGAGCTCGCCGTCGCGAGTCGCGGGCACGTGCCGCGGGATGCCGTCCGCGTCCTTGCCGATCTGGAAGTTGAACGGAATCTGGCCGACGGTCGCGCGCAGGCTCGCCGAACTACCTAGCTCGGCGCCCTTGAAGATCCAGCACGGGTCGGTGATGTTCACGTAGTAAGCGCGACGCGGTCCTTCGATCGGCGCGTCGTCCTCGAGCGAGAGCACGTATCCGCCGCCGCACAGATCGAGCTCGTGACTCACGCGCGTCTTCGGATCCGGCGCGGGCAGCGGGATCTCCTTCGCGTAGCCGATGCCGAGCGCGTCGTAGCGCGCGAGTTGCGCGGGCATGCGCGATTCGAAATCCTTCCAGTCGATGCGGTTCTTCGCCGACCACGCGACTTCCGCGAGCGCGGCGACGCGCGGATACGCCTGGTACGTGACGCGATCCTCGGTGCGCATCATCTCGGCCCACAGGTTCGCCTGCAGCCCGAGGATGTGTTTTTCCTGCGCGGGCGTGATCCTCTCGGGGATCGGATTGAATTTGTAGATCATCTCGAGCGACAGCGTCTCGCTGCGGCCCGGCGAATGATCGCCGCGACTCTGCCAGTGGTCGATGTAGAGATCCGGCGCCGGCGAAAGCACCGTGTCGTGACCCGCGTTCGCCGCCGCGACCGCGCCGTCGATGCCGCGCCACGACATGACCGTTGCGTTCGGCGCGAGGCCGCCTTCGAGAATCTCGTCCCAGCCGATGAGCTTGCGGCCCTTCGAGTCGATGAACTTGCCGATGCGCTGGATGAAGTAGCTCTGCAGCTCGTGTTCGTCCTTGAGCCCTAGCTTCTTGATGTGCGCCTGGATCTTCGGCGATGCGATCCATTCGTCCTTCCAGGCTTCGTCGCCGCCGACGTGGATGTATTCGCTCGGAAAGAGGTCGATCGTTTCCGCGAGCACGTCTTCGAGGAATTTGAACGTCGCGTCGTCGGTGTTGAACAGCGTCGTGTAGATGCCCCAGTCGGAGGGCACGGCCTTGGGCTTGTTGCGCGAGACGCCGAGCTCCGGATACGCGACCACGGCCGCGCTCGCGTGCCCGGGCATCTCGATCTCGGGCACGATCGTGACGTGGCGCGTCGCGGCGTAGGCCACGAGATCGCGCACTTCGTCCTGCGTGTAGAAGCCGCCGATCTGGCGCGGCTTGCGCGTGACCGGGTCGATGTCGGCCGCGGGAGCCTGCCCCGCGGGCGCGCGCCACGCGCCGACGCTCGTGAGCTTCGGGTATTTCTTGATCTCGAGACGCCACGCCTGATCGTCGACCAGGTGCCAGTGCAACACGTTGAGCTTGTGCAACGACATCCAGTCGATGAACTTCTTGATGTAGTCAGGCGACTGGAAATGCCGCGCGGAGTCGAGCATCAGGCCGCGCCATTTGAAGCGCGGCGAATCCGTTAACGTCATCGCGAGAATGCTCTTCGCGTCTTTCGAGGAGCTCATGAGCTGCCACAGCGTCACGCCGCCATAGAAAAGTCCGCGCGCCTCGCGCGCCGCGACCGTCACGCCTTCCGGCGTCACGCGCAAGGTGTAGCCCTCCGGCGCCGCGTTCGGCGCGCTCGCGTTCAATGCGAAGAGAATCGTGTCGGTGGCGCCTTTAGGCTCGCCGACTTCGAGCGCGATGCCCTGCGTGCGCTGCACGAACGAGACGAACGAGCGCGCGGCGGACTCGGCGCCTGCGCCTTCGAACGTGACGCGCGTGCCGGGGCCGAATTCGAAAGAGCCGTCCGCTCCCGCCACTTCGAGGGGCGCCGGAATCACCGCGAGTTTCGGCGCAGGCGGCGCCTCCTCCTGTTTGCCGGAACAGGCGGCGAGCCAAGTGATTGCCCCCGCCAAGCCCAAGGCCGCCAGTGTCTTCGAACGTGTTCCGGTGTTCATGCATTCCCCTCATTCGCGCTGGGCGTACGGCGAGCTTATCGAATTGTTGTTTGCCCGCGTAAAACGAAACAGGCCCGCAGCCCAGGACTTGGCTGCGGGCCTGTTGCCAACTCCTCTGTCAGGACTTGGCCGGGCTCAGAATTTTGCCCGGAGGTTCAAATAGAACTGCCGACCGTTGTTGTAGAACGCGGTGGGGGCGGTCGCGCTCTGGTAGTAGTTCAGTTCCGGGCTGTTCAGGTTCAACGCATCCAGGCTGACACTGAGCCAGTCGGTGGGCTTGTAACTGAGCGTCAAGGACAGTGTTCCGAAGTCATCCTGGTAGTACGGATTGGTGCCCGACAGGCCGATGAGGAACGACGTGCGATAGGTGTAGTTCGCGCGTGCCGAGAACATCTGGTTCTCGAAGTACGCACCCACGTTGTACGTGTCCTTCGACGTGCCCACCAGATTGTTGCTGCCGTCCGCCCAGGTGTGGGCGGTCTTGCCATCCGCGTACGTGTAGTTGGCGCTGACCCCGAACGAGTCACCGATGGGCTGTTCATAGACCAGCTCGAGGCCCGTCACCGAGCCGTTCGAGTTGACCGGCACCGAGACGAGGTACGTCTCGAGCTGATTCGTCAGCTCGCTGAACAGCTGCCGATTCTCGGTGCCGAAGGCCACGTAGTCCTGCAGGTCCATCGAGAACGCGCCGACGGACACGAGGCCGCGCTCCGTGAAATACCACTCGAGGTTGCCGTCGAAGTTCATGGACACCACTGGCTTCAGGTTCGGGTTCCCGCCGCCGCCGGTGCGGTTCAGATCCGAACCCCAGCTCGAAGCACCCAGCGCGGAGAAGTCCGGCAGGGTCATCGTTTGCGAAGCCGCGAAACGGAACACGACGTTCTCGCTCATGGAGAACTTCAGGTTCGCGCTGGGCAGGACCTTGCTGTGCGCGTTGTTGGTGTCCTGGTAGATCCAGTTGCCGAAGAGGCTGCTCACGTCGGCATTCGCCGCGCTAGCTACCGCCTGATAGGAATTGATCTCCTGATCGATGTCGACGTAGCGAAGACCGACGTTGCCGCTCCAGGCTTCGCCGCCGAAGTTCGCCTGCACGTACGCAGCGAGGTTCTTCTCGCCCACCTGCCATTCGCCACCGTAGTTGTGGCGGCCGGTCGGACCGTCGTTGCCCGAGAGCCAGGTGGAGTTGGCGAGAACGGCTTCGCGCATCGCGGACGGCGTGAAGTACCAGAGGTTGCGCGGGAAGTTGCCGTCGATGTTGCTCGCGAAATCGCCCGGGTAAGAGACGACGGTACCGTTCTGCAGGTCGGACCAGATGTCGCCGGGGCTCGCGCCTTCCGGAGACTGGGCCTCGCGCTCGTGGTCGGCATAACGCGCGCCGATCTCGAGCGATTGAAGCGCACCGGCATCCAGATCCTGCGTGAAATCCAGCGTGATCCAGTCTTCCGAATCCAGCGCGGTGACTTGCTGATTGCCCCAGGTGCCGAAGCTCGTCACGCCACTCGGCGTGCTGTTGCCACCAACGCTCCAGTCCAGAGGTGCGCTGGTGCCGTGAGAGGTCCAGCTCGCGCCGCCGCCACGGTTCGTGGTCACTTCGGCGATGAACTGACGCGCCGTCGAGCCTTCACCCTCGGTCGTGCCCAACTGCGTCTTGAAGGACAACGTGTCCGTGATCTTCCAGTCGGCATCGAAAGTGACGTAGCGGCTCTTCGCCGACGCTTCGCGGGAAATCATGTCGTACACCGCGTAGTCGCGGCCGGCCACGCCGGCATACGTCGCGCTGGTCAGCACGCCGTTCTCGATCGTGTATCCCGGGTTCGGCGCTTGCGCGCGTGCGAAGTTACCGCCCCACAACATGAAGTTGCGGTTGTAGTTGTTGGCGTCCATGTCGGAGAGGAAACCGCTCAACCCGAGGGTCAGGCTGTCGGAAGGCTTGAACTGCAGTTCCAGCAAACCGCCCTTGCGATCGCGGACCTGTTCGAACAGCGTCGCGCCGATGAGTCCGGGGGCCTGGACGCCCACGAGGTCCGGATTGCTGATGCCGGCCGGATCGGTGGCCGAGATCGTGAAGAAACCGCCCGGAATTTCCTGCGCATCGCGACGCAGTGAACGCTCCTGCTTGAAGACCTGCAGCAGCACGCCAAAGGTGCCGCTCTCGTTCTTGTAGTTGAACAGACCCGAGATCTGCGGATCGTACGAATCCGCCTGGTCGGAATACACGCTGCCAAGCGACGCCTCGAAGGTCACCGACTTGTTGAACTGGAACGGCTTGCGCGTGATGACGTTGACGGTGCCGGTGGTGCCGCCTTCCTGCAGCCTGGCCTGCGAGGACTTGTTGACCTCCACCGAGCTGACGAGCTCCGCCGGCAGCAGCGTGTAACTGACGCTGCGGCCGACACTGTTGCCCTGGCTCAGCACGAACCAGTCGGCCGAGCCGACACTGTGACCGTTGATGGTTGTCTGGGTCAGGCTCGGGCTGGTCCCGCGCAGGCTGACGCGATCGGATTCGTCGAAGCCGCCTTCATCGGCGCTGGCCGAGCTGATGTTCACGCCGGGAAGACCACGGAGTGCGTCGGCGATGTTGCGCGCCGGTAGTTTGCCCACCTCTTCCGCCGTGACGACTTCCAGGCGCGAGTCGGCATTGCGCTTGACGTCGAGAGACTTGTCGAGGCTGGCGCGAATACCGCTGACGATGACTTCGTCGAGTTCCTCGGTGGCGCCCGCGTCTTGCGCGAGAGCCGGTGCGGTGGGATTGAAGAGCGCCAGCGCGACGGCGGCGGCGATGATGTTGTGATTGAAGTTCATGACAGGACCCGTCCCCATGTGATGTCTTTAGCAGACCACTTAAGGTCCAATATAGAACCACTGTGATACGTTTGCCAAGTCCAATGAAAGGGCTTTCAGGCCGTATCTTACCCATATCTGTATACCAGAGGCTTTTTTGAATCCTTTATGCAACACATTGGTATTGTATTGGTACTGCCGCGGTGGCATTGTTGCGGCTGCACCGAGGCCTGAGGATGTCGCAGGGGGGCTGATGACGCTGTCTAACTATCTGCAGAAGCTCGATGATTCGAGCGATCTGCCGCTGTACCAACAACTACAAAGATCTTTGCGCGCCGCCATCGAGAAACGGGTCGTAGGCCCCGATGACGCGCTGCCGCCGGAACGCAACCTCGCGGACGAGCTGTCCGTATCCCGAATCACGGTTCGCAAAGCCATCGACGGCCTCGTCGAAGAAGGACTGCTCGTGCGCCGCCAGGGTGCCGGAACCTTTGTCTGCGCGCGCGTCGAGAAGAACTTCGCGAAGCTCACCTCTTTCTCGGAGGACATGCGCGCCCGCGGACGCAAGCCGCGCAGCACGTGGATCACGCGTTCGGCGGGAACCGTGTCGCCGGAAGAATCGCTGACGCTGCGGCAATCGCCGGGCACGCCTGTCTATCGGTTCCACCGCATCCGTTTCGCCGACGACGTGCCGATGGCGCTCGAGTACGCCACGGTGCTCGGCTCCTGCCTGCCTTCGGTCGAAGCCGTGGAGACCTCGCTGTACGAAGCGCTCGAGAAGACCGGCAACCGGCCGGTGCGCGCGCTGCAGCGACTGCGCGCGGTGCTGCTGACGGCCGAGCAGGCCAAACTGCTGAAGGCGCACGAACGCGACGCGGGGCTGCTCGTCGAACGCGTCGGTTTCCACATGGACGGCCGCGCGGTCGAGTTCTCGCAGTCTTACTACCGCGGCGACATCTACGACTTCGTCGCCGAGCTCAGCACTTCCGCGTGACCGACATCAGCCGCCTGACAGACACAAACCGCGTGACCGACCCCAGCCGCATGTTCGCCGAGGCCGCGGAGAGCAGCGATGCTGTCCGCCGGCAGCTCGCCGCCAACGCCGCGCCGCTCGCCGCGCTCGGCGCGGAACTGCGCGCGCGCGCGCCGCGCGCCGTCGTGACCTGCGCGCGCGGCAGCTCCGACCACGCCGCGACGTTCGCGAAGTACCTCATCGAAACGCACGCGCGATTGATGACCTCCTCCGCCGCGCCGTCGATGAGCTCGGTCTACGACGCGACCACGGATCTGCGCGACGTCGTGTTCATCGCGATCTCGCAGTCGGGCAAGAGCCCGGACCTGCTGGCCGCCGCGCAGAACGCGCGTGAGTCGGGCGCGTTCGTGGTCGCGCTGTGCAATACGCCGGATGCGCCGCTGATGACCGTCGCGCACCATGGAATCGCGTTGCATGCCGGTCGCGAGACCAGTGTTGCCGCGACGAAATCGTTCATCGCGAGTCTCTCGGCGCTCGTGCAACTCGTCGGAGAGTGGACGCAGAACCGCGAACTCGCGGTCGCGCTCGCCAGCGCGCCCGTGCAACTTCGCGAGGCGTGGTCCGCGGACTGGCGCGCGGGAATCGAGCCGCTGGCGGCCGCGCGCAATCTCTTCGTGATCGGCCGTGGCTATGGACTCGGCATCGCGCAGGAGGCGGCGCTCAAGCTCAAGGAAACTTGCGGTCTGCACGCCGAAGCGTTCAGCGCGGCCGAGGTGCAGCACGGACCGATGGCGCTCGTCGGGCGCGGATTTCCGATCCTCGCCTTCTCGCAGAACGACGACTCGCGCGACAGCATCGAGACGATGGCGCGCGAGTTCGTGGCGCGCGGCGCTGCGATCCTGCTCGCGGGTGGGCGCGTCGAAGGCGCGCGCGCGTTGCCGGTGATTGGGGCGCATCCCGTGATCGAGCCCATGCTGATGATCCAGAGTTTTTATCGGCTCGCGGAGAGCGTCGCGCGAGCGCGCGGGCTGGACCCGGATACGCCGCCGCATTTGCGCAAGGTGACGGAGACTGTCTGATGGCCATTGCGCTCGTGAACGGTCGCGTGTTGCGCGACGAAGGGTTTGTCGATGGGCTCGCCGTGCTCATCGACGGCACGCGAATCGTCGAAGTTCTGCCGCAGGGCGACGCGCGCGTCCGCGCCGCGACGCCGCGCGATCTCGGCGGCCACCTGCTGATGCCCGGATTCATCGACACGCAGGTGAACGGCGGCGGCGGCGTGCTGTTCAACGACGCGCCGACGGTCGATTCGATTCGCGCGATCGGCGCCGCGCATCGGCGCTTCGGCACCACCGGCTTCCTGCCCACCCTGATCAGCGACGACCTGCACGTCATCGAAGCCGCGCTCGGCGCGGTGCGGGACGCCATTTCCGCGAAGGACGACGCGGCGCGCGTACCGGGATTGCTCGGCATCCACATCGAAGGACCCTTCCTCAATCCGGAGCGCAAGGGAGTCCACGACCCCGCGAAGCTGCGCGCGCTCGACGCGGCGGCGATCAAACTACTGACGCTGCCGACCGGCGGACGGACGATGGTCACGCTCGCGCCGGAGATGACGACGCCGACGCACATTCGCGCGCTCACCGAGGCGGGGGTCATTGTTTCCGCGGGGCACAGCAACGCGACTTATGCGCAGACGCGCGCGGCGCTGGATGCGGGATTGCGCGGGTTCACGCACCTGTTCAACGCGATGTCGCAGCTCGGGAATCGCGAGCCGGGCGTGGTCGGCGCGGCGCTCGATGATGAGGCGAGCTGGTGCGGACTGATCGTCGACGGCGTGCATGTGAGTCCCGTGACGATGCGCATCGCGATGCGCGCGAAGTCGCGGGAGCGGTTCATGCTGGTGACGGATGCGATGCCGAACACGGGCAGTGAGCTGCAAACGTTTACCCTCGCGGGGAAGCGCGTGAATGTGTGCGACGGGTCGTTGGTCGATGAGAACGGCACGCTGGCCGGCGCGTCGCTGACGATGGCGGGCGCGGTGGCGAATGCGGTTGAGATGTTGGGGGTCGAAGTGCATGACGCTGCGCGGATGGCGGGAGCGCAACCGGCGGCGTTCCTGAAGCTCGATCGTGTGCTGGGGCGCATCGAGCGCGGGATGGTCGCGAGCCTCGTGCTCGCGAACGACGAACTCGACGTGCTCGATACCTGGATCGACGGGCGGCCGTCGACGAATTGAGCGCGCACGCGCGCTCCGAAAAAACCTCGCGGTGATTTTCGCGACGAGCCGTGACGCGGGCTCGTTGGGAGAGAATATAGTATACGAATGAAGTTCCGCGCTACCGTTCTGGTCTTCCTCTTCTTTCTTTCCTCGGTATCGCTCGCCGCGGGTACCCCGCTCGAGCTCACGCAGATCTTCGGTCCCGATGCGGTTCCGACCGAACGCGCGCCATCCATCCGCTGGATCGGCGATGCGTATTCGACGCTCGAAAAGTCGCAGACCCTCGAAGGCGGCAGCGATCTCGTGCGGCATGACGCCGAGAGCGGAAAGCGTAGCGTCGTCGCGCGCGCGGAAACTCTGAGCCATGGCGGTAAGCCGCTCCCGATCAGCGGTTACGACTGGTCGCCGGACGAACGACACATCCTGGTTGAGGTGGAGTCCCCCGGCTCACGGCGAAACAACCCCGTGAGCGACGTGTGGTTGCTGGATGTGCGAGCGCAAGCCTTGCGGCAAGTGGGTGCCGGTCTGCCCGCGGCGCTAATGCACGCGGAGTTCTCGCCCGACGGCGCGCGCATCGCGTTCGTCTCGGGAAACAATCTCTACGTCGAAGCACTCGACGGAACGCGCGTCCAGCTCACGAGCGACGGCGACGATATCGTGCTCAACGGCCGAGGCGACCTCGCGTACGAGGAGGAATTCAGCCTCGGCAAGGCTTACCGCTGGAGCCCGGACTCGCGGCGCATCGCGTACTGGCAGTTCGATACGCGCGGCGTTGGCACGTTCTACATGATCCGCAACACGGACGGGCAGTACTCGACGCTCGTGCCGCTGCAGTATCCCAAGCCCGGCACGACGAACTCCGCGGCGCGCGTTGGCGTCGTCTCGGTAGATAGTCCCGGGACCACGTGGTTCCGGCTCGAGGGCGATCCGCGCGACCACTACGTGCCGCGCATGGACTGGGCCGGCAATGGCAACGAGGTGCTGATCCAGCACGAAAATCGCCGCCAGAACATCAACCGCGTGTGGCTGGGAAACGCGGCGAGCGGCGCCGTCAGCCCCGTGATGACCGAGACCGATGAGGCCTGGCTGCTGCCGAGCGACGACATCCACTGGCTCGATGGTGGCCGCTCGTTCACCTGGCTCAGCGAGCGCGACGGCTGGATGCATCTCTGGACGATCTCGCGGGACGGCAAGTCCGCGTCGCTGCGCACGCCCGGCGAGTTCGACGTCGTGCAGATCGAAGCGGTCGACGAGAAAGCGGGCTTCGCCTACTTCCTGGCCTCGCCCGGAAACGTCACGCGACGGTATCTCTACCGCGCGACATTGCGCGGCGCCCCCAACGTCGAGCGCGTCACGCCGGCAAACCTGCCGGGCTCCCACGACTATGACCTCTCGCCGAATGCGCACTGGGCGCTGCATTTCGCTTCCACCGCGGAGTCACCGACGAAAGTCGACGTCGTGCGGCTGCCGGCGCACGAATCCCGTCGCTCGCTCGTGGAGAACGCGAAGTTGCGCGCACTGGTCGACGGGACTCCCCGCGTGGCGACCGAATTCTTCAAGGTCGGCATCGACGACGTCGTGCTCGATGCATGGCTCATGAAGCCGCCAACGTTCGACGCGACGAAGAAATACCCGCTGCTCGTCTACGTGTATTCGGAGCCTGCCGGGCAGACGGTCGCGGACCGCTGGGGTGGCGACCGCCACCTGTGGCACCTCCTGCTCGCGCAGCGCGGATATCTGGTCGCCAGTGTAGATAGTCGTGGCGCGGCTGCGCCCCGCGGTCGCACGTGGCGCCGCTCGATCTATGGGCAGATCGGCATCCTCGCCTCGGCGGACCAGGCAGCGGCGGTGCGCAAGATTGTGGCGGAGCGGCCATACATCGATGCGAAACGGATCGGCGTCTGGGGCTGGAGCGGCGGCGGCGCGATGACGCTGAACGCGATGTTCCGCTATCCCGGGCTGTACTCCACAGGCATCGCGGTCGCGAGCCCGGTGGATCAGAAGCTGTACAACTCCATCTACCAGGAGCGGTACATGGGTCTGCCGGCGGACAACGAAGCGGGGTATCGCGACGGATCGCCCATCAACTTCGCGCAGAACCTCACCGGCAACCTGCTGATCATTCACGGCACGGGCGACGACAACGTGCACTACCAGAACGCGGAAGCCCTGATCGACCGGCTGATCGGGCTCAACAAAACGTTCTCGATGATGGCGTACCCGAACCGCACGCACGGCATTTCGGAAGGCTCGAACACACGACTGCACCTGTTCGGCCTGATCACTCGCTATCTCGAGGAGCACCTGCCCGCCGGCCCCGTCGAGTGATCCCACCGACCTTGTTGCGCGGAAGGCACGCTGGACAGTTGATATGGTAGATTGTATACGATATGCGAAGTAGGCTTTTCGCACTCGATACATCAAAAGAAAACGGGGTCAGCCATGGTCAGTCTCAGCAGGGTCAGTCTCGCCGCTGCAATTTCTCTCGCACTTGCCGCCACCGCGAACGCGCAGAACACCGCGGAAACCAGTCTCGAAGAAGTCGTCGTCACCGGCTCCCGCCTGCCGCAGATCGGACTGCACAGCGCGGCGCCGGTCACGGTGCTCGACCGCTCCGAGATCGAAGCCACTGGCGCCACGAGCGTCGGTGAACTGCTGCGCGAGCTGCCGGTCGCGACCGCGTCGACGTCGGATACCGCGAGCCGCGGCAACGGCGGCTCCGCCACGGTCGCGCTGCGCGGCCTGTCGGCGGTGAACACGCTCGTTCTCATCAACGGCCGCCGCGTTCTCTCGAACAACGAGGGCGGCACGGTCGACCTCAACAGCATTCCGTTCGAGGCCGTTGAGCGCGTGGAAGTCCTGCAGGACGGCGCCTCGGCGATCTACGGCTCGGATGCGATCGCGGGCGTGGTCAACGTGATCATGCGGCGCGAGTTCGACGGGCTCACGCTGAAGGGCGGGTACGGCACCTCGAGCCGCAGCGACCTCGACAACCGCGAGTTGTCGGCAACCTTCGGTCAGGACGGCGAGAAGGGTGGTTTCGTCTTCAACGCCTCGTGGCGCGAGGCCGACGGCAACTTCATCGGCGACCGGCCGATCAGCCGTGATCCGGATTGGCGCGCGCAGGGCGGCCGCAATTTCCGCGATCCGCTGCCGCTCGTCGCGGTGGTTCAAGGCCTGCCCGGTTTCGGTCAGCAGGAGCGCGTGCTGCGCGATGGTGTCGCCCAGGCCGCGACGACCGCCGATTTCCGCGCGTTCAGCTTCCCCGACACGCCCGATCCGCTCTCGGTCGGCAATGACGGCATCAACTACTGGCTCTACGAAACCAGCGCGTCCGACATCACGCAATCGAACATCTCGTTCATCGGCGATCACGCAGTCGGCGGCGGCGTCACCGCGTTCATCGAGGCGTCGTTCAATCGCCGCAAGTCACAGGGCTATCTCGCGCCTGACTACTTCGGCGCGGTCTACGGCGATCCGATCGTGCTGTCCGCCAACAACGATTTCAATCCCTTCGGCGTGGACCTCTCGGTCGCGCGCTCGATCGGAGAGCAGCCGTTTCGCGGCCGCCGCCAGTCGCAGGTGACTTCCGAAGTCGCGCGCTTCGTTGCCGGAATCGAAGGAGAGATCGGCGGCTGGAATTGGGACGTCTCGTACAATCAACAGAACCTCGATCAGCTCACCTTCACGGGCGAAGGGGTGCTGCGCGATCGCTTGCAACAGGCCGCCGGCGATTCCGACGACTGCCGCGCCGCCGGCAACGGTTGCGTGCCGATCAACTTGTTAGGCGACGCGGATTCGATCACGCCCGAGATGCTCGACTTCATCTCCGCTGACTCGTACGCCGCGTCCAAGGCGTCGATGCAGTCCGCCGTCGCGAACGTCGCGGGCACGTTGTTCTCGATGCCGGCCGGCGATGTGCGCATGGCGATCGGCACCGAGTTCCGCCGCGAGAAATACTCGCTCGACAACGACCGCAATGCCGAGCTCAACGCGTTCGTCGCGCGCTCCGTTTCGCCCGACGCGTTTCCGCCGCAGCGCGAGATCAAGGAAGTCTACGCGGAGGTTGCCGTGCCGCTGCTCAAGGACGTGACAGCCGTGCAATCGCTCGATCTCGATCTCGCGGGCCGTTATTCGCGCTACAACCGCTTCGGTAGCACGTCGAACCCCAAGGTCGGACTCAAATGGCGGCCGTACGATGACCTGCTCGTTCGCAGTTCGTGGGGCACGGGCTTCCGGGCGCCGACGTTCGCCGAAGCCTTCGGCGGACAGACTCGCGGCTTCAACACGATCGTCGATCCCTGCGCCGGCCCTAACTTCGCGTCGCTGCCGGGTTGCGGCGGCCGCCAGGCACCGGCCAATACGACGGGCGCGTTCGTGGTTTCGGGTGGTAATCCGGATCTCGAGCCCGAGGAGGCGGACAACCTGACCGTGGGTCTCGTGTTCACGCCCTCCTTCGTGCCGCGCCTCGCCGTGACGCTCGACTACTACCGCATCACGAAGGAAGCGATCATCGGGTCGATCAGCCGCAACTTCATCCTCGCGCAGAACGCGGCGAACGGCAGCTACGCCGATCGCATCACGCGCGACCCGGGCAACAACTCCGTTGTCCAGATCGTCGCAACGCGCGCGAACCTGCTCGACCAGTCGATCCGTGGCTTCGACTTCGGACTGCAGTACGAGACCCAAGAAAGTTCGATCGGCACGTTCCTGGTCCGCACGGACCTCACCTATCTGGACACGTTCGAACAGTCTCCCGCGCCGGGCGCAGCGCCCGTGCGCCGCGTCGGTCTCTACGACGATGCGACGGGCACGCTCGCGCGGCTGCGCGGCACGGCGCGTCTCGGCTGGGAGCGCGGCGGGCTCATGGTGAGCACGGCCGCACGCTATGTCGGTGGCGTCGAGAACAACGGTTCGCTGCTCGTCGACGGCGAGCATCTGCAGGCCGACAGCTACTTCCAGAACGACTGGACGGCGAGCTACGACTTCGAGGGCGCGAAGACGAAAGTCACGCTGGTGCTCGAGAACGTGTTCGACGAGATGCCCCCGTTCCTCGAAGGCAACTTCGCGAATGGCTTCGATGCGGGTTCGTTCAATTCACGCGGCCGGTATTACATGATGAGAGTCGAGAAGGCCTTCTGAAGGAAGTCCCGACACCGCCGCGCCAACCCCCTTTGGCGCGGCGGTTTCCCGCGAGCCCGAGGCGCACATGAACTCATTTCTTCGACGCGTCGCACCACTGATACTTGCCCTGCTGACGTTCAGTGCGCCGGCATTCGCGCAGCGCACATCTGCGCCGGAGATCACCGACCCCAGCGATCCCAGGTTCGTCACGCCGCTCACGCGGCAGCAGGGCGGAACTCGTCCGGCTGAGCAGATGGCGCTCGACATCCGGCACCTCGATCTCGCGACCAAGGTATTTCCCGACGAGAAGCGCATCGAGAGCGTGGCGACGCTGACGCTCGGAACGTCGGCCCGAGTCGAAGTGGTCACCCTCGATCTCTATCCGAAGTTCACGATCCAGCGCATCGACGTCGGCGGCAGGAAGATTCCGGCGGCGAACTACTCGAATCCGGACGGCGTCCTGCGTATCAAGCTGCCGCGCGCCTTCGAGCGCGGCGACTCGCTGAAAGTCCGCGTGACTTTCTCGGGGACGCCGCCGCTCGCGAAGCGCCCTCCCTGGGAAGGCGGCACGACGTGGATGCGGACGCCCGATGACAAACATCCGTGGATCGACACTTCGTTGTGGGGCGGTGGCTGCGACCTGCTCTTCCCGTGCATCGATCACCCGACGCGCAAAGCCGCGCTCGTGGACCTGCACTACACGGTTCCGGCCGGATTGATGGCCCCCGGCAATGGCGTGCTCGTGAGCAAGGTCGAGAAGAAGGACTGGACCACCTGGAACTGGCGCGCGCGAAGCCCGCACACGTACGGCATGGTGCTCGACATCGGCCCGTATCTCGTTCTGGAGAGTGACTACGCGAGCCGCTACGGCAACAAGATCCCGATGCGCTTTTACTATCTACCCGGAGAGGAAGAGAAGGCGCAGAAGCTGTTCTCCGAATTCCCGCAGACGCTGCGGTTCTGGGAGGACGTGATCGGCCCGTATCCCTGGGCGGACCAGAAGATGGGCGTGATCCGCGTTCCGTACTCCGGCCTCGAGAACCAGACGCTGATCGGCTACTCGATCGACTATCCGAAGACAGCGTTCGGCTGGGACTGGTTGCTGAACCACGAGTTCGCGCACGAATACTTCGCGAATCCCCTGCTCGCCAACTACGACGACCTCTGGCTGCACGAGGGATTCGGATCGTATGCACAGCCGCTGCTCGCCGAGTGGTACGGCGGTGCAATCGACTACATGGCGCAACTGCGCACGCAGCGTGAAGGAATCCGCAACGAGCAACCGCTCGTCGCCGGGCGCGAGCGCGACGAAAAAGAGGTGTACGCCGATCCGACCGGGCCACGCGGCGACATCTACACGAAAGGCAGCTGGGTCGCGCACACGTTGCGCCAGCTCATCGGCGACGAAGCGTTCTTCAAGTCGCTGCGAATCCTGCTCTACGGACGGCCCGATCCGCAGCCGGGCAACTTCGCGCCACAGTTCCAGACGACGCAGGGCTACCTGAAGATAGTCAACGAGGTCACGGGCCGGGACCTGACATGGTTCTTCGACGTCTATCTATATCGCGCCGCCCTGCCGAAGCTGGTATCGACGCGCGAGGGCGGCAAGCTGAAGGTTCGCTGGGAGGTGCCCGGCAACCCGCCCTTCCCGATGCCCGTCGATGTGCGCATCGACGGGAAGAGAGTCACGCTGCCGATGACCGATGGGACGGGAGAGGTGCCTGCGGACGAATGGTCGGTGGTGACGCTCGACCCGGATTCGAAGCTGCTGCGGCAGTCGGATGCGATCGATGCGTATCAGGCGTGGAGGGACGCGCAGAAGAAATAAGGGTGCCGGGGAAATTGGGGTCAGGCCCCAATTTCGCAGACAACCCTGGCAATTTGTCCGTGCGTTTGTCGAAATTAGGGCCTGACCCCAATTTCCCCGGCACCACTAAGCGTCCTGCGCGGCCTCCAGCATCGCCACCATCAGCGCATTCATCGGCGCCTCGATGCCGTGCTTGCGGCCGAGCCGCACGATGACCCCGTTGCGCGCGTCGATCTCCATCTTCCGGTTGTTGAGCCGGTCCACGAGCATCGAGTTCGTCGACTCGCGCGGCGCCTTGCGCGTGCGCGCGACGATGTCGTCCGGCATCGAGTCTTCGATCCTGGCGCCTTCCGCACGCCCCACCGCCACGCACTCGCGCACGATCGCGCGCATGAGACCTGCGACGCCGTCGTGATGCGAAATGCGCGAGGGCTCTTTGAGCACAGCGCACACCGCGCCCGCGCTGTTGAGGCACAACTTCTTCCAGACCGCGGTCTTGAAATCATCCGTCACCTGCGCATCGAGCTTCGTCTTCTCGAACAACGCGACGAAGTCCGCGCCGTTCTTGCCCGACGGCACGACCATCTTCCCCGGACCGTTCTGCTTCACGCGCCCCGGTGACAGCCGATCGGCGGGCAGGTCGATCATCACTGGGACGATGCGCGACCGGTCGAGGTAGTTGGCGAACCGCTCGACCTGCTCCACGCCGTTCTGGATCACCGCGAGCCGCGTGTTTGGACCGACGGCGTTCTCGAACCATTGCGTCGCGGATTCGGAGTCATAGGTCTTGGTTGCCGCAAGCACCCATTCCGCGGGCTTCGTCTGCGCGCGATCGGTGATCACTCGCGGCGTCGCGCGAAGTTTTCCGTACGGCGACTCGAGCTCGATGGCGTCGAACGGCGTGCGCGCGGCGACAGTGACGACGTTGCGGGAATCCTGGCAGAGCCAGGCGGCGAGAGTGGCCCCGATGGCGCCGGGACCGATGAGGGTGATGGTGGGCACGGCGAGATGATAGGCGAGAGTTTGGTGCCGGCTGCAGGGATCGAACCCGCGACATCCAGTTTACAAAACTGGCGCTCTACCAACTGAGCTAAGCCGGCTCCGAAGAGGGCCGAATTCTAGGCGCGACCCACGCCCGAATCTATTGCGCGCTTCGCGAATCCACGTCCGGGCCGCCGGTTGCGGCGCCCGCGCCGCCGACCCCAGGCGGACACGCCCGGAATTCCAGCTCCGCATCGCCCGCCGGAAACTTCTGTCCCTCGAGCGCGGGCGCGTCGGACTTCAGCGTCAGGTCCAGCCAGATCGCGGTACCCGGCTTCTCGCGCGCCTCGATCTGCGGCAGCAACTGCAGTTTCGCGACACGCTCGGACTGCAACGCGGCGCGCGTCTCGTCCGAAAAAACCCCCAACGAGATCCGGCGCGACGCGCCGAGCTCGCCGACGGCAGTGGCATCGTCGATGCCGCCGCGCTTCAGACGCTCGAGCAGCCGGCGCTCGGCGGCCGCGGTCGACGGCGCCTCGAGATAAACCCAGAAGCCCTCGAGCACGGTGGTCGCTTCCTCGCGCGGGATCGAGGGGTAGCCGCTGTCGGTCAGCGTCAGGCGCGCGCTCGCGGCGCGTTCGTTCGACGTGAACGGCCCAACGGTCACGCAGGTCCCGTTGCCGGCCGTCACGGGCATCGTGTCCTGCGCGAGTTGCAGGCGCGGTGCATCGACCTTCGGTGACACGGGCAACTGCGCCTTCTCCGGCGCGAGCCAGCTCGACCACGCCAGGAAAGCGAGGTTGAGGCCAATCAACACGAATAGAGCAGCACGCACGGGCGCGCGAGTGTAGCGCGGATCAGCGCCGGGTGATTATGTCGCGGGCCAGGACGTCGCCCGTCTACGCGCGCGCGATGACCGCGAGTCCGCGAAGGATGAGGTCCGGAACGGTCCGAAACCCACTCTTTATATGTGGCGCCAGCAGCTCGGCCGACCCGCCGACCAGCAGTAGCAAGGGTCGCCCGCCGAACTCGCGCGCGGCCTCGGCCACCACGCGATCGATCAATGCCGCCCCCGCGAATGCGGCGCCCGCCGCGAGCGCGCTCGCGGTGTTCGACGCGAACGGCGTGCGCGCCGACGCCGCGACTCCGGTCGCGCGACGCCGAATGCCCGCGGTGCCCGTGAGCAGCGTGTCGACCATCGTGCCGGGTCCGGGAACGATCACACCGCCGCGATGACGGCCGTCCGCGGTCACGGTGTCGACGGTGAGCGCCGTGCCGGCGTTCGCGAACACGACACTCCGCCCTCCCGCGAGACCATGCGCACCGATCGCGCCGACCCAGCGATCGTCGCCGAGCCGCCACGCATCCTTGTATCCATTGCGCACTCCGCAGGCCGCGCGCGACGAATGCACGATCTCGCAGGCGACACCGAAGCGTTGCTTCACGGCAGCGACGAGCGCGCGCTCGAGCTTCATGCCAGCGACATTCACGGCGACGACGCGCTCGATGCCATCCGGCGCGCTCGCGATCACGCGACGAACGACCGAGGGCTTGCGCTGGTGCGGCGCGGCCAGCATCGCCGACATCGTCGCGCGCTCGAGCAGCGCCACCTTGATCCGTGTGTTGCCGATGTCGACGAGAAGGATCATTCGGCGCGCACCGACACTTCGCCGGAAACGAACCGCCGCACGCCCGCCGGCGTCTCGACGAGCAGCGCGCCATGCGCATCGATCCCGCGCGCGACGCCGCGCGTGATCTCCCCCGCGTTCTCGACGCGCACCTCGCGCTCGCGCAACGCATCGTGGTCGTGCCAGTTGGAGACGTGCGGCGCGAAACCGTGGACGGGAAAACCCGCGAGCGCGGGCACGAGCCGCGCGAGCAACGCGGCAACGATGACGTTGCGGTCGGGCACCGGCGCGCGTTGCGCCTGGATGTCGTCCGCGGTGTTGCCCATCTCCTTCACCGCCGCACGCGCCGCATCGTCGAGCATGACATTGAGACCGATGCCGACGACGATGTGCACGGGCCCGCCCGACTCCGCGCGCATCTCGATGAGGATGCCGCCCAGCTTGCCGCGCGAGCTCACGAGGTCGTTAGGCCACTTCAGCATCGCATCCGGCACGCCGATTTCGTGCAGCGCATTCACGGCGCAGATCCCGACGACGAGGCTCAGCGCGGACAGATCCGCGGGCATGTCGGGGTACTGCCAGGCGAGCGACAGGCAGATCGCCCCGCCCGGCGGTGCAATCCAGCCGCGGCCGCGCCGGCCGCGACCGCCGGTCTGGTGTTCCGCGAGAACAATCGCCGCGGCGTTCGCCGACGGCGGCAGCGCATCGAGCAAGCGCGTGTTGGTCGACTCGATCGTCCATTCGACGAGCAGCGCTTCGATGCGCGAGCGCACATCCTGCGGCAGCGCCGCCTGGATTCGCTCCACCGACAAGGGGCTCACGCCGGCGCCGAGCCGGTACCCCTTGTTCGTGTGCGCGTCGAGTGCGACGCCGAGCTCGCGCAATTGCTCGACCGCCTTCCACACGGCGGCACGCGTCACGTCGAGATCGGCGGCCAGCGCTTCGCCCGAACGGAACTCGCGATCGTCGAGACGCTGGAACACTCGCTGCGGCAGCGGCGAAGCACTCATGTCCGGCCGCGCCCGAAGACCCAGAGCTTCGAGGAGCGCGGCTCGGTGCCGGCGCGCATGCGCCGCACGTTGCCGCGATGCGTGAAGATCACGAGCGCGGCGCAGGCGAGCGCGAAGCAGAGTTCCGCCGTCAGCACCGCCCCGTCGCGGAAGAGTAGATAGAACGGCAGCGCGAGCGACGCGGTGATCGACGCGAAGCCGACGTAGCCGGAGACCATCACGATGGCGAGCCAGCTGCCGAACAGCGGCAACAGCATCAGGGGATCGAGGCCCGCGAACGCGCCGACCAGCGTGGCCACGCCTTTGCCGCCGCGGAAACCGTGCCAGACCGGAAACACGTGACCAATGATGGCGGCGAATGCGCAGGATGCCGCGAGCCAGTCCACGAGGTCGGGACCCGCGGGCTCGACGCCCGGCAACGCAACGGTCGGCAGCCAGCGCGCCGCCACGAAACCCTTGGCGATGTCGATGATGAAAACCCAGATCGCGAACGCGGGACCCTGCGTGCGCAGCGCGTTCGTCGCGCCCGCGTTGCCGCTGCCCATCTGGCGCACGTCGACGCCGCCCCAGAGCTTGCCGACCACGAGGCTGCCGACAATCGATCCGAGAAGATAGGCAAGGAGGATCTTGATCAGGAAATCGGCCACGGGGTTTCAGCGCTCGCAAACTATCTCAGGAAGACTTCAGCGAGCATACATCGGACGCCGCCTCCTCCGTGGCGTTCGATCACCTCGATAGGCGCCGCGAGCACGGAATCCACCGCGGCGGAGAGCCTCGCGAACTTCTCGGGGTGCAGCGCGCGCCGCGTCGTGCGCGACATCACGAGCAGCCGGAAATCGCCCAGGTGCTCGTCCCAACTGCCGAGCTCGAGCACATTGCCCGCGAAGCCGCGCATCTCGGCATCGTCGATCTCGATCAGATCCAGCCCGGCGGCGCGCAGCCGCGCCGCCACACGTTCACGGTCCGCCGCGTCGATGTTCCCGAGCGCCACGATCGCGAAGCGGGTCCCCACGCTCATCACGACGTTCGTGTGGTAGATGGGCGTGCCCGCGGCATCGCGCGCGTCGAAGAGTTCGAGCTCGTATCCGATTGCCTTCGCCCATTCGCGCGCGACGACTTCGTTCGTGCGCGGCGAACGGCATGCGTATGCCACGCGCGCGCGATGATCGAGGACGAGGCTGCCCGTGCCCTCGAGGAAACGTCCGGACTTTTCGTGAGACGTCAGGTCGATCGTGCGCGTCACGACGAAGCCGGTCTCGCGCGCCACGGTGGAAAGGATCTCCGGCCGCCGCTCGATGCGCCGGTTCTCGGCCTGCATCGGATAGAGCACGACGGTCCCGTCGGCGTGGAAGCTCACCCAGTTGTTCGGGAACAGCGCGTCGGGCTTGCGCGGTTCGGCGGTGTCTTCCGCCACGCAAACCCGCACACCCTCCGACACCAGCGCGGCGGCGAACGCATCGAACTCCGCGCGGCCCTGCGCGGCGACATCGCCCACATCCCCTGCGCCGCCCGCGTGCTGGAAGCGGTTGCTTGCCGCGGTTTCGGCGTTGAATCCGAAGGCCTTCGGGCGAACCATGAGGACGGCGCCCGCGCACTGCGAAGCGGTGAAAACGCCCGGATTATTCGTCTCTTGCACGACGATGACTTCTACATCCCGCCCGGCTCACGCACAATAGCCCGCCATGTCAGACAGCGTACCGACACTCGATGCAAGGAATGCCGAGAGCGACAAGTTCGCGCGGGAGATCTCGGCCGCGTACGAAGAGTACGGCTTCGTCATCATCCAGAACCACGGCATCGACGGTGCGCTGGTCGACAAGTCCCTCGAATGCTTTCGCGAGTTCTTCGCGCAGCCCGCCGCGGAGAAGCTGCGCTACAAAATCCCGAACGGTGGCGGCGCGCGCGGCTACACGGCCTTCGGCGTCGAGACCGCGAAGGATTCGAAGCACTCCGACCTCAAGGAGTTCTGGCACGTCGGCCGCGAGTTGCCGCCGGACCATCCTTTCAACGACGTGATGGCGCCCAACATCTGGGTCGATTCGATCCCGGGATTCCGCGAGGCGACGTTGAGTCTCTACGAGGCATTCGACGCGCTCGGTCGCCGGCTGCTCGCCCCCATCGCGCGTTCGGTGAACCTTCCGCCCAACTTCTTCGACGACAAGGTGAATCTCGGCAACAGCGTGCTGCGGGTCATCCACTACCCGCCGATGCCACCGGAGCCGACGCCGTCCGTGCGCGCGGGCGCGCACGAAGACATCAACGTCATCACGCTGCTGCTCGGCGCCGAAGAGCCGGGGCTCGAGGTTCTCTCGAGAAAGGGAGAGTGGTTGCCGATCAATCCCTCGCCGGGATCGCTGGTCTGCAACGTCGGCGACATGCTCCAGCGGCTCACGAACCGGCACTTGCGCTCGACCACGCATCGCGTCGTGAATCCGCCGCGAGAGCGCGCGAGCAACGCGCGCTACTCGTTGCCGTTCTTCCTGCACTTCAACCCCGATTTCCTCATCAAGACGATGCCGCAATACGTCGACCCGCAGCATCCGGACCTCTTCCCCGAACCGATCAACGCGCACGATTTCCTGCAGGAACGCCTGCGCGAAATCAAGCTCATCTAACTAATGGCGAAGCTCTACTTCTATTACTCGACGATGAACGCGGGTAAGTCCACCGCCTTGCTGCAGGCCAGCCACAACTACGAAGAGCGCGGCATGCGCACCCTGTTGTACACGGCGCAGATCGATTCGCGCGACGGCGGCAGGATCCACTCGCGCATCGGCATCGAACGCGAGGCGAAGCACTTCTACGCGGCGCTCGACCTGAAGGCGGAAGTCTTCGCCGAGCATCAACGTGCCGCCCTGGCCTGCGTGCTGGTCGACGAGGCGCAGTTCCTGACGCCCGCGCAGGTGCGCCAGCTTGGCGCGGTCGTCGACGAATTGAACGTCCCCGTCCTCTGCTATGGGCTGCGAACCGACTTCCGTGGCGAGCTGTTTCCGGGCAGCGCGCAACTGCTCGCGTGGGCCGACAACCTCGTCGAGCTCAAGACGATCTGCCACTGCGGCCGCAAGGCCATCATGGTCGTGCGTGTCAAGGCCGACGGCACCGCCGAACGCGAAGGCGAGCAAATCGAAATCGGCGGGAACGAACGCTACGTGCCACTGTGCCGCAGGCATTTTTCGCAAGCTCTTGCCGGAGCGAAGATTCCTGCCTGACACTTCGCGCCGATTGCTCAAGATTTGATCAGCGCAGCTCGCAATACCTCAGACGAATTCCCGCGGCAGTAGCGGTCACGCTGTTGCGCGGGCGCAGCAGATGACCGTTTTGCGGTTGTAACCGGATCGTCATGTCATTAACGTGTACTCCACAAAAGCCGCAACGCCGCACAGATGGCCGCGGTCATTCAATGGAGAAACCCATGCGTCACCAAAACGGAGCGATGTTGCTCCGGTTCCACAAATCCTGCGCCGCTGTCTTGTTAGGGGTCGGCTTCGCGCAAGGCGCCTTCGCCCAATCGACCGGCACCGAGGCCATCGAAGAGTCGATGAGCGAGGTCGTCGTGAGCGCGACTCGCGTGCGCCAGATCGGAATCATCGGTGACCAGACCGCGCCGAAGTCGCGCGTCTCGCTCACCGCCGAATACCTCGAGAGCCAGTTGTCTGGGCAGAGCGTCTTCCAGGCCCTGAACCAGATCCCGGGCGTCACTTTCACCAACAGCGATCCTTACGGCAGCGCGGGCGGCAACCTGCGCATCCGCGGTTTCGACGGCTCGCGCGTGTCGGTCACGTTCGACGGCGTGCCGCTCAACGACTCCGGCAACTACGCGCTGTTCACGAACCAGATGCTCGACTCCGAGCTCATCGACCGCGTGGACGTGAACCTCGGCACCACCGACGTCGACAGCCCGACCGCATCCGCGACCGGCGGCACCGTCGCCTATCGTACGAAGAAGCCGACGGAAGATTTCGGCGTCGAGACGGTCATGTCCGGGGGCAACAACCGCTACCGCCGTGCATTCCTGCGCGTCGACACCGGCGAGTTCGGCCCCTGGGGCACGAAAGCATTCGTCGCAGGCTCATTCCAGAACTACGACAAGTTCAAGGGCCCCGGCGAGCTGCAGAAGAAGCAGGTCAACGCGTCGGTGCGCCAGGACTTTGAGAACGGCAACTTCATCACGCTGTCCACTCACTTCAACCAGAACCGCAATTCGCAGTACCGCTCCGCCAGCGAGCAAAGCTTCAACGACTTCGGCCGCGACTACGACTATCTCTCGAGCTGCACGCGCGACCCGCGGAACTTCCAGGCCGCAAACCCGGGCGACAACGACAACGCGACGATCGGTTCCACGCCCGGGGTGCTGGCGGCCGACAACATTATCAACCCGACGAGCTGCACGAACTGGAAAGGCGTGCGCATCAACCCGTCCGACACGGGCAACATCCGCCTGCAGTCGTTGTGGCATCTCGGCGAGAAGATCCTGCTCACGTTCGATCCCTCGTGGCAGTACACGCTTGCGAACGGCGGCGGCTCGACCGTCATCAACGAAACGGTGGGTACGACCGCGGACGTTCGCCCGATCGGCAACGCGGCCGTGGCCGGCTTCGACTTGAACGGCGACGGCGACATCCGCGACGCGGTCCGCTTCTATTCGCCAAACACCACGAACACCAAGCGCTGGGGTGCGACGACCTCGCTGATCTGGAACATCAACGACGACAACCGCCTGCGCTTCGCCTACACCTGGGATCGCGCGCGCCATCGTCAGACGGCGCAGTGGGGGCGGATCCTGGATGACGAAGTCGAGAACGTATTTGCGGGCCGACAGGGCGAGCGTGTCTACGCCGCCGACGGCGACATCATCCGGGGTCGCGACCGCTTCTCGATCGCGGAACTCAAGCAATACGCGCTCGAGTATCGCGGCCAGTTCTTCGAAGAACGATTTATCGCCACGGTCGGCGTGCGCGCGCCTTTCTTCACTCGCGAGCTCAACCAGTATTGCTACACGCCGAACGGCGGTTCAGGCAGTTCGGGCCCGATCGTCGCCAATAACGGCGGCACGCTGTGCACGTCGAGGTCGCCGACGGCGACGCTCCCCAACGGCAACGTAATCTTTCAGGCGCCGATGGGCGCCATCGAATACATCGCGCCTTACAGCGAAGAAGTGAAGTTCGACGACATCATGCCGAACCTCGGCCTGACGTGGAAATTCGGCGAATCGCAGTCCATCTACTTCTCGTACGCGGAAGGCCTCTCGGCGCCGCGCACGGACAATCTCTATTCGGTGCGCCGCCAGCTCGACGGCTCGATCGGGCGCCCGCTGCCCGAGATCGAATCGACGAAGGCGTACGACCTAGGCTGGCGTCTCAACCACTCGAGCATCATCGCGTCGGCGGCGCTCTATCGCATCGACTACACGAATCGCATCGTGTCCGCGTTCGACCAGGACCTCGGCTTCAGCGTTGACCGCAACGTCGGCGACGTGAAGATCCAGGGTATCGATGCGCAGATCGGCAATCGCATCGCCGATCGGCTCGCGCTTACGCTGTCCGCGTCGTACAACGACAGCGAGCTGCTCGAGAACATCCCGGGGCAGACGACGCCGATCCTCGTGAAGGGCAAAACGCTGGTCGAGACGCCGAAGCTGACGTTCTCAGCGCGCGCGGCGTTCGACATTACCGACGACATCCATGCCGGCCTGCAGGCGAAGAAAGTCGGCGACCGATTTGGCACCGATCTCAACGACCAGGTCGCACCGGGCTATACCGTCGTCGACTTCGATTTCGCCTACGGCTTCAAATACAAGGGCATGAAGGGCGGCGAGCTGCAGCTGAACGTGACGAACCTCCTCGACGAGGAGTACTTCGGCAACATCAGCTCGGGCACGGGCGGCACGTCGACGGCGTTCTACTCGATCGGCGCGCCGCGCACGTACGTCGCGTCCGTCAAGTTCAACTTCTAATCTTCAGTTGCGCAGAGTCGCAACTTTCCTGATCCTCGCGGCGGCGGGCGTTCTACCCGCCGCCGCCGCGGATCCGCCGAAGACCGGCGACGCCGCGACGATCCGCATCGCGACCTTCAATTCCAGTCTCAATCGTACGGCGCCCGGCGCGCTGCAACGGGATCTCTCGACTCCCGACAATGCGCAGGCGCGCATCGTCGCGGAGATCATCCAGCGCGTGCGGCCGGACATCCTGCTGCTGCAGGAGTTCGATTACGACGCCGGCGGCGCTTCGCTAAAGCTGTTTGAGTCCAACTACCTCGGGCGCAGTCAGAACGGCTCCGCGCCCATCCAGTTCAAGTACCACTTCTTCACCGAGTCGAACACTGGGGTTCCCTCGGGTCTCGACCTGGACAACGACGGACGCGTCGCGGGCGGCGCCGATGCACTCGGGTTCGGCGAGTTTCCGGGGCAGTACGCGATGATGCTGCTGTCGCGCTTTCCGATCGACGAAGCGCGCGTGCGCACGTTCCGCAAGTTCCTGTGGCGCGACATGCCTGATGCGCGATTGCCCGACGACCCGGCGACCGCCGCGCCCGCGGACTGGTATTCCGATGTCGAGCTCGCGGCACTGCCGCTGTCTTCCAAGAGTCACTGGGATGTGCCGATCCGCATCGGCAAACGCAAGCTGCACGTGTTCGCGAGCCATCCGACGCCGCCCGCGTTCGACGGCCCGGAGGATCGCAATGGACTGCGCAACCACGATGAGGTGCGCTTCTGGAACGACTACATCGCGGGCGAGAAATATTCGCGCGATGACAAGGGAAAGAGCGGCGGCTTCAAGAGCGGCCAGTTCATCGTGATGGGCGATCTGAACTCGGATCCCGTCGATGGCGCGAGCCTCAAAGACGCGATCCGCTCGCTGCTCGAAAACCCGCGCGTGAATGCCAGCGTCACACCGTCGAGTCCCGGTGGCGCGAAAGCCGCGGCGCAGGGCGGCATGAACGCGAGCCAGACCGGCGACGCGCGACTCGACACCGCGGATTTCTACGACCGCACCGTGGGCAACCTGCGCGTGGACTATCTATTGCCGTCGAAGGACGTGACGATCTGCGCGGCCGGCGTGTTCTGGCCCGGCGAGAAGGAGCCGGACGCGCGGCTCGTCTGGGGCGAGCCGCCGCCCTCCTCCGATCACCGCCTCGTCTGGATCGACGTCAACGTAGCTTCAGGCCAATGCCCACCGGGCAGTGATCCGACAACACGCGCTCCTTAGCTTCCTTGTCGTCGAAGGCGACGCGCAGGAACGACTTCCGGACCACGCTCTTCGCGAGATCGCGCCCCAGCAGGATGGTGTCGATGTACTCGCGGTATTCGCTGTCCGTCGTGCACGGCGTGAACTTCTCGCGCGCCGTGACGTTGAGGAGCTTCGCGGCTGCCGGCTCGCCGTCGTCGATCTCGGCGAACACGTTGAGCTGCCGGCCGGACTCATCCTTGGCGGGGCCTTTCTCGACGGTGAAGCGGCGATTGAAATCGCCGAGCACGCCGAAGCGGCGTCCCGCGCGCGCTTCGCCGTCGATCCACGCCTCGAGCGGCGCGACCTGCTTCGTGAGCAGATCACAATTGCGACCCTCGGCCGTGAGCGGGCCAGCCGGACATCCGGACTTGAGATGCACCGACATCAGCCGGAACTCATTCACGGTGCCGGGGAAGAACGTTGCGATCACGCCGTTGCGCACCGCGTCGTCGACTGACAGGGGCTCGTATTCGGCTTCGCATCGAAACGGCAGGCCACGACGGATCGCGAAGCCGTTCTTCTGCGTGTGCGCACGCTGGCTGAAGCAGAAGTCGTAGCCGGGGAAGACCAGCGCGGCGGCATCCGGTCCATCCACTTCCTGCAAGGCGACGATGTCGGCGGAGAGCTTCGCCGCGTACTTGCGCAAGGCCGCGTAGTCGGCTTCGCTGCGCGGCTCGCGCTTCGTGATCGCGCAGGGCAGTGTCCGATCGTTGCCGCGGATCATGCCGCCCCGCTCCGCGCAGCGGTCCGACAAGGCGCGGTGCGTCGCCGGCGTCATGAGGTATTCGACGTTCCAGCTTGCGACCACGACGCGGTCGCGGCTCTTCCAGTCCCCGCCGCCGGGCAGGGCCAGCACCGGCGAGGCGGTGTGCAGTCCCGCGTATTTCTTCTCGACCGAGTCGTAGCCGTTCGTCCACGAACCGTAGATGGGATTCGGCAGCAGGAACCAGGTTTCGCCGAAGCGCGGTTCCAGACGTTCGCGGTCGCCCGCGAACGTGCGCGGGTCGATGAAATCGCCGAGGTCGTCACCGACGAGGGCGACGATCCGGTAGTTAGCGGCGATGAACGCGCGGCGCGTGGTCTTGCCCGAGACCCACTCCGGCCGCTCGGCGCGCAGCAGCAGCCGCTCGGGGTCCGGCGACGGCTCGACACCCAGCGCCACGAGGTTGCGCAGCGTCGCGGTTTTCGCGGGGCACTTGTCTTCCGGCGTCGCCGCGGGTGTCGTGCAATCGCGGTTCGTGATGTAGAAGATCGTGTGGCCCAGCTTGCGGGCGGTCGCGATGAATTCCCGCGCGCCCGGCACCAGCACAGCCTCGCCGGCACGCACCCACTCGCCCCAGCTCGCCGCGTTGTATTCGCCGCGACTCTGGATCAGGCGCGCCTGGTAGACGGTGTTGTCGAGGACGGTTTCGTCGAGGTCGAGGACGACTGCCGTCGGAAGCTTCGCGAGTGCGTCGGCCGTGAACGTGGATTGCTCCACCGCGGCGCTGCCCGGCGCGGGCGCGGCGATTTTCTGGCCGGCGAGGCGGTAGATCTGTTCGGTGATCGCGCGGTATTCCGGCGATGCCTGCATCCACAAGGTCGCGTGCAACTGCTCGCGGCCTACCCAGTCGTCGGCGGCCGGCGATTGGCCGGCAACCAGCATCGTTGTCGCGAAACACACCCACAAACGCCGCCCCATGAAATCTCCTTTGCGCATCACCGCGAAGCGTGAAGCCGGAGTATTTCAGATTCGGACCCGTCATGGGTTTCGCGGCTTGCCCTTCTCCTGTTCGTCGAGCGGCCCTTCGTCGCCGGGTTTCTCGTTCTGCTCGCGGAAAACGGACTCCGTTTTCTCCTCACCGAGATCTTCGTCGAGCGGCGCCTTGACGAACGGCATGCGCGCACGGCGTATCGAGGCGCCCGACCGCTGGATGATCTCGAGGACGTGCTCTCCGGCTTCGAGCTCCGGCGGCAGTTGCAGTTTGAAGGTGAAGGTGCCGCCGGGCTCGATCCGGGCGGCGAACTTCTCGTTTTTTCTGCCATCGATCTCGACTTCGAGCGGCCCGCCCGCAGCATCGAAACCCTTCCCGCGGACGTACAAGGGCTCGTCCTCGCCGACCAGCACCTGTCCGGTGCTGGCGTCGTCCGAGGACAGCACGATGCGGGGGACGAGCGGATCGTCCCTGCCGTAAGGCTCGGTGCGCTCATCGGAGTCCGGCGTTTCGTCGATCCTCGCGAGCTCCCGACGCCACGTCGGAAGATCGACGCGCGTCGCGGTTTCGAGGATTGGCCGGGGCCAACGCGTCGGCCGGCAGGCAAATCCCCCGGGACGAATCTTCCAGAGCCCGCGACCGTACGTCGATACGACGGTGGTGCCGTCGGGCCGGAACTGGAACCCGGTGACGTAGAGCATGCGTTCGCTGCCACGCACCTGTCCCCAGGTGTTGCCGCCGTCGTTCGAGCAGATCACCCCCGCGTCGCGCGTGCCGACGAGAATGCGGTCGTCCCGGTAGGGATCGAACCCGATGTGCGTGACCTGCATGCGGTACTGATTCGCGTCGTACAGGATGAAGCGTCCGTTGCGCGTCACTTCCGCCGTGAGATTCGCGTGAGTGGTCCAGGTGTCGCCGCCATTGCGCGTGATCTTCACGTCGCCGGCGACGATGTCGGGCGCGATGACGAAGCGCCAATCCTTCAGATGCGCGCCGAATACGGCCTGCCAGTCGAACTCCGTCGCGCGCACGCCGAGGCTGCCATTGCCCGGCAGGTTGATGACGCTGCTGTCGGCGAAGGAGTTCACGCGCGTCTGGAACATGTTGAACAGGCGGATCAGCCCGACGCGCGACGAGCCGTCCGGGTTGATCGTCCCGGTGAACACCGGTAGATAGGCCTTGACGTAGCCCGCCGGGTAGTGGGCCTTGGAGCGTTGAGGAACGCCGGCCAGTCCGAGCGTGATGTCGAAGCGCTTGCGCCAGCTCGCGCCGTTGTCGGTGGAGACGAATATCTCGGGAGCGCCTCCCGGCAGCATGCGCGCACGGATCCAGTGATCGTTCTTGATGTAGAACGCCGCGCCCATGTTGGTGAGCGCACCACCGGCCGTGTCCACATCGGGCACCGCGCGCTGGTTCAGCAAATGGCGGTCGGAGAACATGTTGCCGCTGGGACCGCAGCCGACTTTGGAGTACGCGACGGTGAGCGGATCGCCCGCGTTCGCGGTGGGTCGCGTCTCCAGGTGAAACCCTTCGGCGCAATCGCTGTTGGGCCAGGTGACGCCGTAGTCCTCCGAAGACCAGATCGCGTTGTCCTGGGTTGCGTAGTAGAGCGTCGTGTTCACGCTCCCGTCGGCCTGGGTTACGTTGTTGCCCGCGAGATCGGTGATCAGGTACGAATTCATGCCGCTGCCGTTCGGCGCGGCGCTCACCCACGCGCGCACATTTCCCTCGTTCGGCCGGAACACGCCGCCATCGCTGCCGATCATCACCGGCCGGAAGTTCGCGTTGAGACCTAAATCACCCATGTCGTCGTGGATGCCCTCCCCGCGTCCGATGATCGACCAGTCCCCCGCCGAGATGTTGCGGATCGACGAGACGCGCTTGCGCGACACGAACGCGGCGCGCGTGCCCTGCCCGATCCAGATCTGCGTGTAGCCCCCGCTGAAAGACGGTTTGCCGACGCGCACGAACGGACCGCGCGACTGCGCGCCCGGCGGCAGTGGAATTTCGGTCCAGCGCCCGCTGCCGAGTTCGTAGAAGAGCAGCGTGTCGTAGTTTTTCAGGATGAACGCGTACTCCCAGTACGGCGAGCGATCCATCTTGTTGACCGCGCGAGACGAGAAATTGAAATCGTCGTTGCGCACGCGCCGCCACGTACCGCCGTGGTCATCGCTGCGGTAGATAGCGTGCCGCATCATCGCGAGCACGGTGCCGCCGCCCATCGTCAGCACCGAGTTCACGGCGCCCTGGTCGCGCTCGGCATTGGGGAACAACGCGGGATCGGGCACCACGTGTTCCCAGGTGGCACCATTGTCGGCGCTGCGCGCCACACCGTGGTCGGTGCCCACATACCAGCGATTGGGATCGTCGAGCGACTGCGAGATGCCCCACGCGCTGCCGCGCGGCGGCGAGGTTCCGGTGACCGGCACCAGCGCATTCACCGGCCGCGACCAACTCGCACCGCCATCACGGCTCAGCCAGATGCCCGCGCCGTTCTGCGTGCGTCCGTCACGCGACGTCGTCGCGATCACCGTGTTGCCGTCGCGGCCGTAGCGCACGTCGGATGCGAACACGGCCGGCACACCGCCGACGTGCCGCCAGTGCGCGCCGCCATCCGTGGTTTTCCACAAGCCACCGAACTGCAACGACAGCAGCACGTGTTGCTCGTTCACCGGACTCACGGACACTGACTGCGTGCGGCCGCCGTTGAGCGGGATGCCGGCGAAGCTGCCGGGAAGTCCGGGCGGCATTTCGCGCACAGCGGTGCACGCGCTCGCCACCAGCACGCACGCAAGCGCAACGACGAGCGATCCTGGGTTGCTGTTTCGCATGACGTTCACTCCCGCTCGAACCAGCACGACAGCGACCACCAGCGGCAGCTCTTCTGCCGGAAGAACACCGGATCGAGCTGCGGCGTCGCGCGACCCGATCCCTCGCCGGTGAACACTCCGTAGAAAGTGTTGCGCGCGGCGGTGAGACCTTCGTAGTCGCCCCACAGGAACCCGCTCGAAGCGTTGGCGAGCGGCGCCGGATCCATCGTTTGCAGGATCCGGTCGCCATAGGACCCGCCGCGATTGAAGCTGCGTGCGAAGCGGTGCCGGAACAGCGTCGCCGGGCCGGCATCGTCGAAGTCGATGTACAGCACGCCGACGATGCCGCGCTTCGTCACCGCGATTTCGGGATAGGCCGAGTGGTGAGTGCCGTCGGTCACGCGGGTCGAGGTCCAGGTCGCGCCATCGTCGACCGAACGCGCGACGTAGATTTGCCCGAAGCCCGACGCGTCACGGCTCACGTACGTGGTGTAAACGTCGCCGTTGGCGGGATCGACGGCGATCCACGCGTCGCTGCTGCGCGCGCGCGCGACCTTGCCTTTGGCGGAATTTCCGAAAGCCGTCGTGAACCACGTCTGCACCGCGCCGGCGTGAATCGTCACGCCGGTCGCGCCGAGCCCGGTCCACGTCACGCCGCCGTCGTCGCTGCGGTTCACACGGAACTCCGCGTTTTCGAAACCCACAGGCGCCCCCACGGTGCCCTGTCGCACCTTGTAGACGATGTAGGGGCGCCCATCCGGCCCAACCGCGATTCGCGTGGTTCGGTTGGGAGACACGGCGTTGTCGCCGGCACCGACATTGTTGGCGGTGACTCCCTGATCGGTGGACCACATCACCGTCGAGCGTTCCGGAAGAACACTGAAGTCGAGCCACGGGCTGTACACCGTTCCCTTGCGCGGACTCGTTTCATGCGCATCCACCGCGAGATGCGGCTGGTCGTCACCGTAGATCGCGCCCGGGGTGAGCGGATCGTCGGCGGCGCCCGTCTGTCGATACACGTAGTTCTCGAGGGCGCCCCCAACACCGAGCTCCGCGATGTAGAGCTTGCCATCAGCGTCGAAATCGATCTTCTGATCGCCAGGTCCCCACGTACCCGGGGACGGTTCGACGATCTGGAACACCTTGCGCCAGGTCTTGCCACGGTTGTCGGATTTCCACACCGGCGCGCCCGCCGCGGCGCTCCAGTTCTCGGAGAACGCGACCACCGCGATCTGACGCCGGTCCTGCGGGTTCACCGCGATGCTGGGTTCGGTGTCGGCGAGATTCAACGGGTCGAGCGCGTCGGTACCCATGGGCTTGATCGTCAATTTGCCGCAGGCGCCGAGCGCGAGCACGAGCACGACCAGCGGCAGGAAACGTAGTGGCTTGTTCATGGTGTCAGCCCTCGGTAGCGGCGAGTACGCGTTCGAGCGCGGCGAGATCGAGGAACACCCGATCCACAGACCCGGGGAACCGCGAGAAATCGGATGACGCGAACCGCACGGCCCCGTCGTCGTATTCATAGACGGTGAGGATCGCGGGACGCCGTTCGCCCTGCGACTGCACGACTTCGGTGAAGACGCGCTGGGGTTTCCCGTAGCGCTCCTCGATGACGGCGAGCTTGATGCCGGTCTTCAGGAAGGTGGGGTTCTCGCGTCGCAGCGCGAGGCGGCGTGTGCCGTCCTCCGGCATGAACGCGACGACGGCCCGCAACGTGGATGCGTTGGCGGCAGGCTTGCCGGCCGCGGATTGCGTCGTGCGTTGTTGCAGGCCACTCACGGCGGCGGCCTCGGCCTCGCCGAGCGGCTGATCCGCGACGACCTGCGCGGCCTCGACGACCACGAAGCGCTTCACCGCGCCGCGCCAGGCCGCCGCGGCGCGGATCGCCGCGATTCCATCGTCGCCGAATAGTTCGCGATCGTTGATCACTTGCGCCAGCACGGGCGTGGCTTTATCGGCCGGCTGCGCGGACGCGGTGCCGGAGGCCAGCGCGAGAAGCGCCGCGATCACGCATCTCCCTGAGACTCGTCGAGTCGATGTGCGCATACGAACTACTCCAGTTTTGTATCGAGGTTGTCAGAAACTCAATTCAACGCTTGCGAAGGCGCTGCGGCCGGCCGAGTCGAACCCGGAGCCATGCTCGCGATAGCGACGGTCGCCGAGATTCTCGACGCCCGTCGCAACATTGAGGGTGGGGGTGGCACGCCAGTACGCGCGCACGCCGAATGTCGTCCAGCCCGCCGTGCCGCGCGGATTGATGCGCGGATCGATCTCGTCGCGCGGACTCAGCCGATCCTGTCCGGCCGCCCAATTCATGGCAGCCTCGACCGTCCAGTCAGGCGCGGCGAGGAACTCCGCCGAGAGCCGGCCGAACCATGGCGGAATGCGGTCCGCCGGATAAATCAGGGAGTCGAGTTGCTCCTCGCCCCACGTCCAGGTCGCGGTGGCGGAGAACCGCGCGGCATCTCCCGCCTGCCACATCCCGCCGGCTTCGACGCCGCGCAACCTCAGGCGCGTGGCATTGCGCGACTGCACGATCACCCGGCCGTTCGAGTCGACGTCGCCGGTGAGCACCTGCGTGATCTTGTCGCGATAGTCGGATCTGAATGCCATGAGTTCCGCGCGCATCGATTCATTCGCGAACTTCAAGCCGAGGTCGAACGTGTAAACGGATTCGGGATCGAGATCGGGGTTGGGAATGCTGAAGCGGTTGCCGCGCGCGCCAAACGTCCCCAGGTCGAAGATGTTGGGCGGCCGGAAGCCGCGCCCGGCATTCGCGACGAGATTGAGGTCGTCGGTCAGGCGGAAAACCGCTCCGAGCGACCCGGACACATCTTGAGGCTGCATCTGCACGCCGATGCCGTTGATCGTCGGCGTCACGTCGATGTCGTAGCGCGTGAACCGCGCGCCCGCCAGCAGATCGAAACGCGGATGCAGGGTCCAGCGATCCGCCGCGTAGACGCCGGCCCACGCCATGGTGGAGCCGTCGGGGAAACGGCTCGCGCGAACCTCGCGCGCTCCCGTGACGATGTTCGTCCGCGAGCGCGCCGACTCCACGCGGTCCCGATAGACCTCGAACCCGAAGCCCAGTTCGTGGTGCTCGGCGAGCCGTCTCGTGAAGTGGCCGACGGCGCCGGCCAGCAGGGTCGAGTTGTGCTCCGTATCGCGATTGGTCGATAGATAGTCCCGGCTGACCCGGTCGTCGACGATGCGCTGAACGGCGAGCTGCACATCGCTCGTGTCGGCGAGCCATGTCGCGTCCTGCGTGCGCCAGCGCACCTGGCCGAACCAGCGCTCCTGCGGCTCGAACGCAAGCTCGGAGGAATCCGGTCGCGTCTGCCCGAAGCCCGGTACGAGCGCGTCGTAGCGCGAAGTCTCGGGCTGCCGCGTGAACTGCGCCTGCGCGATGAACTGGCTGTCACCCTCCCCGTTGAGGATGAGCTTGGTGTACGCGCCCTCGGAACGGAAGTTCGTGTGGGGCAGCGTCTCGCCGCCCCCGACGCGCAGCTCGCCAGCGTCTTGCCAGGTGGCGCCCATGTGCGCGACCCAGTCCTCGTTGCCGAACTCGCCTTCGAGCTGAGAACCCGTGCGCTCGTCCGCGGATACCCACTGCAATCCCACTTTGCCTCGAGCGCGCACCTCGCTGCCCTCGAACGACGGCGTGCGCGAAAAGAACTGCACGACACCGCCCATCGCGTCGCCGCCATGCAGCGCCGAGAGCGGGCCGCGCACCACCTCGATGCGTTCGAGGTTCCATGCGTCCACGAGCGCGAGGTACTGGTTGGGTGCATTGCGGAAGATGCTGTTGTTCAGCCGAAAGCCGTCGACGACGTGCAGCACCTCGGATCCCTTGAGACCGCGCACGATGGGAACTCCCTGTCCCGGGGTGGTTTGCTGAAGGTATACGCCGGGTTCGCCGCGCAAGTGATCGGTCACGGTCAGCGGCACGCGGCGGCGCAATGTCTCACGCTCGACGACCGTCACGCCTTGCGGGACTTCCTGGGTGGAGGCCGGCGCACGGGTTGCGGTGACCTGGATCACCTGCAACGCATCGGCCTCGCCGGCGTCCACGCGCTGGGCGCCCGCGAGGACGAGGATCGCGCCGCTAGTCGCCCACGCAAGCGTGCGCGACGGCGCACCGCGTGATGCTGCCATGCATACCTCTGCTTTCCATCCGCGCCCCGCGACTAACTATTGTCGCCGGCGTTCGCGGAAGTCTCGCGCCGAGGGCGATGCACTGACAGTACTGTGAGAAGTTACCGCAGATGCGGCGGCGGCGAATCTGGACGCCACCGGCGATTGCGGGTTCAGGGAAAGAAGAGCGCGTGCCGCGCTGCGGCAAGGGGCGCTAACTAACCGGTGTCGGCGAGCTGATTGTTGTCCCAGTTGCTCTCGAGCAGATCCAGCGGCTCGACGCGCAGGTATCGCAACGCATCCGTCGCGGGACAGGGCTTCGCGAACAGAAACCCCTGCGCGAGGCTGCAACCCATGTTGCGCAGGATCTCGAGCTGCTGCCAGGTCTCGATCCCTTCCGCGACCACCTGGATGTTCAGACTGCGCGCCATCGCCACGATCGCGCTCACGATCGCGTGGTCGGAAGGATCGGTCGCGATGTCGCGCACGAAGCTGCGATCGATCTTGAGCGAGTCCACTCGCCAGCGCTTCAGATAGGACAGCGAGGAATAACCCGTACCGAAATCGTCGATCGCGATCTTCACGCCGAGGTCGCGCAACGACGCGAGCGCGTCCTCGCGGAACTCGCCGGTGCGCTGCTCGAACAGCGATCCTTCCGTGAGCTCGAGCGCGATGAGTTGCGGACCGATGCGGTTCTTCGCCATCGCGGCCTGGATGAGCTCGCGCAACTTCGTACGCTCGAGCTGCACCGCGGACACGTTCATGCTCACGGGCACCAGATGCGCGCCCTGGTCGCGCCAGGCATTGATGTCGCGACCGATGCGCTCGAGCACGAATTGTCCGAGCGGGATGATGAGGCCCGTCTCCTCCGCGACTTCGATGAATCTCTCGGGCGGGATGAATCCCTGCGTCGGATGCTTCCAGCGCAGCAACGCTTCGAGGCCCGCGACGCGGCGCGAGTGGATGTCGATGATCGGCTGGTAGTGCACGTCGAACTGGTTGAGCTTGAGCCCGGCGCGCAAGCTCGATTCGATCGCCACGCGCTCCTTCAGCGTGCGATCCATCTGCGGCGAGAACACCTGGAAGTTGTTCCGGCCGAGATCCTTCGCCTGGTACATCGCCGTGTCGGAATGCTTGAGCAACTCACCCATCGTCGCGCCATCGCGCGGGAACAGGCTCACGCCGATCGACACGGTCGCGACCAGCGGGCGGCTGTCGATGATGACGGGCGCCGCGAGGACTTCATTGATGCGCGTCGCCGCGATCGCCACTTCGTCGGGCGCGTTCACCTTGTTGAGGATGACGACGAACTCGTCGCCCCCCATGCGTACGACGATATCGGAGGGGCGCACCGCGGCGCGTACGCGCTTCGCGATTTCCTGCAGCAGCTTGTCGCCGGTTTCGTGGCCGCGCGAGTCGTTGATGTGCTTGAAGCGATCGAGATCGAGGAACAACACCGCGAGCATGTGTCCGTTTTCCTGACAGCGCGCGAGCGCCTCGGGCAGGTGCGCCTGCAGGAACAGCCGGTTCGGCAGTCCGGTGAGATGGTCGTGGTTGGCGAGTTTGTCGAGGCGGTGCTGGTTGGCGAGCAACTGTGTCTGCGCCTTCTTCCGCTCGGACAGATCGCGCATGAGGTACGACACGAGACGGCGATCGCTCGACTCGATCGGCACGCAGCTCACCTCGACATCGATCTGCCGGCCGTCCTTGAGCCACTGCACGAGCTCGATGCCGCGGCTGGGCTCGACACGCGCCAGCGTCGCGATCACAGGATCCTGCGAGTCGTTCGGCCCGCGCAGGACGGACAAGACCGAGCGGCCACGCAACTCATCCAGCGTGAAGCCGAGTTGCTGCTGCACCGCCGGATTCGCATCGACGATCTCGCCGGTGCGCGCGTCGGCCACGAGCATGCCGTCCTGGGCCTGCTCGATGATCGCGCGGTAACGCGATTCGAGCGCGATGCGATCGGCATTGAGGCGGCGCGAACGCGCCACGAGCAGGAACGCGACGATCGTGAAGGCGCTGACGAGGAGCCCCAACAGGATGGTCTGGTACAGCGTCGTGCGGGTCGCCTGCGCGTAGGCACTGCGCGGGATTTCGATCTGCACGAGCCACACGGGCGTGCCGACGAGATCGCGCAGCAGTAGATAGCCGTTGACGTGGCCGCGCCCGCCGATGTGTGTATGCAGGTTCGACGTGAGAGGCGAATTCCTGACCCAGTCGCGCACTTCTTCGGGCAGCCCTGCGCGATCGAGAGTCGCGACGGCGAAGCCGTTCACTGGCCACGGCGAGAAACGGCCCATGCGCACGACGACCTCGGGCGTGAACGCACGAGCGAACGCGATCCAGCCTTGCAGCTGGCCGGCCCCGGAACTTTCGAAAATGGGACGCACGACGAATAGCGCCGGCCCGCGCGCGCGCTGCACGATCCCGCGCACACCGTCGCGAACGCCCGATAATTGGCCCGACGTGGCGCCTTGCCGGATGGCCGCGAGTAATTCGGGGTCGGGCGGGATCTCGTATTCCTGCGCGGTCGGATCGATGGCGTACGACGCGCGCGTCTCGAGATTGCGGTCGAGAACGAGGAAGGTATCGACGTCGAGCCGCACGAGCGAGCCCGCGTTCACGGCGTTCGGGAAATAGTCCGGGCGATTGCCGCGCGCGAACTCCGCGGTCTCGCTCCAGATCGCGTAGTCGCCGACCGCGGAGAACAGGTCCTGGAGCTCGGCCTCGAAGCCGCGCTCGAGCTGGTGGCTCTGCATGTCGACGTCGCGCGATTCGATGTCGGCGACGTTCTCCAGCCAGCCGCGCTGCGACCAGCCGTAGAACACCACGAGAATGATCGCGACCACCGCGCCGATCACGGGCAGCGGTGATTGCCGGAGCCTGCTCCTGGTTTCCGGTTTGCTGTTGCGGGTCATAACGTGAACTGCGTCACGTGCTCGTTGCGGGCCACTCCGAAGTGTGCCCGGCGAGGCGCGCGGATCGGGAGCGAACCGCGCACAGTTTCCCGCAAGAAAAAGGGGGGCGGATCCTAAGGATCCGACCCCCTTCGGGATGCCTTGAAACGCGAGCCTAGAGCGAGAGTCGGAACCCGGCGAAGATCTGCCGGCCGGTGCTCGAATACTGCGTCACGAGCGGCTCATCCTGATACGCCCAGCGATCTTCCGTCTGGTTGGTGAGGTTGAGTCCCTCGACCGAGAGCGACAGGAAGTCCGTCACCTGCCACGTCACCGAGGCGTCGATGTTGCGCGTCGCCTTGCTGCCGAGGAAGTCGTTCACCAGCGGGGCGTCGCACACGCCCGGATCGCAGGTTCCCGCCGCGATCGGGTACTGGCTCACGTACTCCGAACGGTAGGCCCACGATGCGCGAGCGGTCCACTTCGGCGTCTCGTAGTACAGCGTGAAGTTCGCCGAGTCCGGCGACGCTCCCGTGAACGGACCCGGAGCCGTGACTTGCGGGCGCAGCGGCGTCGTCGCCGTCAACAGCGTGTTGCCCGGATCGACGATGTACTGCAATTCCGAGGTCAGGTGCGTGTAGTTGGCCTGCACGCCGAAGTTCTTGAGAAAGCTCGGCAGGAACGTGAGGTTCTGCTGGTAGCTCAACTCGTAACCTTCGATCACGCCGCCCGACGAGTCGCGGAACTGCCGGACGCCGTACTGGCCGGGTCCGCCACCGTTGCCGCCAGCGAGAACCCACGCGAGCTGCGGCGCCGTGAGCGTCTGGAGCGTGGCTTCGTACTGCCCCGGTGTCAGGATCTCGGAGAGAGTCGCGATGCTCGTCACCGTCTGCGGGAAGTTGCCCACGTCCTTCTTGAACAGGGCGACCGACAGCAAACCGCCTTCCGAGAAATACCACTCGAGCGACAGGTCGATGTTCGTGGCGCGGAACGGCGCGAGCTCCGGGTTGCCGAGCGTGACCGACGGCACCGTCGTCGTCCCGATGTTCGGCGTCGTGAGACCGCTGATCGTCGGAGCGAGGTTCGCGAGCTGCGGACGCGCCATCACCTTCGCCCAACCGGCGCGGAGGAGCAGATCGTCCGTGAGCTCGAACGCCACGTTGAACGACGGCAGGTCGTCCGTGTAGCTGTGACGCGCTTCGAGCAACCGCGGGCCGGTCAAGGCCGGCGCCGGCGTGTAACCGCTGGACGCGACACGCGTGTCGGCCTTGCGGATACCGGCGTTGCCGAAGGTCCGGTGGCCCAGCACGTCGATGTCGAAATCGAGCTGCACGAAGTAGCTCGTGTCGAACTCCTCGACTTCGAACTGGTTGCCGGGGTTCGCGAGACGACCCAGGCGCCAGTCACCGTACGGATTGAGGCAGTCGCAGTCGAAGCCGATGGCCTCGCGGAAGGCGTCGATGTCCGGCGCGAAGAACGAGGTCGGCGTGCCGGCGGGCACGTCGAGACCGTCGCCGAAGTTGTAGACGCGTCCGAGGTCCGCGGACGTGAGGCCGAGCTCGGCGAGCGTCGGGTTCTGCGCTTCGTTCGACAGGCGCTGCGCCTGGTTGGTCTTGAACTTGTACTCGCGTTTGGTGGCGCCGAACTCGATTCGCACCTCGTCCGAAACCTTGAGTTCGAAATTCAGGTGGCCGCCTTCGTAGTTGTTGTCCGTCTCACGCTGGAAATGACGCAGCGTCGAGAACCCTTTCACGAGTGACCAGTTGTTCGCGTTGCCGAGATCGAAACCGTAGCTGACCGACGGCATGGAACCGTGCGCGCGTTCGTCGTAGATGAACGTTTCGGGCGAATCCATACGATTGAATTCGACCAGGAGGCCCTGGTTGTCGTTGGTCGAGCGCGAACGGCCGTACAGCGCATCCAGCTTCAGCGAGTCGCCGATCTCCTGCTGCCAGGTCAACGAACCCTGCTGGAACTGCGTCGTGAAGTACGACGAGTCCGTGGCGGAGCGCCAGTCGACGTTGCGCAGCTCTAGGTAGTCGGCATTGCCGGCCGGCGACACATGCGCCGCGAGCACGTCGACGCCTGGGCGGCCGATCAGCGCGCCGCGATAGAACATGCCATCGGGCGACGTGCCGAAGCCCGGCGACATCGGGTTGTTGTAGTAGTCGTAGGTGTCGAGGTTGTTCGGATTCGTGCTGAAGCTCGTCGTGTTGAGCCCCGCGAACACGCCACCCGCCACTGCCTCGCTACCGCCGCAATCGATCGCGTTGCGGAACGGAAGCGAAGTCTGACTGGCGCAGGTTGCGTACGCGGCGCGCCGATTCGCGACGGTCGGCAGCGTGCCCGAGTTGAAGTTGGCGTTCGTGTTGTTGCGGTTCAGACCGACCGACTGAATCTGGTTCACGTCGCTCGTCTGATCGAACTTCGAATAGACCATGTCGAGGCCGATGCTGGTCGTGTCGCTCGGCTTCCACTGGATCGCGCCCGTGACTCCCAGACGCTCCTGCGTCAGATCCTGCTGCTCGATGTTCATCAGCGCGGGAATGCGCACCAGCGAATCGTTGAACCGGCCCGGCGTGTTGTAGGGCGCGCCCGGATAGAGAGCGGCATACGCCGCCGGATCCGAACCCGTCTGCGCGGCGATCGCCGCCGGATTCAAAATGCCGTTCGTGGCGGTCGTTCCAGGGAACGTCGTGCCCGGCGGCGCGGCGAAACCGGCGCGTCCCGTGCCCGCCGGGAATGTGCCTGCGAACGTCGAACCGCGGTACGTGTAGTCGGATTGACCGGCCTGACGCTTGAAGCGATCGACTTCGGAATCGCGCTGGCTGTACGCGCCGGAAATCGACACACCCAGACGGTTGTCGAACCACTGGTCGGCGATGAGCAGCGCCGCGCGCGGATTGTGCGTGCCGCCGTTTTCGTAATACGCGTCCTGGGCGGACAACGCGATCTTGCGTTCCTTGTAGTCGAGCGGTTTGCCGGTCACGAGGTCGACCGTCGCACCAAGCGAGCCTTCGTCGGTGTTGGCCGAGGCGGTCTTGCGCACCTGCAACGAGCTGAAGAGATCCGAGGCGAACACGTTGAAGTCGAAACCACGGCCGCGATTCGGTGAGGTTCCGGAATCGGCGGCGGCGGCGGTCGAGAGTGTCTCGAGACCGTTGAGGCGGACGCGCGTGAAGTCGCTGCCCAGGCCGCGCACAGTGATGCCACGGCCTTCGCCGTTGTCGCGATCGAGCGCGATGCCGGGCAGGCGCTGCAGCGACTCCGCCAGGTTTGCGTCGGGGAAATCGGCGATGTCCTCGGCGTTGATGGCATCCATCATGACGTCCGAGTTCTTCTTGAGTTCGACCGCGTTGCGCAGCGAAAGCCGGTAACCGGTTACCTCGATGACGCCAAGGTCCTGGCCGTCGCCGGATGCGGCGGATGCCGGCGTCTCGGTCTGGGCCGCTTCGGTCTGGTCAGCGGCGTGAGCCGTGCCCAGGGCACTGGAAATACCAATCACCAAAGGCAGCAATCCCTTGGTGCGAATGAAAGTCGCCATAGTTGTCCCCCCTCCAGGAGCAAAAAATCGTTGTTGTTTGTCTCGGCTCATCGACGCCAGAATGACACCGGTTACCGCAGGTTTTGGTTATACGACGACTGACAACCCGAGCGCAAGACCAGTGGCGATATGGCAACTGCCGCCTCGCCCCGCGATTGGGTCACGCGGTCATTGCGATGGCAGCCGTCGCTCCCTGAAAATGCCGCACTCACCCCGCGCCGTTCCCGCGCGCACAGCGAATCGAATCGACGGAGAGCATTGATGAACAAGGATAGATTGACCGTGTTGACTGCGATGATGGACCAGGGAGTGATCCCGGTTTTCTATCACCCGGATGTCGAGGTCTGTCAGAAAGTCATTCAGGCCTGCGCCAACGGCGGCGCGAAATGCATCGAGTTTACAAATCGTGGCGATTTCGCATCGCACGTGTTCCTCGACGTGGCGCGTCACTTCGACAAGGCCGATCCGAGCGTCATCATGGGCGTCGGTTCCATCGTCGACGCGCCGACCGCCGGCATCTACATCGCGAACGGCGCGAAGTTCATCGTCGGCCCGATCCTCAATGCCGATGTCGCGAAAGTCTGCAATCGTCGCTGCATCCCCTACTCACCGGGCTGCGGATCCGCGAGCGAGATCTCCTACGCACAGGAGCTGGGCTGCGAGATCGTCAAGGTATTCCCCGGCAGCTCCGTCGGCGGTCCCGAGTTCGTGAAGAACGTGCTCGGCCCCATGCCGTGGACGAAGATCATGCCGACCGGCGGCGTCGAGCCGACCGAAGAATCGCTCAAGAAGTGGTATGGCGCGGGGATCGTCGCCTGCGGCATCGGCAGCAACCTGATCACGAAGGAACTGCTCGCCAAGTCGGATTACGCGGGCATCGAGGCTCGCGTGCGCGAGACCGTCAAGCTGATCAAGACCATTCGTGGCAAATAACGACCCAAGCAATAAACCCAAGCAACAAACGATAGTAGATAGGGACATGACTGACAACGTATTGAAGATCAAGACGGCCGCCGAAACCCGCTGGGACTGCGCCTCGTTCGGCGAAATCATGCTGCGGTTCGATCCCGGCTTCGGCCGCGTGCGCAATGCGCGCAGCTTTCAGGTGTGGGAAGGCGGCGGCGAATACAACGTCGCGCGCGCCATGCGCAAGTGCTGGGGCAAACGCTCCACCGCCGTGACCGCCCTGCCGAGCAACGATCTCGGCTGGCTCGTCGAAGACCTCATGATGCAAGGCGGCGTCGACACGTCGAAGATCATCTGGCGCGATTTCGACGGCCTCGGCCGCAACACGCGCGTCGGCCTCAATTTCACCGAGAAGGGCTTCGGCATTCGCGCCGCGCTCGGTTGCTCGGACCGCGGCCACTCCGCCGCGTCGCAGATCAAGCCCGGTGAAGTGAACTGGGAGAAATTGTTCGGCGAGGAAGGCGTGCGCTGGTTCCACACCGGCGGCATCTTCGCCGCGCTCGCGCCCAACACGTCGGAGGCCGTGATCGAGGCGGTCGAAGTCGCGCGCAAGTACGGGACGATCGTGTCGTACGACCTCAACTACCGCGCGTCGCTGTGGAAGAGCCAGGGCGGCAAGGAAGGCGCGCAGAAGATCAACCGCAACATCGCGAAGTACGTCGACGTGATGATCGGCAACGAGGAAGACTTCACCGCCTGCCTCGGGTTCGAAGTCGAAGGTCTCGACGAGCACATCTCGGCGATCGATCCGGCCAACTTCAAGAAGATGATCCAGACCGCGGTGAAGCAGTTCCCGAACTTCAAGGTCGCGGCGACGACGCTGCGCAACGCGAAGACCGCGACGTTCAACGATTGGTCCGCGATCCTCTACGCCGGCGGCAACTTTTACCAATCGATGACGCGCGACGATCTCGAGATATACGACCGCGTCGGCGGTGGTGACGGGTTCGCGTCGGGCCTCGCGTACGGCTTCATGGAAGGCAAGGGGCCGCAGGCGGCGGTCGAGTACGGCGCCGCGCACGGCGCGTTGGCGATGACGACGCCGGGCGATACCTCGATGGTCAATGTGAAGGAAGTCGAGGCGGTCATGAAGGGCAAGGGAGCGCGCGTCATCCGTTGATACACTCGGTGTCAAAGAGAGGACACCGATGACCACACGCAGAGAGATTTTTCCGATCATCGCGGGGGCTGCCGGACTATCGTCCGGACTATCGGCGAGAGCGGCCGCCCCCGTTTCTCAAGCGGCCGCGAACACGTCCGGGCCCGAGCTGCGACGCGTCTCTTACAAGAGCGCGCGCACCGGCAAGGAGCGCGACTACTTCGTCTACCTTCCGCCGGGGCACGCAGCGAAGAAGAGCTGGCCCGTGATGTTGTTCCTGCACGGCAACGGCGAACGCGGCGACGGCAAAGGGGAGCTCGACTACGTCATGGCGCACGGCCCTCTTTACGAAGCCTGGGTGCAGAAACGCGACCTGCCCTTCGTCATCATCTCGCCGCAGTTGCCGATGTTTTCGATGGGCGGAGTCGATTACATCAAGAACCGTACGCTGGCGCAGATTCCGCGGCGCCTCGCCGACGGCGTGCCGGCGCGTCCTGACGAGCGCGGTGCTCGACTCGCGGAACCGATGCGCGGCAAAGCGACCAACGACAAACTGCGGGATGGTCCCCACGGTCCCGTCGACGGGTGGAATCTGATCGAAGACGAGCTGATCGCGATGGTCGACGCGACGGTGCGCGATTGCCGTGGTGATCCGGCTCGCGTGCACCTGACAGGCTTGAGCTACGGCGGCTTCGGCGCGTGGAGCCTCGCGGCGAAGCACGCAGGAAAGTTTGCCTCACTCTCGCCGGTCGTGGGCTACGGGCATCCGGACCACGCGGCGCCCCTGGCAAAGGCCAAACTACCGATCTGGTGTTTCGTGGGCGGACGCGATGGCGTCGTGCCGGCGCCGTTCTTCTACCCCGTGTTCGAGCGGCTCGAGGGGCTCGGGCTAACCAGCGCGCGGCTCACGAACCACGAAGACCTGGGTCACTTCACCTGGGTCCGCGTGTACGGCGGCAACGATCTCTATGAGTGGATGCTGGCCCACTCACACTGAAAAAAAACGGCGCAGCCCCTTCAGACTGCGCCGATCATCTCGCCAGACAGGCCCGCGCTCTGGTACCGGCTTCTGCGTTCGACCTTTTGTGTCGAACTACTAAAATTGCCCGCGAATTCCCAACAACAACGTCCGGCCCGGACGGTTGAGAATGTTCGCGCGGTTCTCGTAACCCAGGAATGAGTACTCCTCTTCGTCCAGGAGATTCAGCACTTCGAGGCTGACCGTGAACTTCTGTCCCATCGTTTCGAAGTTGACGCTCGAATTGAAGTCGAGATAGCCCGCCTCGGCGCGCGACTGGGCCTCCGGCGAGGTCGATCCGCAATTCACCGGGCACTCGATGTAATCGCCGCGGTAGTTGTACGACAGACGCGTCGCGAACCGGTTCGTCTCGTAATAGACGATCGCGTTGTAGTTGTTCTCCGCGAGGCCGGTCACCACGCGATCGCCCGAATCGAGTTTCGTGAAATTGAAGTTCACCCCGAGTCCGTTGAGCAGGAAATCGAGCCGCTGCTGATATAACAGCTCGAGGCCCTGCATTTTCGTGAGGCCCGGGATGTTCTGCGGCTGGTTGAACAGCAGGATAGTGTCGACGCCCTGCGGCAGCAGCGCCCGCAGCGTCGGGTCCGTAATGCCTTCATACGGAATTCCCGACTCCGAGAAAGGGCGCGGCGTATTCCTGCGCTCCGTGAATCCCCTGATGTTCTTCTGGAAGAAATTGCCGGCGAGCACCGCGCCTTCGCTGAAATACCATTCGAGGCCGAGATCGATCTGGTTCGCGAAGTACGGCTCGAGATCCGAATTGCCGGCATTGACGACGCCGGAGGTTGACAGACTCACGAACGGCATGATGTCGCCCGGATTCGGGCGCGTCATCGTCCTCGCCAAGCCGAATCTCGAGACCAGATTGTCGCTCAGGTTGTAGGCGATGTTGAGAGACGGCAGCGCGTCGGAATACTCGCCTTGCGTCGTATTGATGCCATAGACGTCCTCGCGAATGTTCCAGAGGAACGGAATCGCGGAGGCCGGCGGTGGCGGTGCACGCGGCGTCGTGGCCAACTGAACGAAGCCACGCAGGTCCTGCTCCGTCTTCACCCAGCGAATGCCGGCGTTGACGCTCATGCGGCGGCTGAACACTTCGGAAATTTTGGTGAATTCGGCGTAGTACGAAGTGTTCTTTTCCTCGAACGTGCCCGAGTTCTGATAGTCCAGATTCGCGGCGGCATCGATCGTGGACGGATCCAGCAGCGTCGTGAAGGCGCGCAGGTCCGAGACGGCCCAGCGCCGATAGCCCGGGTCGGAATCGAAGTACTCCCCGTAGTTCACCGGCACGACCCTGGAGTAGTTCGTGATGTCGAAGGTGTTGAGCGTGGTCGGGCCGGTGTAGCCGAACTGGTTCAACGAGGCACCCTGCGTCACGCCTACCGATGTGCTGTAGGTGTTGCGCAGACGCGAGAACTCGTTGAACACCGCGCCGACCTTCACGTTCGTCTCCTCGTCACCGAACGTGACGTCGAGCACGCCCGTCTGATTTTCTTCGCGGCGCGTGCGTGGCTGCACGCGGAGGGTGTCCAACTGCCAGTTCGCGGAATTGGCGATGTCGAATCCGGGCGTGATGGTCGGGATGCCGTTCCCGTTGATCGCGATGCCGACATTGCTCGGATCCGACAGCAGGATGAAGGAGTTCATGCGGAAGTCCCAATCGGACTCCGCGCGATTGATCTTCGCGCTCACCTTGATGTTGTCGGTCGCTTGCCAGTTGCCGCCGAACGTGAAGCTCTGGAACGTGGTCTTGTTGTCGTTGTCGCGATTTTCGGACCAGAACTTGGCGTTCTCGAGCGTGCCGCTCACGACATTGTTGTTGTCGTCGAGCACGAAATTGCGCGGGGTGATGAAGCCGAAGCCCGTGGGGTTGTTCGTGCCGGCGTTCGTATTACGCACCAGCAGGTTGTTGGTGTAGCGATCGAAGGACGCCTCGAGCGAGGCCCACAGGGCATCGAAAGTGAAGTCGAGTTTTTCGTTGGCGCGGAATTGCATCGCGAACGATGCGCCGATGCGGTCGCGGTTGCCGATCTGCAATTCCGGACGCCCGAGACGCGGCAATTGGGCGTTCGCGAGCTCAGCGTTCGTGAGTCCGGATTCGTTCACGAAACCGTTGGCGCGAGTTGTGGCGTTGTTGGGCAACAGGCTCGGCAGGTTCCAGTCGAACCCCGCGCCATAGCCGGCACTGGGAAGCTGCGTGACCTGCGTAATAGTCGCGCCACCCATTGGATTCGGCACTTGCGCACCGACGCGGCCGGACGTCCAGCCCTGCGAACTCCAGCCATCCGTACGGAATGTGCGCTTCGAAGCTGCGACGTTCAGCAGCACGCCGAACTTGTCATCCCAGTTCTGGCTGATCAAAAAGCTCGCGCGCGGATCCACTTCCTCAGAGCTCGTCTGGTACGCGCCTTCGAGTTTGTACGTCACGGCAAGCCCGTCGTAATCGAAGGGCCGCGCCGGGCGCAGGTTCACCGTACCCGCGAGCCCGCCCTCGACGAGACGCGCCTGCGGCGACTTGGCAACTTCGAGCGAAGAGAAGAGATCCGAGGGCAACAGGTCGAAGTCGAACTCGCGATTCCTCGCCGCCTGGTCGACGCTGCCTTCGGACGCCACCGAAATCGGCATGCCATCGAGCGTCACGCGCGTGAAACTAGGTCCCAGACCGCGCAGGTTGATCTGCTGGCCTTCGCCGTTGGTGCGCGAGATCTGCACACCGGGGATGCGCGCGATAGCTTCCGCGAGGTTGTTGTCGGGTAGTTTGCCGACGTCCTCGGCGGAGATCGAGTCGATGAAGTTGGTCGCGGCGCGCTTGTTCTCGAGAGATTTCTCGAGGCTCGACCGGAAGCCGGAAACGACGACCTCTTCGAGGGATTCGCTTTCCGCCGCAGGTTGCGATTCCTGCGCCGCAGCCGGCACGCCGAACAACACCGTCGACCCCAGGCACCCGTGCAGGAATGCGCGGTGATACGTAAACGAGAACTTCATCTTTGAACCCCTCATGTGCGTGGCGGGGCAACTCGCGTTGCCCCGCCACCCGGTCTTCAACTGTCCGTCAGAACGTGCCGCGGATACCCAATAGAACCGCATATCCCGGATCGTAGAACGCCCGCACCGCGTTCGAATACGCCGTGGTGTCGGTACCCCAGGTCTGCCGCTGCGTCTCGCCGGTGATGTTGATCACGTTGAGCGTGATCTGCGGCTCGGAAGGCAGCCCCTCGAACCGGAAGCTCGCGGAAAGATCGAGCTGATTCGTCTCGTCCGTCCAGAAGCGCGCGCCCGTGATGCCTTCCTGGTTCGTGCCAGAGGAAATCTGCTGATCGTTGTGGACGAACGACGCTCGCACCGATGCCGGACCGCGGTCGTAGTACAGCGTGGCGTTGTAGGTGACGGGAGAGATACCCACCGCAACCGCCGGCTGACCCGTGCCGCCCTCCGGATCCTGCTCGACCTTCGTGTAGTTGGCCTGGAAGCCGAATCCTTCCGTGATGAAGTTCAACGGCTGCACCCACACCGCTTCGTAGCCGCGGATGCGCAGCTTGCCCGCAGCGTTGATCTGCTGCGTCTGGTTGACCGTCGCGACGGCGGGGCCGCCTCGCGAATTAATCGCGATCTGCTGCGTCGGGCTCAACGTGTCGTACGTGATCCCGAGCGCCGCCAAGTTCGCGAACGGAACGATCGTGACCTGACCAACCGTGAAGCCCGTGATCTTTTTCTGGAACAGCGTGAGGCCGACGTAGCCTTCGTCACCCGTGTACCACTCGCCGCCCAGGTCGATGTTAGTCGACAGGAATGGCGAGAGCTCCGAGTTGCCGAGCGTGACGGCCTGCGCCGAAGGGTCACCGAACGTCGCGTTCGGCAGCAGGTCGCGCGGGTTGGGCCGCGTGATCGTCTTCGACCCAGCGAGGCGCAACACGATGTCGTCCGTGAGGTTGAACGCCACGTTCGCCGATGGCAGAAACTCGCTGTAGTCCTTCTGCTGGCTGACTTCGACGATCTGAACCGTCATGCCGTTGTTGAGTGACACGGGGCCGGCCACGTACTGGTCAGTCTCCACGAACCGGCCGCCGACGTTGTAGCGCAGGCGCTTCGAGAATATCTCGTTGTCGCCGTTGTACTCGACAAAGTAGCCGGTGTTCTTTTCGTTGATGACGCCGTTCGCGGCGCCGGTCGCGGCACCCGTGCCCACCGGCGCGTTGCGCGCGAGCGCGTCGTAGTTGGTCGCGTCGAAGAACGCGTCGTAATCCACGTTGATGAAGCCCGCGGGACCCGGGATCAAGTACTGCGAGAGATTCGCCTGCGTGACCGCCGAACCGGCCTGACCGTTGCAGCCCGGAGCCGCCGCCGGCGCCGGAATGAACGCGCCGCCGCCACCGCACACGAGCTGTTGCCACTGGCGGCTGTTGTCGCGTCCGGAGATTCCGCGGTACAGCTCGTCGTACCCCAAGCCGAAGCGCAGGTTGTTCTCGTCGCTGCCCAGCGTGAAGTCGAGATGCGCGCCTTCGTTCGTCACGAGACGCTTTTCGTTCTGGATGTTCACGCGACCACCACCGCTCCACACCCAACCCAGGTTCGGATTGTTGAGGTCGACGCTCGGCGTAATCGTGACGAAATCACCGCCCGTGTTGTCGAAGTCGGCGGTGATGCCCGCGTTGAGCGGCGTGTTGACGAGGATCGTCGGCGCATGTCGGAAGAACCAGCTGCGGCTCTTGTTGAGCGCGAGATCGACGCGGAATTTATCCGAGATCTGCCACTTCATTCCGGGGTTGTAGCTCCAGAAGTCGACCTGTTCGTCGTACGGGCGCGCTTCGAGGAAGAACTGCGCGTTCGCGAACGTGGCACTCGTGACGACGTTGTTCGCGTCGACTTCCATGTTCGTCGGAATCAGCGCGCCGTTGCGGCCGACCAGGTTGATGTCGAGGCGATTGAACGTGCGCTGTGCTTCGGAATAGAGCGTGTCGAAGTAGAAATGCAGATTGTCGGTCGGCCGGTATTCGAACGAGACGAGACCCGAGTAGCGCTCGCGCGTGCCGTCGAGGTATGCCGGACGGCCGAGGCGCGGGATGAGCGCGCGGTCGATCTGGCTCAGGGTGAGTCCCGGATTGAGCGCGAGCAAAGTCGCCTGGTTGATGACAGTGTTAGGCGCGAGGCCGGCGCCCGCATTCGGACCGGACGATGCCGGAATCACCCAGCCGTTGCCACCACCCACGTTGCATCCCGCCGCACCCGAGCCGGAATTCGGATTGGTGGGCGCCGTCGGTGGCGTGGTGACCGGCGGAGGCGGAGGAACGAGTCCGCACTGGTTCCAGCTCAGGTTCGGGTTCGTGTAGCCGATGGTTTCGAAGCCGGTGGTCGTCGAGTCGTTGTCGACGCCCGCGAAGCCGACGAGGACGCCAAACTTCTCTTCGGCGCTGGTCCAGCTACCGGTAAGGCCGAGGCGCGGATTCACCGTCTCGCTTTCCTCGCCGTAGTTAGCCTGGACTTGGTAGTTGAAATGCGTGCCCGGGTTGTCGAAGGGACGCGCCGTGCGCATGTTGACCGTTCCGGCGACACCGCCCTCGAGCTGGGCCGCCGTGGGTGACTTGCTCACGTCGAGACGCGTGAAAAGCTCGGTCGGGAAGAGGTCGAGGTCGACTTCGCGATTCTGCCCCTGGCCGTCGACGCGGCCGGTTGACGCGACGCTGACGGCGGCGCCATTGATCGTGGTTTTCGTGAAGTTCGTGTTGAGGCCACGGATCGCGACGTTGAGGCCTTCGCCCGTGACTTCGCGCGAGAGCTGGATGCCCGGGATGCGGTTCAGCGATTCGGCGATGTTGAGATCGGGAAATTTGCCGATGTCTTCGGCGAAGACCGAGTCGGAGAACCCGACGGACTCGCGCTTCGCGTTGGTCGCGCTCTGCAGCGATGCGCGAAAGCCGGTGACGATGACTTCCTCGACTTCCTCACCCGCCTCGTTCGATGCGGGCGTCGCATCCTGTGCCGTCGCCCGTTGAGCGATCAGACTTGCGACACCGGCCAGCATCGTGGCCGAAAGACAATGAAAACGTTTCACGTCCATGGACGTACCCCCTCGTTTGTGAATTCCCAATGCCGTCCACGCAGACGCGAATTCCGCGACGTCTGATGCGGCGGTTATGTGAACGGTAACAAACCGGTCAGGCCAAATGCAAGAATCCCCCTGACCAGTTTGTCTTATTGGACAGGCAGCCAGTCGCAGGACGTGCGCAAATCGCTTGTTGACGCCGGGGCGTATCGCGATACTTGCGCGCCATGGTCGAACCTCGCCGCCTCTACGAACACATCGCTCGCAGTCTCGCGAAGGCGATCGCGGACGGCCAGTACGAAGTCGGTCAACGGCTTCCCTCGGAACGCGAGCTCGCCCAATCCTTCGAAGTGTCGAGACCGACCGTGCGCGAGGCCATCATCGCACTCGAGCTCGACGGGCTCGTCGACGTGCGTCTGGGATCCGGCGTGTACGTGCTGAACCGGCTGCCTCCCGCCGGGCACGAAGGCGTGAAGGACATCGGTCCGTTCGAACTACTCGAAGCGCGACGCGCGATCGAAGGAGAGGCGTGTGCGCTCGCAGCGCTGCGCATCACGGACGAGCAGATCGAGCAGCTCACCGCGCTGGTCGAGGAAATGCGCACCGACAATCGTCAGAACGAAATCCTCATGAGCGAGGACGCGGATCGCCGCTTCCACGAGCTCATTGCGGCGTCGACACAGAACAGCGCGATCATCGCTGCCGTGCAGATGCTCTGGGACGCACGCGCACGCTCGCCGCAGAGTCACTTGCTCGACGACAAGAATCGCGCGCGCGGCCTCAAGCCGCCGATCGAGGAGCACACGCTGATCGTGCGCGCGCTGAAGCGCCGCGATCCGGACGCGGCGCGGGCCGCGATGCACAAGCATCTGACGCGGGTGATCGAGAGCATGCTGAAGGCCAGCGAAGTGGCCGAGATCAACCGCGCGCGCGCGGTGGCCGCGGAGAAGCGGCAGCGCTACTCGGCGAGCCGCAATCGGCGCGCCGCGCCGCGCGTTCGCGAAGCCTAGTTAGATACAAGGCGCGGCTCCCGCCACCCGGCGGAAGCCGCGCCCTTTTCGTTTAGACCTTGCGCGGCCGGCTCGCGTAGAACAGCGCCACGCCGATCAGGAAGACCGCGCCGGCAACCACACTGCTCTGCACGGCGCCCGTGATCTTCACGACGCTCTTGAGGTAGTCCCAGTTGCTGGAGACGAGCACCGCGAGCGTGACGCCCACCGCCGCGACGATGCCGCCCGCGAGCGCGAGACCGCCATGCGTACGGCTCACATCCAGCGGCCTGTCGACGTCGATCTGGGCGAAGCGGCCCTTGAACCAGAACCAGAACAGCGCGAGCGCGAGGATGTGCATCATTCCCGCCCACACGAACACGATCTGCTGGTTGCCGGTCCACTGGACGGCGAGACCCGCGAGCAGCGTCATGAACATGCCGCCGATGCCACCCGCCGTTGCGCCGAGACCGACGACGGAGCCCGACGCCTTCTGCGGAAACAGATCCGTCGCGTTCGTGAACAGGTTCGCCGACCAAGCCTGGTGGCAAGCCGTCGCGAGCGTGATGAACGCAACGCACACGTAAAAGCTTTCGGCGTAGTACGCGAGGATCGAGCCCGGCATGAAGACCGCTGCGAGCGCCATCGCCGTCATGCGTGCCTTTCCGACAGGCCAGCCGCGTTTCATGAGCGTGCTCGAGAGCCAGCCGCCGAAGATCGAACCGATGCTGGAGCCCGTGTAGATCACGGCGACCCAGAGACCGGCGTTGAGCGGGTTCTGGCCGCGCTCGCGGTCGAGATACGACGGCAGCCAGAATAGATAGAACCACCACACCGGATCGGTGATGAGTTTGCCGATGAGGAACGGCCAGATCTCCCGGTAACGCATCAGTGTCGTCCACGGGAGTTTCAGCGTGGCCTGTGCGGGCGGCAGTCCGGCGCGGATGTAGTCGAGCTCGGCCTTGCCGAGTCGCTTCTGCTGTTCGGGATCGCTGAAGAAAATCTGCCAGAAATACAGCCAGATCAGACCGATGATGCCGATGGAGACGAAGGCCATCTGCCAGCCCCAGTGCGCCGCGATCCACACGATGCCGCCCGAGACGATGACGCCGATGCTGGTGCCCGAGTTGAAGATGCCGGTGGCGAGCGCCCGCTCCTTCTGCGGGAACCACATGCCGACGGCCTTGATCGAGGCCGGGAAGTTGGCCGCTTCGGCGAAGCCCAGGATGAAGCGGACGATCACGAACCCGAGCACCGTCGCGACGAGGCCGTGCGCGGCCGCGGCGAAGGACCAGACGATCAGCGCGAGCGCGAGCGCCTTCTTCACGCCGAACTTGTCGATGAGGATGCCGATGACCGAGGGGAACATCGCGTACGCGAAGGTGAACGCGGTGGTGATCGTGCCGTAGTCGACATCGTCCCAGCCGAGCGCCCCCTGCAGCGTCGTCTTCAACACCGACAGCGAGTTGCGGTCGACGTAGTTGATCGTGGTGCAGAAGAACAGCAGCGCGCAGATCCACCAGCGGTAGTGACCCATCTTGCCGGTGGCGGTGGCGGTGGATGCGATGCCACCGGTGTCATTCGTTTGGTTGTTAGTACTCATCAGGCAACGCCCCTCGAGGATTCGACAGTCAAAGTTTGTAGGCTTTCTTCGGGAATTCGTACGCGAGCTGCGGCGCGAGGAGCGCAGCCTCGTCTTCCAGCAACCGGTGCTCGGCGACGAGTCGCGCGAGGAACGAGCAGTCGACGCGCCGCGCGACGTCGTGGCGCGACGGGATCGACAGGAAGGCGCGCGTGTCGTCGTTGAAGCCGACGGTATTGTGGAAGCCCGCGGTTTCGGTCGTTTGCTCGCGGAAACGCATCATGCCTTCCGGGCTGTCGTGGAACCACCAGGACGGGCCGAGCTTGAGCGCGGGGTAGTGACCCGCGAGCGGCGCGAGCTCGCGCGCATAGGAACTCTCATCGAGCGTGAACACGATGATCGACAGCGCGGGATCGTTACCGTAGCGGTTGAGCAGCGGGCGCAGCGCGCCAACATAGTCCGTGCGCGTCGGGATGTCGGCGCCGACGTTCGCGCCAAACTTGTCGAACAGCGGCGCGTTGTGATTGCGCCAGGCGCCGGGGTGGATCTGCAGCACGAGCCCGTCATCGACGCTCATGCGCGCCATTTCGGTGAGCATCTGGCCGCGGAACAGATCCGCATCGCCGGCGTTCGGCTTGCCGCTCACGATGCGCACGAACAGCGCCTCGGCTTCGATCGACGAGAGGTCCGCGGTGCGCGCGGTGGGATGACCGTGGTCGGTCGACGTCGCGCCCATCACCGCGAAGAATGCGCGGCGCTTGCGGTGCGCGGCGATGTAGCCGCGCCAGGAAAGCGCGTCTTCGCCGGTGATCTCGCTGAACTTCTTCAGGTTGTCGAGAAAGCCGATCGTATCCGGGTCGACCACGTTGTCGGGGCGATACGCGGTGATCACCCGCCCCTGCCAGCCGCTCTTGCGGATCGTCACGTGGTGCATCAGGTCGTCGAGCGGCGATTCGGTGGTCGCGAGCGCTTCGATGTTGAAGCGTTCGAACAGCGCGCGCGGCCGGAAGTCCGGCTTTTGCAGGCGCTCGGCGATCTTGTCGTAGGTGGCTTCGGCGTTCTTCGGCGTCAGCGGGATGTCGGCATCGAACACGCTCGACAGCACCCAGTCGAACCACATGCGGGTGGGGGTGCCGTGGAATAGATAGTAGTGGTCGGCGAAGAGCCGCCAGATCTTGCGCGAATCGCGCTCGGTCGTGCCGCCGTCGATGCGCGCGACGCCGAAGTCCTCGAGCTTGATGCCCTGGCTATAGAGCATGCGGAAGACGTAGTGGTCCGGCGTGAGCAGCAGGCTCGCGGGGTCCGCGAACGGCACGTTGTCGGCGAACCATTTCGGGTCGGTGTGACCGTGGGGGCTGATGATCGGTAAATCTTTGACGAGCTTGTAAAGATCGCGGGCGATCGCGCGGGTGCTCGGGTCGGCGGGGAAGAGCCGGTCGGGATTGAGTTTGTCCATATTGGTAGTATGCCGGGCCCCGTGATGCGGTCACCGATTTCCGTGCCGCGGCGGGCGACACTAATTCTTATCAATAGCGGGAGCAATGGGCGTGGCAAATTCGGGCACGAATAATTCAAACGTGGGCACGCACCGCGAACGCGAGATCGTCTCCGCGGATGTCATCGTCACCTGCCCCGCGCGCAACTTCGTAACACTGAAAATTGTCACGCGCTCGGGTGTTACCGGTATCGGCGACGCGACGCTGAACGGACGCGAACTCGCCGTCGCGTCGTATCTGAAGGATCACCTCGTGCCGAATCTCATCGGGCGCGACGCGGGACGCATCGAGGATATCTGGCAGTTTTTCTATCGTGGTGCGTACTGGCGTCGCGGTCCCGTGACGATGACCGCGATCGCCGCGGTCGACGTCGCGCTGTGGGACATCTTCGGCAAGATGACGAATCAGCCGCTGTATCAGCTGCTCGGCGGACGCTCGCGCGAAGGCGCGCTCGTGTACGGCCACGCGAACGGCAAGGACATCGAGGAATGCACCGCCGAAGTCGGCAAGTACATCGCGCAGGGCTACAAGGCGATTCGCGCGCAGAGCGGTGTGCCGGGCATCAAGAAAGCCTATGGCATCAGCAACCTCAAGAATGCGTATGAGCCGGCCGAGAGCGAACTGCCGCTCGAAACCGTCTGGTCGACGTCGAAGTATCTCGAGTTCGTTCCGAAGCTGTTCGAACGGTTGCGCAAGGATCATGGCCCTGACATCGAGCTGCTGCACGACGTGCATCATCGCCTGACGCCGCTCGAGGCCGCGCGCCTCGGAAAGTCTCTCGAGCCGTATCGGTTGTTCTGGATGGAAGATGCGACGCCGGCGGAAAACCAGAAGTCGTTCGAGCTCATCCGCCAGCACACGGTGACGCCGCTCGCGGTCGGTGAAGTGTTCAACTCGATCTGGGATTGCAAACACCTGATCGAGAACCAGCTCATCGACTACATCCGCACGACGATCGTGCATGGCGGCGGCATCACGCATCTGCGCCGGCTCGCGGATTTCGCGGGATTGCACGGCGTGCGCACCGGCTTCCATGGCGCGACGGATCTGTCGCCCGTGTGCATGGGCGCGGCGCTGCACTTCGACACCTGGGTGCCGAACTTCGGAATCCAGGAATACATGAAACACGCGCCGGAGACGGATGAAGTGTTTCCGCACGACTACACGTTCCGCGACGGACGTCTCTACTGCGGCGAGTCCGCGGGGCACGGCGTCACGATCGACGAGAAGCTCGCGGCGAAGTATCCCTACAACCCGAAGCAGCTGCCGGTGGCGCGTCTCGAAGACGGCACCATGTGGGATTGGTAGGGGACAGGTCCCGCTTCGGGACCGTTCCCCATTTCCCGGCGATCGGCAAAAGGGGACGTACCTGCTTCAGGTGCGTCCCCTTTTGCTAGGAAATGGGGAATGTCCCCATTTCCTAGCTACTCGAAGTAGCGCGCAGCGAAGTCGAGGAACGTCGGCCAGTTCGGGCCCGACGTGTGGCCGCCGGTGTGTTGTCGATAGGCGAGATCGCCATCGACGAGCGGCGTCCCGAGCGGCGGAAACTCCGCCGTGCCGAGCGCGCGCTTTCCTAACAACTCCCACGCGGGTCCCGCGGCAGCCGTCGACATGAACATGCCGCGCGGATCGACCCACGCGTCGCCCTCTGCAGGATTTCCCGCACCGATGAACAGCGGTCGCGGCGCGGCCAGCGCAATCAACTCGTGCGAATCGACGGGCAGGTCTTTCGCCGTGAGCGGCCCCGCGTACTTGATGTAGTTGCCCGCCATCCAGTGGTATTCGCCGCTGCCCGCGACGTTCTCGAGCAACTCGCCGATGCGGCGTCGATGCAGCGCCGCGCCACCCATGCCGGAAGATCCGATGAAGCCGATCGCGTAGCGCGGCTCGTACGCGATCGTCACGAGCGATGCCTTGCCGTAGCGAGACACGCCTTCGATCACGGCGCGCTTCGCGTCGACGGCCGGATCCGTCTCCAGGTAGTCCATGAATCGCGAAGCACCCCACGCCCACGCGCGCAACGCGCCCCAATCGTCAGGCTTTCGCGATTGACCCTTGTTCACGAGGCCGATGATGCCCTTTGTGAGACCCGCGCCGTTGTCGGCCTGGATCGACGTTGGCGAGAGGATGGCGTACGCCCAGCCGCGCGCGATCACCTGCTCCTGCCAAGTCGGTGACGGCGGCGCGGGAAAACGCCCGCGCCACTCGAACGGAAAGTACTCGACGATGACGGGCACACCCTTCGCGTCCTTCGGCGTCGTGAACTCCACGTCGATGTTCACGTCGATGAGTGGATAGGCGGAGTTGTCGACGTGTCCGACGAGTTTGCGGAACAGCACCGGCTTGCCGCCGACGATGTCTTCTCGAGTTTCTTTCACCGACCAGCTCACGCCGGGCACGGCCTTCGGCAGGCGCCCGTACACCTCGCGATCGAACAGCTCGACGATTTCCGGGCGCCGCTTCTTCCACCACGACTTCGCGTCCTTCACGGGCTTCCCGTTCGCGAGCACGAGCAGCGGCGGGAGATCCGGATAAGGATTGCCCTTCGCCTCGTCGTAATTGGCCGCATTCGGCGCGTTCGGATCGCGACCGTTCGCGCCCGGACGGATGGCGGTGATGCCGAGCGCGTCCAGCATGAGCTTGTGGTCCTGCTCGGCGGTCAAATCGAGTGGCGGCGCCGGCGCGGCCAGCGACACCGATGCCATGACGATTGCGATCGCGAACAACGAAGCGGATTTCATCTGACCCCCTCTCGCGGAATAAATGAATCAGCCGCGGCCGGGCGCGTACGGAAACTTCAGCGACTTGTAGAACTCGAGCGGATGCGCCGGCGGAGCGAAGCCCGCGGGCAACGGTAGTTTGTTCACGCTCTGGAAGTACGCGATGCACGCGTCGCGCCACCAGCGCGCTTCCTGTTCCTGGATCGCGAGAAACGCCGACACTTGCGCGAAACGCTGTGCATCGACGAAAGGTTCGAGCCCGGCCCAGGTGCGCCGCATCCCGCTCACTGTCTCGACCCCGCGCGTGTAGCGAACCACGAGCTCATTCCACACCGTGCGGCCCGACGAGACTTTTTCGTGCCACCGAACGTGATGGAACCACAGCAGGAATTGCTCGGGCACCTTGCGCCGGTCGGCGAAGACTTTGCCGACCGCCGGCGCGTACTGCGATGTCGCACCGCTTCCTGTCGGTCCGCGCGCGAAGCCGACGCCGTCGACATCCGCCCGGTGGTAGTAAGTCGGGTTCCAGTCGGCGCGGTTGAGATCGTTCACCCACGGACCCGGACCGTAGTGATGCCCGGTATCGAACAGATGCGCGAGACCGAGCGGCATCATGTAGTCGACCACCGCCTCGCGCGATCGCATCATCATCGCGACGACCGGCTCCACGAACACGGCATCGTTCGAGAACGTCATGCGCACCCAGTCCTCCGCGATCTCGCGCGCTGAAAGCTCCGGGTTCCAGGCAAGCCTGCCGAACGCATACCAGTTCGCCTGATCAAAATCCGAACCGCTCCAGTTGCGATCCGCGCCGACATTCGCGACGCCGGCCATGCCGGTGATGGCGTAGCCATGCAGCTCGCCGTCGACGACCTTCGCGACCGTGGATCCCGGGCCCTTCACCATCGTGTCCGAGTCGAGCGCCTCTTCGAACAGCGGCCCGAGGTACGCGAGATGCGTCGCGAAACCCAGGTATTCCTTCGTGATCTGGAATTCCATCATCAGCGGAGTTTTCGGCATCGCGCCGAACAGCGGATGGAACGGCTCGCGCGGCTGGAAGTCGATGGCGCCGTTCTTCACCTGCACGAGCACGTTTGCCGCGAACTTCCCGTCGAGCGGCGTGAACTCGTCGAACGCCTGCTTGGCGCGATCGGTCGGCCCTCCTTCTGTCGGAGAAGGGCTCGAGTACACGAACGCGCGCCACATCACGATCCCACGCGAGCCCAGCGCTTCGGCGAGCATGTTCGCGCCGTCGGCGTGGGTGCGTTTGTAATCCTGAGGTCCCGGCTGACCCTCGGAGTTCGCTTTCACGAGAAATCCACCGAAGTCGGGGATCAGGCGATAGATCTCGTCGGCCTTCTGCTTCCACCACGCGCGCACCGTGGGGTCGAGCGGGTCGGCGGTCTTCAATCCACCGAGCTCGATCGGCGCACTGAAGCGCGCGGTCAGATACACGCGCACGCCGTAGGTGCGAAACACGCCCGCGAGCGCCGCGGCCTTCTCGAGGTACACCGGCGTGAGGCTCGTCGCGTTCGCGTTCACGTTCGTGAGCACCGAACCGTTGATGCCGAGCGAGGCGCACGCACGCGCGTAGTCGGTGTAGCGCGGATCGAGCCAGGCCGGCAGCTTGTGCCAGTCCCAGATCGACTGCCCCGCGTAACCGCGCTCGACATTGCGATCGAGATTGTCCCAATGATTGAGCACGCGAATCTGCGTGCGGGGACTCGACGCGACGTCGAGCGCGCCAAGCTTCGCGCGCGTCTGAACGAGTTTCAGGAAATGGAATGCCCCATACAGCACACCGACATCCGAATTCGCCGCGATGACGGTAACCGGCACTCCCGCGACGGAAACACTGCGAATGACGAAGCCGTCTTTCCCAAGGCGCTCGAGTCCGAGCTTCAGTCCCGCGACGATGCCGGAACTGCGCGGGGTGCCGAACACCACGGCGCCATCGACGGGCGACGACGCCACGGGAACAGGCGCTCCGGCCATCGCGCCCAAGCCGCGCGAGAGCTCGCGCCGCGCCGCGTCCCGGGTTGGCGACGTGGCGTCGCCGACCAGCGCCCGCGCATGCGCGGCGAGATCGGGATAGGCGACCTGTCCAGCCTGTGCGGGCCGATATCGCAGCCATAAGTCATATCCGTCTTCCGAAAACGCCGGCCACGACAGGGCCAGCGCAACGATCGTTGCTGATATTCCGCGCTTGTTCATGAGTGCAATGGACTTAGGTGTTCGTTGAATCTATTGTTAACGCTAACGAAAGCGTTACGCCAGTAGTGGGTGATCGATTGAGCGAGCCAGGGGATCGCGGTAATGACGGCATTCCACGAGTGAGTGAGAAGAGCGGTCGACGCCGGGGAAGCGCGATCACGATTCACGAAGTCGCGCGCCACGCGAATGTGTCGCCGATGACGGTATCGCGCGTGATCAATGGCGAAAGCAACGTGCGCGACACGACGCGCGAGCTCGTCATGGAAGCCGTGCGCACGCTCAACTACCGGCCGAATCCCGCGGCGCGATCGCTGGCGGGCGCGCGCGACACGCGCATCGCGCTCATCTATTCGAATCCCAGCGCTTCGTATCTCAGCGAACTGCTCGTCGGCGCGCTCGATGGCTCGCACCGAACAGCTGCGCAGCTCGTGCTCGATCGCTGGGACAACCTGAAGCCCGCCGCGGAAAAAGCCGCGGCGCAGAAACTCTCCGAAGGTATTGCCGGCGTCATCCTGCCGCCGCCGTTGTGCGAATCGAAGGCCATCGCCGCGGCATTTGCCGCCGGAGGCGTGCCCGTCGTCGCGCTCGCCACGGGGCGCGCGCGCGAGGATGTGTCCTGCGTGCGCATCGACGATTTCAACGCCGCGCGCGAGATGACCGCGCACCTGATCGCCGAAGGGCACACGCGCATCGCGTTCATCAAGGGCCAGCCCACGCAGACCGCCAGCCAGATGCGCCTCGAAGGATTCCAGGCGGCGATGAAGGATGCCGATCTCGAAGTCGATCCGGCACTCGTGATCCAGGGATTCTTCACGTACAAGTCGGGCCTCGAAGCCGCCGAGAAACTGCTCGCGCGCAAACGCATGCCGACGGCGATCTTCGCGAGCAACGACGACATGGCCGCGGCCGCGATTTCGGTCGCGCATCGGCGTCAGCTCGATGTGCCGCGCGATCTGTCGGTGGTCGGATTCGACGACACGCCGATCGCGACCACGGTCTGGCCCGAGCTCACGACGGTGCGTCAGCCCATCGCGGCGATGGCGGAGGCCGCGATCAATCTATTGCTGCACAAGATTCGCCGGCCCAAGGATCGACACGTGCATCAGGCGGTCGATCACCTGGTGCCGTACGTCCTCGTCAAACGCGATTCCGTCGCGCCGCCGCGTAAGCCCTGAAATCACCGGGTCTGCGCGACGCGCCGCGCGCGGCTTGCTATCTGATAACGCTATCACTACGCTTCCGCGACCGCTGCGAGGGGGGCGCAAGACGCGCACGCCAGCGGAGTCCAAAAACATAATTCAGTCAAGGAGATAGCGTGTCTCAGACTTCGAGCGCCGCACCTGCGGCGAGCACCCACACCGGCCTTCTCATCATCCTGACGATCATCGCCGCGCTCGGCGGATTGCTGTTCGGCTACGACACGGCGGTTATCTCCGGCGCAGTCGAGTCGATCAAGATCAACTTCGTTGCGCCGCTGAATCTTGCCGAAGGCGCTCGTCTAAGCCTCGAAGGCTTCACCATCGCCGGCGCATTGTGGGGTTGCCTCATCGGCGCCGCCCTCGGCGGAGTGGTGGCTCACTACCTCGGACGTCGCGGCGGCCTGATCCTCGCAGGCGTGCTGTTCTTCATTTCGTCGCTGGGATCCGCCTGGCCGGAATCATTCATCGGCGGGTTGGGCTCGGTGCTCACGCCGCTGATCAACGCCCTGCTTTGGAAAATGAATCTGTTCTTTGCAGATGCTCCTTACCTCGGGTTCGGAGATGTGATCACCAACTTCATCGGTCACCGTCTCTGGGGCGGCATGGGCATCGGTCTGGCTTCGATGCTCGCGCCCATGTACATCGCCGAGATCGCGCCTCCTTCCAAGCGCGGCGCGCTGGTCACTTACCAGCAGATCGCGATCGTCAGCGGCATCACGATTTCGTACTTCGTGAATTACTTCATCAAGAAGTTCGGCGGTGACGGTGACCCGAACTGGGTGCACACGGAGGGCTGGCGCCTGATGCTCGCGTGCTGCGCAATTCCGGCCGCGATCTTCGTGCTGTTGTTGCTGTTTGTTCCGGAAACGCCGCGCGGCCTCATGCTCAAGGGCAAGGAACAAAAGGCGCGCGAGGTTCTCACCAAACTCGCGAATGCGGACGAAGCCAAAATTGTCCTCGCGGAAATCGACGCCTCGCTGAAGGAGACCGCCGGAAAACTCTCTTCCTATGGTGGCTTGGTGTTGGTGGTCGGCATTCTGTTGTCCGCCTTCCAGCAGTTGGTCGGCATCAATGCGGTGCTCTACTACGGCCCGCAGATGTTCGCGAACATGGGCTTCACCGGCGACGCCTCGTTTGCGCAGACGGTCATCATGGGCGTCGTGATGGTGGTCTTCACGCTCATCGCGACCGTCACCGTCGACAAGTGGGGCCGCAAGCCGTTGCTGATCCTCGGCGCATTGATCATGGCGGTGTCCATGATCGCGTTGGGCTTCATGTTCTACGTGGGCTCGATGGGCCTCGGCGCGCTGATCGTGGTCTGCATCTACATCGCGGGCTTCTCGCTGTCCTGGGGACCGGTCGTGTGGGTGATGCTCGCGGAGATCTTCCCGAACTCCATCCGCGACAAGGCGATGGCTATTGCCGTAGCCGCGCAGTGGTTCCTGAACTGGGTGGTCTCGGTCA
>JAYTOK010000005.1:0-36704 GCA_043747835.1 Pseudomonadota bacterium | reverse complement strand
CGCGTCGCTTGCGGGCGAACCACGAGAACCTTCCCCCGGCACCATTTCCGGCACCATTTCGCCAGCCTCGATCGCAGCCGCAATCTCATTCGCCTTCCGGATCTCAGGCTCCATCGCATACGGATCGATCGGCGGGTTCAACCGCCCCGGCGCATCGATGTGCGTCGAATCGATCTCGATGAAGTCGTGCGCCTTGCGCACGAACGCGGTCCCGCGCAGATCGTTGATCTGCGAAATGGTCTCGCCGCCCGCCAGCCGATGCGCGATCTCGCAGATCTGCCGCTCGGCATTTCCGAACACGAGCAGGTCCGCCTTCGCGTCGAGCAACACGCTGCGCCGGATCTTCTCGCTCCAGTAATCGAAATGCGCGATGCGCCTTAAGCTAGCTTCGATTCCGCCAATGACAATGGGCACATCCTTGAACGCCTCGCGCGTGCGCTGCGCATACACGACGACGCTGCGATCGGGCCGCTTGCCGCCCATACCACCGGGCGTGTACGCGTCGTCGCTGCGGATGCGCTTGTCCGACGTGTACCGATTCACCATCGAGTCCATGTTCCCGGCGGTGATGCCGAAGAACAGATTGGGCCGGCCTAACTGCTTGAACGGCTCGGCGCTCTGCCAGTCGGGCTGCGCGATGATGCCGACGCGAAAACCCTGCGCCTCGAGCAACCGCCCCATGATCGCCATGCCGAAGCTCGGATGATCGACGTACGCGTCGCCGGTCACGATGATCACATCGCAGGAATCCCATCCGAGCTGATCCATTTCCGCGCGCGTCATGGGCAGGAATGGCGCGACGCCGAAGCGGCTCGCCCAATACTTGCGGTAGGTGTTGAGTTCTTTCGGGGCGGTGGCGGCGGACATCGAGCAACTCCGGCGGTCTGGAGTTGGACTCGTGCCGCGCAAACGCACATATAGAGGTGTGCGCCGAGAAGCTCGATTCGTGCCGGGACTACGCCGGCCAACTCCAATCCCGCTGTAGCGAGGACCCCAGGGGATTAGCCGGGGGCTGGAAGGGCGGGAGTGTAAGGACGGGGCGACGGAAGTCAAAAGCAGTGGCGAAAACTGCCGGCCAGAAGGGGAAATGGCCGCTAAGCAGGTAGGGGACGAACCCCGTTTGGATAACACCCGCAAAGCAGCCGTCTCTTATAGGGGCGAAGTGTACGCCGCGTGGCTAGGTGATTGGATACTTGCCAGCGACCGCTCTACCCTCGAGCGGAGCAACCGCGACCGCACACCGATCCGGCGGCTCCGGCGGATGAAACGCCGTATGCAGGCACTTGAACGAGATCACTTGCGACCCCGCGTCGTAGACCATCGCCTCCCCCGTGTACGGATTGCGATGCTTCGACGCGCGCACGACGGCCGCGACGTCGGCGCCGCGCGCTCGTTCGATCTCGGCCTGCAGCAGCACGAGCGAGATGCGCCCGTTCTGGTCGTGAACGCGCGCGGGCAACTCGTGCGCATCCCACGGCGAGCGGCTCATCGCCAGCTTCCCGCCGAAGTTGTACAGCGTCCGCGGACTCACGCGCAGCTCGCGTCGCAGCGGTTCATGCCCGCCCTGCTCGAAGAACTCGCGCGCACTCAAACGCGCGCGCTGCTGCATGAGGACTATCTCTTCGCGATAGAGCTGGTTCAGAGTCGCGTTCCTCTGCATGAGCAGCCGCGTCAGCCAGGAGGCACCCGCCGCAACGGGCGGTACCTCGCTCCGCACTGCGACCCGCGCCTCCGCGAGGAACGCTTCACCAATGTCGGATTCCTCGCGCGAGAACGGCGACACCAATCTCTCGAGATAGGCGACTTCGGTTTCGTGCAGCACGCGCTCGCGCAGCAATGTGGACAGGAAATCGAGCGCATCCTGCAGGCACGCGAGCGCCACCATCTTCGACCCCATCGAGTCGCTCTCGCGCAGAACGGTCTTCCAGAACGCGAGATCTTCCGCCGCTTCCTGCAGGAACTCCGGTGTCGATCCACTGCGGTAACTGATGGCGAGGCGCAGGCGCGCCACGTCGCGGATGGCGCCGTACGGGGGAAACGGTGTGTCCCCATTTTCATCGGGACTTTCCACAAAATGCGCATGGCGAACCAGCGCGTCGTACCGCTCGAACAGCACGGCGGAGCGCGGATGCAAGGCGTCGGCGCCTGCAACGTCCGCGATCAGGCGCTCCGCGCAATCGAGATATAGCCTCGCGTAGCATTTCAGGCTCGCGAACTTTTCGCGGAGCTCACGCGCACTCTCGGCGACGCGCGGATTGCGGGCGTCGGGCGCCAGAAATTCCAGCGCGGCGGGATACGCATTGTCTTCGACGAAAGCTGGCCGGGAATTCTCGAGCGCTGCGAGCGCGGGATCGAGCGGCTCGTCGAACCTGGGAAGGTTGACGAGCAACATGATCGCGACGCACGCGGCCAGAACACTGCCGACAGCGGTCGCGATTACGTACGGCCGGCGAGATGTCGGGCGCGCGGTGAGTGTCGGATCGTTAGCGTGGCGCGTAACCATGACCGTCCTCGATCCTACGCGAACGGAAGCCTAACGACGGGACGTGGGCAGTCAAAAGTCCTGCGCAAAATTGGGTATTCGGGCCTCAAATTGGCATTGTAGGGGTCGCGTCTTCGGTGCTACGTTTGTGCTGCCATGGCTGAAACCACCACGATCCGCCTCCCACCGAAACTCCGATCTCGCCTCCGGATCATTGCGAAGGAGACGGACCGCTCGGTTCACAGCTTGATCGTCGAAGCGGTCGAAAAGCATGCGGCTTACGAAGAGCAAATGCGTAGCCTCGTGAAGGAAGCGCTCGCCGCCGATGAAGAAATGGACCGGACCGGAGAGATGTATCGCGCCGAAGACGTGCATGCCTGGATGGAACGCTTGGCGCAGGGAGTTGCGACGCCGCGGCCGAAGCCGTGGCGCAAGTAGTCTATTCGCCGCGCGCTCTGCAAAATATTGAGCGCGCATTCGAACATCTTCTGCTCGAGAATCCCGAGGCTGCGATGGCGGCAGTCCTGGCGATTCGCTCCGCCATCGACAATCTTGCCGCTCACCCGCTCGTCGGCCGCCGAATCGAAGGCGAAGCACGCGAACTCGTGATTTCCTTCGGTGCAACCGGGTACATCGCCGTGTATCGCTTCCTGGTGCGGCAAGACCTGGTGCGAGTTCTGGCCCTGCGTCATCAGCGCCAGATCGGCTACCTCCCGTAGCGCCGTCACGTCGCCAGAGCTCTCACGCCCCCAGCGCCTGCCTCGCGAACAACCATATCCGCTTGCGCTCGCTGATCGCGGTCAGCCCGCCATTGATGATCTGCGTGATGCGCTGGAAGTCCTCATCATCTTCTTCATCCTGGAAATCATCCGCGAGCTGATTCAGCCCGCGCGTCTGCCAGAACCACGCCGCCGACAACGCCGCATGCGCGGGCTCCGCCATCGCATCGGGGTCCACCAGAAAATCAACGCCTAGCGCATCGCTCGCCGCCGCGTAGTTCGACCGCCCGGCGACATGGATCAACCCGCGCCCGCGAAACAGAAACCCGTCGCCCGACGCGACATCTCCATTTCCCAACCGGTTCGCATACACATAGTTAGCGGTCATCTCCGGATCGCGCTCGTACTTCATCGCGACCTCGAGCGTCGGAAAGCGCTTGGGCCACGTGTGCATCAACGTCGCCGCGGAGTAACTCAGCAGCTCCTCGGTGTTGCGGCACTGATTCGATTCATGCGCGACCTGCGCGAGGAACGCGGCGGCGCGCGCCGGGGTGTCGATCTCGAAACACGCCATCGCTTCGACGATCGGCCGCAGCCACAACTCGGGGCGCAGCAATGAAGGCATGACAGCCGCAAACTGGTTCATCGAAAGTTGCATGTGTCCTCCTACTCCGCGTACTGCGCGGCGGGAACGATGAAGAACGTCGCGCTCGTCCGGTAGTCAGGCGTGTTCGCGAGTGGATCGAGCCACAGCTCGCCATGGCGATGCCGGATGAAGCGGTTCGGAAAGTTGTACGAGCGGATCGAGATCGCCTTGGCATTGGCCTTGGCCAACAGCGCCTTCTCGAGACCGGCCTCGATGCAGAACGTCGCGTCCTCGCGATACCTGGGCTCATCCAGTCGCTTCGCGAGCACGATCCGGAAGAACGCCTGCTTGTAGTAGTGATCCGGCGGACTCACCGCGCGCAGCGAAATGCATTTTGGATCGGCGAGGCCAGCCACGATCTCGACCCGGGTGTCACGCGCGTCCTGGGTCGACTTCAGCGCGTCGGCTCGCCCTCTGAAATCGTGGTGCATGACGAAAAGATTCGTGGGCTGGTACGCGCGGAGCGCAATCACATCCTGCTGCGCCATGCCGGGCGCGGGCGTGTACCCGAGAAGGCAAGCCAGGGCACCGGCCGCCAATCCAAGGGGTCGCAGGTTCATGGTCAGCTCCATCTCGGCGCGGGGAAGTCCGCGAGCTCACCATCGGGCAAATGCAATCCCCGAACCATGGCCGGCTTGTCACCAAGCCCTTAATCAGCATGAATCAGAAACGGATCAGCGTCGGGAAATGGACTAGTGGACTCCCGATCCTGAATATCGACCCGCCACTCAAAGGCACAGAACAAAACACCGCACGTCTGGAGGATCTATGCAACCGCATGAAGGAAGTCAGCAGTTCCGGCAACGCCGCCCCGCGATCGATCTCTGCAAGGTCGATCGGCTCAAAAAACTCGCGAGGGAAACGGAAATCCTGGCGATGGAACTCGTCTGCGAAATCCACGGGTCAGTGAACGGCAGCGGACACCAGGAGCCGCCGGTGCCCGGCGACGGCGACGGAGAGACCAACGGAAATCGCCTGCGCAGTGGGAATGGACATCCTGCACATCCCAATCCGCCCGCGCGAGACGCGCGAGACGGAGGCACATCGACAAATGGTGGCTCCGGACATCAGGAGCCGCCGGTGCCGATCGTCGACGCACTCGTCAGCGTGGCCCATGGCGCGAGGGAGATCTGCGAGGGCTGCGACACGCTCTCGTGAGGATCTCAGCCTGATGGCTTGAGCCGGTGGAAGCGCGCACGCATCTCGTCGTTGCGCGCTTCCACTTCCCGAATCAACGCCTTGAAGTCATCGCGCTCCCGCAACGACGCCAAGAACGGATCGGTTTCCGCCCGCCACGACGCGCGCCAGCCGCGGCTCACCGCCCTGCGCAGGGACCGCATCGCCTCTTCCGGCTTGCCGCGCAATGCCAGCGACTCCGCGCGCAACGAGTCGATGCCATGGTGGGCCATCCCGTTCGCTTCGAGTCGAACCAGCATCGCATCGAGTTTGTCGAGGAGCTTCAGCCCTTCTTCACGCTCGCCTTGCGCGAGCAACAGGCTGGCGCAGACGAGCCCTGGAGAATGTCCGGCGCGTACTTGCCTCGGCACGAAGAGTTCACTGTCTTCGTACGCCGGCGTCGAACGCATCAGCTCGAGAGCCGCGCGCGCCTTCTCGAGTTCTCCCGCGATCTGATAGAGGCGCACGGCCTCGTTCGCCACGCTCGAACCGCTCAACGCCGCCGTGCCCGACTCCTGCAGATAGGCGCGCAATCCGGCGGGTCCGTGCTCGGCGAGCTCGAGGCTGGCCTGATAGAGCCGCACTTGCGCCTCGTCGCTCGTCACGACGGATTGCGCGACGGCGCGCGCCTCGGAGACGAGTCGCAGCGCGAGCATCAGGTCGATTCTGTTGAAGGCGAGCGCACCGTCGTTCGGCGAGAGATCGGACGCTGCCTGACTCCACTGCAGCGCATTGAACAGATTCCCGCGACTCACTTCCAGCCAGCTCGTGACGTAGCTAGGCCAGTAGTCCTTGGGACTGAGTGCCCGCGCACGCGCGCAAGCGAGCTCCGCCTCGGCGAAGTGCCCGAGATCCTGGAGCACCATGCATCGATACATCGGATAGAAGTAGTACTCGGGATCGATCTCGGCGGCTCGCGTATATTGATCGAGCGCTTCGCGCACCCGGCCCTGCTCGTAGAACATGATGCCGAGTCGGGCGTAGCTCCTGGCATCGCTGGGATTGATCTGCAGCGCGCGCCGATAATTTTTTTCCGCCTCGACGTAACGCTCTTCTTCCTTCGCCAGCCACCCTTGCGCGGCATACAACTCCGACATGTCGGAGTTGAGATCCTGCGCCTTGGCCAGCAATACCCTGACCTGGCCTGCGATCTCGGCGAGCGGCACGTCATGCGTGTTCATGGTTCCAAGCAACACTTCGGCGAGACCCACGTGCGCCAGCGCGAATTCCGGGTCGCGTTCGATCGCGAGGCGATACAGCTCGCCGGCCTTGTCGTCGCCGTCGGCGGTTTTCTCGCGGCTGTAGGCGAGCGCGGTGACGTAGTACTCGTATGCCGCCGGGTCGCGCGCCGTGCGCGCCTGCCAGCGCTGCAACTGCTGCGGAGACAGGAGCAGCTTGAGTTCCTGCGCAACGGATTGCGCCAGCGTCTGACCGATGTCGCGCAGTTCGGATGCGGAGAAGTCATAGGGCCGCACGAGAATCGGGATGCCGTCGGCCGTGTTGACCAGGCGAACGGTGACCCGCAGTCCGTCGCCGTTTCGCCGCACCGATCCTTCGATGACATGCGTCGCGCCGAGCATCTTGCCGATTTCGCGCACGTCGCCCGCCTTCCCCTCGAGCGACGAGGCGGAGGTGCTGGCGACGATGCGCACTCCTGGCAACTGAGCGAGGCGAATGCCGAGCTCCTCGGCGATGGCGAGACACAACGCAGCGTCCTTGCCTTCGGGACCGATGTCCTTGAACGGCAGGATCGCGAGCACGGGCGGCGCTACGGTTCGCGGCGAGAACCAGTAGGTCGCCGCGCCGAAGGTCGCCACCAGCGCGAGCACGATGGCGGCGACGAGAGCCCAGCGGCGGCTGCGACCGTTCGCTGATGCAGGACCTGCCGGTGCGGAAGTTGGCGCAAGCGCGCCAGCGGGCTCGTGGGATGCGGACGCCGACACCAGCCCGAGCACAGTCGTTGCGGGCACAGGCGCGTCCAACGGTTCGAGCTTTCCGATGAAGCGATATCCACGCCGCGGAATCGTCTCGATATACCGCGGCTTCTCCGGATCGTCGTTGAGCGCGATGCGCAGTTTGCGCACCGCAGTATTGAGGCTTGCGTCGAACTCGACGATGCCGGTGGGCCAGAGCTTCGCGATGAGCCGTTCCCGGGTAACGACTTCGCCAGCATTCTCGAGCAGCTCGACGAAGATCTGCAGCGGCTGGATCTGCAGGCGCGTGGCGTGCTCGCCCTTCGCGAGGTCGCCGCTGTCGCGATTGACGGTCCACCCGTCGAACCTGAATGTTGTTTGCCGATGCCCTTCCATGCGACCCCATTCCCGCGCGAACGCGCCAATCTTAGTCCTTGGCGTGTGTCGGCGCCGCTATCTACTGTGCACGATATTGGAGCCGGGACCGGCTCCGGAGCACTCTGGCGCAGCAGCAACACTGTCACAACTGGCCCCGTTGCGGCAGAGTGTCGGCATCACGGAGGATCCGATGCGCTACACCAAACTAATTCCGCTCTGTTGCTTCGCGTTGACCGCCTTTTCGGTCGATGCAGCCGCCGCCCCGAAGTTCTACGTCGCCCTGGACGTCGGCAGCTCGAGAGGCAACGCGGAGTATTTCCATGATTCCCAGCCCCTGTTCACCGAGGTGCGGGATTCCGACTCCTCCGAGGGCCTGCGCCTCCGGCTGGGATTTCAGGCGTCGCGGTTCTTCGCGATGGAAGTGGGATATGCCGATCTGGGCGACTTCGAGTACGCCCCGGGCGCAGGCACGTGCCCGCCCTTGTTCCAGGGCGAATGCGACTTCACGACGCACAGTTCGGCGAGGGGATTGCTGACGAACGCGGTGTTCATGTTGCCGTTGAACGAGCGCTTCCGCGTGAAAGGCCGGGTGGGCTGGATCAACTTGCAGGTCCAGGCGCGGGAGACGGGTGCGGATGCGACGGTCACGGATCGCGGCACGGATTCCGAAGGCGCCCTTTTCTACGGAGCGAGCGTGGAGTTTCACGCGATGGACAAGCTCGACGTCGAGCTCGGCTGGACGCAATTCGATGAGGTTATCTTCGGCGTGCGGTTGAGCCCGAACGATGTGTCGTTCAATCAGGGAAAGGTTTCGCTCGCCTCGATCGGGATCGCGTACCGGTTCTGAAATGGGGCCAGGCCCCATTTCAGATAGGGGACGGCCGTGAGGCCCGTCCCCTTTTGCTAGGAAATGGGGAATATCCCCATTATTTCAGCGCGGCTTCCAGGCCCTGCACATGCTGCGCGCCTTCGAGCACCTTCACGCTCGAACCCTTGAAGTCGTTGCCGACCGGCTCGTAACGTCCGCCCAGGCACTGCGCCAGGAATCCTTCCGCGATCGCGTAGAACGACGTGCGGTTCGCGGGACGCGCGAAGCCGTGGCCTTCATCCGGATACAGCACGTACGTGACGGGGATGCTCTTTTCCTTCATCGCTTTCACGATCTGATCCGACTCCGCCTGCTTCACACGCGGGTCGTTCGCGCCCTGCCCGATCAGCAGCGGCTTCTTGATCGCCGAGACGTGCGTGATCGGCGAACGCTCGGCGAGCAGCTTCTTGCCCTCTTCCGTGCGCGGATCGCCGACGCGCTGCGCGAACTCTTCGAAGAACGCCTTCCAGTACGGCGGGATCGTCGCGAGCAGCGTGGCCAGGTTCGAGGGACCCACGATGTCGACACCGCACGCGAAAGTATCCGGCGTAAATGTCAGGCCGACGAGCGTCGCGTAACCGCCGTACGAACCGCCGTAAATCGCGACCTTGTCGGTCGTCGTGATCTTCTCTTTGATCGCCCACGCGACGGTGTCGAGCAGATCGTCGTGCATCTTGCCCGCCCACTCCTTGTTCGACGCGTTGACGAACGCTTTGCCAAAGCCGGTCGAGCCGCGATAGTTCACGGAGAGCACGGCGTAGCCGCGGTTCGCGAGCCACTGGTGCTCGTTGTCGAAGCCGTAACCGTCGCGCGCCCACGGACCGCCGTGCACATTCAGCACGAGCGGCACGGGGTTCTCGGGACGGCCATCGCCGTTCGTGTCCGAGCCGGGCGGCAGCGACAGGTAGGACACCAGCGTCATTCCATCGCGCGACTTGAGCTCGAGCGACTGCATCGGCACGAGCGGCGCCTTCACGAGTGCGGGGCGCGAGTCGAACAGCTTCGTGAGCTTCGCGGCCTTGCGGTCGTATAGATAGGTGGACGCCGGCGTCTGCGCGTCGTCGGAAACGACGGTCCACACCGAATCGTCGAGAGTGCGGCTGCCGATGCCGAAACCGTCACCGAGCTCTTTCGTCAGGAACGTGACGTCCTTCTGCACGGACGGACTGATGACGGTGATCTCGGACTTCAGGTAGTTCACCGTGTAGGCCTGCGGCGAGCCCGTCTTCGGCTCGGTCCAGACGGCTTCGACGTCCGCCTGTTCGCTGGCGCCGATGTCGGTGCTCTTGCCGGTCGTCAGGTCGACGCGCACGAGCGCGGACTTGTCACGGCCCACGGAGGACTGCATCAGCGCGGTGGTGCCGCTGGCTTCGATGCCGATCAACTCGGTGGTGATCGAATCCTCCTGTCCGTACTTGAGCAGGCTGACCCACTTGCCGCCGGCCTTGCGAAAGATCTCGTTGCCATCCGCCAGCGCCTTCACGGCGAGCTTCGGCTTGAGATCGAAATCGACTTCGTAGCCCGCGAACTCCTGCTCGTTCTTCTCGACGAGTGTGCGTTTCGCGGTGGCGATGTTCACTTCATAGAGATCGTGCCACTCGGCGAGGCGGTCGTTGAGGCCGATCGCGACGACACCCGGCTTCTTCCACGAGAGTCCGCCGACTTGCGCCCGCACGGCCTTGTAAGGAGTCAGATCCTTCGCGGTCGCGGTCGCGACGTTCACGGCGTAGACGTGCCAGTTCTCGTCGCCACCTTCGTCCTGCAGATACAGCACGTGTTGGTTGTCGAAGGCCCAGAAGTGCTGGCGGATGCCGCGCTTCGCATCATTCGTCACGGCCTTCGCCGCGGACGGGTCGCTGCGCGGCCCGACCCAGACGTTCAGCACGCCGTTCAACGGCGCGATGTACGAAATGTATTTGCCGTCCGGCGAGATGCGCGCCTGGGTCTTTTCGGGATTGCCGAACAGCGCGGAGCGCGGAATCACGGCGGTGCCCGCGACGCCTTCGGCGGCGGTTGGCGTCGCTTGCGCGAACACGAGAGTCGAAAGGAACGAGGCGGCGACCGCTGCGCCGACGAGGAGCTTGTTCATGATTTTTACTCGGGCCGGGATGGCCACTGTGTCGATGCGCCCGATTATAGCGGGGCGAGCGCGGCGTCGCGCAGCCCCACGAGCACGGCCTCGCCCGTGTCGCGATCGACTCTGAACTCGCCGAACCGGGCGCGTTCATAGCGCTTGGCGCTGCCTTCCTCGAAGAAATACGCGTTGGTCCCGAGCCAGACCTGGCTGCCGCGCAGGCGGTACCGCAAGTGAAGGGTGCCGCGCCCGTCGGCGCTCAGCGTTGCGACACCCCGTTCGTCGACTAATACACTCGCCTTGCCGCCGCTGCCGATTCCTTTGTCCTCGATCTGGCTCGCGATCGCGAATCGCAGCGCCATGTAGTCGCCCTGCATGAGCGAACGCGGATCGACGGGCGCGAGCGCAAGGAAGATGCGCTCGCCCGTCGAGCGGATGCGCTCCTTCGCGAGGATGCTGCCGTTCACGGCGATGAGCACGAGCAGCGTCGCCGCGATCACGACGATTCGCGTCCAGCGCTGCCTCATGCCGTTCCCCGCGCGCGTTTCGCCAGCGCGAAACCCGCTCCAAACAGCACCGCGCCGACGGCGACCATGATCAGCGACTTCCACAGCAGCGTCGTGCCGTAGAGGTAGTAGAACCGCGAGAGATGCACGAGAGCCGCGAGGATGGCGACGCCTGCGATCCCGGCACTGCCCACCCGATGCGCGCAGACCATCGCGAACACGGCGAGCGCGATCGACAGCAGCGGGAACAGCGACCACCAGCCTAGCCGCAAGCCTAACTGCTCCTCGCCTAACAGGAAAATGCCGAGCGGTTCGGTGACGATGCCGCCGGCCGCGAGTCCGAGCAGCAGACCGGACAACGCCGGACGCGCGAACGCGTGTGCGCGCGACGCCATCCAGCGGGGCTCGCGCTCGGTCAGCCACGCGACGAGCGCGATCATCGGCGCCCACGTGAGCAGCCAGCCCAGCGGCACGACGTACCCGCCCGCCAGCGAGCTGCGCCAGATCAGCTCATCGTCTAACGAGAGCCCGTCGCCGGCGCCCGGCAGCAGCAGGAACCGGATCAGGTAGACCCAGGCTGCGCAGGCGAAGAACGCCGCGAGCAGTCGCGCGAACTTGTTGGGCATGACCGCGAACACCGCGCATTGCAGGACAAAGAGCGTCGCGGCAACGAACACGCCGGAATCCGCATCCTTGACGATGGCCCACGCGAGCGCGAACTGCCCGGCGATCGACATGGCGAGCGCGAACTGATCGAGGAACACCGCGTTGCGGTCCGCGAAGTACAACGCCCAGGCGCCGAGCAGCAGCACGATGCCGCAGGCGGCAATGCCCGCCGTCGATTCGGGACGAAGCATCGCGCCCAGGAACACGAGCAGGAAGATCCCGCCTAACCATCCGGCGACGCCTTGCAGCAGCGCGATGAACCAGGGCCGGTCCTGTGTCTCGCCGTTCAGCGCGGGCGCGTCCGCGGCGATGACACCACGCGCGCGCAAGGCGTCGACCAGCTCCGTGACGCGCGGGTTCATGCCGCGGATTCCTCGCGCCAGCGCCGCATCAACGTCATCAGCACCTTGCCGGCGACGGTCGAGGAGACGATGAGCCACAGCGCGAGCGTGAAGAACATCGCGTCGTCGTCGTTCGTGAGGCGCGGGACCGCGCAGAGAATGATGATGATGAAGCTGCCCATCGCGACGGCGAGTGGATAAATATCGCGGCGGCGGCGCAGCGCGAGCCAGGCGACGACACCGATTGCCGCGAATGCGCCGAGCACGGCGGTTCCGTGCGACTGGTTCTCGCCGAAGACCTCGCCGCTTTCGACCACGCCGAGAATTCCTACCCACGTCACGAACCCGAACCCGCAGGACAGCAACAGTCGTCGTACCCACTCCGGCACCGCGGGCAGCGACAGCTGCTCGAACACGAACCACAGCGCGAGATTGAGATACGCCGCGAACAGCAGCGTTTGGACGGTGGTGAAGCGCGTGCCGTCGAAAACCAGCCACAGCAGACCCCCTCGCGGGTGCCAGGCGCAGAACAGCAGCAACGCCGTGTTCAGCACCAGCACCCAGGCGGCGGACGTCACTCCCCATTGCCCGGCGATCGCGAACGGCAGGCCTAACAAGGCCCAGGTGAGGAACAGCTCGTAGACGTCGGCCCCGGTTTGATAGGTCTGGCCAAAGAGCGCGAACAGCGCGCCGGTCACGACGAACGCGAGCAGAACCGCGGCGCGCCCGACGAATCGCGGCGGCGGCTTGACGAAGGCGATGGCCACGAACGCGAGCAGCAACAGCTCGAGCAGCGCGAACCGGCCGAACACCGCGATGCGGCTCCAGTTCGCCGCGACGAAGAACACGACACCCGCGGCGAGCGAGAGCACCGCGCCGATCCGGGCGCTGCGCGCGAGGAAGTCCAGCACGGCGGCGCGATCCGGTCGCGCACCGGCGATCTCGAGCATCGCCGAGACGCCGGCCTCGTCGAGCGAATAGTTCGCCGCGACCCGGTCGAGCTCGTCCCGTTTAGGGGCTGGCTGCATGGTGGCGCGAGTATAGCCGCCGGCAGGCGCCGAATCGCTGTGGCATGCTTACGCGCCGCACGCGGCGGCCTGCTGAGGGAAGAACATGTTCGATGCATCACTGCGGATCGCCGCCACCACCTTGCTACTACTCATGAACACAACGGCCATGTCCAAGACCTCCCTCGTTTACATCGCGACACAGAACCCCGAGAAGATGGGCATCACCGTCGCGGAGTTCGACTCGCGAACGGGCAAACTCGGCGCGCCTAAGCTGGTCGCGGAAACCCGCGATCCCGCGCACTTCACGCTGAGTCAGGACGGCTCACACTTGTACATCTGCAACACCGGCACCCCAGGCGGCGTCAGCGCCTTCTCGGTGGACCGCAGATCGGGCGCGCTCGAGCTGCTCAACTACAAGGAATCCAAAGGGCGCGGCCCGAGCTACATCAGCGTGGATGCGACGGGGCGCTACGTGCTCGACGCCAACTACGGCGGCGGCTTCGTCGAGATCTACTCGCTCGCGAAGGACGGCTCGCTCGACACGCAGACCGCGTTCGTCGAGCACACAGGATCGAGCGTGCATGCGCGGCAGAACAAGCCGTACGCGCACTGGTTCCGCACGGACCCGTCCAACAAGTTCGGCCTCGTCGCGGATCTCGGCATCGATCAGATCGTCGTCTACAAGTTCGACTCTAAAACGGGAAAGCTCTCGCCGAACGATCCGCCGGCCACGAAGACGCCGGGCGGCACCGGCCCGCGGCATCTCGTGTTCCACCCGAACGGCGAGTGGATCTACGGCATCGCCGAGCTCACGAGTCAGGTCATGGCGTTCCACTGGGATGGCGGCAAGGGCACGCTCACGCAATTCCAGTCGGTGAACACCCTCGCGGACGGATTCAAGGATCCGAGCACGGCGGCCGAGATCGCGGTGCACGAGAACGGCAAGTTTCTCTATGCCTCGAATCGCGGCGAGGACAGCCTCGTCGTCTACGCGATCAACCCGAAATCCGGCGAGCTGTCGCTCCGCCAGCGTGTCCCGTCGCGCGGCAAGGTGCCCCGCTACTTCTCGTTCGACCCGTCTAACAAGTGGCTGCTCGTGAGCAACCAGGAAGGCGCGAACGTGTCGGTGTTCGGCGTCGACGGGAAGACCGGCGAGCTCTCGCCCGCCGGTGAACCGGTGTCACTGGTCAAGCCGATGGCCGTGGTGTTTGCGCCGCGCTGATTGTTAGTTAGCAGAGGCACCGGCCGGGTGCCGACGCACCATTTTCGCCGCAACGCGCCATCGGACGTCGCCGCGCGGCAGCGCCCTCGCCTCCGAGACGCGCGAGCGTCGCAATCACATCATCGGCGAATTCGTTGAGACTCACGCCGTAGTCGCGCGCGAGCTGGTTGGTTGGCTGGCTGGCGGAGATACCGCGCTTCCCTGGCATTGTCAGACCCTGAATCGATTGCGTTTCGCTCGTGTCGAGTATGCGCGACATGCAATCACGGTCGGATCACCGGTGCCTGCTCGCTTGCGTGCCTCGTAGCTTTCGACGGAGTGATGGTGCGAGCGCGCGCATGCGGCATCCGCCTACACAAATTTCGGAAAGAACTCCCCCATCAAGCGATCCCGGTAGGCGACGAGATTCGGCATCGACTGCAGTTTCTTCTGCAGCGGCGAATCGAACCACGGCGACAGCCCGCACGTGACGAACGCAAACACGGTCGCATCCGCGCCGCAGGGTTCGTTGCCCATGAAATAGCGGTTGTCGCCCAGCACCTGCGCGACCGCGGTGAAGCCGCGCTCCGCCATCGCCTGCATCTCCTCGTCGTTGTGGCGGCCGATGCCGTGCGCGTGCAGCGTCTTGCGCACCTTGCCGCGCACCATTCGCTCGACCAGCGGCCGGATGAATGCGGGCGCGCGCTGGAAGAACGTCTTCGGCCCTTTCGCGAAGTTCGCATCGTCGAGCCAGCGCCAACGCACCATCGCCCAGTAGAGCTGCTCTTCGAGCATCTTCTCGACCGCCCACGCGGTGCCGCGATCGCGAACGGACAGACCGCGATCGAAGTCGGTGTGGTGTTTCTTCTCGAGGTAGAGGCGGATCAGCGTCGAGTCCGCGACGATCGTGCCGTTCTCCTCGATGTACGGCAGCTTGCCCTTCGGCGCTCGCGGGAAGCCGCGCGTGTCCGTCTGGTATTCGAGGCCGGAGAGCTTGAGCAGCATCTCCGCCTTCGTCACGAACGGGCTTGGATCCGGCAGGCCGAACATGGGCCCGAACGTGTACAGCGTGATCATCATTCCTCCAGCGTGACTGACTTCAGGCGCGCGGCGGCGCCGCTCTTGATGCTCACTTGCGCCTTGCGCAACCCGAAATGGCGGGCGACGAGATCGATCACCGCGGCATTCGCCTTGCCGTCCACGGGCGGCGCCTTCACGCGCGCGAGCCAGATGCCGTCGTCCTGCTCGGTCAATTCGTCGACCCGCGATCCTGGTTTCACCTTCAATCGGATCGTTCGCATGCGCGGGGGATTATGCGCAAGTTGGTAGTCGTTTGCTCCACGACCGGGCGACAGGGGGAGAGCCGTTCCCGGAAGGTGCGCGACAGGTTTGTCATACCGCGAATGATCACTCCGCAGAATCGAAACGCGTGGCCCAAATGGCGCGGACGCAGTGGCATGCGCCTTGCTCTACTTCCTTCGACACCGGAGGAAGCGATGACAGACGAAGACACCCGCCTCGTGCACGAGAGCTGGAGCAAGACCGAGTTCGTGCAGGAGATGGTCGCCGAACTCTTCTACACGCGATTATTTGAACTCGATCCCGCCCTGCGGGAAATCTTCGCCGTCGACGCGCGCGAACGGCAGCAAAAGTTCGCGAGCTTCATGGGCGCCACCGTGCGCGCGCTGGATCGCACGGAAGTTTTACTGCCGGTGGTGCGCTCGCTCGGCGTCCGCAACCCGGCGTTCGCGACGAACGAACCCTTTCACGCGAACGTCGCGCTCGCGCTGCTGTGGACGCTCGAGAAGAGCCTGCGCGGCGAGTTCACGCCGCAGGTGAAGTCCGCATGGATTGCCACCTACGGCGTGTTGTCGCAGACCCTGCGCTCGTCCGTTCCGGGCGACGCGCGACAGGTCGCCTAGCTTCCGGACATCGTCTTGCCGGTTTCGAGCGGCGATTTGATGTCGCTCCGGATCCAGTTCCATCCACCACCGCCGTCAGTGCTGAACCAGAAAAAGGGGACAGATCTATTTAGCGCGAAAATAGATCTGTCCCCTTTTCGAGGAGTCGGCTTCAGCGCCACGGTGTTCTTGGGGGCGATAGAAACACCGTGGCGCCAAAACCTTCTCTCACCTTGAGACGAAAATTCGGGTCACATCAATCGCGCGGCTCCCGCCTCGAGCAGCGCATGCGCGGCATCCGCGAAAGTCCGGCCGAGCTCGCGATCCATCGCGATGACGGCGGCCTGTTGAAACTGGGTCCCCATCACGATGAGGTCGGCGCCGCTCAGCGACTCGCTGAACCAATGGGGTGCCGGCCAGGGATACGGCCAGCGCACGCGCATGCCATTGCCGCAGATGTCGTCGACGAACTTCGCGACGTGTCCTACGACGATCAGGTTGCCGCGCTCGCCGCCCGGTCGCGGAATCAGATCCGCGATCTCGGCGACGTCGGTCATGCGTTCCGTGAATTCCAGGATGACGGCGGCCAGGAACGAGGATCGCGGGGGCAGCGGCTGCGGATTGAGCGTCACGCGGGCGGTCGGATCTCCGCCGATGACGTCCCAGATCTCGGGATGTTTCAGCGCGATGACACGCCAGAGCTCCGTCCCCATTCCGCCACCGACAACGGAACGCTCGAGCGCCCGGCGCATGTAGGGATCCATCGGACCCAGCGCTTCGTCGGGTGCTTCAGGATTCGGGTATCCCGTCGTGAGCTGGCTAACTAACGCGGTCAGGGCGCGCGCCGAGAGGTGGCGGGTCACCGGCTTGGGGCCCGTCGTCGACGACGCGAGGGTGCGGTGCGCGGCAATGTTCGTGGAGTTCATGGGAGCGAGAATTGCCCGCGCAGGCGCTCAAATCGATGGATAACCGCTGATCCACTCCTGACTTGTCTATGATTCACCCCCCTAGTTGTGGCGGATGCATGGACAGGCGCGAAATTCGGTTCGATGGCTGGTCGGTCAACTTCGATTCGGGCGAGATTTCGAAGGGCGGAAACACCCATCGCCTGCAGGACCAGCCGCTCCAGATACTCGACGAATTGGTCAAGCGGCCCGGCGAGGTCGTCACCCGTGAGCAGCTGATCGCGCGGCTGTGGCCCACCGGCGTGGTGGAATACGACACCGGCCTCAACAGCGCGATGCGCAAGCTGCGCATCGCCTTGGGCGACGACGCGGATACGCCGCGGTACATCGAAACGCTGCCGCGCAAGGGTTACCGGTTCGTCGCGGCGCTCGAAGACGCCCAACCGCCGGTCGCGATCCCGTCTCTGCCCAGCGAATACGTCCCCACCTCCTTCGAAACCGGCGCCGCGATCGGCCGCCGTTCCTCGGACCGGGGTGCGCCCACCAAGCGCCTGATTATCGGACTCAGCAGCGTGCTGCTCGCAGTCGTGCTCGCGGTCATCGCGTGGCGCCAACCCGGCACCCTGTTCGAGGCGAGCGTGCCCGAAAAGGATCTGCCGACGATCGTTGTGTTGCCGCTCGTCGACATGAGCCTCGAACAGAACGAGCAGTCGCTGTGCGATGGCCTCTCCGAGGAGTTGTCGAACTGGCTCGCGCACATTCCGACGCTGCGTGTCGTCGCGCGCACCTCGGCGTTCAAGTTCAAGGGCAAGAACATCGACGTGCGCGAGATCGCGAAGCAGCTCAACGCGACGCATGTGCTCGAAGGCAGCCTGCGCCGCTCGGGCGATCAGTTGCGCATCACTGTGCAGCTCATCGAAGCCGCAACCGGCCTCCACATCTGGTCGCGATCGTTCGATCAGCCCACGGGTGACATCTTCCGCATCGAAGACCAGGTCGCGCGGTCCGTGGCCGAAGCCCTGCACCTGCGGCTCGCGGAAAACACGGCCGAAAGCTGGGCGCAACGTCAGCCCGCGCAAATGGAAGCCTACGAGCTCTATCTTCTCGGCCGCGCGCGCCAGCGCAAACGCACCGCCGACGACAACCTCAAGTCCATCGAATACTTCCGCCGCGCCGTCGCGGCGGATCCGCAGTACGCGCTCGCGCTCACGGGGTTGTCGGAGTCGCTGATGAACGGCCTGTCGCTCAACCATACGCCGCTCGAGGACGTCGTGATTGAGGTCGAGCCGCTCATCAATCGCGCGCTCGCGCTGAGCCCGAATCTCGCCGATGCGCTGGCCGCGAAGGGCTGGCTGCTCACCGAGACCTACAAAGTCGACGAGGCTTTGGCGCTGCTGAAGAGGGCCGTTGCCGCGAATCCGAACCTCGCGCAGAGTCATCGCTTCCTCGGCAATGTCTACGACCGGCGCGGCGAGCCGGACCTCGCACTCGAGCACTATTCGATCTCGGCCAGCCTCGACCCTCTCGATTTCATCGCGCACGTATTCCGCTGCATGGAGCTCGTCGACCTGGGCGAGCTGCGCGAGGCGGCGGACGCCTGCAATCGCGCGCGCGAGCTCGACCCGGCCAATCTCTGGGGCCCTCTCGCGACATCGTGGATCTCACGCGCGCAGGGCGACACGTTGGAAGCGCTGCGCTGGATCGACGAGGCGCGCAAGCTTTCGCCCAGGGACGTCTCGCTCGTCGAACAGCGGATCGGTCATCTGCTGACGCTCGGGCGCACGGCCGATGCGCGCGCGACGATGCGCGAAGTTCCCGAGAACGAGAGTTTCTTCACGCGCTCGCGCGAGGCCGGCATCGTGTTCGCGGAAGGCGGCAACGAGGCGCTGCGCGCCTGGATCGCGCAGGTCGATCTCGTGAAGCGCGCGACGACGGGCGCCGAGCTCGCGGAGCTCGCGCGTCTGCAATACCTCGCCAACGACATGACAGCCGCGCGCGCGACGCTCGCGCACGCGGAGCGGATCCTGCCAGCGACGGCGTTCGACCTCTTCGACGGCACACAGATCCGCCACGAATACTCCGCGGCGATCATCCACGCAGGCATCGCGCTGCGCGGCAACGGCGATCGCGCGAAGGCGTTGAAGTTGCTCGACGAGTTCGACGCGCTGCTGGACCGCTATGAAAAACACGGCGGCAAGCACTTCGGCGCGTACGTGTTGCGCGCCGAATCACTCGCGATGCGCGACAAGCTCAAGGAGGCCGAGGCCGCGCTCGCCAAGGCGTGGAAGCACGGCTGGCGCGACACGTGGCGCATGCGCCGCGATCCCTATCTTTCGGGGATCGCCATCCCCGCTGAGAAGAGGCCGGAAGAGAAGAAGTAAGTGGGGGGTCAGCGCGGCGGCGGACGGGGTCCGGGCGGATTGTCCAATGTCATTTCTGTTTTCCTCGTGAGTCTTCCAAACGCGCATCCCGCACCGGCTCCCAGCACGGCGTAGAGCACGAGCGCCGCATAATACAGTGCCGGGGCGTGTGTTAGCGACCAGCGGGCCGGCAGCAGGTGGTTGCGCAGCAGGTTCCAGAGCACGACGCCCAACACCATCACCATCGCGGAGTAGACAGGCAGCCGCCAGTACGCGCGCGAGTCGGCGCGCATCGCGAGCAGGCCCGCGAGCATCGACACGGCCGTGACGGCGTACGCGACGAGCAGGACGTTGACCTGCGCGTTCAAGAACGCATCCTCATCGATCCGAATTCCGGCGCGCGATCCGGAACGAGTCGCCGCAACCCTGATCGCGGCGGTTCACGGACGCGCAATCGATCGGCGTGCCCGGCGCGCCGCCCGGCCCGTCGTCGTCCACGCACTGGCGGATCTCGACGAGGAAGGCGCGGTCGCGCAGCTCCGGCCGCGCGTCGCGCAACGTGCGGCAGTGGAGCGTGAAGGTGCGGGCGATGCCGGGCTGCGACGTCCGCGTCGCGTCGCGCAGCGCGCGCGCAGAGACCTCGCGGCCCGCGTAGTTAGTCAGGATCTGGCGCAACGCGCCGTCCATGCCGCGCGCGAGATCGAGCGTGGCGCGGAAGTAGTCGTCGCCTTTGAGACCGCTGCACGTGCCGTGCTCGCGCCACTCGTGAATGTGGAGCCCGGACTTCATGCCGGGCATGAACGTCTCGAGCTCGCTCTCCGTCGTGGTCTCGAGCGCGAGCCGCGGCCCCGGGCAATCGCGCGGATATGTGCGCGGCTCGATGCGTTCGGGCCACAGACCATGGATGACCAGCGGCCGATCGCTGCCGATGCGGCATTCCTGACGTCCACGGTTTCCATCGCCGCACCAGGCTTCGTGCATCGTCATCGCGAGCAGATAGAAATCGAAGTCGGCGCGATCCGACGGCGGGGACCACGGGGTCTGGGGCGGTCTTGGTGTTTCGGCGGACCGAGGCGCGGCGGCGCGGGCCGCGGCGGGCGCAGGCTGCCCGCCCGGCTTGATGTACTTGTCGTAGGCGATTCCAATCAGCACGCAGACAATCACCGCGACGGCGGTGCGCAAGGCATTTTGGGGAGTCGCCGGCCTCATTCGCGCCACATTATGCGGGGAAGCCCAGGGATGCGCCTTCGGTGCGGCATCGGGCTATAGTTGCCGGGCTGAAAGCCCTTCCAGAAAACCTCCCCGGGATGCCATGAAACCTTCCGTTCTCCTCTCGCGCCTGTTTGTTTTCTCGTTTTCCGCGCTCTCCGTCATCGCCGCCGCGCAAACGCTGCCGTTGAATCCCGAGCCGCGCCTCGCGACGTCGACGATCCAGCCGGCCTCGGACGACGCGCAGCTCGCGCTCAAGCGCTTCACGCTGCCCGCCGGCATGCAGGCGAAGCTCTGGGCCGCCGAGCCCATGCTCGCGAATCCGGTCGCGTTCGACATCGACGAGAAGGGGCGCATCTTCGTCGCGGAGACCTATCGCTACGGCTCGAGCGTGCTCGACATCCGCGGCTACATGGGAATCCTGGAACTCGACATGGCGTTGCGCACGATCGAGGACCGCGCCGCCATGAACCAGAAGGTGTTCGGCGAGCAGGCGAAGGAGCTCGCCGTCGAGAGCGAGATCTTGCGTCTCGTCGAGGATACGAACGGCGACGGCGTCGCCGACAAGTCGAGCGTGTTCGCGGACGGCTTCAATCACGAGCTCGATGGCATCGCCTCCGGCGTGCTCGCGCGCCACGGCCAGGTCTGGTTCACGAACATCCCGAGCCTCTATCGCTTCGACGAGCAGGCTGGCGGCAAGCCTGCGAAGGAAGAACTGCTGCGCGGCTTCGGCGTTCGCTACAACTACACCGGCCACGATTTCCACGGCCTCGCCATCGGACACGACGGCAAGCTCTACTATTCGATCGGCGACCGCGGCACGCACGTGAAAGGCAAGGAAGGCCAGACCATCGACTACCCCGATGAAGGTGCGGTGTTCCGCTCGAACCTCGACGGCACCGACCTCGAAGTCGTCGCGCGCGGCCTGCGCAATCCGCAGGAACTCGTGTTCGACGAGCACGGCAACCTCTTCACCGGCGACAACGACAGCGACCAGGGCGACATGGAACGCCTGGTCTACGTCGTCGAAGGCGGCGACAGCGGCTGGCGCGTCGGGTACCAGCATGCGCCGCGCGGCCGTGGCGGTCCGTGGATCGCCGAGAGTCTCTGGAAGCCGCGCTTCGAGGGACGCCCTGCCTATCTACTGCCCCCGGTGTGCAACATCGAGGACGGCCCGTCCGGTCTGACTTACTACCCGGGCACGGGCCTCGAAGCCAGATACAAGGGTCACTTCTTCCTGACGCACTTCAAGGGCAGCATCGCGCGCAGCGGCATCCAGACATACACGCTCAAAGAGGACGGCGCGACGTTCGTGCCGACGAGCAGCCAGCAGTTCATGGGCGGCGTATTGCCGACCGACGTGGCGTTCGGTCCCGACGGCAAGCTCTGGATCACCGACTGGGTCGATGGCTGGCCGAAGCCGGGCAAGGGCCGCATCTACAGCATCTCCCCCGAGAAGCCGGAGGCCGCGACTGCGCAAATTAGCGCCGAGCTCGCGAAGATCCTCGCGGCGGGTTTCAGGCAGCGCAAGGACGCGGAACTCGTGACGTTGCTCGCGCATCCCGACCGCCGGGCGCGCCTCGAAGCGCAGCTCGAGCTCGCCTCGCGCGGCGCGAAGAGCGTGGGTCTCTTCACGAAGGTTGCGACGAGCAAGGCTGCCGCGCCGCTCGCGCGTCTGCATGCGGTCTGGGGATTGACGCAGCTCGGACGTGACGAGCACGGCGCCAAGGTCGCGCCCACGCTTGGCAAACTACTCGCCGACACGGACCCCGAAGTCCGCGCGCAAGCCGCGAAGGGCCTGGGCGACATCAGTGGCAAGGGTGCACTGGCTGGCAAACCTGACGTCGTCGCCGCGCGCGTCCTGCTCGAGAAGTCGCTGCGCGACTCCGCGCCGCGCGTGCAGTTCTTCGCCGCGCAGGGCCTGGGCAAGCTGGGCGACGAAGCGTCGACCGCCCCGCTGCTGGCGCTGCTCGAGCGCAATGCGGACCGGGACGCCTATCTACGTCACGCGGCTTCGTACGCGCTCTCGAAGATCGGTCGCAACGCCGCGCTCGACGCCGCGGCGAAGAGCCCGTCGAAGGCCGTGCGCCTGGGCGTGCTGCTCACGTACCGGCATCTCGAATCGCCGCGCGTCGCACAGTTCCTGGGCGACAGCGACGCGTATCTCGTGCGCGAGGCGGCGGAAGCCATCAACGACGCCGACATCTCGAACGCGGTCGGACCGCTCGCGGGCAAACTCTCCACCGCGACGCCGTCCGACGAGCCACTCGTCGAGCGCTCGCTGAATGCGAACTACCGCCTGGGCGGCGCCGAGCGCGCGCAGGCGCTCGCCAACTACGCGACGAACGACAAGGCATCGCCCGAGATGCGCGCCGAAGCGCTGCTGCAGTTGGGACTGTGGGGGAAGACACCGCAGCGCGATCGCATCGTGGGCGTCTTCCGTCCGCTGCCCGCGCGTGACGGGAAGGACGGCGCCGCGGCGCTCTCCTCCGCGCTGCCCAAAGTGTTCGGCGCGGCGCCGGAGCCCGTGCAGGTCGCGGCACTCGAAGCGGTGAAGACGCTGGAATTGAGCTCGGCCTCGCCCGTACTCGTCGCCGCGGTCGCGAACCCGCAGGTGCCCGCGGACGTGCGCGCCGGCGCGCTGCGGCTGCTCGACACGCTGGACGCGAAGGAAACGCAGGACGCGATCTCCGCCGCCGAGAAATCCGGCGTGCCGGCGCTGCGCCTTGCGGCGCTGCAGATCGTCGCGCGCCGCACGCCCGATCGCGCGCTGCCCATCATTCAGCGGCTGATCGCGGACGGCAGTGATGTCGAACAGCGCGCGGCGTTCGTAGCGCTGGGCGAGTTGCAGCGGCCGGAGACGCCGAAGATGCTCATCACCGCGCTCGACCAACTCGCGGCCGGCAAGATCAAGCCCGGCGCGCAACTCGAACTCGTCGAGACCGCCGAGAAGAGCACGGCGCCTGCCGTGAAGGCGCGGTGGGACAGGCAGAAGGCGGCGTGGGAATCGAGCGGCGATCCGCTCGCGTCGTATTCGTTCGCGCTCGCGGGCGGCGATCCGCGCCGCGGCGCCGGACAGTTCTTCGGGAATGCCGTGTTGCCCTGCGCGCGCTGCCACGTCGTCGGCTCCGACGGCGGCGAGGCGGGCCCGAACCTGTCGCGCATCGGCAAGGACAAGACTCCTCAGTACCTGCTCGAATCCGTCATCAAGCCGAGCGCGCACATCGCAGCCGGCTTCGACATCGTGACCTTGCAGCTCGTGAACGGCGAGGCGGAGACGGGCTCCATCGCGAGCGAGTCGCCGACGCAGATCGTGCTCAAGCGCGCCGACGGCACGAGCGCGACGTTCGACGTCAAGCAAGTGAAGCAGCGCACCGTTGCGCCGTCGAGCATGCCGGAGATCTACGGGCAGGTGATGACGCGCGAGCAGTTGCGCGATGTCGTGGCGTTCCTCCTCGTTCTGAACGGCAGCGGCCCCTCCGGCGAGAAGGGCTTCGGCGAGTCGAACCGCGCGATGAGCAAGGTTATGACCGAATCGCGCGCCGGCGGGCATTGAGCTGGCGTCGTGGCGAAGGTTTCGCGTCGCGGAGTGATTGCGAGTGCCATCGTATCGACGGTGGCAGCAGGAATCGCGCGCGGCGCCCAGGGTGAGGACCAGAAAAGTGAGAAGAGGGTGAGCGGCAAGGCGAAGACGTTTGATTCCGTCGTCGTGGGCGCGGGCGTGTTCGGCGCGTGGACCGCGTGGCACCTGCGCAAGGCCGGGCAGCGGGTGTTGTTGCTCGATGCCTACGGCGCGGCGAATGCGCGCGCGTCGTCGGGCGGCGAGTCGCGCATGACGCGCGGCGCGTACGGCGGCGACGAGGTGTACACGCGTTTCGCGTTCGATTCTTTGACCTCCTGGAAGTGGCTCAGCGATCTGTCGGGCCTGCCGATCTTCCACCCCACCGGCGTCGTGTTCTTCTTCCAGAAGCCGGAAGCCTACGTGCAGCAGTCGATCGAGGTGCATCGGCGGCTCAAACTACCGACGGTCGAGCTCGACCGCGCCGCGCTCGAACAGCGCTGGCCGCAGGCGCAATGGAAGGACATCGAAGTCGGATTGTTCGAGCCCGACTTCGGCGTACTCATGGCGCGCCGCGCCGTGCAGACGCTGGTGAAGCAGTTCGTGAAGGCCGGCGGCGAGTACCGCATCGCGGCCGTTAAGCCGCCCGATGCGGCGAAGGCCGTGACGCAGCTCGATCTCGCCGATGGATCCACTGTGTCCGCGGCGAACTACGTGTTCGCGTGCGGACCGTGGCTGCCGAAAATGTTTCCGCACCTGCTGGGGCCGCGCATCTTCGTCACGCGGCAGGAAGTGTTCTTCTTCGCGCCGCCCGCGGGCGATGCGCGCTTCGGCGCCGCGTCGTTTCCCGGATGGGCGGATTTCAACGGCGGCGACCTTTTCTACGGAATGCCTGACATCGAGTCGCGCGGCTTCAAGATCGCGCACGACAAACACGGGCTGCCGATCGACCCCGATCGCGGCGACCGCGTCGCAACGCCGGGCGCGCTCGCGAACGTGCGTGCGTACCTGGCCAAGCGTTTCCCGGCACTCGCGAATGCACCGCTCAACGAAGAGCGCGTGTGTCAGTACGAGAACAGCAGCAACGGCGATCTGCTGATCGACCGGCACCCGGCGGCGAACAACATCTTGTTAGTCGGCGCGGGGTCTGGCCACGGCTTCAAGCACGGACCCGAGGTCGGGCGATATGCGGGCGAGCTGTTGACGGGGAAGCTCAAGAAGATCGAGCCGCGGTTCAGCCTGGAATCGAAGAAAGAGCAGCAGAACCGCGCGGTGCATTAGCCTCCTGCGAACGGAGGCTATCCGCGCCGACGCGCACGCTTCTGGAGGGTCAGTAGCAACGCCGCCGCTTGTTCGACGTCATCTTCCGACGCATGCGTACGGTCCAGTTCCAGAACGCTCTGCAGCAACGGGACCGCCTTCCCGTCGCCGTTCTTCTGCCCGCGATAGAGTTTTGCGAGCTCGATCATCGCGGAGCCGTCGTTCATGACTGCCGCCTTGCTGAACCAACGGATGGCGGATTTCAGATTGCGCCGCTTCTTGTACTCGAGCCCAAGATTGAAAGCGCCGGCGGACGCGCCATTCCGGTACGCGCGCGCATACCAGTACGCCGCCTTCCTCGCATCCTTTCGCACGCCGGTTCCGTTGGCGTAGTAGTTGCCGAGATTCGACGACTGCCAACGTCCCCCAGTTTGGCGGCCGCACGCAGGCACTCGAACGCGGCGCGAAAATCACCGCGCTCCTCCAGGCGCCACGACTGAACGAACAACTCCCCGGCATCTGGCGCTTCGCTCATACGTTCGGATTCTCGAATCGAATTGCCGTGGATTTCTCTCCGCGGCTTTTCCCGCAGGTAGTGGAGATGGCGTACGCGAAGAAGTGAATGGTGACACCCAGGGCGCCGTAACTCATGGCCGAGAGATTTATCAGACGCGGCGCCAAACATCCGTCGCCGCGCAAACTACCTGTTCGCGTGGCAACATCGCGGCGTGACCTCGCCTCCGAATCCCTACAAGCCGCCTGCCGCGCCCGTCACTCCTCGCGACCCCGATGGATTCGGGACACGTACGCGCACGCTGAAATTCCTGGCGGTCGCCGTCGCGGGCGCGGCCACGCTCACCGCCGGTCTCGCCCCGGCGGTGCTCAACTCGTTTCGCGAGATCTACGCGGGCTTCGGCGCCGAGCTTCCCCTCCTGTCCCGAATCGCGCTGGGCAGCATGTGGATCTGGACGCTGCTCGCGGTGGCGTCGATCGGTGTCGCGGTCTGGATCGGGCTCACCGACAGCGCGCCGCGCGCCACTTTGCTGCGCATGCGCCTGGCAGTCGTGCTGCTCGCCGTCGCGGTCGTCGTCTTCTTCCTCGTCACCCTCATCTCTCTCTATCTACCGATCTTCAGTCTCGGCGCGGTCGTATGACGCCGGGTCCGCTCGAGCTGCTGCCCTTCGCCCTGCTGCTTTGCGCGGTGCTCGGGTTGTGGATCCACCCCGTGGTCTGGATCGGCGCTCTCGCGTTGGCGCTCGGCGTCGCGCACATCACCGGCGCCGTGACCGGCCTCGCCGGGCTCTGGATCGCGATCCTCGCCGCGCTCGCGTTCGGCTATCGTGTCGCGCGCGACGCACCGCGCCTGCCGGCGATCCGCGCGGCGCAGCTCGCCGCCGGCATCGCGTTCTTTCTCTTCGCACTCGCGATGAGCCTGCTGTTGCTGCCCGGCTTTCCGCGCACCACGCTGATCGCGGAAACAGTGTTGTCGCCGGGGGCCGTGCCTTACAGCATCGGCCTCGGCTTCCCGAAAATCGCGGCCGGCATCTTCGTGCTCGGAATCATCAACGACGCGCGCGTGCGTTCGTGGCGCGAGCTCGGCCGCGTGTTGAAGCTGGCGTTGCCCGTGTTCGCCGTGACGATGGCCGCCGTGATGATGTTCGCGCTGGCGACGGGCTCCGTCGCCTTCGATCCCAAGTGGACGCCGATCTTCCTGGTCTGGGCCGTGACGAATCTCTTCTTCACATGCCTCTCGGAGGAAGCGTTCTTCCGCGGCTTCGTGCAGGCCGAGCTTGCGCGCCTCGGCGGCCGCGCGTGGACGGCGATCGCGGTGATCGTCAGCGCGGTTCTCTTCGGCTTCGCGCATTTCGGCGGCGGGCTCACTTACGCGATCGCGGGAGTCATCGCGGGCGCGGGTTACGCGCTGGTCTACGCACGCACGCAAAGAATCGAAGCCGCGATGGCGGTGCACGTCGGCGTGAACGCCGTGCACTTCCTGTTCTTTACGTACCCCCGCCTCGCCTGAGGCGCGCGGCCATCGGGCCTAACGACTCTGCCAGGACACCCAGGTCCCGATCTGCCCGGCGATCTGCGCGCTGCACCACTCGATCCGGCCGCAGTTGGATGCCGCGAGATTGCGGAACAGCTTCAGCGTCTGACACTGGAAGGGCTGATTCACGTCCTTCACGCCCACGCGAATGACGGACACACCGAGCTCGATGCCGCCCGGCTTCAAGGGCTGTATCTGTCCCGCGGTCCGGACGATGCGGTCGATGCGCAGGGTGAGCTCGACGGCCTTCCCGGATTTCTTCGCGCCGTGTTTCTGGACCCCATCGGTGACGATTCGCGCGACATCGCATTCCCGCATGAGCGAGTCCTGCAAGCGGCCACTGTCCTTGAACGTGACGCTCACGACGCGAAACGGCGGTGGTGGCTCCTTCGCCGTTGCGAACGCGGGCAAAAATCCCGAGCAGAGAACGAAGATGACCACCGACCGCGCGCTCGCGGTCACGCCTCTTCCTTCTGTTCCTCGTCGACCGGCTCCTGTTCCGGCTCGGGCTGCGCCGGCGGCACACCCTGCCGCTCGAGCTTCTCGGCGTACGCGCGGGCGCGCTTCGGAAAGTCCTCGCCAGGCGACGCGCCTATCTTCTTGAGCATGGCGACCGCCTCGGGATGCCGTGAACCCGCGATCACTTCGATGCCGACCATCAGTCCGTCCTCCTCGAACTTGTCCGACGGAAACGGCGAAGCCGCGATGCGCTCGGCCAGCGTCCAGAGCAAGCCGCGATGCTGGCGTATGACACGGGCCTCCGACTTGACGTAGATGCGCAAGGCCTGCCCCCGAAGACAGGCGAGCGACTGCGCGACCACGAAGTGAGGACCCTGTTCGGCTGCGTTCACGGGAACCAGTTCGTCGAACACGTCGGCGAGAATCCAGTCCGCCGCACCCAGCCGCGTGAACATCAGCAGTCCGGTGCCCTCGTAGTGCGCGGCGAGAACACTCTTGCGACCGTACTTCGCGACGCGCAACGTCATCGGCGCGAGCTCGCGCGGCAGGCCGGCGCGATCGAGTACCTCGCCAAGCGTCACGCCCGGCGCGATGCCGGCGCCGGCGCCCCTCTTCTGCTGTCGGCCGCTCAACATCCGCAGTAGTTCGATCTGCGTGGCCTGCACATCGACCGAACCTTCCTTGTACTGCGCGACCGCGGTCCCGTTCGCCGGCCTGGCGAGCGCGAGATCCAGATGCTTCACGATCTTCTCGTGCGTCTGCCGCTGGCGAACGAGAGCCAGTGTGTCGTTGTAGCGGGAGTTGCAGTGCTCGCTGAGCACGCGCACGTACCAGGAGATGGCGTCGGTGGCGATGCTGCTGGTGGACGCCGGCTCCTTCAGGAGCTTCTCGGCCACGTAGTCGCAGAGCTCGTCGTCTTTCGGGTACCGCTGACTCAGGATGCGAACGCCGATGCGCGACTTGTCGTGGTTCGAATCCAGCGCCATCGACAGGAACACCGCGCGCTCGAGTTCGCTCGGTGTCGGCGTCGCGGCGATGGCACCCGAAGCCGAAAAGAGGGAGATGACCACCAGGACGAGAACTGTTGCTTTCATACAGTCCTCTCTGACATGACCGCGCTCCGGGTGACACCGGAGCGCGGCCGGATCACATCAGAATTTCATGCGGTAGTTCAAACCAATCGTACGCGGCGGGTTCGTCAGATACCCGACGCGCGCGCTGCGGCCGCGCTCGCGATCGATCGACAGGAACGCGCGCTCGTCCGTGAGGTTGTTCACGAACAGCGCCGCTTCCCAGCGATCTCCACGCACGCCGAAGCGCAGATTCATCAGGTCATACGACGGCAGCTCGGCATCGAAGTTGATGATCGTGTTCGCGGGCACGCCACCCAGCTGGATCAGTCGCGCCGCGCCGGCCGGCTGGCCCGCACGGTTGGTGATGATGCCGAACCCGCTCTCCTGGTCCGCGAGCTGCGTGAACGACGAACCCACGTGCTGGAACGTGAAGCGCCAGTACGCCTCGAGCGAGTCGGAGAAGTTGAAGGTGTAACCCGTGGTCACGGCAGCCTGGAACTCTGGCGAGGTCGGCAGGCGGTTGTCCTGGCGAATGCCCGCGAGCGGCTGGCCAGGTCGGTAGTCCTTCTTGATCGTCGCCTTCGCGACCGTTCCCGAGACACCGAAGTCCCAATGCTCGTCGGGACGCGCGGTGATCTCGAGCTCGCCGCCCGTCGACTCGGCCTGGGCGTTGAGGATGATTCGCGACGAGCACGAGCCCGCATCCGCGACCACCTGCAGCCCGTCGATTTCCGTCTTGAACACCGCGGCATTGACGGTCACGCGACCGTCGCCGAACCGGCTCTTCACTCCGAGCTCGTAGTTCTGCGTCTTCTCGTCATCGAAGCCGGGATTGCCGCCGAACGTCGCGGCGTCGGCTGGCGTGCACAGGCCCAGGTTCAGCGGATCGTTGATGCCGCCGAGCCGGAAGCCCTTCGCGACCTGCGCGTTGAACTGCACGTTGTCGGTCGCATCGAACGAGAGGATCACGCGCGGCGCGATGCCGCTGGAGCTCGTCGAGCCCGGTTCGTCGATGAAGATGTTCGGATCGACGAACACACCCGTGAAGGTCAGCAGGCGATCTTCCTCGAAGTCGTAGAAGCGGATGCCGCCGGTCATCGACCATCGCGGATTGATGCGATAAGTCGCTTCGCCGAACAGCGCGGTCTGTTTGAAGTCATAGCTGATGCGCGAGAAGAACGGTGTGTCCGCGGGCGCGGAGAATGCCGAGCCCGGCGCGCCGATGAACGCGTCGTATCCCGGCGTCGGCAGTGTCTGTCCGTATTCGCGGTCCATCTGTTGATAGAACACGCCGGCCAGCCACTGGAGCGGTCCTTCGCCGGTCGAGGCGAGCCGGAACTCCTGGCTGATCACCTGCAGGTCCGTCGCGTCGACGAGCAGCGAATTGAAGCGCGCCTGCGCGTCGGTGCCGCCGATGTCCTTGGTCACGCTGCCGGTGAGCTGGCTCGCGTCGCGCAGCACGGTGACCTGGCGGTCGACGTAGCTGGTGACGCTCGTGAAGCCGACGCTGTCGGTCCAGTTGGCTTCGAGCTTGAGATCGGCCATCAGGAACTCGTCTTCGAGGCCTTCGGGAATCTGCGTGACCTGACCGCGATTGCCGGGGTTCACCCGCGGCTGCGTGGTGGTCAGCGTGTTGCCGAGGATGTTGTAGACGTCGACGCGCGGGTAACCGTCGGTCTCGAGCTTTTGATAGACGATGCGCGGGGTGATCGAGAAGTTGTCGTTCACCTCGAAGCGGAACGCGAGGCGTCCGCCGGTGCGCGAGCCGCTGTTGACGTCTTCCTGCGTGTCGCGGCCGGGGTACTTCGAATCGATGAAGCCCGCCAGCTCGCTGTGGTAACCGACGGCGCGCATCGCCGCCTTCTCGCCCAGCGGGATGTTGACCGCGCCGCGCAGCGATCCGCCCTCTTCGCCATCGGTCACGCCCTGGACCGTGACGTCGAACGAACCACCGAAGTCGCCGACGTTCGGCTGCGCGGTGATGTAGCGAACGGTGCCCGACGAAGAACCGGCGCCGAAGATCGTGCCCTGCGGGCCGCGCAGCACTTCGATGCGGTCGAGGTCGTAGAGATCGAGATCGGGCGTGAACAGCGCCACGGAGATGGGCGACTCGTCGAGGTAAATGCCGACCGATTCCTTCGCGCCGGGCTGGTCGCGGACGACCTGACCCGCGCTGATGCCGCGGATCGCAACCTGGCTCTGGCCCGGGCCGAGATCGGTGATGTAGAGGCCGGGAACGTTGCGCGCGATCTCGACGATGTTGGACGCGCCGGACTCGGTGATGCTTTCAGCGGTCAGCGCGGCGATCGAGAAGGGGACGTCCTGCAGGGACGTGGCGCGCTTCTGCGCCGTGACGATGATTTCCTCGTCGACGTCGTTATCCGACGGTGCCGGCGTTTGCGCCTGGATTGCGAACGGGGTCAGGAAGCAGAACGCGGCTCCGCCGCGCACGATCCAAGATTTCATGCGACCACTCCTTAGTTATATGTGGGCGCCGGGATCAACATGCGACCTCCCCTACGCGCGCCTCACTTGTGGCGCGAAGTGTAGCGGAAAAGGCGCTCAGGCCCGAGTAGGCAGGTGCCGATTGCCTGCGGGCGCGCATCTTCGTATTGTTGGCGCATGAACGCTAAAACCCTGATTTCCCTGACCGTCACCGCGGCCCTGCTGACCGCCTGTGGAAAGAGCGACGACGACGCCACCCCTGCCGCGGAAACAGCGAGCACGCCCGCGACGACCGCGTCCGCCAACGCTCCGCCGCCGCCCAACACCGCGTCCGCGCAGCTCGCGCCGACCCAGGGACACACCGCCGCGGGGACGCTCACGCTCACGGATGAAGGCGATGCGCTGCGCATCAACGGCACGGTGAATGGGGTTCCGCCGAACTCCGAGTTCGGTTTCCACATCCACGAAACGGGCGACTGCAGCGCGCCGGACGCCAGCAGCGCCGGCGGGCACTTCAACCCAGCGAACGCGCAGCATGGCAGTCCGCAGGGCGCGAGCCATCACGCGGGCGACATGCTCAACGCGAAGTCGGACGTCGAGGGTGTGGCGCACATCGATGTCGTCACCACCGCCGTCGGCATCACCACCGGCCAGCCCACCGACGTGCACGGCAAGTCGATCGTCATGCACGAGAAACCGGACGACTACACGACGCCGCCGTCCGGCAATTCGGGCGCGCGCATTGCCTGCGGCGTGATCAACTAACTAGTTGGCGGCCGGTCACGCGGGACTGTCTTTCGTCTCCCGCAGGAACAACGCGCCGACGACGATCGTGATCGACGCGACGATCACCGGATACCAGAGCCCGTTGTAGATGTTGCCCGTGGCCGCGACGATCGCGAACGACGTCACCGGCAGGAAGCCGCCGAACCAGCCGTTGCCGATGTGATACGGCAGCGACATCGACGTGTAGCGGATGCGCGCCGGAAACAGCTCGACCAGCCACGCCGCGATCGGGCCGTAAACCATCGTCACGTAGATCACGAGGATCGTGCAAAGCAGGATCACCATCGGAAAATTGAAGGCAGACATGTCGGCCTTCGCGGGATAACCCGCGTCGGTCAACGCGGCCTTGATCGTCGCGGTCGCCTCGTCCTGCGTCTTCTTGACGTAAGCCGCGTCGGGAGCGCCTTCCATGCTGTGGATGTCGAGGACCGTTGAGCCGATCTTCACCTGCGCCATCCCCAAACCCGCGGCGCCGGCCTGGTTCGAATACGACACGCCCATGCGCGCGAGCGCGCCCTTCGCCATGTCGCAACCCGTGGTGTATTTCCGCTTGCCCACCGGATCGAACTGGAAGCTGCATTCGTCCGGATGGGCGACGACGACGACGGGAGACGCCTTGTTCGCGGCATCCAGCGCCGGGTTCGCGTACAACGCGAGCCCGTGGAAGATCGGGAAGTACGTGAGCACCGCGAGCAAACAGCCCGTGAGCACGATCTTCTTGCGGCCGATCTTGTCCGACAGCGCGCCGAACACGACGAAGAACGGTGTCGCGATCAGCAGCGCGGCGGCCATCACGAGGTTCGCGGCCTTCGACTCGACCTGCAGCACCTTCTCGAGGAAGAACAGCGCGTAGAACTGGCCGCCGTACCAGACGACGGCCTGGCCGGCCGTCGCGCCGAACAGCGCGAGCAGAACGATCTTGAGGTTGCTCCACCGTCCGAACGATTCGGTCAGTGGCGCCTTGGAGAGCTTTCCTTCAGCCTTGATCTCCTGGAACACCGGCGATTCCTGCAACTGCAGGCGGATGTACACCGACCAGCCGAGCAGCACGACCGACAGCAGGAACGGCAGACGCCAGCCCCACTCGTCGAAGGCCTCGGGCGACAGTAACGAGCGGCAGCCGAGGATCACGAGCAGCGAGAGGAAGAGTCCCATCGTCGCCGTCGTCTGGATCCAGCTCGTGTAGAGGCCGCGTTTGCCATCAGGCGCATGCTCCGCGACATAGGTCGCGGCTCCGCCGTATTCACCGCCCAGCGCGAGACCCTGCAACAGGCGCAGGACGATGAGGATCACGGGCGCGGCGACGCCGATCGTCTCGTAACTCGGCAGCACGCCGACGAGCGCGGTCGAGGCGCCCATGATGACGATGGTGATCAGGAAGGTGTGCTTGCGGCCGACGAGATCGCCGAGCCGGCCGAACACCAGCGCACCGAAGGGACGCACGAAAAAGCCGGCTGCGAACGCGAGCAGCGCGAACAGGAACGCCGTGGTGTCGTTCATGCCCGCGAAGAACTTCTTCGTGATGACGGTGAGCAGCGCACCGTACAGGTAGAAGTCGTACCACTCGAAAACGGTGCCCAGCGATGACGCGAAGATCACGCGCCGGTGCGTGCGATCGAGGCTTTTTTGTTGTTCGGCCACATCAACCCCCTGCGAAGCGGCGGGTACGATATCAAAAGCGTCCGACACCCGGGACTTGACGGCATCGGTACAATCTCCGGTTCGAATGTCGAAACCGCGCCCCACAAAGCCCCCTGCCTGCATCGGTGTCCACGGTGCTCGCCAGAACAACCTCAAAAACCTGAGTCTCGACATCCCCCTGCACGAGCTCGTGGTCGTGACGGGCGTGTCCGGCTCGGGCAAGTCCTCGCTCGTGTTCGACACGCTGTACGCGGAGGGCCAGCGCCGCTACGTCGAGACGTTCTCTCCCTACGCGCGCCAGTTCCTCGACCGCATGGACAAGCCGGCGGTGGATCGCATCGACGGCATCCCGCCCGCCATCGCGATCGACCAGACGAACCCGGTGCGCACCTCGCGCTCGACCGTCGGCACGATGACCGAACTCAACGATCACCTGAAGCTGCTGTTCGCGCGCGCCGGTGAATTGCATTGCCGGAACTGCGGCAAGCCGGTCCGGCGCGATACGGCCGAGAGCATCTACGCCGATGGGATGGCGCGCGCGGCGGCGGCCGGCGATCCGCGCGTGTACGTCTGCTTCCCGGTCACCGTCCCGAAGAACTTCAAGGAAGCGGAGGTCCGGAAGCTTCTCGAGTCGCAGGGCTATTCTCGTATTCACGGGCGCATCCACTCGCCGCAAGGCGACACGCTCGAAGTCGTGCAGGACCGTTTGCGACTGGGCAACGCCGAGCGCGCGCGCGTGATGGAGTCGATCGAGACGGCGCTGCGCGTCGGACGCGGGCGTATCACGTTGAATGTCGTCGACGTCTCGGTGACTGATGGGCAAGTAGAGACGACACCTGTCTCTCGAGAACCAAAGACGCTGCAATCCTGGAAGTATTCGATCGACCTGCACTGCGCGGATTGCGACCTGTCGTACCGCGATCCGGTGCCGTCGCTGTTCTCGTTCAACTCGCCGGTCGGCGCCTGCGAAACCTGCCGCGGCTTCGGCCGCATCATCGGCATCGACTACGGCCTCGTCGTGCCCGACGAATCGAAGTCGCTCGCGGGCGGCGCCGTGAAGCCCTGGCAGACGAAGTCGTACAAGGAATGCCAGGACGACCTCGAGAAATTCGCGAAGAAGCGCGACATCCCGATGGACACGCCCTGGTATGCGCTGACCGACGCGCAGAAAAAGTGGGTCATCGAAGGCGAAGGCAAGTGGGAGAAGAAGGTCTGGTACGGCGCCAAACGCTTCTTCGAGTGGCTGGAGACGAAGTCATACAAGATGCACGTGCGCGTGCTGCTGTCGCGGTATCGCGCGTACACGCCGTGCACGACCTGCTCCGGCTCGCGGTTGAAGCCCGATGCGCTGCTGTGGCGGGTGGGTGGCCGCAATGTTCATGAGCTCGTGCTGCTGCCGCTCGATCGCGCGCGCGATTTTTTCCTGTCGTTGAAACTGCCCGCTCCGCTCGATGAAGCGGCCGATCTGCTGCTGTCGGAGGTGCGCGCGCGCTTCGCCTATCTATGCGAGGTCGGTCTCGGGTATCTCACGCTCGACCGGCAGTCACGGACTCTGTCCGGTGGCGAGGTGCAGCGGATCAATCTGACGACGGCTCTGGGCACGTCGCTCGTGAATACCCTGTTCGTGCTCGACGAACCGTCGATCGGCCTGCATCCGCGCGACATGCAGCGCGTGACGCAGGTCATGCACCGGCTGCGCGACGCGGGCAACTCGCTCGTCGTCGTCGAACACGATCCGCAGATCATGCTCGCGGCGGACCGGATCCTGGATCTGGGACCGGGCGCCGGCGAGCGTGGCGGCGAGATCGTCGCGTTCGATACGCCGGCAGCGATCCGTGCGAATCCGCGCTCGCTGACGGGTCAGTACCTGTCGGGCGCCAAACAGGTCGCGCCGCGTTCGGTCGCGCCGCCACCGAGTGCGGTGGTCGACAAAGAGCCGCGGGCGCGCATGGTGCCCGCGCTCAAGACGATCAAGTTGCGCGGCGTGCGCGAGCACAACCTGAAGAACGTCGCTGTGGAATTTCCGCTGCGACGATTGGTGTGCATCACGGGCGTGTCGGGCTCGGGCAAGTCCACGCTGATCGAGGATGTGCTCTACAAAGCGTTGCGCAAGGCGCTCGGGCAACCGTCCGACGCGCCCGGCGAGTTTGATCGGCTCGACGGCGCGGAGCTCGTCGACGATGTGGTCATGATCGATCAGAGCTCGATCGGCCGGACGACGCGCTCGAATCCCGCGAGTTACGTCGGCGCATTCGACGTGGTGCGCGAGCTGTTCGCGAACGAGGCGACGGCGAAGTCGCGCGGGTATACGGCAGGCACGTTCTCGTTCAACTCCGGCACCGGGCGTTGCCCCACGTGCACCGGCAACGGCTTCGAGCACGTGGAGATGCAGTTCCTGAGCGACGTGTATCTGCGCTGCCCGGATTGCGACGGCAAACGGTATCGCGCGGAAACGCTGGAGATCCGGCGCGAAGGCGCGGATGGCACCCGGCGCAACATCGCGGGCGTGCTCGACCTGACGGTCACCGAAGCGCTCGAATTTTTCAAGGACAGGTCGGCGGTCGCGGTGCGGCTGCAGCCGCTGGTGGATGTTGGACTGGAGTACGTGAAGCTGGGCCAACCCGTGCCGACACTGTCGGGCGGCGAGGCGCAGCGGTTGAAGCTCGCGGGACATCTCGCCAAAGCCGCGGCGGACGACACCCCGTCGATCCGCGGCAAGCTGTTCCTGTTCGACGAGCCGACGACGGGTTTGCACTTCGACGACGTGGCCAAATTACTGCGCGCGTTCCGGAAGCTGCTGAAGATCGGGCACTCGCTGCTGGTGATCGAGCACAACCTCGACGTGATCCGCGGCGCCGACTGGATCGTCGATCTCGGACCCGAGGGCGGCGAAGGCGGCGGCACGATCGTGGTGGCGGGCACGCCGGCGCAGGTCGAGGCGCATGCGACGTCGCATACGGGGGCGGCGCTTCGAGAGTACGAAGCGGCCTTGATGGTGCCGGGGAGGGGTTCTCGTGGTTCGGAGCCGTTGACGCTTCGTGTTGCTGAACCGCGTCCCGAACCACGAGAACCCCTCCCC
>JAYTOK010000004.1:0-3457 GCA_043747835.1 Pseudomonadota bacterium | reverse complement strand
CTTCCGTACTTCTTTGTCAATTTCGCGATTGCCTGCGTGCTGCCAACCAGGCGCTCCTTGATCGTCCTGCGTTCACGGTCTGATTCGTCGAAAGCTCGGTCGATGAGCTCGCCCAGCTGTTCGACGATCTTGTTCTGGTACTCGTCGAGCGAGTTGTCCTGATCGAAGAGGTACCGCCACTTCTCGTCGAGCGCGTGCATCAGGTCCGCGACGTTCTTGCCGTTCACGAGTGTCCGTACGCTGGAGCACAGGTGGTCCGCCGCGGCGCACCGCGGGTCAGCGCGATACTCTCCGCGACTTTCTCGCGGTCCAAGGCGCGGACGAACTCAGCTACGCGGACTTCGTTGCGTCGCGACGGGCTTTCCAGTAGACCGGCAGAAGCGCGGGCATGTCGATGAGGCGGATGTCGCGGCTCAGGATCGGAAGCACGTCGGCGAGATACTCCAGCGGATTGATGCCGAGGAGGCGGCAGCTGCCGAGGATCGTGAAGGCGATCGCGGCGCGCTCGCCGCCGTCATCGCTTCCCGCGAATAAGAAGTTCTTGCGAGCGATCGCGCAACGAACGTGGAGCCTTTCGGCAGGGCCGTTATCAAGCGGGATGCGTCCATCGGTGAGGAATCGACCGAGCGCGACGCGGTGATTCAGCATGTAGCGAATCGCAGCGCCGAGCTTCGACGACGGCAGCACCGACGGTTGGTGAGCCCGACACCAAGCGACCAGTTCGTCGAAGACAGGTTTGCTGTACTCGATTCGCGCAGCGAGGACTTGGTCTGGCGTGGGTGGTGGATCGTGCTCGCGGATTTCCTCTTCGATCTTGTAGATCTTCTTGTAGGCCGCAAGTGCAAGCGCCGCGCGCTGATCGCCCGCGTCCAACGCCTTTGTAAAATATCGCCTCGAATGCATGTTGCAGCCGCACTCGATGAGCTCGGGACGTTCGAAGCTCGCGTCGAAGATGCCGGCAGCGTCGGCGACGACATATCCAGTTCGTCGGCCAAGCACGTCCTGGGGACCGAGTTCGCCTGGACGTTGCGCGATCTTCTTTCCCGTCGAGCAATAGAGGTAGGCGGCGGTCGAGCCGTGATCGCAAACACCGACGTAGCCCCATAACGTGCCGAGCCGCGTCTTGCCTTTGAGCTCCCGATCGAGCACCGGCAGACCGGTGCCGTCCATATGCATGACACGCGAGGTGATGACCTCATCGAGGGCGACGCGCCAGAGAGGTCGGAGAAGCTCGGTCGACCACTTGAGCTGATCGATCAACGTCGACACGGGAAGATCGAGTCCGAGCCGAGCAAGTTGCTCGCGTTGCCGGTGCGCCGGCACGCCATCCACGAACTTGCTCACGAGGAGATGAGCGACGAGGCGAAGCCCGTACATGCCGCCTTCGACGATCTTGTCGCCGCGCGGAGCGCACACGATCTGCCCTTCGCACGGTAGACACGCGAGCTTCTCCCGGCGATCGACGCGAACGATCACGCGCGCGGGCTCCATGTCGATGGTCTGAGTCACGTCGTGGCCGATGCAGCTGCGCTCGGCACCGCAGATCGGACATGCGCGCTCCGCGTCGGGAACCGGGATCCGGTGGTCCACGCGCGGCAGGTGATCAGGCGGCGGCGTTCGAAGGTTCGGTTGCTGCGGCGGCCTGATCGTCTCGTTCGCCTTCTTGGCCTTATCGATCTCGGAGGTCTCGCGCAGCTTCTGATCCGCGGCATCGAGCTCCACGGGCTGGACCGCTTCGCCATCGCCGCTTGCGGCGTCGACACCGGCGAGCCCGAGTGCCCCGAGCGCGAGCCGTAGCTGGCTGATCGACACGCCTTCGTTCTTCTTCGCGTGAAGCAGGAGCTTCGTGAGGTGGCGATGCAGCGCTTCGTTGTCTGCCAATACGCGCCCGACGATCTCGAGCACCTGATCGCGCTCGCGTGTCGCCGGCAACAGCTGGCGGATCACGTCGAGGATGTTGCCGGTGATGACCTCGGACGTCGCCGAGCTCGGTGGAGCCTCGCGAGCCGCGGCGGTCTCAATCTCGGTCGGGCTCGTGTCCACGCACGCACATCTTGATCACTTCGCGATCGCGCGCAAGAGCGTGCGATCGCCGTCGTGATCGTTGTCAGCGATCGTTAGTTCGCAGCGACGGCACGCGCAGGTTCCCATCGACGCTTCGTCGTTCCGCGCTCCAGCTCGATCCCCTCGAGCAGCATCGCCAGCTCGTGGACGTCGATCACGATGCTCTTCGCAGACTCCGTCACTCGGCATGGAAACGTGAAGGTCCCGCGCTCCAACTTCTTATGGACGATCGTGAATCCGCCGCGCGTCCATACGATCAACTTCACCTGATTCTTGCGCCGGTTCAGGAACACGAACACGTGCCCGCTCAATGGGTCGTATCCGAGCGCATGCCGGATCTCGTTGCTCAACCCCTCGAACGACTTCCGTAGATTCATCGGCTGCGTCGCGAAGTACACGCGTACTGAACGCGGGACGAGGATCACGAGGTCCTCGTCAACTCGCCAACGATCTCCGCGATGGTCCGCGGCGACGCCCTGGCGATCTCGATCGTCACGTTGCTCGCGACTCGCACCACGATCGCGACCTCCACCTCGCTGACGACCTCGGCAGGCGCGAAGGTGATCGCCGTCGCTGGTTCCTTCAGGCGCTTCCGCCACCAGTAGAGGCGGTTCGCCACGAGTCCGTTCGCGCGGGCGAACGTTCCGAGCGGCTGCTTGGTTCGCCGCCACGCAGCGAGCACGGTTCTCGCGTCGTCGTCGGTCCACGTCGAATCGGGATCAGGTAGGGATTTGGGCATCCGACGATCGTCGTCGGCGGCGCCGGCTCAGCCTGTCGCGAAGCTCGGAATCTGGACCTGTGCTCCAGCGTACGGACACTTTCACGACGATCTTGTCGCGCCGCTCCCCGATCTTTGCCTTCGTCAGGTTCGTGAAGAAGTTGACCTCCTCGACCTGGCTTACGCCGAGGAAATTGAACGCGCCGATACTTGGCGTGTCAGGGATCGCTTTCACCGAGTCGCCGAACCGGGCGACACCATCGCGGCAGCCGTCGATGCGAGAGAGCCAGACTTGTTCCTGGTTTGCGTCGGAGCTCGACGCCTCGATGATCCTTACCAGGGCCTCCAGGCACTCCTGGCGATTCTTCAGGTAGTCGTCGAGTGCTTTGGTCAGAACCTCGCGCTCCTTGTCGTCGCGAAGGTCCTTCCTTTTGAGGATCTCGCGGAGCTCTGAAGCTCGCGCGTCGTAGCCCGCGTTCGCGACGCGCGTACCGAACAGGAACGCGGTGACGAGGAACGCGACGATGAACGTGATCGGCTTGCGCATGATCTCCCTCCTCACAACCCGTGGCTCCCCGTGATGCGCCACGGGCCGCCGTCTCGGCGCTGTAGCAGCCATACGCGGTGAACGTTGATATCGGTAAACGCGTGGTACTCGCCGTCGAACCGGCCGAC
>JAYTOK010000003.1:0-1658 GCA_043747835.1 Pseudomonadota bacterium | reverse complement strand
CGGCTCGCCGAATCGATGCCGCGCCACATGGAATTCGTACAACGGTTCGGCGCACGAGGCACGCGGTAATGCAGGGAACAGTGAAGCGAGTGGTGGTGGTGGGCGGTGGCACCGCGGGCTGGATGGCCGCGGCCGCGTTCGGCAAGCTGCTCGCGGGTGGCGGCTACACCATCGACGTCGTCGAGTCGGACGAGATCGGCACGGTCGGCGTGGGCGAAGCCACCATTCCGCCCATCATGGATTTCAATCGCACGCTCGGCATCGATGAGCCGGAGTTCATGCGCGCGACGCAGGCGAGCATCAAGCTCGGCATCGAGTTCGTCGACTGGACGCGGCTCGGGCACAGATACATCCACCCGTTCGGCCCGTACGGTGTGCAGATGCACGGCATTTTCTTCCACCATTTCTGGCTGCGATATCGCGCGCTTGGTGGCAAGCTCCACGAAGACGCGTTCAACATCGCGGCGACCGCGGCGCACGCGGGCCGATACTCTCCGCCGCTGCCGCCGGATCGCTCGCCGCTGCCCGCGCATTCCTACGCCTATCACTTCGATGCCGGCTTGTACGCCGCGTACCTGCGCAAGTTCGCGGAAGCCCGTGGCGTGAAGCGCCACGAGGGCCGCATCGTCGAAGTGAAGCAGCGCGCCGGCGACGGCTTCATCGAATCGGTGCAGCTCACCGACGGACGCGTGATCAGCGGAGATTTCTTCATCGACTGCTCCGGCTTTCGCGGACTTCTCATCGAGCAGACGCTGAAATCGGGTTACCGCGACTGGAGCGAGTGGTTGCCATGCAACCGCGCCATGGCCGTACCCTGCGATCGCCTGGCGACCACCACTCCCTACACACGATCCACGGCGCGCGAAGCCGGCTGGCAGTGGCGCATACCGCTGCAACACCGCATCGGCAACGGCTACGTCTATTGCAGCGAGTTCATCGGCGACGACGAAGCGGCGACCCTGCTGCTGACCCGGCTCGACGGTACGGCGCGCGCCACCCCGAGGCCGCTGCGCTTCGTGACCGGCATTCGCAAGGAGCCCTGGAAAAAGAACGTGGTTTCGCTCGGGCTCGCGAGTGGATTCCTGGAGCCCCTGGAATCGACCAGCATCCATTTCATCCAGTCGGCTATCGCGCGGCTCATGTTCCTGTTTCCCGGTGACACGTTCGACCAGGAAACCATCGACAAATACAACGCGATGGCGCTGGTGGAATTCGAAGAGACTCGTGACTTCCTGGTGCTCCACTACAACGCCGGCGCGCGCGACGACACGCCATTCTGGCGCCATTGCCGGGCGATCAAGATTCCGGATTCGCTGCGGCAGAAGTGGGAGATGTATAAAGAGAGCGCGAACATCGTCGCGGTGCCCGGCGACCTGTTCCGCGAACAAAGCTGGTTCGCCGTGTACAACGGCCAGGGAGTCAGGCCTAAGAACTTTCACCCATTCGCGAACATGCCGAGTGAAGCGGAGCTCACGCGCCGCCTCGATCTCATCAGCTCCGACGTGCAGAAGCTCGTCCAGAGTTTTCCCATGCACGATGACTATCTACGCGCCTATTGCGCCGCGCCGCCGCTGGCGGAGAAGGCGATGTGACGGCGCCTTCGCGCACAGCCAGCGTCGACGGCCGCGAGATCTTCGTGTTCGACGGCCTCGTGCCGC
>JAYTOK010000002.1:0-2779 GCA_043747835.1 Pseudomonadota bacterium | reverse complement strand
CTCAGACCGAGAAGCACTCTCGAGCGGGTACTCACTTGCTACTCGAATCATCTGACGCATGAGCGTGCACTCGCATCGTCCACGATCCGGCAGCGCGTCGAAACGGCTGCGCGTTTTCTAGGGAAGAGTTCGACGCGCGCAAAAATCCGCGCGCTCCGCGCTGCAGACGTGCGCGCGTTCCTTCGCGAGATGGGGCGCACGCACCGGAGATCGCTTGGAGGCATTGGCAGCAACCTGCGCAGTCTGCTTCGCTTTCTGTTCGTCGATGGCTTTGTCACGCGCGATCTGTCGGCGGCGATTCCATCGACGCCCTCATGGCGTGATCGGACGCTCCCCCGCGGGATCGCAGCCTCGGACGTGCAGCGCATGCTCGCGAGCTGCGACCGCAGGACGCTGGTCGGCAAGCGCGACTATGCCATCCTCGTCCTGCTCGCGCGCCTGGGCCTGCGTCAGTGCGAAGTCTGCGCGCTCACGCTCGACGACTTTGACTGGCCACACGGTGTAATGATCGTTCGCGGCAAGGGAAAGAAGACCGCCGAGCTTCCAATTCCTCACGATGTCGGCTGTGCCATCAGCGCGTATCTGCTTCGCCGCCCTCGCGTGGATGTTCGCGGAGTCTTCCTGCGCGTTCATGCGCCATATCGACCGCTGCGGGGCGTCGGTGCGCCGGTCTTCACCGCCTCCCAACGCGCGGGCATCGCGCCCGTCAGGCCGCACCGACTACGACACACCGCGGCTACCGAAATGCTTCGCCGCGGCGCATCCCTCTCGGACATCGGCGATGTGCTTCGCCATGCGAGCACGAGTACCACGGCGATCTACGCGAAGGTCGATCGCCGTGCGCTTCGCGCACTCGTGCAACCCTGGCCGGGAGCGCAGTCATGAAGTCGCTATCGAAGCTCCTCGCCGAGTACCTCGACTTGCGGCGAAAGCTCGGGTTTAAGGCCGAGCGCGAGGCCTGGCTGCTCACGAAGTTCGTGTCGTTCCTGCGTGCCGAGCAACGCACGTTCATCACCACCGAGCTCGCGCTCGCATGGGCAAAACAGCCCGCCGATGCCCATCCATCGTGGTGGGCGTCGAAGCTATCGGTCGTACGCGGGTTGGCCAAGCACGCTCACTTGATCGAGGCTCGCCATCAGGTCCCCCCGCGCGACCTGCTGCCGCGCTACGGCCGCCGTACGACGCCATCGATCTACTCGTCCGATGAAATTGCGCGCTTGCTGCGAGCTGCCCGCGAGATGCCATCCCGAATCACCAAGGGATTACTGTTCCGACGTGCGACGTATGAAACTCTCTTGGGCCTCGTCGCCGCATCGGGCTTACGCATTGGCGAGGCCATTCGCCTCGACGACGGCGATGTCGACTGGCCCAATCAACTCATCATCATCCGCGAGAGCAAGTTCGGAAAATCCCGCGAGGTGGTCTTGCATACATCAGTCGTGCGCGCGCTCCGTCGCTACGCAAAGCAGCGCGACCACGCCCATCCGCACCCGCGCTCACCAAGCTTCTTCGTCTCCCTCGCCGGTACACGGCTCATTTACAACAACGTGCACAGCACGTTCGCACGACTCCTTCGTCTTGCCGGCATTCGCCGCGCCAAGGCCCGCGTTCACGATCTGCGACATACGTTCATCGTCCGGACGATTCTCCAGTGGCATCAGCAGGGCGTCGATGTCGACTCCCGCATGCCCGCACTCTCGACCTACGTCGGCCATCGCGATCCGTCATCAACATACTGGTATGTGTCCGCAACCCCGGAGCTCATGGCGCTCATCGCTCGCAGGGTTCAGCGTACCCTTGGGGTGCTCCCGTGAGCACGCTCGCGCCGATGCTCGAAGCGTTCTTCACCGACCGCCTTCGGCAACAACGACACGCCAGCCCACACACTATCGCCGCCTATCGGGACACGTTTCGACTGCTCCTCACCTTCGCCATGGACGACCTCCGCAAGGCGCCTTCTGCACTCGCGCTGACGGATCTCGGTGCGCCTTTCATCGTCCGGTTCCTTGCTCATCTCGAGAAGGAGCGCCGCAACGCCATCTCTACACGAAACGCGCGACTCGCCGCCTTGCACTCCTTCTTCCGTTATGTCGCTCTCCGCGAGCCTTCGCATGCCGCGCTCATCCAGCGGGTGCTCGCGATCCCTCACAAGCGCACCGAGAAGAAGCTCGTCGCCTTCCTGACCCGTCCAGAATTCGAGGCGCTCCTCGCCGCGCCTGACCAGGCGACGCTTCTCGGCCGTCGCAATTACGCGCTCCTGCTCCTCGCACTCCAGACCGGGCTGCGTGTCTCCGAGATCACCGCACTCACGCTCGAAGATGTCCGCCTCGATCGCGGCGGTGCGCACGTGCGCTGTCGCGGAAAAGGCCGCAAGGAACGCATCACTCCGCTCACCGCCCAGACTGTCGGCGCGCTTCGCGCTTACCTCCGCGATCGGTATGGCACGCCACCTACCAGTCCTCTCTTTCTCAGTCGCCGCTGTGGACCCATGAGCCGCGATGCTGTCGAGCATCTTGTCGAGGTGCATCGCGTACGTGCCGCCAAGAAGTGTCCATCACTTGCCGTCAAGAATCTCTCGCCGCATGTCCTGCGCCATACGAGCGCCATGTTGCTTCTCCACGCCGGCACGGATCGCTCTACGATCGCGCTCTGGCTCGGTCACGAGTCCATCGAGACAACTGAGATCTATCTGCACGCCGACCTCGCGACGAAGGAGCGCGCCCTAGCGAAGACCGCGCCACCGCGAACGCGCCAAGCCCGCTATCGCCCGCCCGACGCC
>JAYTOK010000001.1:0-76375 GCA_043747835.1 Pseudomonadota bacterium | reverse complement strand
TTCTTACTGTCCGCTACCCGAAGAGCAGGGAAGACGTCCAGCCAGCTACAGTGACTCTTAACGGTTCCGCCCGTAGCACACGGAACCGCGATCCTATGAACGCGACCCAGGTTTCAGAGGCATAGGCACCTACTGGTCCTGGGGTCAGCTGCGACTAGGCAGCTAGAGCGTAGTTGTCGTCGTTGGCAACTATGATTTGCAAAGGGATTTACGAGGTCTTTACACCCTCGGTACGCCTCTCACGGTTCATAACCCACGTCGAAACCGGTCGCCCCCGTAAAAGCCCGAGGAGCATACATGCGGGCGGCCGTGCCGTCTGCAAGACGGGCGGGCGGCGGCCCGGCATGTCAGTTCGTGGTCTGCGCGGTAGTCGCCGATGTCGCGGCCAGGTGCTGCGCGAGGAATTTTTCGAGCTCGGTCGCCATCCGGACGCGAGTCACGCTCTCGAGCAGCCCGTGATCGTTTCCGGGCAACTCGACCAGAGAGAATGGTTTTTTCGCGACTTCGAGGGCACTTGCCATGAGCCGGGACTGTTCGACCGGAACTACCGTGTCGTCCGTGCCATGCAAAAGCAGGACGGGTGCGCGAACGGTCGCTGCGCTGCGCGATGGAGACTTCGCGATGACGTTCGGATCGCTAACGGAACCGATGTGTTCCTTCCAGTAGTCGAGAGAATCGGACTCGTCGCCGCTGGTTTTCGTCTCGTAGGTGAGCATGGCCGGAAGGTTCGACACGCCCGCGATGCTCGCGGCGCATGCGTAGACGTCGGGAGTGAACGCGGCGCCGGCCAACGCGGCATAACCGCCGTAACTCCAGCCCACGATGCACACACGCTTCGCATCGGCGATGCCGCGCGCGACCGCGGCACTGACGGCATCCGTCAAGTCGTCCTGCATCCGCAGCCCCCACTGCCGCCGGCCTGCGTCCGCGTGCGCCTTTCCGAATCCACTCGATCCACGGAACTGTGGCTGCAACACCGCGTAGCCGCGCGACGCGAGGAACTGCGCCAGCCAATCGAAGCCCGGCCGATCGTGACTCTCGGGACCGCCGTGCGGCAGGATGATCAGCGGCAATCCTTTGTCGCCACCGTCGGGCGGCAAGGTCAGGTACGCGAACAGCGAATACTTGTCGCGAGCTTCGTATGTGAATGCACGGACTTCGCCGAGTTTGACGCCGGCGAGTTTCGGATATCTCTCGTTGATGATGTCGGCGGACTTGGCGTCGTAGTCGACCAGGAAGTAGATGGGCGGCTGCTGCTCGTTCTCGGTCATGACGACGATGCGCCGTCCGTTCGCGGAACGGCTGACAATTGTCACGGTGCTGTTCGCAAAGGTTCGGTGAAGTCCCGCTGCCCGTTTCTCTCCCTGCGCATCGAGCCAGTGCGTCGATGCGTCGCTCCCGCCCAACGTGTATCCCAACAGTCGGCCGTCGTAAGGATCGCGAATCAAACCGCCAACATCGTGCTCGGGATGTTCCGCGACGATTCTCTTCGGCGAGCCATCCAGCGGCAACGCAAAGACCTTGGTTCGCGATTCGCCGCAAAGCTCGCCAGTCGCAAGTACGGCGCTGTTGTCCAACTCGAATCCGGCAAGGCCGAGGTAACCGCACTTTGTTGCGGCATGCAGCTTTTGCCAGCCTCCGCCTTCGCGGGTGAGGATCGTGTATTGGTCGGTTTTGGGATTGAAGTCGACCCGCACGATTAGCTCGCCGGATTCGTCGGCGAGCCAGCCCGCGGTGTATGGCGTTCCGTCCTCCAGGATCTTTGCTTCGCCCGTCGCGAGATCCACCTCAAAGAGACGCGAGATCCACCCATCGTCCTTGCGACCGCCGGCGAGTCTCGAGCCCGTGCTCCGTCGATAGGTGGCGACCGAGAAGTCAGCGGAGGCCATGAAAACCTTGCCCGGCTTTGCGGTGCGGGTGCGGACGAGATTGCCCGTGATCAGGAGTCGCTCGGGACCGCCACCAGCGTCGATCGCGGCCCAACGCCAGTTCTTGAAGACCTCCGTTCGTCCGGAGCCCAGCATCAGCGATTCGGTAGTGCTCTTCTGGATCAGCAGTGTCTCGTCATTGGCCCAGACAACCGCGTGCAGGTTGAGGCTCTTCGGCGAGTTCAACGTGCGCACGTCTTTCTTCGCGACCAGGTCGTGGATGACGACGCGCGGACTGCCGCCCACATCTTCGAGGAATGCGAGCTTCGTACCGGCGGGATTGAGATCCACGTCGATCATCGCCGGACGATTGGCATACGCCTCGACGGGCGCGGGCGCCGCATACGCGTCGTTCAGCGTGGCGGCGATTCCTGTGATGGCGGAAACGGCGACGATCGCCGCGCGGCGGACATATTTCTGCACGAAAACCTCCCGGGAGCTAACCACCGATATATCAGCAGTCGCGCTGGTAGTCAGCCCCTGCGCAGGATCCGCGCCTTGTCGCGCGCCCAGTCGCGTTTTTTTTCGGTGTCGCGCTTGTCGTGCTGCTTCTTGCCCTTGGCGAGTCCGACTTCGAGTTTGGCGCGGCCTTCCTTCCAGTGCAGGTCGAGCGGGACGAGTGTGTAACCCTCGCGCTCGACGCTGCCGATCAGGCGCGCCAGCTCGGACTTGTTCAGCAGTAGTTTGCGCGTGCGCTTGGGTTCCGGCGTCACGTGCGTCGAGATGGTGGTCAGCGGCGTGATCTGCGCGCCGAACAGGAATGCCTCGCCGTTCTTGAGGTAGACATAGCCCTCGGCGATCTGCGCCTTGCCCGCGCGCATGGACTTGACCTCCCAGCCTTCGAGAACGAGGCCCGCCTCGAAGCGCTGCTCGATGAAGTAGTCGTAGCGCGCCTTGCGGTTTTCGGCGATGAGACGCGGGGTTTCTTTGTCGTGTTTGCTCATGGGCGGTTTCGCGCATTGTACGCATGCGAGCCGTGTAAAAATGGGGCATGCGTGAGGTCAAGAAATCTGCCCTGATCGCGGAATCGCCGGCGCACATGTACCGGCTCATCAACGACATCGAGCGTTATCCCGAGTTCGTGCCCGGGATCGTGGGCGTTCGAATCGAGTCGCAGCTGGGAAACGAGCGCGTCGCCACGCTGTCGATCAAGCGCGGTCCGCTGCGCATGGACATCACCACTCGCAACCTGCTCGAACCCGACCGCCGCATCCTCATGCAACTCGTGAGCGGCCCGTTCCGGGTGCTCGAGGGACTCTGGACGCTCACCCCTCTGGGCGACCTCGGCTGCCGCGTGGAGCTCGAGATGCGTTTCGAGTTTGCGAATCGCGTCACCGGCGCGATGTTCGAGCCGCTGTTCGAAAGCACGGCGGCGTCGCTGGTCGATGCCTTCGTCGCGCGGGCGCGGCAGCAGCGCTCGGGCCAGAATCCTTCAATAGATAGTAGCTAGTGCGACGATGAAGACCTGCCTCGTCGTGTACGCGTTGCCGGAGCGGCAATGGTCGTGGAGTGTCGCGCTCGCGGACGATGCCGACGTGGCCGCGGCGCTGGTGGCCGCGCGCGCTCAGGCTCACGACGAGGCCGTGCCCTGGGACGCCGATGTCGGAATTTTCGGAGAGCCTTGCGGGCGCGATGCGGTGCCGCACGACGGCGATCGCATCGAAATCTACCGGCCCCTCAGGTCGGACCCGAAGGTGTCCCGGCGGGCGCGGGCTGCGGCGCGGCGGGCGGCACCGGGTCCGGCGTCTTCTCGGCTTCCGAAGCGCTAGACGATTCGGATTGCGTCGACTCGGCGGGCGCGTCGCGTCCGAAGATCCGCTTGAAGAACCCCGGCTTGCGCTGGTTCTTCTTGTTCTCGGCGATCGCGCGCTTGAGATCGCGCTCGAGCTGCTCGAGGTCGGTCTGCGTGGGCACGCCGATGTTCTCGAAGCGCTGCACTTTGTCGTCCGCGAAATACACCGTCAGGCGCCGCTTCAGCGGCTGGTCGATGTGGCGGGAAGAGAAGAAGTAGTAGTAATCCCAGCGCGAATCATCGAAGGCAACGGGCACCATCGGTGTGCCGAGCAGGAAGCGCACCTGGCTGCGCGTCATGCCTTCCTTGAGCTGCGAGACGGACTCAGCGACGAGGTAGTTTCCCTGCTGGATCGCCATCTTGTAGACGCAGCCCGAAGCGGCGAGGGTGGCCGTGGCCAGAAGGGTGATTCGTAGTGCAACGAGTTTCATGGTGGCGCATCATATCGCAAGGTTTTTGGAGGATTGATTTGGAAAGTAAAGACCTGCGCAAGGCCGGACTCAAAGTCACGGGTCCGCGGCTGAAAATCCTCGAGATCCTCGAGTCCAGCCCGACCCGCCACATGTCGGCCGAGGGCATCTACAAGAGATTGATCGAAGGGAACGAGGACATCGGTCTCGCAACGGTTTACCGCGTCCTGACGCAGTTTCAGGCGGCGGGTCTGGTCTCGCGCCACCATTTCGAAGATGGCATGGCCGTTTTCGAGCTCAACCAGGGTACGCACCACGACCATATCGTGTGTCTGGACTGCGGCCGGGTGGAAGAGTTCATGGACGACGAGATCGAGGAACGGCAGGAAGCGATCGCGAAGCGCCTGGGCTACGAGCTGCGCGACCACGCGATGACGCTTTACGGGCACTGCCACAAGCCGGGCTGCCCGTCCCACAAGGTTTCGAAGAACAGCTAGGCCTTGCGCTTGGCTGCGGCGCCGCTGCGCGCCTTCTGATCCGGGCTTCCCGCCATCTGCAGCATCTCGCGCGCGTGGTCGCGCGCCTTGCCGGTGATTTCCTTGCCGCCCAACATGCGCGCGATTTCCTCGATGCGCTCGTCGTAGGTGAGGTCGGTGATCGTCGTGCGCGTCGTCTTGCCGTCGGTGAGTTTCGTCACACGCAACTGATGGTGTCCCTGGCTCGCGACCTGCGGCAGGTGGGTGACGCACAGCGCCTGGCCCGAGAAGCCGATCGCCTTGAGCTCGCGACCGACGATCTCGGCCACCGCGCCGCCAACGCCCGAATCCACTTCGTCGAACACCATGCAGCGCGCGTCCTTCGCGGAGCACGCGACCTGCACCGCGAGTGACAACCGCGAGAGCTCGCCACCCGAAGCCACTTTGGCGAGTGGTCGCGGCGGTTGGCCCGGATTCGTCTTGACGCGAAACTCGACGGCGTCGACGCCATGGGCCGCCGGCTCGTTGGCGGGATTCACGTCGATGAGAAAGCCGCCGCCAGCCATGCCCAATGTCTGCATACGCGCCGTCACGTCTTTCGAGAGCGCACGGGCCGCGGTTTGTCGCGACGCCGACAGTTGCGAGGCGAGCTTGCGATAGACCTCGAGCGCTTCTGCCTGCTGCTTCTTGAGCGCATTGAGATCGTTGTCCGCGCTGTCGAGTTCGGCGAGTTGCTTCTCGAGAAGCTGAAGGCGGCCCGCGAGCTCGGCGGCGGGGACGCGATGTTTGCGGGACAGTTCTTCGATCGCGGCGAGCCGGCGCTCGACCGTCTCCTGGCGAGCCGGGTCGATGTCGAGGGTCTCGAGGTAGCGCGAGAGCTCGCGCGCCGCTTCGCGAATCTGGATCGTGGCCTCGTCGACGAGCGGGATCACTTTCGCGAGCCGCTGATCGACGCTCGAGAGCGTCTTGATGCCGGCGAGCGCGCGCGAGGCGGTCGCGTGCGCGTTGCCCTCGTCGGAGTCGTACAGCAGGCCGACCGCGGTCTGCGCCGCTTCCGCGAGGCGGCCGCGGTTCGAATGCCGGGTTCGCTCTTCCGTGAGCTGCGCGACTTCGCCTTGCTTGAGATCGAGTGCCTTGAGCTCGCTCGTTTCGTGGCGCAAGCGTTCGATCTGCGAGTCGCGATCGCGCGCCTTGCCTTCGAGCTCCGACGACCGGTTCACGTAGCCGACCCAGTTCTTGTACGCATCGCGCACGCCGTCGGCGAGCTCGATGTGCTTGCCGAACTCGTCGAGCAGCTCGCGCTGCGCGCTGACACGACCCAGCGACTGGAATTCGTGCTGCCCGTGGATATCAATAATATGCGTGCCGACATCGCGCAGCAGAGTGACCGGCACCGAAACCCCGTTGAGGTAACCGCGCGACCTTCCGTCATTCGAGATCACGCGGCGCACCGTGAGCTCGTCGCCGGCTTCGATCGATTGCTCCGCGAGCAACTCGCGCAACGGCTGCGCGGATTTGCGGATGTCGAAGGTGGCGGACAGTTCCGCCCGCTCGGCATTCGCGCGCACGACCTCCGCGCCGCCTTTGCCGCCCGCGAGCAGCGCGAGCGCGTCGACGATGATGGATTTGCCGGCGCCCGTTTCTCCGCTCAGGACCGTGAGTCCGGCACGCACCTCGAGCTCGAGACCATCGATGATGGCGAAATCACGAATCTGCAGATGGGTCAGCATGGCTCACTCGGATTTGTTGAAACCGCCGCGTCCCCAATGAAGCTTGGAGCGCAGCAGGCGGTAGTACTCGAACTTGTTCGGGTGCAACAGCGTGATCTTTCGCGATGTCGGGTGGATCTCGAGGCGGTCTCCGGCCAGAAGCTCGCCCAATGGCACGCCATCGCAGGTGATGTGCGCGCGCGTGTCCGGCCGATCCATCAGCTTCACAGTGATCACGGAGCGCCCGGACACGACGATCGGCCGGTCCGACAGGGTGTGCGGACAGATCGGCGCGAGAACGAGAACGTCGAGATGGGGCGCGATGATGGGACCGCCACAGGAGAGGGCGTACGCGGTGGAGCCGGTCGAGCTCGCGACAACGAGTCCGTCGCCGCCATGCGAGTTCACGTAGATGCCGTCGATCCACGTTTCGAAATCGAGCATGCGGCCGGTTTCCCACTTCTGGAGCACGACATCGTTGAGCGCGTGCGCGCTGGTCACTGTCCCGCGCGTGTCGACGATGCGGGCTTCGAGCATCGCGCGTTCGTCGCGCTCGCAGCGGCCTTCGATGGCGGCGTCGACCGACGCCAGGATGTCTTGCGGCAATACGTCCGTCAGGAAACCCAGGCGGCCGCGGTTGATGCCGATGAGCGGCACGTCGCGATGACATACGAGCCGCGCGGCGTAGAGGAGAGTGCCATCGCCACCAATCGAGACCACGAGATCCGCGGCGTCGGCGATCTGGTCTTCGGGAATCCGCTCGACCAGGCCCGCCGGGGCGTCGAGAGGGTCGGACTCGGGCAATAGCGCACGAACCCCACGCTTCTTCAGATGCGGGAGTAGAGTCAACGCGGATTCGGCGACGCGAGCGTCGCTGAATCGGCCTATTAGCGCGCAAGCTTGCGCCGGTAGAGCCATGTCACTTTGTAGCACGGCCCCCCGGGACGGCCAATGCGCTGAATCACATCGAAAACCTTTGAATGACAGGGGTTTGTGTTCCTTGACGGCCAGAATGGCGCTTAGGTAGGTTTTCCCAGTGACGAACGAGACTTCCGACGAATCATTGTCCGAGCGCGAACAGTTGCTGCTCCGGGTGCTCGTCGGCAGCTACATCCGCGACGGTCAGCCGGTCGGCTCCCGTTCCCTGTCGCGTGAGTCGGGCCTCTCTCTGTCGTCGGCGACCATCCGCAACATCGTGTCCGACCTCGAATCGCTCGGATTCGTGAGTTCGCCTCACACCTCGGCGGGGCGCATTCCCACCGACAAGGGATACCGCTTCTTCGTGGATTCGTTGCTGAAGTCGCGCACGCCCGGCGAGGAAGATCCGGTGTTCGTCGAGTTGCGGCGCAAGCTCGATTCGGCACGCGACGACTCGAAGGCGATGGTCGCCGCCGCCTCGCAGCTCCTGTCGAGCGTCACGCGGCTCGCGGGCGTCGTCACGTTGCCGCGCGCGCCGCAGTCGTCGATCACCCAGATCGAGTTCGTCGGTCTCTCGGACAACCGCGCGCTCGTCGTGCTCGTGTTCAACGACCGCGAGGTTCAGAACCGCATCATCCAGCTCGAGCGCTACCACACCGCCGACGAGCTGCGGCGTGCCGCGAATCTTCTCTCTGAACGCTGCCGCGGCAAGACGCTGACACAAGTGCGCCAGGACATCCTGCGCGAAATGCAGGAAGCGCGAGAGACGATGAACTCGCTCATGAAAGACGCGATCAATGTGGCGGAGCGCGTCTTCGAGACGGACAATCCGAACCCGAATCGTATGGAATATGTGATGGCGGGCGAGACGAACCTCATGGGCGCGGGCGAGCTGTCATCGGTCGACAAACTTCGCCGTCTCTTCGAAGCCTTCAATGAGAAGCGCGACATCCTCAACCTGCTCGACCACAGCTTGCGCGCCGACGGCGTGCAGATCTTCATCGGCCAGGAATCGGGCTATCGCATCCTCGATGACGTGAGCATGGTGACGGCGCCCTACAGCGCGGACAACGAAGTGGTTGGCGTCATCGGGGTCATCGGCCCGACGCGCATGGCGTACGAACGCGTCATCCCCATCGTCGACGTGACCGCAAAGATCCTCGGGGCGGCCCTCGCACGCCGCTAGATTTTTTCCAAATCCGCCTTGAATTCCCGTAATCGGCGCCCACAAAGCCGCGCAGGCTTTGTGCAACTCCCTGTTTTCCATCGAGGTCTATTGATGAGCGATCCGAATTCCGACACCCAGATCGGTGGGCCCGACGAGAAGACTCAGGTCCTGCCGGAGACGGCGGTCGCGCTGGTAGAGCTCGAGCGCCTGCAGATCGAGCTCGCGGCATCCGAAGAGCGGGCGAAGAACCACTGGGAGCAGTATCTGCGCGCGCTGGCTGACGTCGACAATGTGCGCAAGCGCGCCGCGAAGGATCTCGAGAGCGCGCGTCAGTTCGCGGTCGAGCGATTCGCGCAGGAGCTCGTCGGCGTGAAGGACTCGCTCGAGCTCGCCGTTCAAAATGCCTCGGGGGCCAACGCTGGGAAAGCCGATGTCGCGAGCCTCGTCGAAGGCCAGAACGCGACGTTGCGCCTGCTCTCGAAGGCGTTCGAGAAGGCGCAGATCGAAGAAGTGAATCCGGAAGGGAAGCCGTTCAATCCGGAGCTTCACGAAGCGATGATGGCGCAGCCGAGCGACGCCGCGCCGAACACCGTGCTCGCGGTCATCCAGCGTGGCTACACCTTGAACGGCAGGCTGCTGCGCCCCGCGCGCGTCGTCGTAGCGGCCCCGCGTTCGTAATACGGGCAGCACTGATTCTCGGGATTCTTGAAACTCATGGGTCGGGCCTCCAGAAAGGGGCCAGGTTTGAACTGACATTTTCGGAGCATTTGATATGGGCAAGGTAATTGGCATCGATCTGGGCACCACGAACTCCTGCGTCGCGATCATGGACAGCGGCAAGCCGCGCGTCGTCGAGAACAGCGAGGGTGATCGCACCACGCCGTCGATCGTCGCGTTCACGAAGGACAACGAAGTCCTCGTCGGGCAGTCGGCGAAGCGCCAGGCGGTCACGAATCCGCAGAACACGCTCTTCGCGGTGAAGCGCCTCATCGGCCGCCGCTTCGACGACCAGGTAGTTCAGAAAGACATCAACATGGTCTCCTACAAGATCGTGAAGGCCGACAACGGCGACGCGTGGGTGGAAGCCCAGGGCAAGAAGATGGCGCCGCCGGAAGTGTCCGCGCGCGTGCTCATGAAGATGAAGAAGACGGCGGAAGATTTCCTCGGCGAGGAAGTCACCGAGGCCGTGATCACCGTCCCCGCGTACTTCAACGACTCGCAGCGCCAGGCGACCAAGGACGCCGGCCGCATCGCGGGTCTCGAAGTGAAGCGCATCATCAACGAGCCGACGGCCGCCGCGCTGGCCTACGGTCTCGACAAGGCCGGCAAGGATCGCAAGATCGTCGTGTATGACCTGGGTGGCGGCACGTTCGACGTGTCGGTCATCGAGATCGCCGAGATCGACGGCGAGCGCCAGTTCGAGGTCCTATCTACCAACGGCGACACCTTCCTGGGTGGCGAGGACTTCGACAACCGCATCATCAACTTCCTCGCGGACGAGTTCCTCAAGGAGTCCGGCGTCGACGTGCGCAAGGACCCGCTCGCCGTGCAACGACTGAAAGAGGCCGCCGAGAAGACGAAGATCGAGTTGTCCTCGAGCCAGCAGACCGACGTGAACCTGCCGTACATCACGGCGGACGCGTCGGGTCCGAAGCACCTCAACATCAAGCTCACGCGCGCGAAGCTCGAGGGCCTCGTCGAGGAACTCGTGAAGCGCACGATCGATCCCTGCCGCACGGCGCTCAAGGATGCGGGCATCGGCACGCAGGACATCGCCGAGGTGATCCTCGTCGGCGGTCAGACGCGCATGCCGCTCGTGCAAAAGTACGTGAAGGACTTCTTCGGCAAGGAGCCGCGCAAGGACGTGAACCCGGATGAGGCGGTCGCCGTCGGCGCCGCGATCCAGGCGGGCGTGCTCTCGGGCGACGTGAAGGACGTGTTGCTGCTCGACGTGACGCCGCTGTCGCTCGGCATCGAAACCGAAGGCTCCGTGGTCGACAAGGTCATCGAGAAGAACACGACTATCCCGACCAAGGCGACGAAGACGTATTCGACCGCCTCGGATGCGCAGCCGGCCGTGACGATCCACGTCCTGCAGGGCGAGCGCACGCGCGCCGCGGACAACAAGTCGCTCGGCAAATTCGATCTGACGGACATTCCGCCGATGCCGCGCGGTCAGCCGCAGATCGAAGTCACGTTCGACATCGATGCGAACGGCATCATGCACGTGACCGCGAAAGAGAAGACCACGGGCAAGGAACAGAAGATCATCATCAAGGCGAACTCGGGTCTGTCCGAGGACGAGATCAAGCGCATGGTGTCCGACGCCGAAGCGCACGCCGAGGAAGACAAGAAGACCCGTGAGCTGGTCGACTCCCGCAATCGCGCCGAGCAGCTCGCGCATGCGGTGGAGAAATCGCTCAAGGATCTCGGCGACAAGGTCGCGCCCGAGGAAAGGGCCAAGGTCGAGTCCGCGTTGTCGGATCTGCGTAGCGTGCTCAAGGGCGACGACAAGGCCGCCATCGACAAGAAGGGCGAGGCGCTCATGGCCGCGGCTTCCAACATCGCGCAGCAGGCGCAGGCGGCTCAAGGCGGCGGTGCGGGCCCGGATGCGTCGGCCGGGGGCGGCGCGGGTTCTTCCGGAAAGGGGAACGACGACGCGGTCGATGCGGAGTTCGAGGAAGTGAAGGACAACAAGAAAGCCTAACTAGAATCTCGTCCCGGGAGGGGACGACTTCACATGTCGAAACGCGACTATTACAAGGTGCTCGACCTGGCGCGCACCGCGACGGAGGCCGACGTCAAGAAGGCGTACCGTCGTCTTGCCATGAAATTCCACCCGGACCGCAATCCCGGTGACAAGGACGCCGAAGAGAAATTCAAGGAGGCCAAAGAGGCCTACGAAATTCTCTCGGAGGCGGACAAGCGCGCCGTCTACGACCAGCACGGTCACGCGGGCATCGATGCCCAGCGTCACGGCGGACGGGGTGGCTCGGCTGGCGGGGATGCATTCGGCGAGATGTTTGGCGAGATGTTCGGCGACATCTTCGGCGGCGGACGTCGCGGTGGCGGTGGCCGCCAGGTCTACCGCGGCGCCGATCTCAAATACGAGCTCGAGCTCGATCTGAACCAGGCGGTGTTCGGGCACTCGGCGGAGATCGACGTCGCCAGGCTCATGGAGTGCGACACCTGCGGCGGCAGTGGCGCGGCGAAGGGCCACAAGCCACAGACCTGCGACACCTGCAACGGCGCGGGATCCGTGCGCATCTCACAGGGCTTTTTCCAGCTCCAGCAACCGTGTCCGAAGTGTCGCGGCACCGGAACGGTCATCACCAATCCTTGCGATACCTGTCTCGGCCAGGGCCGCATTCCTCGCAGCAAGCGTCTCGCCGTGAAGATTCCGGCGGGTGTCGATACGGGCGATCGCATCCGGTTGTCCGGTGAGGGCGAGGCGGGACGCAATGGCGGTCCGCCCGGCGACCTCTACGTCGAAATGCACGTGCGCGAGCACGAGCTCTTCGAGCGCGACGGCGAGCATCTGTCGTGCGATGTGCCCGTCAGTTTCGCAACGGCCGTGCTCGGCGGCAGCGTCGATGTGCCCACGCTCGACGGCCACGTCTCGCTCAAGATTCCCGCGGAGACGCAGTCCGGTCGCGTCTTCCGCCTGCGCGACAAGGGCGTGAAGCCGGTGCGCGGCGGCGCGCGCGGCGATCTGTTCTGTCGTGTCGCGGTCGAGACTCCGGTGAACCTGAGCGGCGAGCAGAAAGAGATGCTGCGCAAGTTCGAAGAGTCGTTGAAGAAGGACGGCGCGAAACACACGCCGCGCGGCGCGGGGTTCTTCGAAGGCGTGAAGCGCTTCTTTTCGTCGGAGCCCGGCTAGCTATTTCGGGCGCGCGGCGAGGGCGCTCCGCAGCTCCAGCGCCGCCGCTGCTACGTCGTCCGTGTATCGCTGGCTCGAGAGCATGTGTGCGACCAGCCATTGCGCGCCCTGGCGTCCCGAGTCGATGTCGCTGCGAAAGTGCACGCCGCACACCATCCTCTGACGCGCGAACTCGTCGGCGCGCGCGAGCAACGCGTCGCGCCGCTCCGGCGCGAGTTCGATCAGCAGATAGGCCGTCGCGTATCCATACGCCGAATGCCCGCTGGGGTACGACAGGTCTTCGCGCACGCCTCCCAAGCACGGCTCGATGCGAGGTTCGACCTCGCCCGGCCGCAGGCGGCGGAATTTGTGTTTGGCCGCGCGGATGTAGAGCCGGACGTCATCTTCCGCGCGTCCGATGAGACGCTCCACGCCTGGCAGACGTGTGGATTCCTGCAATCCCAGTACCGCATAGAAGCGCGAGGCCTCGGTCTTGCGATCGGCTCGCGCCGCCTCGACGTCCGCGGTTGTACGCGCGCGCTGCAGCTCGAGCAGCTCGTCGAGCTCGCGCCGCGTTTGCGGCGATCCGGGGGCGGGCGGCGCGGCGAACTGGGCGACGAACTCCGCGGTCTGCCCATCGAGATACTGGAAACCCGGTTGTCGCGGCCATGCGAACACGAGCGCCGCGATGGCAGCGGTGACCGCGAAGCCCGCGATCAGCCGCTGCATTCTCGACATCACTTCGCCCAGCCGCGCGAATGTGCGAGCGCTTCGTTCCAGCGCTCACGGCGCGCGCTCGCAGATTCGCGGCTCATGCGCGGCTCGAAGCGCTTCTCGAGCTTCCACAACGACGCGATCTCGGCCTCGTTCTCCCAGATTCCTGCGCCGAGACCGGCGAGGGCGGCGGCGCCGAACGCCGTGGTTTCGGTGTTCGTCGGCCGCAGCACCGGCACGCCTAACAAGTCAGCCTGGAACTGGAGCAGGAGATCGTTGCGCGCGGCGCCCCCGTCCACGCGCAGCTCGGCCAATGGATGCCCGCAGTCGCGTTGCATGGCCTCGATGAGATCGGCCGTCTGGAACGCAATGCCTTCGAGCGCGGCGCGCGCGATGTGCGCGCGGGTCGAGCCTCGTGTCAGCCCGACGATGGTGCCGCGCGCCGCGGCATCCCATTGCGGCGCGCCGAGACCCGCGAACGCCGGGACGAGATAGACGTCCCCGGTGTCGGGCACGCTTGCAGCGAGCGCCTCGACCTCATCGGATCGCGAGATGATCCCGAGCCCGTCGCGCAGCCATTGCACCGTCGCGCCGCCCATGAACACGCCACCTTCGAGCGCATACGTTGTCCCACCACGACGGCACGCGACCGTCGTCAGCAGCCGATGGCGCGAGCGGCGCGCCTCGGTACCCGTGTTCATCAGCGCGAAGCATCCGGTGCCGTAAGTGTTCTTCGTCATGCCGGCCGAGAAGCAGGCCTGACCGACGAGCGCTGCCTGCTGATCGCCCGCGATGCCGGTGAGCGGTAGTTCGACGCCTTCGATTTCGATGGAGACGGCCGCTTCTCGTGAGAGGCAGGAGTCCACGATGCGCGGCAGGCACGCGCGCGGCACGCGCAGCAACTCCAGCAGTCGATCGTTCCAGTCGCCGGAGTCGAGATCGAAGAGCAAGGTGCGGCTTGCATTGGTCGCGTCGGTGACGTGCTCGCGCCCTCGCGTAAGACGGTAGATCAGCCAGCTGTCGATCGTGCCAAACGCGAGCGCGCCGGCTTCCGCGCGTGCGCGCGCGCCGGCCACGTGATCGAGCAGCCACGCGATCTTGGTGCCGGAGAAGTAGGGATCGAGCAGCAGGCCCGTACGCGCGGCGATCTCGGGCTCGAGCCCCGCGGCGCGCAACTGGTCGCAGCGCGCGGCCGTGCGCCGGTCCTGCCAGACGATGGCGGGCGCGATGGGCTCGCCGGTTGCGCGATCCCAGAGGATCGTGGTTTCGCGTTGGTTCGTGATGCCCACCGCCGCGATGTCGCGCGGCGAGAGACGCGACTGACTCAACGCATCGCGAATGGTGTCGCGTTGCGTCGACCAGATTTCATTCGCATCGTGTTCGACCCAGCCGGGTTTGGGAAAATGCTGGGAGAACTCGCGCTGCGCGAGCGCGACGATCTTTCCCGACGCGTCGAAGATCAGCGAGCGCGAACTCGTCGTGCCCTGGTCGAGAGCGAGGATGTGGCGCGCGGCTGTCACAGCGGTCAACTGCCGCCGGCTCTCAGGCGCCGAGGCCCCGCGGCTGGAGACCGGCCGCGCGGTAGATGGCGTCGATGGCGCGCATGTTGCCGATCGCGTCGTCGCCGCCGGTGAGCGGCTGCGCGCGTCCTTCGATCACTTCAAGGACATGGCGGAGCTGGAAGTGGAAGGTGGTCTCGCCACCCGAGACGATCTGCGGGAGCGGAGCGTCATCACTGTCGATGGACAGCGTCGAGCCCGCGTGCGGCGAGACAGGGTTGTCGATTTCGAGGACTCCCTTGTCGCCTTGAACGCGCAGGCGACGGAACAGTTTGCCGTCGTCGGGCTGCATCGAACATTTCAGCGTCGCGGTCGGCCCGCTCGGGAAGGCGAGCTCCGCTTCAACGTCGAGATCGACGCCTGGCACTCCGCAGCGCGCACGCGCATTGACCACGGAGGGCTCGTCGCCCGCGACCGTGCGGATCCAGTGCATGCAGTAGCAGCCGAGGTCCATGAGCGCTCCGCCGCCCAGCGACTCGATGTAGCGCAGCTCGCCCGGCGTGTCGGGAAGGTCCGCGTTGAACACCGCCTCGATGTGCCGGATGCGGCCGATCGCGCCGCCGCGCAGCATCGACAGCGCGCGCTCGAACAGCGGATGGAAGCGGTAGTGGAATCCTTCCAGGAGATGACGTCCGGCCGCGCGCGCCGCGGCCACCATCAGCGCGGCGTCCTGTGCATTGCTCGCGAAGGGTTTTTCGACGAGCACGTGTTTGCCGTTCGCCAGCGCCGCCGTGCACCACTCGACGTGAGCGGAGGGTGGCAGCGCGCAGTACACGAGGTCGATGTCGTCGCGCGCGATCAGTTCGGCATAACTACCGAACGACATCGGGATCGAATGCTGTGAAGCGAAGTGGCGCGCGCGGTCCGCATCTCGCGCCGCGACGGCGACGACTTCCGCGCCGAGCAGCGCGTTCGCGGGAGTCACGATGCCTCGGGGAGCGATACGGGCCGCGCCCAGGATGCCGATGCGTATCATGGGGCGGCAGTCTCGCACGACTGCGGGCGCTGCGGCACACTGTCGCAAACCAAGGGAGTTGCGGATTTGACCAGAGCAGCCTTGATCGGAGCCACCGGGCGAATGGGCACAGCCATCGTGCGCGCCCTCGCAAACTCGAAGACAGTTGCCGAGCTCGAGATCGTTCTCGCCGCAGCCTCTTCCACGAGTAAATCCGCGGGCCTCGACATCGGCGAACTCGCGGGCGAAAAATCCATTGGCGTGAAAGTCAGCGGCGAACTGCCGCCCGACCTCGCGAGCGCGCAGGTCGCGATCGATTTTTCACGGCCGGAGTTGTCGCTGCGCGCGCTGAATGTCTGCCGCGCGGCGCGCGTGCCCATCGTGATCGGAACGACGGGACATGGCGCCGAGTTCGAAGCGCGCATCGCCGGCGCGTCGCGCGAGATCGCAGTGCTCGTCGCTCCGAACACGTCGATCGGTGTCGCCGTCGCGCAGGAGCTCGTGCGAATCGCGGCGCAGGCGTTGCCGCCGGAATTCGACATCGAGATCGTCGAGGCCCACCACAAACACAAACTCGACGCGCCATCCGGCACCGCGCTCGCGCTTGCGGACAGCGCGGCGAAGGCGCGCGGGCTCGACCCGCACGCCGACACGCACACCGGACGCACCGGACAGGGCGCCCGGCGGGCCGGCGAGATCGGAATCGCGAGCCTGCGCGCGGGCGACATCGTGGGCACCCATACCGTGCTGTTTGCGGGGTCCGGGGAGCGGCTGACGGTCGGTCATGAGGCCACGGACCGGTCGATCTTTGCGCTGGGAGCGATCCGGGCGGCGGTCTGGCTTGCCTCTCAAAAGCCCGGCCGATACACCATGGCGAACGTACTTGGATTAAAAACAACCGCTTAAGGGGTCTTTTGCAGAAAACCTTTAGAACTTTCCGGGGTCGTTTCTGGCACTTCCGGCCAAGAAGTTTCATGGACACCCCGGACAACGCTTCGTAAAATTGCCGCCTAATCCGAAACGGGTTAGTCCAACGCAGGGCGGGAGGATGTTCGCGAGAACTCCTCCCGCTTTGTGCATGTACGCGCCGCGCGCGGAGAGCATCCACTCAACATTCAATTTTCGGGTCGTTCGAGGCTCGAGGGGAGTACCCGCGTGACGGTAACCGCGGTCCTGGCTCTGGAAGATGGAACCATCTTCAGCGGCCAGTCAATCGGCGCCAAGGGCAACACCACTGGCGAAGTCGTTTTCAATACCGCTCTGACCGGTTATCAGGAAATTCTCACCGATCCGTCGTATTCCAGGCAGATCGTCACGCTGACCTATCCTCATATCGGAAACACGGGCACGACGCCCGAGGATCTCGAGTCGCCGACGGCGTTCGCCGCGGGCCTCGTAGTTAGAGACGTGCCGCCGCTCGCCAGCAACTGGCGCAAGAGCGAGGACCTGCGCGAATTCCTGGCGCGACACAAGGTCGTCGCGATCTCCGGCATCGACACCCGCAAGCTCACGCGCATCCTGCGCGAAAAGGGCGCCCAAAGTGGCTGCATTCTCGCGGGCGAGAAGATAGACGCGAACGCCGCCGTGCGCGCCGCGAAGAAGTTCCCGGGCTTGAAGGGCATGGATCTCGCGAAGGTGGTCACCACCAAACGCGAGTACCAGTGGAACGAGGGCACGCTCTGGCAGCCGGAGAATCGTCCCGTCATGCGCGCGCACCAGCGCCTGCACGTCGTGGCCTTCGATTTCGGCGTGAAGCGCAACATCCTGCGCATGCTCGCCGATCGCGGTTGCCGCATGACGGTGGTGCCCGCGCAGTCTTCGGCCGAGCATGTGATCGCGCTCGAGCCGGATGGCGTGTTCCTCTCGAACGGTCCCGGGGATCCCGAGCCTTGCGAGTACGCGATCGAGGCGATCCGCGCGCTCGTCGTCGCCGAGATGCCGACCTTTGGCATCTGCCTGGGGCACCAGTTGTTAGGCCTCGCGAGCGGCGCCCGCACGATGAAGATGAAGTTCGGCCACCACGGCGCGAACCACCCCGTGCAGGATCTGGAGACGGGACGCGTGTTCATCACGAGTCAGAACCACGGCTTCGCGGTGGACGAGAGCGAGCTGCCGTCGACGCTCAAGGCTACGCACCGCTCTCTGTTCGATGGCTCGCTGCAGGGCATCGCACGCATCGACAAGCCCGCGTTCAGCTTCCAAGGTCACCCGGAAGCGAGCCCGGGTCCGCACGACATCGGTCTGCTGTTCGATCGCTTCGTTCACCTCATGCTGCGCCGCCTGCAGGCCAAGCTGCGCGCGCGCACGAGTGGAAAAAATCCGCCTGACAAAGCCGCCTGACCACTCAGACGATTTCGCTCAAAGAGATTCATGCCAAAACGCACAGACATCGAAAGCATCCTGATCATAGGCGCCGGCCCGATCATCATCGGCCAGGCGTGCGAGTTCGATTATTCGGGAGCGCAGGCCTGCAAGGCGCTCAGGGAGGAGGGCTACCGCGTCATCCTCGTGAACTCGAATCCGGCGACGATCATGACGGACCCGGAGATGGCCGACGCCATCTACATCGAGCCGATCAACTGGCGCACGGTGGCGCGAATCATCGAGAAGGAACAACCCGACGCATTGCTGCCCACGATGGGCGGTCAGACCGCGCTCAACACCGCGCTCGATCTCGTGCGCGAAGGCGTACTCGCGCGGCACGGTGTCGAGATGATCGCGGCCTCGCGCGAAGCCATCGACATGGCGGAAGACCGCGAGCTCTTCAAGAACGCGATGAAGGAGATCGGACTCGAGTGCGCGCGCGCGGGTGTTGCTCACACGCTGCCGCAGGCGCAGGAAATCCAGCAGACGCTGGGTTACCCGATCGTCATTCGTCCGTCGTTCACGATGGGCGGCTCCGGTGGTGGCATCGCCTACAACCGCGAGGAATTCGAGCAGATCGTCGAGCGCGGCCTCGATGCGTCGCCCACTTCCGAAGTCCTCATCGAAGAGTCGGTGATCGGCTGGAAGGAATTCGAGATGGAGGTCGTCCGGGACAGGAACGACAACTGCATCATCGTCTGCTCGATCGAGAACCTCGATCCGATGGGAGTGCATACGGGCGATTCGATCACCGTCGCGCCGGCGCAGACGCTCACGGACAAGGAATACCAGCGCATGCGCAACGCGTCGATCGCGGTGCTGCGCAAGATCGGCGTCGAAACGGGCGGGTCGAACGTGCAGTTCGCGGTGAACCCGAAAGACGGCCGCATGCTCGTCATCGAGATGAATCCGCGAGTGTCGCGGTCGTCCGCGCTGGCGTCGAAGGCCACCGGCTTCCCGATCGCGAAGATCGCCGCGAAGCTCGCGGTCGGCTACACGCTCGACGAACTCAAGAACGACATCACGGGCGGCGCCACGCCCGCTTCGTTCGAACCTTCCATCGACTACGTCGTCACCAAGATCCCGCGCTTCACGTTCGAGAAATTCCCGGCGGCCAATACACGCCTTACCACCCAGATGAAGTCGGTGGGCGAAGTCATGGCCATCGGCCGCACCTTCCAGGAGTCGCTGCAGAAGGCGTTGCGCGGCCTCGAGACGGGACTCGACGGACTCAACGAACAGTTCAAGGAAGCGCTCACGCCGGACGATCTCGACAAGCTCGCGTATGAGCTGCGGGCGCCGGGTCCCGACCGACTTCTTTACGTCGCGGATGCGTTCCGCGCGGGCTGGTCGCGCGAGCGGATCGAAGAGCTTTCGTACATCGATCCCTGGTTCCTCGCGCAGATCGAGGAGCTGATCGCCGAGGAAGGGCGCGTGCGCGCGGAAGGCGTCGCATCGCTCGAGACCGGGCGGCTGCTCGAACTCAAGCGCCGGGGCTTTTCGGATTCCCGGCTCGCCACTCTGACGAAAACCAGCGAAGAAACCATTCGCGCGAAGCGGCACGCGCTCAACGTCCGGCCGGTCTACAAACGCGTCGACACCTGCGCCGCGGAGTTCGCGACCTCGACGGCCTACCTCTATTCCACCTACGAGGAAGAGTGCGAAGCGCTGCCGACGAAGCGGCGCAAGATCATGATCCTGGGCGGCGGCCCGAATCGCATCGGACAAGGCATCGAGTTCGACTATTGCTGCGTGCACGCCGCGTTGCAGCTGCGCGAGGATGGCTTTGAAACCATCATGGTCAACTGCAACCCGGAGACGGTTTCCACCGACTACGACACCTCCGATCGCCTGTATTTCGAACCTCTCACGCTCGAGGACGTACTCGAGGTCGTTGCGAAGGAGCAGCCCGAGGGCGTCATCGTGCAGTACGGTGGACAGACCCCGCTCAAACTCTCGCGCGCTCTGGAGGCGGCCGGCGTGCCCATCATCGGCACCTCGCCGGATTCGATCGACATCGCCGAGGATCGCGAGCGCTTCCAGGTGCTGGTCAAGAATCTCGGCCTCAAACAACCCGCGAATGCGACAGCGCGAACGGAAGATCAGGCCGTCGCGCTCGCGCGCACCGTCGGTTTCCCGCTCGTCGTGCGTCCTTCGTACGTGCTCGGCGGCCGCGCGATGGAGGTCGTATTCAACGAAGACGACCTGCGCACTTACATGAATACCGCCGTCAGCGTCTCCAACGACAGTCCGGTGCTGCTCGATCGCTTCCTCGACGTGGCGATCGAGGTCGACGTCGATGCGTGTTGCGACGGCGAAGACGTGCTGATCGGCGGGATCATGGAACACGTCGAACAGGCGGGAGTGCATTCCGGCGATTCCGGTTGTTCGCTGCCACCCAATAGTCTGTCGCCGGAGATTCAGGCCGAGCTGCGTGACCAGACGCGCAAGCTCGCGAAGGCCCTCTCGGTCATCGGCCTGATGAACATCCAGTTCGCGATCCAGAACGGCATCATCTACGTGCTCGAGGTGAATCCGCGCGCGTCGCGTACGGCGCCGTTCGTGTCGAAGGCCACCGGCCTTCCGCTCGCCAAGATCGGCGCGCGCGTGATGACGGGCCGCAAGCTGAAGTCGATGGACGGCGTCGCCGAAATCGTGCCGCCGTATTTTTCCGTCAAGGAAGCCGTCTTCCCGTTCACGAAATTCCCCGAGGCCGACCCGATCCTGGGCCCCGAGATGAAGAGCACGGGCGAAGTCATGGGCACGGGCCGCACGTTCGGCGAGGCCTACGCCAAGGCGCAGGCTGCGTCCGGCGTGATCCTGCCGCGCTCGGGCGTGGTGCTCATCAGCGTCCGGGAACGCGACAAACCGGGCGCCGTCGTGCTCGCGAGAAAACTCCTTGCTCACGGCTTCGAGCTCGCGGCCACCGATGGGACCGCGCGCGTGATCACCGACGCGGGCCTGGCCTGCAAGCGCGCCAACAAAGTGAGCGAAGGCCGGCCGCACATCGTCGACATGATCAAGAACGACGAGTTCACGATGATCGTGAACACGACTGAAGGGAAGAACGCGATCCGCGAATCGAATTCTATCCGCCGTGAGGCAGTGCACAAGCGCGTGACTTACTACACGACGCTCGCGGGCGCGCTCGCAACCTGCGAAGCTCTGGATCATCTGGACGCTGTCGAGGTGAACCGGCTCCAGGACCTGCACAAAGAGGCGCGCCCGACATGAAACGCAATCCGATGACCCTGCGCGGCTCAGAAGCGCTGCGTATCGAACTCAAGCGCTTGAAGACCGAGGATCGTCCCAGAGTCATCAAGGCGATTGCCGAAGCGCGCAGTCACGGCGATCTGTCCGAGAACGCGGAGTACCACGCGGCACGCGAGCAACAGGGATTCATCGAAGGCCGCATCGGCGAGATCGAGGCGAAGCTTTCGACCGCGGAGATCATCGATCCGACGACGGTGCCGAACCACGGCAAGGTCATCTTCGGCGTCACCGTCGATCTCGAGGATCAGGACGCCGGCAAATCCATCAGCTACCAGATCGTCGGCGAGGACGAAGCCGACATCAAGTCGGGCCGCATCTCCATCACCTCGCCGATCGCGCGCGCGCTGGTCGGCAAGAGCGAGGGCGACGTCGTCGACGTGACCGCTCCCGGCGGAACCCATTCTTATGAAATCGTGAAGGTTCGTTACTCCTAACCAGTCGATCGAGGGGGATGCATGAAGCTTGCGGCGTTGTCGGTTCTCGCAGCGGTACTCGTCGCCACGCCATCGTTCGCGCAGGACTGGATTCCCCTGCAGGACGGCAAGTCTCTCGCCGGCTGGAAAACCCCGGAGCGCCCCGAGGCCTGGGTCGTGGAAGACGGCGCGTTCGTCTCGCACGGCGACCGCTCGCACCTGTTCTACGTCGGCAAGGTGGCGAAGCACGACTTCCGGAATTTCGAGCTGTCGCTCGACGTGATGACTTCGCCCGGCGCGAACAGCGGCGTCTATGTGCACTCGAAATGGCAGGGTCCGGGCTGGCCCGCCGCCGGCTACGAATTGCAGGTCATCAACTCGAATCCGCCCGCCGAGAAGATGAACGGCTACGTCGAACACAAGATGACGGGCAGCGTCTATGCCGTGCGCAACACCTGGGTGGCGCCGGCGAAAGACAACCAGTGGTTCAACTACCGGATCCGCGTCGTGGGCAAGACGATCCAGACTTTCGTCGACGACAAGCTCGTCGCGGAGTACGCCGAAGCGCCGAACGCACCGCGCGGCAAGGACAAGCCCGGCCGCTACCTGGGATCGGGCACATTCGCGCTGCAGGCGCACGACCCGGCGAGCGTCGTGAAGTACCGCAACATCCGCGTGAAGCTGCTGCCGAACGACGCGGCGCCGCCCGCGGGCCTCGTGCCGATCGCGGATCGCGAGCTCGACGAACTCGTCACTTGGGCATCGGACGCCAACATCCCGCTGATCGATCTTGGCCTTGCGCCGCCGCCCGGTGACGCGACCGCGTTCTGGAGCGAGGTGCGCCGTCACGGACTGACGCTCGGCAGCGAACTTCCCGCCGGCGTGCTGGCTAACTATCCCGCCAGCGTGGTGGTCGTCGTGGATGGCGCTGCGCCACCGAACGTCGATCTGCTGAAGGCCGCCAAGGCGGCCGGCGCGAAGATCGCGTTCAGTTCCGGCGCCGCGACGAGCGTGGACGCCGCACGTTTGAAGACAAGACTGCAGGCCGTCAAGTCCGCGGAGCTCGGATGGAAAGACTTTTGGGTGCCCGGAAAGAACTGAGCGAGGAGACGGGGGTCAGAGACAGGATGAGCCGGTTCCTCAAGTCCCTGCGCCGCTTCGCGCCCGTCGCGATCCTGCTGGTCCTCGCCGGTCCGGCGATGGCCTGCCTCAACACGGCGACCTCCGAGCTGCTGCACGCCTTCGATGAGAACGACAAGCCGGCGGTCGATCTTGCCGTCGTCAATCTGAAGAGTGCTCACGAACTCGAGCCGTCGCTCGAGACGGCCAACGATCTCGCGGTGGGATGGACGATCGTCGGCAAGTACGACGACGCCATCGCGCTGCTGCGCGAGACGGAGACGAAGTTTCCGGGCAAGAGCGCGATGATCGCGGCGAACCTCGGTACCGCGCTCGAGCTCAAGGGTGGGGCTGACGCCGACGCGCTCGACTGGATCCGCGAAGGCATCAAGCGCGACGCGACCGAACATGCGGGATCGGAGTGGCTGCACGTGCGCATCCTCGAGGCGAAGATCCGGCTTGCGTCGGATCCGCAGTGGCTCGAGAAGAACACGGTGCTCGGGCTGGATTTCGGCACCGACGAAGTGCCCGTGCCGCCGGCGATCCTGCCCGTCGACAAGGACGGAAAGCTCAAGGGCGTCGACGAACTGGTAGGGCACATCGACTACCAGATGCAGGAGCGTACGAAATTCGTGAAGCCGCCCGACCCGATCGTCGGCGACATGTATGCGTCGGCTGGCGATCTGATCTATGCGGGTTCTGACGGCAGTCCCGTCAATTTCTATCAGCGTGCCGTGAACTACGGCGCGCCGCGCGCGGCTCTGGTCCAGAAACGCATCGCGCGGTTCAAAAAGGATTATCCGAACGTCGAGGCCGAAGCGAGTCCCGAGTTGCAGGCCGCGGAAGTCGCGGCGGCGCGAGCGGCGGCGCTCAAGGAAGTCACCGAGCGCCGCAAGACGCGCAAGATGATGTGGTGGATCGGCGGTGGCGTCGGGATCGTGTTTTTGATCCTCGGCGCGGGGTGGTTGTTCGATCGGCTGCGGCCGAAGCCGGAGCGGCCCCCGTTGCCCGACATCGACTATTGATCTTTCGCCCTTCGGGCGGGGCTCCGCGATCAGAAAACCTGACTGATCAGGAAACCCTGACGATCTCGAGATTCGGGCTCGTCGTCATCGGCGCCGCGCCGCGCATCGTGCGCAGCAGCTCGTGCGTCTCGTGCGCGGGCATCGGCTTGCTGAAGAAATAACCCTGTCCCGTCGAACAGCCGAGCGCCAGCAGCTGCGAGGCGTGCTCGCGCGTCTCGATGCCTTCCGCGACCGTGCCCAGGTGCAGGCTCTGCGCCATGCTGATGATCGCGCGCACGATCGCCGCGTCGTTGCGATCGACGTTCATGTCGCGCACGAACGTGCGGTCGATCTTGAGGTAGTCGATCGGCAGATTGCGTAGATAGGCGAGGCTCGAGTAACCGGTGCCGAAGTCATCGACCGACACGCGCACGCCGAGGTCGCGCAATGCGTGCAGCTTCGCGACATGCTGCTCGGAATCCTGCATCGCGACCGATTCCGTGAGCTCCACTTCGAGCTGGTGCGGCGCGATGTCGAATTCGTGCGCGATCGCGACGATGCGCTCGGGCAGGTTGGAGCGCTTCAACTGCTTCGCGGAGACGTTGACCGCGACGGGCACGGGCTTCAGGCCCGCGCGCTGCCACGCGGCGATCTGCCGCGCGACATTCCGGATGACGCATTCGCCGAGTTCGACGATGAGGTCGGATGCCTCGGCGACTTCGATGAACTGGAGCGGCGGCACGGAGCCGTGGCGCGGATCGTTCCAGCGCGCCAGCGCTTCGAAGCTGACCAGTCGGCCGCTGCGGATGTCGACGATGGGCTGCAGCTGGATCTCGATGGCTTCGCGGTTCACCGCGCTGCGCAGGTCCTGCTCGAGCGCGAGTCGCGTGTGCACGCGCTTGTTCATCGCGGCGTCGAACATCTGCACGTTGTCGCGGCCGCGTGCTTTCGCTTCGTACAGTGCGATGTCGGCGCAGCGCAGCAGCTCGCTCATCGTGGTGGCATCGCGCGGGTAGACCGAGAGACCGATGCTCGTGGTTGCGGAGTAGGTGGCTTCGCCGAGCCGCACGGGTTTCTTCAGCGCGGCGGCGACGCGCTCGGCGATCGCCGCGCTGTCGGGGTCGAGACCGTAGTGGCGCGTGACGACGAGGAACTCATCGCCGCCCATGCGCACGACGAGGTCCGGGCTCGCGATCGAATCGCGAAGTCGCCGCGCGACCGAACGAAGATAGTCGTCGCCGACCGAGTGGCCGCGCGAATCGTTGATGTTCTTGAAGTTGTCGCAGTCGATGTAGAGGATCGACAGCGAATCGCCGCGGCGCGCGGCTTCGTCGATGAGACGCGGCAGCTCTTCGTTGAGATAGGTGCGGTTCGGCAGCCCGGTGAGCGAGTCGTGCGTGGCGAGGTGCTGCAGGGACAACTGATGTTCCTGCGCGCGTCGCTCGGCTTCGCGGCGGTGGGAAATGTCCTGCATCAGCATCGCGTGCAGGCGATTCGTCCCGGGTTCGAGGTCGGCGATCGAAAATTCGACATCACGACGCTCGCCGTCGGCGCGCAGCACCTGCGCGGGGCGGGTTTCGGCGGTGGCCTCGGCCTCGGCCGCGGGGGCGAGGGAGACAGGCGTATCGAATATCGTGGCGACATCGCGCCGCCGGAGTTCGCCCAGCGACGCGCCGACGAGCCGTTGCGCCTGCGGGTTCGCGTCGAGCACGCGGCGCGATGTCGGATCGAAGAGCACGATGCCCGACGCCGCGCGATCGAAGATTGCGCGATAGCGGGTTTCGTTGGTGGCCGCGAGCTCGGAGCTGCGTTTGAGCCGGCCGCTGTACGCATGCCAGGCGGCGATGACGATACTGAGGAGCAACGCGACGAGCCCGACGAGATAGTTGACGCCCTGTTGGCCGCTTTGCATGACCGAGCGTGGCAGCACGGTGTGGAGAACCGCGAGCGGACGATTGTCGATCGTGTCGAGCCGCAATTGCCCTTCGATGATCGTGTCTGAACGGCGCACGATGCGACGGCCTTCGGGTGCGACGACGAGGTCGGTTTTTTCAGCGACCACCGCGCGGTCGTCCAGCATCGAAAACTTCACGTCGAGCTGGGTATCGGCGCCGATGCCGGCGATCTCCGGTGCGCTGATGCGGCGCGCGAACACGAGTGTGCCGGCGGCGGGACCGCTGCGATCGCTGTGCAGGACGGTTTGCGCGGCGATGACGTGCGGCACACCGTTGATCTGCACGAGACGCAGCGTGCCTTCCTGGTCGAGCGCGGTTCGCACCAGCGGGGTGAGCCGGTTGATCTCCGAGACGACGCCAGGGCTCGCGGGGTGCAGGTAACGGGCTTCGTCGGTGTCGTTCTCGAACGAGGAGAGCAGTTTCTCCTTTGGGTCGAGTACCCACACGAGGTCGACGTTCATCTCGTCGAGGCCCGCTTCGGAAAAGTTCTCGTACTCGAACTTGTCGTCGAGCGTCGAGACGTACGAGTACATGTCGTCCCAGCGCGCGAAGTCGCGCGACACCGTTTCGATTTCGGTGTTCTTGGCGACGAGAGCCTTGCGCATGACCTCGACGCTGCGCGCGACGTCGTTCTGCTCGATGTTCTCGAACTTGCGCAGGATGAGGTAACGGGACGCGGCCCAGGTCCCAAATACGACCAGGGCGGCGGCTAGATAGACCGCCACGGCTTCACGCCCAAACGAACGAGTAGGTTGAGCCGCCATGTGTGTCCGATATACGACTTATTCCAGCAACTTGCCACTGGAAGTTCGCCAATGTCTCCCGTCGGGGAATGATCTTCCCGGTGAGACTGGATCGGCCAGCAATAAGGTCTCTTTATGCGTCCGGGATCACAATTCCCGGACGATCGATTCGGCGTTTGTAGTAGAGGGCCGTATGGCCGATCTTCTGGACGAGCACGCTGTCGGTCGCGGTTGCCAGTTCCGAGAGCCCCGCGTCACGAGCTCCTCGCTCGGCCCCGCGGAACTTCACCTTGACGAGTTCGTGGTCGTGCAGGGCGCGTTTCGCCTCCGCGATGACCGTCGGGCTCATTCCCGCCGAGCCCACCAGCAACACGGGATTCAATGCGTGGCCCAAGCCGCGAAGATACTTGCGCTGTCGTTCCGAGAGTTCCATGACGGCATTGTAAAGACTGCTTGCGCGGACCGGGCCTTGAAAGCCAAGGGTGTCGTCCTAATCAAGACGAATCGAATCTGACACCTCGGCCCCGGCAGTTCTGAGCTTTACCTGCTGGCGAGCGCTTTTAGGATGGTGTAGCGTGCTTGCAATCCCAGGTCCCGGGTGCTTCCGGGCCGTCCCACGAGGGTAACTCTTTGAACGATCTGACGAAAAACATCCTGCTTTGGGTCGTAATCGTGATGGTCATGGTGGTGGTCTTCAGCCGCTACGTACCGTCCGGCACCGAGCCGCAGGAAGTGAACTACTCCGTGGTGCTGGAAGACCTGCGCAACAACCGCGTCGAGTCCGCCGTGATTCGCGGCGACGAGATCCTCGGAGTGCGCAAGGACAACACGAAATTCCGCGCCTTCAACCCCGAGACCGACAACACGGCGCTCATCACCGCGATGGTGAAGGCGAACGTGGACTTCAAGGGCCAACGCCCGAAGGAACCGAATTTCCTCATGCAGCTGCTGCTGCAGCTCGCGCCCGCGCTGCTGCTGATCCTCGTGTTCGTCTACATGCTGCGCCAGATGCAGGGTTCGGCGGGCGGACGCGGTGCGATGTCCTTCGGCAAGAGCCGCGCCCGGTTGTTGGGCGAGGACCAGGTCAACGTGACGTTCGCGGACGTCGCGGGCGTGGACGAGGCCAAGCAGGAAGTGGGCGAGATCGTCGACTTCCTCAAGGATCCTTCCAAGTTCCAGAAGCTCGGCGGCAAGATTCCGAAAGGCGTGCTGATGGTCGGCTCGCCGGGCACCGGCAAGACGCTGCTCGCGCGCGCGATCGCCGGCGAAGCCAAGGTTCCTTTCTTCACGATCTCCGGTTCCGATTTCGTCGAGATGTTCGTCGGCGTCGGCGCCTCGCGCGTGCGCGACATGTTCGAACAGGCGAAGAAGCACGCGCCCTGCATCATCTTCATCGATGAAATCGATGCGGTCGGTCGTCACCGTGGTGCCGGCTTGGGCGGCGGTCACGACGAACGCGAGCAGACACTGAATCAGTTGCTCGTGGAGATGGATGGATTCGAAGGCAACGAAGGCATCATCGTCATCGCCGCCACGAACCGACCGGATGTGTTGGATCCGGCGCTGCTGCGTCCGGGCCGCTTCGACCGCCAGGTCGTGGTTCCGCTGCCAGACGTGCGCGGCCGTGAGCAGATCCTGCGTGTGCACATGCGCAAGGTTCCGCTGAGCGAAGACGTGAAACCCGGCTATATCGCGCGCGGAACGCCCGGCTTCTCGGGCGCCGATCTTGCGAATCTCGTCAACGAAGCGGCGCTCTTCGCCGCACGCGCCAACAAGCGCGTCGTGAGCATGGACGAGTTCGAGCGCGCGAAGGACAAGATCTACATGGGCGCGGAACGTCGCTCGATGGTCATGTCGGATCAGGAAAAGAAGATGACGGCGTATCACGAGGCGGGCCACGCCATCGTGGGCTTTGTCGTTCCCGAGCACGACCCCGTTTACAAGGTGACGATCATCCCGCGCGGTCGCGCGCTGGGCCTGACGTGGTATCTGCCGGAAGGCGATCGCTACAGCACGAGCAAGCGCCGCCTCGAGAGCAAGATCTCGTCGGCCTTCGGTGGTCGCGTGGCGGAAGAGCTCATCTTCGGTGCCGACGGCATCACGACGGGCGCGTCCAGCGACATCGAACACGCGACGGACCTCGCGCGCAGCATGGTCACCAAGTGGGGCCTGTCCGAGCGTCTGGGACCCCTCAGCTACTCGGAAGAGGACGGCGAGGTGTTTCTGGGCCGCCAGGTCACGCAGCACAAACAGGTGTCCGACGAAACCGCTCACGTCATCGACGAAGAAATTCGTCGCGTCATCGACCTGAACTACAAGCGTGCCAAGGTGATCCTCGAGACCAATCTCGACAAGCTCCACATCATGGCGGACGCGTTGGTCAAGTACGAAACGATCGATGAGACTCAGATCAAGGACATCATGAACGGCCGGCCGGCGAAGCCGCCGGCGGACTGGGACGAGAGCGCCGGAGCGGCGCCGCCGAAGCGGCCGGAAAGCGACGCGGGTGGCGCGCCCATCGCGCCGACTCCGGCGGGCCAACACTAACCACTAACTACCGCCCCGAAAGGGGCGGTGTCACGTCATGAGCAGTCCCGTCGCCCGTTGGCTCTGCCGGGATCGCGAGCTCGATCTCGGCGTCCCCGTGGTCATGGGTGTCCTGAACGTCACACCCGATTCCTTCTCCGATGGCGGCGAGTTCCTGGCGCCGGGCGCGGCGCTACGCCACGCATTGCGCATGGTGGAACAGGGCGCGCGCATCATCGACGTCGGCGGAGAATCCACACGGCCCGGCGCGAAGCCCGCGCCTCTCGCGGAAGAGCTCGCGCGCGTCGTCCCGTTGATCGCCGCGTTGCGCGCTGAAACCGACGCGTTCATTTCCGTCGACACGAGCAAGGCCGAGGTCATGCGCGCCGCCGTCGATGCGGGCGCCGACATCATCAACGACGTGCGGGGATTGCGTGAGCCGGGCGCGCTCGCCGCGGCCGCCGCGACGCGCGCCGGCCTCTGTCTGATGCACATGCAGGGCGAACCGCGCTCGATGCAGGACGCGCCTCGCTACGCCGACGTCATCGCCGATGTGCGGGGCTTTCTCGCGGAACGCATCCGCGCCTGCCGTGAGGCGGGCATCGAGGCGGCGCGACTCGCGATCGATCCGGGCTTCGGTTTCGGCAAGAGGCTCGTCGACAACCTCGTCCTGCTCAAGTCGCTCGCACGCCTGAACGATCTTGGCGTGCCCGTCGTCGTCGGACTCTCGCGCAAGTCGATGCTGGCGCGACTCACGGGACGTGAAGTGGTGGACAGAACCGCGGGAAGCCTGGCCCTTGCCACCATTGCGGTTCTCAATGGAGCGCGTATCGTGCGCGCCCACGACGTGGCCGCCACGGTCGATGCCGTGCGCGTTGCCGCGGCCGTGAATCAGGCAAGCGTTCAGGGAGAAGCATTCGATGCCCCGTAAATATTTCGGCACCGACGGTATTCGCGGCCGCGTCGGTGAGTATCCGATGACCGTGGATTTCGCTTTGCGACTCGCCAGCGCCGCCGCGAGAGTGCTCGCGCCGCAGGGCGGCACCGTGCTCATCGGCAAGGACACGCGACTCTCCGGGTACATGTTCGAGGCCGCACTCGAAGCGGGTTTCGTCGCCGCCGGTGTCAACGTGATGCTGATCGGTCCGTTGCCGACGCCGGGCATCGCCTATCTCGCCCGCAAGTTCCAGTGCAACTTGGCCGTCGTCATCAGCGCCTCGCACAACCTCTACGACGACAACGGCATCAAGTTCTTCGACGCGGAAGGCGGCAAGCTGTCCGACGAAATCGAAGAACAGATCGAGGCCGAGCTCGAGAACGGCCCGGTCACGCGTTCGTCGGTGGGACTCGGACGCGCCTCGCGCGTCGACAAGTCGCGGCGCCTCTACCAGGACTTCTGCGCGGATTCGCTGCCGAAGGGCGTCACGTTCGAAGGTCTCAAGCTCGTCGTCGATTGCGGCAACGGTGCGGGATATAAAGTGGTGCCGCGCACGCTCGCGGATCTCGGCGCCGAAATCATTCCGATCGGCTGCTCGCCGAACGGCCGCAACATCAACGATGGTTGCGGATCGACCGCGCCAAGCCTCCTGCAACTGACGGTTCCCGGCGTGCGCGCCGCCGCCGGCATCGCGCTCGATGGCGACGGCGATCGTCTCGTCATGGTCGATGGACTGGGACGCGTCATCGACGGCGATCAGATCATCTACATCATCGCGACCGCGCGCAAACGCGCCGGCACACTTCAGGGACCTGTGGTCGGCACGGTCATGAGCAATCTGGGTCTCGAGGTCGCGCTGCGTCAGCAGGGCATCGACTTCCGCCGTGCCCAGGTCGGCGACCGCTACGTCCTCGCGATGCTGCGCGAGTTGGGCGGAAGGCTGGGTGGCGAATCTTCGGGACACATCCTGCTGCTCGACAAGACGACGACGGGCGATGCCCTGATGGCCGCTTTGCAGGTGCTCGCGGTCATGCGTGAGACGGGGCAGGGCCTCGCCGAGCTCGCGGCCGGAATGCCGCGCTTCCCGCAGACCATGATCAACGTGCGCGTTGCGCGCCGTTTCGATCCGAAGTCGGTTCCAGAGGTCGAGGAAACCGTGCAGCGGGTCGCGCAGAGGCTTGGCGACGATGGCCGGGTGGTCCTGCGCCCCTCGGGCACCGAGCCGGTGATCCGGGTCATGGTCGAGGCTCGCGATGAGACCGATACCGTCCGGTGCGCCGAGGAAATTGCCGCCGTTGTTCGCCGCGTTGCGTCCTGAGAGACGCGCCGCTATCATCGCGCCCCTTTTTTGAGCGGCTGAATCAGCCCCACCGGATACGGCATGCGCCGGCAAATCATCGCGGGCAATTGGAAGATGCACGGGTCGCGCGCGGAGAACGCCGCGCTGGTCGAGGCCATCGTGCACAAGCTGCCGGACTCGGCCGCCGAGGTGTGGGTTTGCCCCCCATTCATCTATCTCGCCGAAGTGGGCCGCGCGCTGGCGGGGTCCCGCATTTCGCTCGCCGCCCAGAATGTGTGCGCCGAAACGCAGGGCGCATTCACCGGTGAGGTGTCCGCCGCGATGCTGCGTGACGTGGGATGCGCCGGTGCGCTCGTCGGTCATTCCGAGCGCCGGGCGTTGTTCGGTGAAACCGATCAGCTCGTCGCGCGCAAGTTCGCGGCCGTGCTCGCCGCGGGGATGACGCCGATCCTCTGCATCGGCGAATCGCTGGCCGAGCGCGAAGCGAATCGCACGTTCGAAGTCGTCGACCGGCAGCTCGACGCGGTGCTGGACTTGTCGGGAGTGCAGGCGTTCACGCGGGCCGTGATCGCGTACGAACCCGTGTGGGCCATCGGCACTGGCAAGACCGCGACGCCGCAGCAGGCCGAAGATGTGCACGCACACATCCGCGCCCGGATCGCGGGTCGCGATGCTAAGATCGCGGCCCTCGTGCGCATCCAGTACGGTGGCAGCGTCAAGGCCGCGAATGCCGCGGAGCTCTTCTCGATGCCCAACGTGGATGGCGGGTTGATCGGCGGCGCTTCTCTGAAGGCCGACGAATATCTCGCGATCGTCTCCGCGGCGCGCGCCTGACTTTAAGGTTACGAAGATGTTGTTAACGATTCTCACAGTCGTGCAGGTCATCTCGACGATTTCGGTCGTCGTGCTGGTGTTGCTGCAAAGGGGCAAGGGTGCGGACGCCGGCGCGGGATTCGGCGCGGGCGCCTCGGGCACCGTGTTCGGCGCGCGCGGAGCCACGACCGGCCTGTCGCGCATGACCGCGGTGTTCGCCGCGATCTTCATGCTCAACAGCCTCTGCCTGACGTACCTGTTCCAGCGCGATGCGCGCGCCGTGCCGTCTTCCTTGCTCGATCGGGTGCCCGTGACGGGCGTGCCTGCGCCGCAGCCGGCGGCGCCGATGTTCGATCCGAATGCGGTGCCGGTCGTGCCCGCGCCTGCGGAGCCCGCGCCAGCTCCGTCCCAGAATCCCTGAGAGAATTTGCGCAAAGCCGACGTGGTGGAATTGGTAGACACACTAGCTTGAGGGGCTAGCGGAGCGATCCGTGGGAGTTCGAGTCTCCCCGTCGGCACCATCACTTTCGATTGTCCTGATACAATCGCGCCCGAAAATAGAAGGGGGCGGTTGTCTCACGCAGAACGTCTAGAGATGCTCCAAAATTACCTGCCCGTTCTGATATTCCTCACGGTCGCGACAGGCCTCGCGCTGGTCCTTCTGTCACTCGGACTCGTCATCGGTCGCCTGCAGGCGAAGTCGAAGTCCGATAAGGCAAAACTCTCGCCGTACGAGTGCGGCTTCGAGGCCTTCGAAGACAGCCGCATGAAATTCGACGTGCGGTACTACCTCGTCGCCATCCTGTTCATCATCTTCGATCTCGAGATCGCGTTCCTCTTCCCGTGGGCCGTCGTGCTCGACAGCATCGGGACGTTCGGCCTCGTCGCGATGGGAATATTTCTCTTCATCCTGGTCGTGGGCTTCATCTACGAATGGAAGAAAGGAGCGCTCGAGTGGGATTGACCCCGGTTCTGGAAAGCGCAGGCTCGACCGACGCCGAACAACAAACGTTTGCCGAGCGCGGATTCGTCACGACGTCCGTCGACACCGTCATGAACTGGGCGCGCACCGGTTCGCTGTGGCCAATGACCTTCGGTCTCGCTTGCTGTGCGGTCGAGATGATGCACGCGGGTGCCTCGCGCTATGACCTCGATCGCTTCGGCGTCGTCTTCCGTCCGAGCCCGCGTCAGTCCGACGTCATGATCGTCGCCGGTACGCTGGTGAACAAAATGGCGCCGGCGCTGCGCAAGGTCTACGACCAGATGCCCGAGCCGCGTTGGGTCATCTCGATGGGTTCGTGCGCGAACGGCGGCGGTTACTACCACTACTCTTATGCCGTCGTGCGTGGCTGCGATCGCATCGTGCCCGTGGACGTTTACGTGCCGGGTTGTCCGCCGACCGCGGAAGCGCTGCTGTACGGAATCATCCAGCTGCAGAAGAAGATCGAACGCACCAGCACGATTGCGAGAGCATGAGCGTCGCTTCCACACCCAAAATTGCCGCGCTCGCGGCGAAAATCGACGCTGCGCTTCCGGGCGTGCTGACTCGCGTTGCCTCGTTGCCCGACGAACTCTGCTACGAAGTGCAGCCGACGAACATCAAAGCGGTCTGCCTCGCGCTGCGCGACGCCGCGGATCTCAAGTTCGAAACGCTGATCGACCTCGCGGGTCTCGACTACCTCGACTACGGTTCGACGGAGTGGAAAACCTTCTCCGCGACGGGCTCGGGATTCTCGCGGGGTGTCAATCGATCCGGTGTGCGCGCGCCGCATGACGGCGCGCGTTTCGCCGTCGCCTACCAATTGCTGTCCGTCACGCACAACCATCGCGTGCGTCTGCGCGCGCGTTGCGAAGACGCGGAAGATCCGATCATCGATTCCGTCGTGGACGTGTGGCCCGGCGCGAACTGGTTCGAGCGCGAAGCATTCGACCTGTTCGGCATTCTCTTCACGGGGCATCCGGACCTGCGCCGCATCCTCACGGATTACGGCTTCATCGGGCACCCGTTCCGCAAGGACTTCCCGCTCATCGGCAACGTCGAAGTGCGTTACGACGCCGAGAAACAGCGCGTCGTGTACGAGCCCGTGTCGATCGAGATGCGCACGCTCGTGCCGAAAGTCATCCGCGACGACAACCGATACGACGCGGCCCTGAAGACCGGGAAGTAAAGAACTCAAGATGACCGCCGAGATCCGCAATTTCACGATGAACTTCGGTCCGCAGCATCCGGCGGCGCACGGCGTGCTGCGCCTCGTGCTCGAGATGGACGGCGAAGTCATCCAGAAGGCCGACCCGCACATCGGCCTCCTGCATCGCGGCACCGAGAAGCTGGCCGAGTCGAAGCCGTTCAACCAGTCGATCGGCTACATGGATCGCCTCGACTACGTCTCGATGATGTGCAACGAGCACGCGTACGTGATGGCGATCGAGCGCCTGCTCGGCATCGAAGTGCCGATTCGCGCGCAGTACATCCGCGTGATGTTCGACGAAATCACTCGCGTGCTGAACCACCTGATGTGGCTCGGCGCGCACGCGCTCGACATCGGTGCGATGACCGTCTTCCTGCTCGCGTTCAAGGAGCGCGAGGACCTGATGGACTGCTACGAAGCGGTGTCGGGCACGCGCATGCACGCGACTTACTACCGCCCCGGCGGTGTGTATCGCGACCTGCCGGATTCGATGCCGAAGTACCAGACGTCGAAGTGGCGCACGCAGAAGAGCGCGGATCGCATGAACGAAGCGCGGCAGGGGTCGATGCTCGACTTCATCGCGGAATTCGTCGCGCGCTTCCCGAAGGCCGTGGATGAGTACGAAACGCTGCTGACCGACAACCGCATCTGGAAGCAGCGCACGGTGAACATCGGCGTCGTGACCCCGGAGCGCGCGATGGCGCTGGGATTCACGGGCCCGATGCTGCGCGGTTCGGGCATCGCCTGGGACCTGCGCAAGAAGCAGCCCTACGAGGTCTACGCCGATCTCGACTTCGACATTCCCGTCGGCCTGAACGGCGATTGCTACGACCGCTACCTCGTGCGCATCGAAGAGCTGCGCCAAAGCACGAACCTCATCCAGCAGTGCATCGACTGGCTGCGCAAGAATCCCGGCCCGGTGATCCACGACGATCGAAAGATCCGTCCGCCGAGTCGTGAAGAGATGAAGGGCGACATGGAATCGCTGATCCATCACTTCAAGCTGTTCACCGAAGGCTACAGCGTGCCCGAAGGCGAGACCTACGCCGCGGTCGAAGCGCCGAAGGGCGAGTTCGGCATCTACCTGATCTCGGACGGCGCCAACAAACCGTATCGCCTGAAGTGCCGCGCGCCGGGTTTCGCGCATCTGTCGGCGCTCGAGGAAATGACCAAGGGTCACATGCTCGCCGACGTCGTCGCCGTCATCGGCACGCAGGACATCGTGTTCGGAGAGGTGGATCGATGAGTCACGTCGTGAAGACCGCGGATGGCGGGACGTTCGAGCCGGTGTTCGGCGAGAAAGCCCGCGTGCTGAACGAGCACACGCGCCACGAAATCGATGAATGGATCGGCCGCTTCCCGACGGGACGCCAGCGCTCCGCGGTGTTGTCGGCGCTGCGTTTCACGCAGGAGCAGAACAACGGCTTCCTCACGCCCGAGCTCATGGACGGCGTCGCGGAGTATCTGCGTCTGCCGCCCGTGCAGGTGTACGAAGTCGCGAGCTTCTATTCGATGTTCGAGACGCACCCCTGCGGCCGGCACCACGTCAGCATCTGCACGAACATCAGCTGCATGCTGAACGGCGCCGAGGATCTCGTCGCGCATTGCGAGCGCAAGCTCGGCATCAAGACGGGCGAGAGCACCGCCGACGGCCGCATCTTCCTCAAGAAGGAAGAAGAGTGTCTCGCGGCCTGCACCGGCGCGCCGATGATGATGGTCGATCACGAATTCCACGAGTACCTGACACCCGAGAAGGTGGACAAGGTTCTCGACGAGCTGAAGTAGGGAATAGATAGATGCCAGGCGCACTCGAAAAGTGGCAGGACCGGATGAACCTCACGGTGTTCGAACCGTTGAAGGGTCCCGATCCGTGGAAGCTCGAAAACTATCTCAAGATCGGCGGCTATGACGCGTGGAAGAAGATCCTCGCCGAAAAGCCGGCGCGTCTCGCCGTCGTCGAGCAGGTGAAGGCCTCCGGTCTGCGTGGCCGCGGCGGCGCGGGTTTCCCGACGGGCACGAAGTGGAGCTTCATGCCGCGCGATGCGACGATGCAGAAATACGCCGTCTGCAACTCGGATGAATCCGAGCCCGGCACCTGCCACGACCGCGACATCCTGCGCTTCAACCCGCACTCGCTGATCGAAGGCATGGCGATCGGCGGCTTCTGCATGAACGCGACCGTTGGGTATAACTACATCCGCGGTGAATTCCTGGGTGAGCCCGTGCCGCGCTTCGAAGCCGCGGTCAAAGAGGCGTACGCCGCCGGCTTGTTGGGCAAGAACATCCTGGGCAGCGGCATCGATTTCGATCTGTACACGGCGGTGGGCGCCGGCGCCTACATCTGCGGTGAGGAAACCGCGTTGCTGGATTCTCTCGAAGGCAAACAGGGCAAGCCGCGCTTCAAGCCGCCGTTCCCCGCCGCGTTCGGCCTCTACGGTGCGCCGACGACGATCAACAACACGCAGAGCTACGCCTCCGTGCCGACGATTCTGCGCAAGGGACCGGAGTGGTTCGCGAAGCTCGGCGTCGCGAACGCGGGCGGCACGGCTATCTTCTCGGTGTCGGGCCACGTCGAGAAGCCCGGCAACTATGAACTGCCGATGGGCATTCCGTTCGCCGAGCTGCTCGAGATCTCCGGCGGCGTGAAGGGCGGGCGCAAGCTGAAGGCCGTCATCCCCGGCGGTTCGTCGGTGTATGTGCTGCCGGCCGAGAAGATCATGGCCGCGAACATGGATTACGACTCGCTGAAGGCCGCCGGCTCTTCTGTGGGTTCCGCCGCCGTCATCGTGATGGACGAGACCACCTGCATGGTGAAGGTGCTCGAGCGCCTGAGCCGCTTTTACAAGAGCGAGTCCTGCGGCCAGTGCACGCCGTGCCGCGAAGGCACCGGCTGGATGAACCGCGTGATCCGCCGGATCATGGCGGGCGAGGGCGCGAAGAGCGACCTGCAGTTGCTGGTCGACGTCGCGGGCCGCATCGAAGGCCACACCATTTGCGCGCTCGGCGATGCCGCCGCGTGGCCGGTGCAGAGCTTCCTCAAACACTTCCGGCACGAGTTCGAGTTCATGATCGAGAACGGCGGTCGCAGTATCGTCAACCAGCTCGAGCGCGCAGCATGAGCGCCGTTCCTCCCGTGACGACTCCTCCGCCCGCCGCGCCGCCTTCCGACGTCGTCAACGTCGAAGTCGATGGCAAGACCTGCCAGGGCAAGAAGGGCCAGATGATCATCCACGTCACGGACACGCAGAACGCGTACGTGCCGCGCTTCTGTTACCACGACAAGCTCAGCGTCGCGGCCAATTGCCGCATGTGCCTCGTCGAAGTCGAGAAGGCGCCGAAGCCGCTGCCGGCCTGCGCGACTCCGATCGCCGAAGGCATGAAAATCTTCACGAAGAGCCCGAAGGCCATCGGCGCGCAGAAAGCGACGATGGAATTCCTGCTCATCAACCACCCGCTCGACTGCCCGATCTGCGATCAAGGCGGCGAGTGCGAGTTGCAGGATCTCGCGATGGGCTTTGGCCGCGATGCCGCGCGCTTCAACGAGCGCAAGCGCGTCGTGAAGGACAAGGATCTGGGGCCGCTCGTGTCGACCGACATGACACGCTGCATCCACTGCACGCGTTGCGTCCGGTTCACCGCGGAGATCGCGGGCCTCCAGGAACTCGGCACGACGGGTCGTGGCGAGAACATGGAAATCGGCACGTACGTCGAACGTGCCGTCGAGCACGAGCTCTCGGGCAACATCATCGACCTGTGCCCGGTCGGTGCGCTGAACTCGAAGCCGTTCCGTTACCGCGCGCGCTCCTGGGAGATGACCCAGGCCGCGATGGTCTCGCCGCACGACGGCGTGGGCTCCAATCTCTTCGGTCACGTGCTGCGCGGCAAACTCATGCGCGTCGTGCCGCGTCCGAACGAAGCGATCAACGAGACGTGGATCTCCGATCGCGACCGTTACAGTTATGAAGGCGTGTACAGCGCCGATCGCCTCGAGTCGCCCATGCTGCGCGAGGCCGGCGAGTGGAAGAAGGTGAGCTGGGAAGTCGCGCTCGAGGCGGCCGCCAAGGGCCTGAAAGCCGCGGGCGCCGATCTTTCGACGCTCGCGAGCCCGTCGGCCTCGGTCGAGGAGCTCTATCTACTGTCGAAAGTCACGCGCGCCCTCGGTTCGGCGAACATCGACCATCGCTTCCGCCAGTCGGACTTCCGCGACCAGGCTTCCGATCCGGCGGCGCCCGGACTGGGCGGTCTCGCGATCGCGGCGATCGATCAGCTCGATGCGCTGCTCGTCGTGGGCAGCAACCTGCGGCGCGAAGCCCCGGTGCTCGCGCACCGCGTGCGCAAGGCGGCCATGCGTCGCAACGGTGCGAAGGTCAGCTTCCTCAATCCGGCGCGCTTCGACTATCTATTCCCCGTCGCGGCGTATCTCGAATCGTCGCCGGCGAAACAACTCAACGATCTCGCGGCCATCTACGCCGCCTGCCTCGATGGCGCCGCGGCGCCGAAGCACCTGGCGACGCTGGTCGCCGGCGCGCAGGCGAACGTCGCGCACAAGGCCATTGCTGCCGCTCTGAAGAGTGGTCCGAAGCGCGCGATCTGGTTGGGCGCTCTTGCGATCCGCCATCCGGCGTTTGCCGACCTGCGCGCGGTCGCCGCAGGACTCGCGCAGGCGACGGGCGCGACGCTCGGTGTACTCGCTGAAGGCGCGAACGCGGCGGGCGCGTATCTCGCGGGCGCCGTGCCGCACCGCGAGCCGGGCGGAATCAAGACGGCCACTGCCGGCAAGAACGGTCGCGAACTGCTGTCGCAGCCGGGCAAGGCAACGCTGTTGTTCGGCGGTGTCGAACCCTGGGCCGACGGGCTGACCGCCGACGCGCTGAAGTCGCTCGGCACGTCGGAGTTCGTCGTCGCGGTGACGCCGTACGCGGACGACAATCTGAAGTCCGTCGCGCACGTGCTGCTGCCGATCTCCACGTTCGCGGAGACCTCCGGCACGTACGTGAATTTCGAAGGCCTCTGGCAGAGCGTGGCGGGCGCGGCAAAGCCGCCGGGCGAAGCGCGTCCGGGCTGGAAGGTCCTGCGAGTGCTCGGCAATCTCGCCGGGGTCGCGGACTTCGACTACCAATCTTCGGAAGAAGTGCGCGAGGAACTGCGCGCGCTGTGCGGCGACATCGTCGCGACGTCCTATCTAGGCTCGCACACAGCTACGATCGGCGCGGTCGATGCGCCGGATCTGGATGCCCGAGTCGTTGACGTGCCGATGTATTCGATCGACGCGGTCCTGCGTCGCGCGCCCTCGCTGCAGCGGACGCGCGAAGGCAAGAGCGCCGCGGTGGTCTACGGAGGCCAGGGCACATGAGCTCGCTCGACTCCTTCAGCGCATGGGTCCAGGAAACCTGGACGATCAGTTGGGTTCAGTCGACGGCGTGGATCCTCGTCGTGACGGTCGGCCTGATCCTCTGCGTCGCCTTCACGACGCTCTGGGAGCGCAAGGTCATCGGCTGGATGCAGTTGCGCAAGGGGCCGAATCGCGTCGGCAGCATCTTCGGCCTGCTGCCCGGCATCTTTCAGCCATTCGCGGACGTGATCAAACTTCTGGTCAAGGAAGTGATCATCCCGGCGGAGTCGAACAAAGTCCTGTTCCGAATCGCGCCGATGATCACGTTGATCCCCGCGTTCGCGATCTGGGCCGTGATCCCGCTCGATCCGAATCTCGTGATCGCGGACATCAACGCGGGGCTGCTCTACGTTCTCGCGCTGACCTCGGTCGGCGTCTACGGCGTCATCATCGCCGGCTGGGCCTCGAACTCGAAGTACGCGCTGCTCGGCGCGATGCGCTCCGCCGCGCAGATCGTCGCTTACGAAATCGCGATGGGCTTCGCGCTCGTCGGCGTCATCATGGCCGCGGGTAGTTTGAATCTCGGCGACATCATCGAGCAGCAGCGCGGCGGTTGGTTCACCTGGAACTGGACCTGGTTGTTCCCGCTGTTCATCGTGTATTTCATCTCGGGCGTCGCCGAAACGAACCGCGCGCCGTTCGACGTGGCGGAAGGCGAGTCGGAAATCGTCGCGGGCTTCCATGTCGAGTATTCGGGCATCGCGTTCGCGCTGTTCTTCCTCGCCGAATACGCGAACATGATTCTGATCTCGGCCCTCACCGCGATCTTTTTCTGGGGCGGATGGCTCAGTCCGTTCAGCAGTTTCTTCGACATCGAGGCGGTGCGGACGTCAGTGCCCGTGCTTGGTCCGGTGCTCGCGTACATCTTCAGCGATGGCTTTCACTGGCTGTTTCTTAAGATCTTCCTGATCTTGTTCCTGTTCCTCTGGTTCCGCGCCACGTTTCCTCGCTATCGGTACGACCAGATCATGCGTCTCGGCTGGAAGATCCTCATTCCGGTGACCATCGTCTGGATCTTCGTCGAGGGCGTGATGGTGTATCTCAAGGTCGGACCCTGGAAAGCGGTGGTGAGTTAAATGCGTAACCTCTTCAAGACATTCTTCCTCACCGAACTGCTCGGCGGTCTGTGGCTCACCTGGAAGAAATTCTGGATGCCGAAAGTCACGATCAACTACCCGGAAGAGAAGACTCCGCAGTCGCCGCGCTTCCGCGGATTGCACGCGCTGCGCCGTTACCCGAACGGCGAAGAGCGCTGCATCGCCTGCAAGCTCTGCGAGGCCGTGTGCCCCGCGCTCGCCATCACGATCGAATCCGACGTCGCGAACGACGGCACGCGCCGCACGACTCGCTACGACATCGACCTGTTCAAGTGCATCTACTGCGGCTTCTGCGAGGAAGCCTGCCCGGTCGATGCGATCGTCGAGACGCGCATCCACGAGTACCACATGGAGCATCGCGGCGAGAACATCATGACGAAGGACAAACTGCTCGCCGTGGGCGAGCGCTACGACGCGTTGATCAGTGCCGACAAGGCCGCCGACGCGGCGTACAGATAGATAGAAGGGGCCGGGGAGTGTTCGTAGAAGTCCTGTTCTGGGTGTTTGCCGCGATCCTCGCGGTGTCGGCGCTCACCATGATTCTCGTGAAGAATCCGGTGCACGCGGCGTTGCTGCTCGTGCTGTGTTTTTTCACGAGCGCGGCCATCTGGCTGCTCATGGAAGCCGAATTCCTGGCCGTCGTGCTGATCCTGGTCTATGTCGGCGCCGTCATGGTGCTGTTCCTGTTCGTCGTCATGATGCTCGACATCAACATCGAAGAAGTGCGCGCGCGCGTCACGCGATACGCGCTGCTCGGCGGCGTCGTCGCGGGCGTCGTGGTGTTCGAAATCGTGAGCGTCGTCTGGTCGCGCAGCCTCGGATTGGACGTGACAACCGGCGCGACGCCGCTGCCCGCCGACTACAGCAATACCGCCGAGCTCGGCAAAGTGCTCTACACGGAATTTGTGTACCCGTTCGAGCTCGCGGCCGTGCTGCTGCTCATCGCCATCGTCGCCGCGATCTCGCTGACGATGCGCAAGCGACCGAACTTGAAGCAGCAGGACGTGTCCGCGCAGGTGGCCGTGCGCAGCCAGGACCGCGTGCGCCTCGTGAAGATGCCGTCAGAACCCAAGGAGCCGCGGTCATGATCCAGCTCAACTGGGTGTTGGTGCTCTCCGGCGTGCTGTTCGCGATCTCGGTCGCCGGCATGTTCATCAACCGCAAAAACCTGATCCTGTTGCTGATGTGCGTCGAGTTGCTGCTGCTCGCGGTGAACTTCAACTTCGTCGCGTTCTCGCGCTACCTCAACGACATCGACGGACAGATTTTCGTGTTCTTCGTGCTGACCGTCGCCGCCGCGGAATCCGCGATCGGCCTCGCGATCCTCGTCGTGCTGTTCCGCGAACGCCGCAGCATCAATGTCGAAGACATGAGCACCTTGAAAGGCTGATGGCGTGAACCAAACCCTCAACCCGAACCTGTTGCTCGCCATCCCGCTCGCGCCGCTCTTCGCGGCGATGATCGCGGGATTGTTCTGCCGTGTGTTACCGAGAGCCGTCGCGCACACGGTGACGATCGCGGGCGTCGGCGTTTCCCTCGTGCTGTCGGCCATCGTCGCGAAGGCCATCTTCCTGGATGGCGCCGCAACATACGACGCGACGGTCTACCAATGGCTCGTCAGCGACGGCATCAACATGGAAGTCGGCTTCCTCGTCGACCAGTTGACCGCGCTCATGATGGTCGTCGTGACGTTCGTATCGCTGTGCGTGCACGTCTACACGATCGGCTACATGCACGACGACCCGGGCTACAACCGGTTCTTCAGCTACATCTCGCTGTTCACGTTCTCGATGCTGATGCTCGTGATGTCCAACAACTTCATGCAGCTGTTCTTCGGCTGGGAAGCGGTCGGCGTCGTGAGCTATCTGCTCATCGGCTTCTGGTTCAAGCGCCCGAGCGCGATCTTCGCGAACATGAAGGCGTTCATCGTCAATCGCGTCGGCGATTTCGGCTTCGTGCTGGGTATCGCGGGCGTCGTCTACTGCACGAGCCAGCTCGGCAGCGCGACGCTCGACTACGGCGACACGTTCGGCGTCGCGGCGCGCATCGCCGAGATGACTTTCCCGCTGCCCGGCACCGACGGCGTGAACGCGATGACGTTGATCTGCGTGTGCCTCTTCATCGGCGCGATGGGCAAGTCCGCGCAGGTGCCGCTGCACGTCTGGCTGCCGGATTCGATGGAAGGCCCGACGCCGATCTCGGCGTTGATCCACGCGGCCACGATGGTGACTGCGGGCATCTTCATGGTCGCGCGCATGTCGCCGCTGTTCGAGCTGTCGCACGATGCGCTGAACTTCGTGCTGTTCATTGGTGCGACAACGGCGCTGTTCATGGGCTTTCTCGGCATCATCAGTAACGACATCAAGCGGGTCGTCGCGTATTCGACACTCTCGCAGTTGGGTTACATGACCGTCGCGCTCGGCGCGTCCGCGTACGGCTTCGGCATCTTCCACCTGATGACGCATGCGTTCTTCAAGGCGCTGTTGTTCCTTGCCGCGGGCTCCGTGATCATCTGCATGCATCACGAGCAGGACATGCGGAAGATGGGTGGACTGTTCAAGCACATGAAGATCACCGCGATCACGTGCTGGATCGGCACGCTCGCGCTGATCGGCTTTCCGTTCTTTTCGGGTTACTACTCGAAGGACCTGATCATCGATGCCGTGAAGCACCAGCATCACCTGCAGCCGGACAACTGGGTTGCGACCTACGCGTTCTGGTGCGTGATGATCGGCGTGTTCGTGACGGCGTTCTACTCGTTCCGCCTGCTGTTCATGACGTTCCATGGCAAGCCGCGCTGGGAAGAGAGCGCCGCGCCCGACGCCCATGCTGAAGTCGCTCACAACGGCGAAGGCCACGACTCGCACGCGACCTCCGCAGCGCATGCCGCGCACGGCGATCATGCGCATGCCCACGACGCGCATGCATCGCACGACGACCATGGCCACGGCCACCACGGTGGACCGCCGCTCAAGGAGCGCTGGGACATGGTCGGTCCGCTCATCGCTCTGGCGATTCCGTCGATCTTCATCGGTGCGATGACGTTCAAGCATCTGCTGTTCGACGGTGGCTTCGGCAACTCCATCGTCTACAGCGAACACAACGCCGGCGTGATCGAAGAGATCGGCCACACCGTCGGCAACTGGTGGCACTTCGGCCTGCACTTTCTCGCGAATCCCGTGTTCTGGCTGATGGCGTTGGGTGTTTCGAGCGCCTTTGTGCTCTACATCTACAAGCCCGAGCTCCCCGGCCTCATCGACTCGAAACTCAAGCCGCTGCGCTGGATCCTCGAGCACAAGTACGGCTTCGACTGGTTCAACGAGAACGTGCTCGCCGCCGGCAGCCGCTTGTTAGGCAAGATTTTCTGGAAGGGCGGCGACGGCGCGATCATCGACACCACGATCATCGACGGCTCGGCGAACTTCATCGGCTGGTTCGCCGGTGTCGCGCGCCGCGTGCAGAGCGGCTTCCTCTACTCCTACGCGTTCTGGATGATCATCGGCCTGGTGGCGATGCTCGGCTGGTTCGTGACGCTCCAGCACTGAACAACGAGAACACATGCAGGGCTTCCCCATTCTTTCGTTCCTGACCTGGCTGCCGATCGCCGGCGGTCTCGTCGTTCTCGCGCTCGGCGATCGCGGCATCAAGATCGGCCGCTGGGTCGCGCTCGCCGTCGCGCTGGCGGCGTTCGTGTTCTCGATCCCGCTCTACACGCATTTCCAGCTCGACACCGCCGCGTTCCAGTTCGTCGAACAGTTGCCCTGGATCCCCGCGTTCCACTCGACTTACTACCTGGGTGTCGACGGCATCTCGATGCCGCTGATCCTGCTGACCACGTTCATCACGATTCCGGTGGTCGCCGCCGCGTGGACCGTGATCGAGCAACGCCCGGCGCAGTACTTCGCCGCGTTCCTCATCATGGAAGGCCTCATGGTCGGCGTGTTCTCCGCCGTCGACGGCCTGCTGTTCTATTTCTTCTGGGAAGCGATGCTCATCCCGATGTTCCTCATCATCGGCGTGTGGGGCGGACCGCGGCGCGTGTACGCCACGATCAAGTTCTTCCTGTACACATTCCTGGGCTCCGTGTTCATGCTCGTCGCGCTGATCTACATGGTCATGAAGACCGGCGACTTCAGCATCGCGGCGCTCCACAACCTGCCGCTGACCGCGAAAGAGCAGTACTGGATCTTCATCGCGTTTCTTCTCGCGTTCGCCGTGAAGATTCCGATGGTGCCGGTGCACACATGGTTGCCGGACGCGCACGTCGAAGCGCCCACCGGCGGCTCCGTCGTGCTGGCCGCGATCATGTTGAAGATGGGCGGCTACGGCTTCCTGCGTTTCAGTCTGCCGATCACGCCGGATGCCGCGCGTGAGCTCGACTGGCTGCTGATCGGCCTCTCGCTGATCGCGGTCGTCTACATCGGATTCGTCGCGCTCGTGCAGACGGACATGAAGAAGCTGATCGCGTATTCGTCGATCGCGCACATGGGCTTCGTCACGTTGGGTTCGTTCCTCGTGTACGACATCGTCGGCAACACCGAACGACTGCAGGGCGCGCAGCTCGGCATCGACGGCGCGATGATCCAGATGCTCTCGCACGGCCTGATCTCGGGCGCGATGTTCCTCTGCGTCGGCGTGATGTACGACCGCGTGCATTCGCGCGAGATCAGCGCGTACGGCGGCGTCGTCAACACCATGCCCAAGTTCGCCGCGTTCATGGTGCTGTTCTCGCTCGCGAACGCAGGCCTGCCGGGCACCTCCGGTTTCGTCGGCGAGTTCATGGTCATCATCGCCGCGTTCCACGCGAACTTCTGGTACGCGTTCCTGGCGGCGGTCACGCTGATCCTCGGCGCCGCGTACACGTTGTGGCTCGTGAAGCGCGTGATCTTCGGCGAGGTGGCTAACCACCATGTCGCGGAGCTCAAGGACCTCAATGCGCGTGAGTTCGCCATTCTGGGCGTGCTCGCGATCGGCGTTCTTGCGATGGGTCTGTGGCCCGCGCCTATTACCGAGGTGTTGCAGGCGACCACGCAGCATCTCGTCCAGCAGATCGCCGCGAGCAAGTTGCCGCTATGAATGAAATGACGCCTTTCACCTGGGCGAGCCTGCAGCCGGCGTTACCCGAGATCTATCTCACCAGCGCGATCTGCCTGCTGCTGCTCGTCGACGTGTTCGCGGGCGAGAAGCGCAAGCACGTCGCGCCGACGTTCACGCTCGTGCTGCTCGCCGTCGGCGCGCTCGTCACGTTCCAGTTCGGCAACGTCAGCGAACGCATCCTGCTGTTCGGCGACAGCTACGTCGCGGATCCGCTCGCCGTCATGCTGAAGCTCTTCGGCTTCCTGACGATCGCGCTCGCGTTGCTTTATTCGCGCGAGTACCTCGACCGGCGCGGCATGATGCGCGGCGAGTACTACGTGCTTTCGCTGACCTCGCTGCTCGGCGTCTTCGTGCTCGTGTCCGCGAACAGCCTGCTGACCGTCTACATCGGCGTCGAGCTCATGTCGCTCTCGCTGTACGCGATGGTCGCGTTCGATCGCGAGAACGGCACCTCGGCCGAGTCCGCGATGAAGTACTTCCTGCTCGGCGCGATCGCGTCGGGAATCATGCTGTACGGCATGTCGTTGATCTACGGACTGACCGGCACGCTCAAGCTCGACGATCTCGCCGCGATCGCGACGGGCGAGCCGAGTCTCGGGGTGATCCTCGGGCTCGTGTTCCTCGTCGTCGCCGTCGCGTTCAAGTTCGGCGCGGTGCCGTTCCACATGTGGGTGCCCGACGTGTACACCGGCGCGCCCACCGGCGTGACGCTGTTCCTGTCGACGGTGCCGAAGATCGCGTCGTTCGCGCTTGCGTTCAGATTGCTGGCCCACGGCATGGGCAGCGTCGGCGATGCGTGGCAGGACATGCTCGCGCCGCTCGCCGTCCTGTCGATGGCGCTCGGCAACATCATCGCGATCGCGCAGACGAATCTGAAGCGCATGCTCGCGTACTCGGCCATCGGCAACGTCGGCTTCATCCTGCTCGGCTTCGTCGCGGGCACCGAGGCGGGCTACGAGGCCGCGCTGTACTACACCGTCGCGTACGTGTTGATGACGCTCGGCTCGTTCGGCGTGCTCGTGCTCGCGTCGCGCGCGGGCTTCGAAGCGGAAGACCTCGATCAGTTCAAGGGACTGCACAAGCGCGATCCGCTGCTCGCGCTAATCATGATGTTCCTCATGTTCTCGACGGCCGGCATTCCGCCGTTCATCGGGTTCTGGGCGAAGTTCACGATCTTCCAGGCGTTGTGGTTGAGCGGGCACTACTGGCTGATCCTGATCGGCGCGGGCGTGTCGGTGATCGGCGTGTTCTATTACCTGCGCGTCGTGAAGCTCATGTATTTCGATGCGCCGAGCGAGCTGCCGGCGGGTCAGTCGGGGAATGTCGGGGTGAGGGCGGTGCTGGCGCTCAATGGTTTGGCGGTGCTGGCGCTCGGAATCGCGCCCAACGCGTTGATTCAGCTCTGCGCGCGCGTGATCGGGTAATTCTTTCGACTGAGGGTTTGCAAAGCCCGCGCGCATCGATGAGAATGCGCGCCCCTTGAAGAGGGGAACGGTTGCGGGGTGGAGCAGTCTGGCAGCTCGTCGGGCTCATAACCCGAAGGTCGCAGGTTCAAATCCTGCCCCCGCTACCACTTTTCCGGTCTTCACGAGCCAGACCGGCAATCCCGAACTCTCAATCCCTTCCGACTCTGAACGCATTTCGCGCTGCCAGCGCGAGCGATGCCTTCCAGTTCGCGCGCCGCACATTCATATACGTCCTCTGCTCGCCACCAAACGCACGCAGAAACCGCTCGATCCCCTGAATCACCGATCCCTCGAAGTTGAACTGCTTCGACGTGCGCGACGCATCGAGCATCGCATTCCACATCAGCAGGCTGTGCGCGCCGCTCGTCCGCAGCGACGCGTCCGCGCCGCCCAATAGATAGAAAGCACTCCGTTCGTCATGAACGACATAGATCGCTGCGTGGTAACGCAGCTCGGCGTCGCGCGCGAAGTAAATCTGTCCCGCACCGCGCTTGGCACACGCGTCATGCACGCGACGCAGCGTCTGCGGCGAATACGGAATCGTCATCTGCTGCCGCTCGAACGTCTTCTGATTGAGCCGCACGAACAGATCGAGATCGTCGCTACGCACGATCTCCACTCGCTTCTCGGCCTTGCGAATCTCCCGCCGGATGTTGGGCGCGAGTCCTTCCCACATCGCTTCCTTCGTCCCCAGCTTCTCGAGGACGTACGTCACCTTCGGCACCATCTCGAACTTCTGCCACGTGTACGGCAGCCAGTTCGTGATCTCGTGATGAAAATTCATCGAGAAGAAATCGCAGCGCGGCAGTTGTGCCACGAGTTCGGCAGCGAGCTGGTGCTCTCGACCCAGCGCGGAGATCGGTCCACCGCCCACGTCGCGGTACCACGGACCCAGCGTCTGGGTCAGGTGCGGCTGACGAATGGAGGAGAAGAGCGGACGGCGCGTCAGGACGTAGGGCAGCCGGGCCTGAATGTCGGAACCGCGACCGACAGTCGCAACGGCCCAGGCTCCAGGAGCGACGGCATCCAGCCACCACTCATCCTGAAAGAGACACTGCGTGTGCCGCATGTGGGCGCCTACGCTGGGCGCCAGGGCTTCGATCATGGCCTATCAATACCGCAGTCGTGAGCTGCTCGCCGTAGGCAGGTTGCCACACCCGCGAAAAATGCGAATCAGTCGTTACGTTTTCGCGGGTAGCTTGAAGTCCTTCGCAACGATGTAGACCTCGCGCGATTCCGCGCGCGACGCGGCGGGCTTTCGGATCAGCACCTTGCCGAAAGAGGTGCGCAGTTCTTTCACATATTGATCGGAACCGGAGCCCTGGAACATTTTCGCCACGAAAGTTGCACCAGGTTTGAGCGTCTTGCGCACCGTATCGAGCGCGAGATCGAGGAAATTCATCGAGCCCGCCTGATCGGCGGAATCGATGCCGGTGATGTTGGGCGCGATGTCGGAGACGATGAGATCGAACTTTCCCTCGCCGAGCCACGCGAGCAATTGCACGACGACGGCGTCTTCCGTGAAGTCGCCCTGGATGAAGTCGACGTTCGCGACGGCGTTCATCGGCAGGATGTCGGTCGCGAGCACTCGGCCTTTCGCGCCGACGATCCGCCCGGCCACCTGCGACCAGCCGCCCGGCGCCGAGCCGAGATCGAGGATCCGCATGGCGGGTTTGATCAGCCGGTCTTTCTCATTGAGTTCGATGAGCTTGTACGCGGCGCGCGAACGATAGCCGTCGACCTGCGCCTTCTTCACGAACGGGTCGTTGATGTGCCGGCGAATCCATTCGTTGCTGCTCTTGGTGCGGGGCATAATGGCGCGCATTCTACATCTCCCTCTGCCGGGTCCACCGGCCAGGATTTCGACGTGATCCGCATCGCTGAGCTGCCGCTGCCGCTCGACTACACGCCCGAGGCGCTGCGCGCCGCGGTCGTCAAACGCCTCAAGATCCAAGACGCCGAGCTCCTGGCGCTCACGCTCTTCAAACGCAGCTACGACGCGCGCAAGAAGAACACGGGCATCCTGTTCATCTGCATCGTCGACGTCTCGGTGGCGGACGAGAAGAAGGTGCTGAGCGCGTTCGCGAAGGACCGCCAGGTCTCCGTCGCGCCCGACACGTCTTATCATCCCGTTGCGAAGGCACCGGCGGCGCTGACTGAACCGCCGCTCGTGATCGGCTTCGGCCCCGGCGGTTTGTTCGCCGCGCTGCTCCTCGCACAGATGGGATTCAAACCCATCGTGCTCGAGCGCGGCCGCGACGTGCGCCGCCGCACGCAAGACACCTGGGCGCTGTGGCGCAAAAATATCCTGACGCCCGAATCCAACGTGCAATTCGGCGAGGGCGGGGCGGGCCTGTTCTCCGACGGCAAACTCTACAGTCAGATCAAGGATCCGAAGTTCTACGGCCGCAAGGTGATGCACGAGTTCGTGCGCGCCGGCGCGCCGGAAGAAATCCTGTTCGTGAGCAAGCCGCACATCGGCACGTTCCGTCTCACCGGCATCGTCGAGAAAATGCGCGCGGAGATCGTGGCGGCGGGCGGAGAAGTCCGCTTCGAGAGCAAGGTCACGGATCTGCAGATCGACAACGGCCAGATCGAAGGCGTGGTGCTCGAGAACGGCGAGGTCTTGCGTAGCCGTCACGTGGTGCTCGCGCTCGGACACAGTTCGCGCGACACGCTGCGCATGCTCGAGCGCCGCGGGGTCTTCCTCGAAGCCAAACCCTTCGCGATCGGCTTTCGCATCGAGCACCCGCAGTCGCTCATCGATCGCGCGCGCTTCGGCCGCTTCGCGGGACATCCAGAGCTCGGCGCGGCCGACTACAAACTCGTGCATCACGCGTCGAACGGCCGTTCCGTCTACAGCTTCTGCATGTGTCCCGGCGGCATGGTCGTCGCGGCAACGTCGGAGCCCGGACGCGTCGTGACGAACGGCATGAGCCAGTACTCGCGCAATGAGCACAACGCGAACGCGGGAATTGTCGTCGGCATCACGCCGGAAGCGGATTTTCCGGGCGGTCCGCTCGCGGGCGTCGCGCTGCAGGAAGCGCTGGAATCGAAAGCCTTCGAACTCGGCGGCGGCGACTACTGCGCGCCGGGACAACTGCTCGGCGATTTCCTGAAAGGAACCGCGTCCACGCAATTGGGCGAGGTCACGCCGTCGTACCAGCCGGGCGTGAAACTGTGCGATCTCGCGTCCGCGCTGCCGGCTTACGCCATCGACGCGATTCGCGAAGCGTTGCCGTTGTTCGGCCGGCAGATAGACGGCTTCGATCGCGACGATGCGGTGCTGACCGGCGTCGAGAGCCGGACGTCCTCTCCCGTGCGCATCACGCGCGACGCGGATTCGTTCCAGAGTCTCAACACTCGGGGTCTGTATCCTTGCGGCGAAGGCGCGGGATACGCCGGCGGAATCCTCTCCGCGGGCGTGGATGGCATCAAGGTGGCCGAGGCGGTCGCGCGGAGCATGGCTTGAAACACGACGACATCAAGAAGCTCGACCAGAAGAAATTCCGCGAGGAGTTGGGGCACTTCGTCGTCGAGGGCGAACATCTCGTGCAGGAGCTCGAGAAGGCAGCCGCGCACGACGCGCGTTTGCGTCAGAGCGAAATCTACGTGACGCGCGAGTACCTGGATTGGCCCACCGCGTTGCCGAAGCATGTGATCCAGTCGAAGCAGATGGCGCAGATCAGCGAGACGCGATCACCGCAGGGCATCGCCGCCGTCGTGCCGCTGCTCGAGCCCACGGCGCCGCGCGCGAACGAGCGCGCGATCTATCTTCACGAGATCCAGGATCCCGGAAACTTCGGCACCATCCTGCGCACGCTGGCGTGGTTCGGCGGCTTCCGTTGCCTGACCAGCGCCGACAGCGTGGACGTTCACAACGGCAAGGTCGTGCGCGCCAGCATGGGCGCGATCTTCCACGTGCCAGTCGAGGTGGACGTCTCTCTGGAGTCGCTTGCCGAACGCTATCCGCGCATCGCCTGCCTGGATCTCGCGGGCGAACCGCTCACGTCGAAAACATTTCGCGACTTCGAGTGCTACGTTTTCGGCAACGAAGCACGCGGCCTGCCGCGCGAGCGGATGACCGAGCTGCGTGCGCGGCCGTTCACGATCCCGGGCACCGGGGCAATCGAATCGCTGAACGTCGCGGCCTCGGTCAACATCTGCCTGTACGAGATCAACCGCGCAGGTTGATCGCGCACGGCCCGGTTCGCGTCCATCCCTTACGGGCGCTTATGTTCAGCCCGGGGTCGCGCCATTTGCGCAGCGGCTCGCAATCCACCGCTTCAAGTTTCGCGCGGCGCGGCGCATCCGACGCACATCACTCCGCGTCGGGCGCTGCGTACTAACAATACCGTTGCCCATGCGTCCGACCCAAGATCTCATCCGTGACGAGCCTGCAGATTCCTGGCTCGGGTTCCGCGCCGGCGTCTATCGGCGCGGCGATCAGGCAGAGATGCTGCGCGACGTCGTGGCGCTCGCGAACGCGACCGCCGTCGGCCGTCGCTACCTGTTCCTCGGCGTCGACGACCGGCCCGGCCGCGAGCGGCGCTTCCCGGGAATCTCCGAGCGCAGCTGGAAGAGCTTTTGCACGGCGTTGCCACCATTTCTCGAGCGCGCCGTGGAGCCCGGCATTCCGGTGTCGCTGCAGGCGGCGGACATCGACGGCGCGCTCGTTGGCATCGTCTGCCTCGACCCCTGCGACGATCCTCCCTATCTATTGGCGCGGCGCGTTTCCGACACGTTGCCGGCCGGCGGCGGCTGGATTCGCAGCGGCACGAAGCAACGCCGTCTGCTGCGCAAGCATCTGCAGAAGATCTTCGAATCGCGCTATCGGCGTCACGAGATCGGCGAGATCGAAGTCGGCTTTCCCGGTGGGCTTCCGCGCGAGGAACTCGTCTTGCCGGTGATGCCGCTCGAGTCGCTGCCGTCCGCCGACGCCGCCAGGAAGATCAATCGAATGCTCGAAGCGAAGCGTGTCTCGAAGTCGGTGCTCGGACGTTCGGATTCGCGCATCGCACGTCTCGTCCACGCGCAGGTCGCGGAAAGCGTCGAGCCGTATCGCGAGCGGGGCACCAAGACGTTGCGCGTGCTGCTGCGAAAAATTCCCGGTGAGAATTCGGCGGCCGACGATTTCTACCAGTACGAGACACGCGCGCATCGGCTCAACGTGGTGCTCAACAATCTGAGCGCCCGGCCGCAGAAGGATTTGACGCTGACGCTGAAGTTTCCGCGCATCGACGGTGTCGGCGTCGCCGATCGTGTGTATTTCGCGCCGGACAAGCCCGCGGGAAAATCCGGGCCGTACCCGAAGGTGGACGTGGGGCCGCGCACGATCGCGGTGCGCGCGCGGGGCTTGAGCATTCCCGTCGGCGGCAGCATCGAAGCGTTCTTCGAGCCGCTTCGCGTCCTGTTACGCGAGACCGTCGCAGGGCAGACGATTCGCGTCGCGTACTCCCTGCAGGGTCCGACGCTCGGGCGCGAAGTGCGCGGGCGGCTCAAGATCCTCGCGGTCGAATAGCGATCCCGCTCAGACCATCTTCTTCAGGAACGCGCGGATATCCGCGACCTCCGCTTCGCAGAGCGAGTGCGGCATCGGATACGCGTGCCACTCCACGCGATAGCCCGTGCCCTCGAGGATCTTGCGCGACTCATCGCCCATGCCGATCGGCACGACCGGATCCTGCGTGCCGTGCGCCATGAAGATGGGCGTCGCCAGGTTCGCGGATGAGCGTTCGATCGCGAACTGCTTCGCGAGGGGCAGGTAGCACGACAGTGCAATCACGCCGGCGAGTTTCTCGGGCAGGCGCGTCGCGATGTGCAGCGCCATGGCGCCGCCCTGCGAGAAGCCCGCGAGCGCGATGCGATTCGTGGGCGTGCCGCGCTCGTTCTCCTTGCGGATGAGCGCGCCGATCGCATCGGTCGACGCCTGGATCCCGGTGAAGTCCTCGGCCGAGCGGCGGTCGATTCCGACGATGTCGTACCACGCGCGCATCTCGTAACCGTTGTTGATGGTCACGGGCCGCGCGGGTGCGTTCGGGAAGATGAAGCGCAGATCCGGCATGCCGGCTTCCAGCAGTTCCGGTACGAGCGGTTCGAAGTCGTGGCCGTCGGCGCCGAGGCCGTGCATCCAGAGGATCGAGAAGGTGGGCTTGGGTCCGGTGTCGACTATTACCGTTTCCAGAAGGGCCGTTTCCAGCAAGGCGGTCTCTAACAAGTTCAAATCCAGCTCCCGCTGAAAACGGTTTCGGAGAAGGTCGTCACGGTGAGGTTCGCGGCCCACAACAGGCTGTCGATGATCTCGCTCACGCCGGGGATGAAGGTGTATGCGACCCAGAAGAGCAGCACGACGACGCAGATGAAGACGACGTTGTGCAACGCGCGCCAGCCGGCGTGATAACCCTGGCCGGCGCCGGCGTCGCGGACCATCTTGAAGGGCGCGGATATGACGACGTACGCCAGCACCAGCGCGATCACGCCCACCCACAACGGGACATTGAGAGGCAGCGACCAGCCGAGGATCGAATGCTGGGTCACGAGCGAGATCAGCGCGAGGATCCACACGACGAAGATCGCGGCCCCAACGATGGCGGCGATGGGCAGGAAGACCGCGAGCGCGCCTTTTGCGACGGGACCCATGTTCGCGGTCATGTTGGACGTCATGTTGGCGGTGCTCGTGCGCAGCGTTTCATTCATGTGCTTGAACTGCCGATTCCAGTGCCGCTGCTGGCGCCGCCATTCGGCGTGCCAGCGCTGGTTGCTCTCTTCAATGTTTTTTTTTGCGCGGCCGAGGATGTCCTCGGTATTGAACGGCACTCCGAACGCGGCGGCGCGATCTTCGGCCGTGTCCGCGTACGGCACGATGATGATCATGCCGATATACGCGAAGATCGCGACGCCGGTGAACAGCGTGAGCACCACGGTGGCGATGCGCACCCAGGTCACGTCGACGCCCATATACGCGGCGATGCCGTTGCAGACGCCGCCCCACATCGCGCCTTCGCGGATCTTGAAGAGGCGCTTGCGCGGGAGCAGGGCGCCCCCGATGGGCGCCGCCGCGGCTGCCGCGCCGGGTTCGCCCGCGGGCTTCTCGTCCGCCGCCTCGACCGGGCCCATGTCGGCGATGATGCGCGCGACATCTTCGCTGCTCACCACGGACTTGTGAGGGCCTAACACTCCGCGGCACTTCTCGCCGATCGCCTGCTCGAGGTCGGACATGATCTCGGTGCGATCGGGGCTGCCGGTGAGACGCGCTTCGGCGCGCTCGAGGTACGCGCGCAATTGCTCGTACCCGGGCTCTTCGAGTTGATAGGAGTTTCCGTTGAGGCTGATGTTGACCACTTTTTGCATGGCTTTTAATTCCCAAAATCGGCGAGGGTGCGGTTCAGGTTCTTCCAGTAATCGTTCAGGGTCGCGAGCTGCGTGCGGCCCTTCTGCGTGAGCTTGTAGTACTTGCGCGGCGGGCCGGCTTCCGACTCCTGCCACTCGTAGTCCACGAGCTCTTCGCGCCGCAGCTTGCTCAGGAGGGGATAGAGCGTCCCTTCCTGCGTCGAGAATTCGGTGGGCCCCAGCAGCTTGAGCATGTCGGCGACATAGACCTTGTCTCCGGCCACGATCTTGAGGATCACGAATTCCAGCAAGCCTTTGCGAATCGGCGCGAGTTTTTCGGTTGGGTCCATGGTTTAAACAGCTACCTTGGGAAGGCAAGGTACTGTAGTCACGCACGGTCTGTCAACAACGGAATGCGTGCCGTACAATCCGCGCCCTTCGGTGGGTTGGGCGGTTTGGCCGCGAACCGCGCGACGCGATGTGTAAGGCCCCGACGGGGCTTTTGTTTTTTTGGTCCGGCACAAATTTGGTGTGCCGGCGTGTTGGAGGGCCTTCGGGGCCCTTTTTTGTTGGAGGGGCGGGTGGAGACGGCACTACACGACCGTTTGATCGCCCTGTTAGAGCCGGTTTTGCGGGAAGTCGGATACGAACTCGTCGAAGTCGAGTTCGTACCGGGTAACGGCGGGACGTTGCGCATCTACATCGACTGCGAGAAGGGCATCGATGTCGACGATTGCGCGACGGCTAGCCACGCGATTTCCGAGTTGCTCGATGTCGAGGATCCGTTTCCGAGTGGGTATTCGCTCGAGGTGTCGTCGCCCGGTTCGGATCGGGTGTTGCGGACGCCAGAGCATTTCGCGCGCTTCGTGGACAGCCGCGTGAAGGTGGAGCTGATCGTCCCGAGAGACGGCCGCAAGCGCTATACCGGCATGTTGCGGAAGATGGATGGCGAAAGCATCGAGCTCGATGTGGACAATTTTTCGGTGAGCATCAAGTTGGCGGAGATCGGGCGAGCCCGACTGGCCCCACTGTAAAGGTAGATAGTTAGAATTTTATCGGACGGGGCTCGCGCAGCGAGCGCCGATTGGTCAGGAGCCGAAGGCTCCGCGTATTTGGCCGGGAGGCCATGGCAATGAACAAAGAGATTCTTCTGGTTGTCGACGCCGTCTCGAACGAGAAGAGCGTCGACAAGGAAATCATCTTCGGCGCGCTCGAGGCGGCGCTGGCGTCGGCCACGCGCAAGAAGCACGGCGAAGACTGGGAAGTGCGCGTCGCGATCAACCGCAAGACGGGCGACTACGACACGTTCCGCCGCTGGAAGGTGTTCGCCGACGACTCCCGCGAGATGGAAGTGCCGCAGCGCGAGCTGCGCCTCGAAGACGCGCTCGACATGGACAAGGCCGCCGAAGTCGGCGGTTTCGTCGAGGAACCGATGGAATCGGTGGCCTTCGGCCGCATTGCCGCGCAGCAGGCGAAGCAGGTCATCGTGCAGAAAGTGCGCGAGGCCGAGCGCTCACAGGTGGTCGAAGCCTACAAGGATCGCGTCAACCAGCTCGTGTCGGGCGTGGTCAAGCGCGTTGACCGCAACGGAATCTATGTCGACCTCGGCGGCAACGCCGAAGGTTTCGTGCCGCGCACGGACATGATCCCGCGTGAAATCGTGAAGAGCCAGGACCGCATCAAGGCGCTGCTCAAGGAAGTGAAGAGCGCGACCGAAACGCAGCGCGGCCCGTTGTTGTTCCTCTCGCGTACCGATCGCAATTTCCTCGTCGAGCTGTTCAAGCTCGAAGTGCCGGAAGTTGGACAAGGCCTGATCCAGATTCTCGGCGCGGCGCGCGATCCCGGCGTGCGCGCGAAGATCGCGGTCAAGAGCCTCGAGCCGCGCGTCGATCCCGTCGGCGCCTGCGTCGGCATGCGCGGTTCGCGTGTGCAGGCGGTCTCGAACGAGATCGCGGGCGAGCGCGTGGACATCATCCCGCACGACGAGAACGCGGCGCAGTTCGTCATCAACGCGATGTCGCCGGCCGAAGTGCTGTCGATCGTCGTCGACGAAGACTCACACAGCATGGACATCGCGGTGGCCGAGGACAAACTCTCCCAGGCTATCGGCCGCGGCGGGCAGAACATCCGTCTCGCGAGCCAGCTCACGGGCTGGGACTTGAACGTCATGACGGAGTCGGACGCCGAGGCGAAGAGCGAAACGGAGTCGAAGTCGCTCGTGGAAGCGTTCATGAAGCAGCTCGACGTCGACGTAGACGTCGCGACGATCCTCGTGCAGGAAGGCTTCTCGAGCGTCGAGGAAGTCGCCTACCTGCCGCAGTCCGAGCTCGCGAACATCGAAGAGTTCGACGATGACATGGTCAAGGAACTGCGCAATCGCGCGCGCGACGTGCTGCTCACGCAGGCGATCGCGAGCGAAGAGACGCTCGAAGGCGGCATGCCCGCCGATGATCTTCTGTTGCTCGAAGGCATGAAGCCGGATCTCGCGCTGGCGCTCGCGCGCCGGGGTGTTCGCACTCGCGAAGATCTCGCCGATCAGGCGGTGGATGACCTGTTGGATATCGAAGGGCTGACCGGCGAAGAGGCCGGCAAGCTCATCATGAAGGCGCGCGAGATCTGGTTCGAAGCCGGTCGCGCCTAAGGAACCCCTATGTCCGAAGTCACCGTTGCGCAATTTGCCGAAGTCCTGAAAGTCCCGGTCGATCGACTGCTCGTGCAGCTCGAGTCCGCCGGCATCCAGGTCGAAGGTCCCGAGGCCCTGATCAGCGACGAGGCGAAGCTCGAGCTGCTCACGCATCTGCGCCGCGCGCATGGCGCCGACGAACCGAGCAAGACCGCGGGCGCCGCGGCGCCGCGCAAAATCACGCTGGCTCGCAAGTCACAGAGCGAACTCCGGCAGGCGACCACGCAAGGTCGCGCCCGCACGGTGAACGTCGAGGTGCGTCACAAGAAGACGTACATCAAGCGCGACGTTCTCGAAGAGCAGAACAAGCAGACGCAGGGCGTCGCCGACGAAAAGCGCAAGGATCAGGAGGCCGCGGACGCCGCCGAGCGCGAGCGTCAGGAAAACGCGCGGCAGGAAAGCGAGCGCATGGAGGCGGAGAACCGCCGCCGCATCGAAGACGAAGCGAACAAGAAGAAGCAGGCCGAGGAGCAGCGCCGCCAGGAAGAGGCGCGCAGCAAGCAGGAAGGCGAGGCCCAGCGCCGCGCCGCCGCGGAAGTCGTCGTCCAGCAGGTTCAACCAGGACGCGCCCACGGCCACGGTCACGCGCCGAACAAGCCCGCGGCGCCCGCGGGTGTGGCTGATCCGAATGCCGCGACGCGTTACGGCCGGCAGGAACTGCATGTCGCCAGCGGCGCGAGCGCGCGCAACAAGAAAAAGAAGCGCGTCAAGGAACGCACGGGCTCGGGCAGCGTGAGCAAGGAGACGCGTCACGCGTTCGAGATGCCGACCTCCCCGATCAAGCGTGAAGTCACGATCGGCGAAACGATCACCGCGCAGGAAATCGCGCAGAAGATGGCCGTGAAGGCCACCGAAGTCATCAAGACCATGATGAACATGGGTGTGATGGCGACGATCAACCAGCCCATCGACCGCGACACGGCGACGCTGGTCGTCGAGGAAATGGGCCACATCGCGAAGGTGTTGAAGGGCGACCAGGTCGAAGAGGACCTTCAGGGCGAATCCGCTCCCGAGACGGAAAAGCCGCGTCCTCCCGTCGTCACCGTCATGGGCCATGTCGATCACGGCAAGACCTCGTTGCTCGACTACATCCGCACCACGAAGGTGGCGGCGGGCGAAGCGGGCGGCATTACGCAGCACATCGGCGCGTATCACGTCGAGACGCCGAAAGGCATGGTCACGTTCCTCGACACCCCGGGCCACGCGGCGTTCACCGCGATGCGCGCGCGCGGCGCGAAGGCGACCGACGTCGTCGTGCTCGTGGTTGCCGCCGACGACGGCGTCATGCCGCAGACCATCGAGGCGATCCAGCACGCGAAGGCCGCTGGCGTGCCTATCATCGTTGCCGTCAACAAGATCGATAAGCCCGATGCCGAACCGGATCGCGTTCGCACCGAGCTCTCGAAGCACGAAGTCATCGCCGAAGAATGGGGTGGCACGAACATGTTCGTGCAGGTGTCGGCGAAGACCGGCCAGGGCGTGGACGCCCTGCTGGACGCCATCCTGTTGCAGGCCGAAGTGCTCGAGCTCACGGCCGCGGACGATGGCCTCGCCACCGGCATCGTCATCGAATCCTCTATTGAGAAGGGCCGCGGCGCCGTCGCCACGGTGCTCGTGAAGAAGGGCACGCTGAAGCTCGGCGACCCGATCATCGCGGGCAACGAGTTCGGCCGCGTCCGCGCCATGTTCGACGAGAACGGCAAGGCGGTCGAAAGCGCCGCGCCGTCGATCCCCGTGCAGGTGCTCGGCCTCCAGGGCTCGCCGAACGCGGGTGACGAATTCCTGGCCGTCGAGAACGAACGCAAGGCGCGCGAAGTCGCGCTGTATCGTCAGGGCAAGTTCCGCGACGTCAAACTCGCGAAGCAGGCCTCGAAGATGCAGGACGTCTTCGGGCAAATGGAAGAGCAGAAGATTGGCGTCATCCCGATCCTGCTCAAGACCGACGTGCAGGGCAGCGCGGAAGCGCTGCGCGATTCGCTCAACAAACTCGCGACCGCCGAAGTGCAGGTGAAGATCATCGCGAGTGGCGTGGGCGGCATCACGATCTCCGACGTGCAGCTCGCCGCGGCTTCGAAAGCCAGAATCATCGGCTTCAACGTCCGTGCCGACGCCGCCGCGCGTGAGTCGATCAAGGACAACGAAGTCGAAGTTCAATACTTCAGCATCATTTACGAAGCCATCGATTACGTGAAGGATTTGCTGAGCGGTCTGCTCGCGCCCGAGATCAAGGAAACGATCCTGGGTACCGCGCAGGTTCGCGAAGTGTTCCGGTCGAGCAAGTTCGGCGTCGTGGCCGGTTGCCTCGTCACCGAAGGCGTGGTCAAGCGCAACAATCCGATCCGCGTGCTGCGCGACAGCGTGGTCATCTTCGAAGGAGCGCTCGAGTCCCTGCGCCGCTTCAAGGACGAGGCTGGAGAAGTGCGGGCCGGCACCGAGTGCGGTATCGGCGTGAAGAACTACCAGGACGTGCGCGTCGGCGACCAGATCGAGTGCTACGCACGCGTCGAGGTCGCGCGCTCGATCCAGTAGCCCCATGAGTGCCAAGTCTCAAAGAATCGCCCGCATCGAGGGCGAAATGCAGCGTGTGTTGTCGACACTCGTGTCGCGTGAAGTGCGCGATCCGAGAGTCGGCAACGTGACGTTGACCTCGGTCACGATCGCGCCGGACATGTCCACCGCGCGCATCTACTTCGTCCCGTTCGGCGGCAAGCACTCGCCCGTGGAAGTCGGCGAGGGCCTTGCGCGCGCCGCGGGTTTCCTGCGGGGTGAAGTGGGCCGCGCGCTGCAGCTGCGTCATGCGCCCAAGCTCGAATTCGTCTACGACGAGCAGATCGAAAATGCGGACAAGCTCACGCGCCTCATCGATGGCGCCGTGAAGTCCGATCATCGAAAAGACGACTGACGCGCCGCTGCATGCCGAACGGCATCCTCCTGCTCGACAAACCCACGGGTCTCACGTCGAACGGCGCCTTGCAGCGCGTGCGCCGCGCGTTCAACGCGTCGAGCGCGGGCCACGTGGGCACGCTCGATCCGATGGCGACGGGCATGTTGCCCCTGTGCCTCGACGAGGCGACCAAGGTCATCGCGGAGATCGAATCCGGCGCGAAGGCGTACGAATTCACGATAAAGCTGGGTTCACGCACGGATACGGGCGACGCAGAGGGCGCCATCGTCGAGGAAGCGCCGGTGCCGATGCTCGACGCGGCCGCGGTCGAGCGAGTGCTCGCGGGGTTTCGCGGCATTCACCAGCAAGTGCCCCCGATGTATTCAGCACTCAAGCGCAATGGGCGTCCGCTCTACGAACTCGCCCGCAAGGGGATCGAGGTCGAGCGCGCCGCCCGCTCGATCGAGATCCGCGAGCTCACGCTGGTTCAACTCGGGACGACGTCGGTCGACCTCGCCTGCGAGTGCGCGAAGGGGACCTATATCCGCGTGCTTGGCGAGGACATCGCGCGCGCCCTGGGAACACTGGGCCATCTGACGAAACTGCGGCGGCCGTGGGTCGAGCCATTCCGCGGCTTGCCCATGGTGACGCTCGAGGCGGCACTCGCGGGAGCCGCGACTGGCCAGGGGTTGCTGCCGGCCGATGCCGCGTTACAAAGCGTCCCGCGGGCGACGCTCGACGAGAGCCAGGTATCCGCCGTACGCCACGGCCAGGCGGTTCGATGCAATTCCGACCCCGGGGCCGAGGTCGGGCGACGCGTTCGCCTCTATGGCCCCGACAGTGCATTCCTGGGCCTCGCGGAGGTTCTGCCGGAAGGCCGATTGCAGCCGCGTCGCCTGATCCGGCCGAGCGCTACGTAAACCTATGCTTTGCAGAATGTTTTCGGTAGAATTCGCGCCCGCAAAATACGGGCAAATATTTACGTCTTGAGGAATCGAAACTGATGTCTCTCGCCACAGAAAAGAAAGCCGGCGTTGCCGAGCAATTCCGCCGCGCCGCCAATGACACCGGCTCCCCCGAAGTCCAGATTGCATTGCTCTCCGAGCGCATCAACGGACTCGGAGACCACTTCGGCGCGCACAAGCGCGACCACGCTTCGCGTCGTGGGCTCGTGAAGCTAGTCAACCAGCGACGCAAGCTCCTCGACTACCTCAAGGCCACCCTGCCTTCGAAGTACCAGGAAGTCGTCGAGCGCTTGGGCCTCCGGCGCTAAAAACCGAACCTGAAGGCCGCGCACCCTGCGCGGCCTTCTTCGTTTTACTCCAAGACCAAAACGCACTCGGGGCAGGCGCCCCTCCAAGGAATGAAAGCGTGAGCGCTTTAAAGAAATCTTTTCAATACGGCCAACATTCGATTTCGATCGAGACCGGTGAAATCGCGCGGCAGGCCTCCGCATCCGTCGTCGTTTCCATGGGCGACACCGTGGTCCTCGTCACCGCCGTCGCCGCCAAGAAAGCGGTGCCGGGCAAGGACTTCTTCCCGCTGACCGTCAACTACGTCGAGAAGACTTACGCCGCAGGCCGCATCCCCGGCGGCTTCTTCAAGCGCGAAGGCCGTCCGACGGAAAAAGAAACGCTCACCTCGCGTCTCATCGACCGTCCGATCCGTCCGCTCTTCCCCGATGGCTTCTTCAATGAAGTGCAGGTCGTGGCGCTGGTGCTGTCGATGGATCCGGATATCGACGCCGACATTCCTTCGCTGATTGGCGCCTCGGCCGCGCTGTCGCTCGCCGGAGTTCCGTTCGCGGGCCCGATCGGCGCCGCGCGAGTGGGTTACAAGGACGGCAAGTACCTCCTGAACCCGACCCGCAAGGAACTGACCGAATCGCAGTTGCACCTCGTGGTCGCCGGCACGCAGAAGTCGGTGCTGATGGTCGAATCCGAAGCGTCTGGCCTTTCGGAAGAGCAGATGCTCGGCGCCGTCGTGTTCGGTCACGAGCAGATGCAGGTCGCGATCAAGACGATCAACGAAATGGTCGCCGCGGTTGGCAAGCCGAAGTGGGACTGGAAGCCGAACGCCGCGAGCGCGGAGCTCGATGCCGCCGTTGTCGCGAATGCGCAGAAGGCGTTGTCGGATGCCTATCTGATCACCGAGAAGCAATCACGCTCCGCCAAGGTCAAGGAGATCAAGGCCGCCGCGATCGCCGCGCTGTCGGAAGGTGATGCTGCCAAGTACACCGCCGATAACGTCGACGACTCACTGTTCAAGCTCGAGAGCAACATCGTCCGTCAGCGCATCCTCAACGGCGAGCCGCGCATCGACGGCCGCAATGCGACGACGGTTCGCCCGATCACCGTGAAGGTGGGTGTGCTGCCGCGTACGCACGGTTCGGCGCTGTTCACGCGTGGCGAGACGCAGGCGCTGGTCGCGACGACGCTCGGCACCGGCCGCGACGCGCAGATCATCGATGCGCTCGAAGGCGAACGCCGCGAGCCGTTCATGTTCCACTACAACTTCCCTCCGTTCTCCGTCGGTGAGACGGGAATGATGGGATCGCCGAAGCGCCGTGAAATCGGTCACGGCAACCTGGCCCGCCGCGGCATCGCCGCGATGATGCCGGACATGGAAAAATTCCCGTACGTGATCCGCATCGTCTCGGAAATTCTCGAGTCGAACGGTTCGTCGTCGATGGCTTCCGTCTGCGGCGCGTCACTGTCGCTGATGGATGCGGGCGTGCCGATCAAGGCGCCGGTCGCGGGCGTCGCCATGGGCCTCGTGCTCGAAGGCGAGCGCTTCAAGGTCCTCACCGACATCCTGGGTGACGAAGATCACTTGGGCGACATGGACTTCAAGGTCGCCGGTTCGAAAGACGGCGTCACCGCGCTGCAGATGGACATCAAGGTCGAGGGCATCTCGCCCGAGATCATGAAGGTTGCTCTCGCGCAGGCGAAGGAAGGCCGACTGCACATCCTCGAGGAGATGAACAAGGTCATCTCGAGTTCGCGCGAGAAGATGTCCGAGTGGGCGCCTTCGATCATCACGCTCAAGATCGACCCGGAGAAGATCCGCGACGTCATCGGCAAGGGTGGCGCGGTCATCCGCCAGATCACCGAAGAGACTGGCACGACGATCGACATCGAGAACGACGGCACGGTCAAGATCGCGAGCGTCTCGGGCGCCGCCGGTCGCGAAGCGCTGGCGCGTATCGAGTTGATCACCGCCGACATTGAAGTCGGCCGCATCTACGAAGGCAAGGTCGTCCGCCTCATGGACTTCGGCGCGTTCGTCACGATCCTGCCGGGCCGCGACGGTCTCGTGCACATCTCGCAGATCAGCGAGGAGCGTGTCGAGAAGGTGTCGGACAAGCTGAAGGAAGGCGACAACGTGCGCGTGAAGGTGCTCGAAGTCGACCGCCAGGGTCGTGTGCGCCTCTCGATGAGAGACGTCCCCGCCACGAACTGATTGAACGGGGTCAGATCTATTGATCTGACCCTTTCACTCGATCACGGACGCCGCCCCCTCAGGGCGGCGTTTTCCGTTGTGGGGCGTGAGACCCTGGGAACACGGCGTTTTTATTTGCGACGTGAAAATCTCGCGAGAATCTCAGCCTTCGCAGGCTGCGTCTCCAGCCACCGCGCGAACTCCGCAACGCGTTCGAAATCCCCGCCCAGCATCTCTCGCAGTCGCTGTTCTTCCATCGCGGACGTCACCCCCGCGCGCACGGCGTACTGCCACGCCTGCGTGAACACCTTCGCGAAGTCGCCCGCGGTGACGAGACTCTCGACGAGTTCCCACTCACCGTCGTCGAGCCAGATCTCCTCGCAATGCGGGCAGTAGTCGAGACGGTTGGATTTCCCGGAAGTGATTCGGTACTTGAGCATCACCGAGCGGCACTTCGGACACTTCTTCGCGCCGATGGAATCCGACGGAGTCACATCGGGTTCCGCTGTCGGCATGGCCCGCAGCGAGTCGCGTGCCGCGCGTTCGCGCCACGCGCGGTACGCGACCAGGCTCACGAGAGTGCCCAGGCAGTTGCCACAGCTGTATGCCGCGAGGTTGTCGTTGAGCATCGTGTGCACGAGCTCGGAGTGAACACACTGCGGGCAAAGCGCCATGCGGAAAGGGAGATATGGGGAGAGGAAGCCCGCGCCTTTGAGCGGCGCGGGTTCGTGATCGAACGCGAGCTACTGGTGGCTCGGACCGTCCGACGGCTTATCGTCGCCGTCGCGTCGACCCGTCGCGTTCATGAGCGTGCGGAAGATTTCATCCTGCACGGAACGCCAGCGTTGGTAGTTGCGTTGCGCGACACCCGCGACCGTCTCCACCGGGTCCATGCCGACAACCGCCTTCACCTTCTCGCGCAGCTCGCGCTGCTGCGATCCGAACAGCTTCATGCTCTGTTCGAGATAGCTGCTCAAAAGGTTCTGCAGATTGCCGCCGTACGAACGGATGACTTGCGACAGGAAATCGCGACTCATCACCGGATCGACGCCGTGCTCCTGCTCGGCGATGACCTGCAGCAGGATGCTGCGAGTGATGTCGTCCTGCGACTTCTTGTCGATGACGACAAAGTCGATTCGTTCGAGTACGAGAGACCGGATGTCGGCGAGCGTGATGTATTTGCTCTGCACCGTGTCGTAGAGACGACGATTCGGGTACTTCTTGATGATGCGTGGATCGCTCATTACTCACCCTCCATGTGCCGGCTACCTTAGTACACCTTTCCGCACCCCACAATTTTCCCCGCAAAATCTGCTTATCTGTCGCCGTGCACGGACAACCGCACCTCGGGCTTCCCCACCAGCGCTTGCGGGTTCCAGTTCGCCAGCGCCCATTTCCAGACATCCGCGGTCGAAGACCGCGCGAGATCGGGCGGAGGCGCCTGCGACAAAAGCGTAAGGGTCGAAACAAGTGCTTCGGGAGCCGAAGCGGGATCGATGGGCAGCGCATGTCTCGACTTGGAGAGCTTCCGCCCGTCCGCTTCGAGCAGCAGCGGCAGGTGTGCGTAGCTAGGCGTCGGAATTCCGAGTGCGCGCTGCAGGTCGATCTGCCAGGGAGTGCTGGCTTCGAGGTCCGCGCCCCTCACCACGCGCGTGACGTTCTGAAATGCATCGTCGACGACGACGGCGAGCTGGTAGGTCGCGAGGCCGTCGCGGCGCTCGATGACGATGTCGCCCAGGTTCGTCAGATCGAACTGCCGGGGTCCGAGAAGACGATCGTCGAAGTGGATAGGCCCGCCGCTCACGCGAAAGCGCAGCGCCACCGGGCCCGGCTTCGTGGGTCCATTGCGGCAGGTGCCGGGATATCGGTGCGTATCGTTTTCGTCACCGACGAGATCTCTGCGCGAACAACTGCAGCGGAATACCCGGCTGGCGGCGTCGAGCCCGGCGATCGCCGCGCGGTACGCGTCGCGGCGGGTGCTCTGGTGGAGCACGTCGCCATCCCATTCGAATCCGAAGGCTTCGAGCGTGCGCAGTTGTTCGTCGGCGCAACCGGGGATGACTCGCGGCGTGTCGAGATCTTCGATTCGGACTAACCAGCGCGCACCCGCGGCGCGGGCGTCGAGATAGCTGCCGACGGCAGCCAGCAGCGATCCCGAGTGCAGGGGCCCGGTGGGGGACGGGGCGAACCTTCCCAGGGGCTCACGCCCCACGAAGGAAAACGCCGCCCTGAAGGGGCGGCGTCCGCGAGTGGTCAATCAGGATGCGATCCGTCGCGATCAACGGTATCTGTCGTCTCTATCGCCGTACTGCCGCTCACGACGCTCGCGGCGCTCTTGCGCTTCGATCGTCAGTGTCGCGACGGGACGCGCTTCGAGACGTTTCACGCCGATCTCTTCGCCGGTCTCGAGGCAGTAACCGAAGCTGCCGTCTTCGACTCGCTTCAACGCTTCGTCGATCTTGCGGATCAGCTTGCGCTCGCGGTCGCGGGTGCGCAGTTCGAGGCTGAATTCCTCCTCCTGCGTGGCGCGATCGTTCGGATCCGGGAAGTTCGCCGCTTCGTCCTTCATGTGCGAGACGGTGCGGTCGACTTCCTGCATCAGGTCCCGCTTCCAGCCATTCAGGATTTCCCGAAAGTGAACAAGCTGCTCCTTGTTCATGTACGCCTCACCACGCTTGGTGATGTACGGCGTTACATTGCGCGGACCTGCGAGCAGGCTGCTGGCGTCGTTGGAATCGTCACCGTCAGCCTCGGAGGCCGGCGCGCGCGACAGGTTGCCTGACGACTGGCTCGGCACGCCGGTGGCGGTCACGACGATGCGCTCGGACGGCGGCGTCTTGCGTATTGCCTGCGCGACGGGTGCGCTGCTGGCGGCAGAACTCGCACCATGGCTCGCGACCGGCGCGGGTTTCGCAACGGCTACAGGCTTGGTCGCGGGCACGGCAACCGGCTTGGCGGCTGGCGCTTTCGCGGCAACGGGTTTAACAGGGGTCTTGGCGGCAGCGGCTTTCGCCACGGGCTTCTTTGCGGTCAACTTTGGTTTCTCGACTTTCTTGGCCTTGGCGGGCTTCGAAACCGCTCTCTTGGTCGGCATCGTTTGTCGCTCCAGGCCCAAGTCCGGGAAGGGGGGCCGGTTTGCAGGGTGCGGGATTATACCGGCGAGTTTTTGCCTGTACAGGGGCGGCAAAACTCTTTGATTTCGACCATTTTTGACCCCCTCTCAGGGTAATTCGACGGCTTGTGGGGGAGTCCAGCCTGGCTTATGGCGTTCGACGATGACGGATGTGTAGATTCCGCCGCGCACGTTGAACTTGCCGGTGAGCCGCAGGAACTTCGGTGCGCAGGCGCCGGCGAGATCGTCCGCGATCTGATTGGTGACCGCTTCGTGGAAGGCGCCGCGATCGCGGAACGACCACATGTACAACTTCAACGACTTGAGCTCGACACAGAAAACGTCCGGCACGTACTCGAGCTCGAACGTCGCGAAATCCGGCTGACCCGTCTTCGGACACAGACAGGTGAACTCCGGCAGCGACATTCGAATCGTGTAATCGGCGGAGCGCGCGGGGTTCGGAAAAGTTTCGAGCTGAGTGGAGGGTTGAGTTGACATGCTTCGTGATGCTGGCGATTCACAGGGATTTGTCGCGACTTCTCCGCTCGAGACGAACGCAGAAACACATTGCGATTACTTTACACTACCGCGCCAATGACTCCGCCCGCGCTGGAAGAAATTAGATGCGTCTGACCAAGATCAAAGTCGCCGGATTCAAATCATTCGCGGACCCGACCTCGGTTGGATTCCCGAGCAACCTCACGGGGGTAGTCGGGCCGAACGGCTGCGGCAAGTCGAACATCATCGACGCCGTCCGCTGGGTCATGGGCGAACTCTCCGCGAAACACCTGCGCGGCGACTCGATGACCGACGTCATCTTCAACGGCTCCGCGTCGCGCAAGCCCGTCGGCGCCGCGTCGGTCGAATTGGTGTTCGACAACACCGACGGCAAGCTGGGCGGTCCGTATGCCGACTACGCCGAGGTCGCCCTCAAGCGCCAGGTCTCCCGCGACGGCTCGTCAAACTACTTCCTGAACGGCGCGCGTTGCCGCCGCAAGGACATCACGCAACTGTTTCTGGGCACCGGTCTCGGCAGCCGCAGCTACGCGATCATCGAGCAGGGCATGATTTCGCGCGTCATCGAGGCGAAGGCCGACGACATGCGCATGTTCGTCGAAGAGGCCGCGGGCATCTCCCGTTACAAGGAACGCCGCAAGGAGACCGAGGCGCGCATCTCCGACACGCGCGAGAACCTCGAGCGCCTGCAGGACGTGCGCGACGAAGTCGACAAGCAGATCCGTCACCTGCAGCGCCAGGCCGCCACCGCGCGCCGCTACCAGGCACTCAAGGAAACCGAGCGGCGATTGACCGCCGAATTGCTGGCCCTGCGTCTGCGCGAGATCGACAGCGGCGCGGAAGTCCAGGACAGCGCGGTGCGCGAATGCGAGCTCTCGATGCAGGCCGCGCTCGCCGATCAGCGCGCCTCCGAAGCCGCGATCGAAACGCAGCGCGTCTACCAGACGGAGCAGTCCGAGCGCGTGACGGCCGTGCAGGGCCGCTATTACGAAGTCGGCGCGGAGATCAGCCGCGCCGAGCAGTCGATAGAACACACCCGTGCATTGCGCGAGCAACAACGCAACGAGCTCGCGCAGGCGCGCACGACGTTGTCCGAGCTCAACATCCACATCGATCGCGATGAGCGCGAGATCGCGCAGCTGCGAGCCGAGCTGGACAAGCTCGCGCCCGAGCTCGCGCTGGCGCAGTCCGCCGAAGGCGCGCTCAACGAAGGCAATGTGAACGCCGAAGCCGCGTTGGCCGACTGGCAGCAGCGTTGGGAGGGATTCAATCGCGAACAGGGTTCCGCGCACCAGACGACGCAGGTCGAACGCGCGCGCATCGAGCAGCTCGAAAACCAGTTGCGCCGCCTCGCCACTCAGACCGATCGCCTCGCGGTCGAACGCGAAACGTTGGTGGCGCAGGAATCTTCCGCGTTGCTCGCGCAGCTCGCCGAGCGCGAATCGCATGCGCGCAGCAGCGCCGACGAACTCACGCAGGCGATGAGCCATGCGCTCGATCGCTCGCAAAAGCTGCGCGCGGCGCAGTTCGAAGCGGAGACGCGCCTCGAATCGGCGCGCAGCGATCGCGAGAAGCGTCGCGCGGAAGTGGTGTCGCTCGAGGCCCTGCAGAAGGCAGCGCTGGGGCGTGGCGATGCACGCACGACGGAATGGCTCGCGAGCGCCGGACTCGAGAAGCAGCCGCGCCTCGCCGCGCAGCTGTCGGTTCGAGACGGCTGGGAGCGCGCAGTCGAAACCGCGCTCGGCGACTACCTGGAAGCGTTGTGCGTCGACGAAATTGACGAAGTCGCGAAGATCCTGCCGTCGCTGCCCGTTGGACGTATCTCGCTGCTGCAGGCGGGCGGATACGTCGACGCGGATTCGAACGATCGGATGCTGTCCGGCGTCGTGAGCGGCCCGGGCGCCATCGTGCGTCTGCTGTCGAACGTGCGCCTCGCGGAGACGTTGCACGAGGCGCTCGCGCTGCGTCGCGATCTCGCGCACGACGAATCGGTGATCACCCGCTCGGGCGAGTGGATAGGACGCGACTGGCTGCGCGTGAATCGCGGCGGCGATCCGCACTCGGGCATCCTCGAACGCGAGCAGCGCCTGAAGCAATTGCGCGTCGAACTCGTGCGTAGCGAAGACAGCACGCGCGAGTCCGAAACTGCGCTCGCCAATTGTCGCGAGGAACTCGCGGCGGCGGAGCGCGAACGCGACGCGGTGCAGAGCCGCATCCAGGGCGCGCACCGCGATCACGCGGACCTGCTCGGTCAGCTCGAAGGCGAGCGTGCGCGTGCGCAGGAGTCGACCATGCGCCGCGAACGTCTCGAAGAAGAGGCGGCCGAGGTCACGCGCGAACATGGACTCGGGCAGGACGCGCTGGCGCGCGCCCGCGCCGAGCTGGATCGCGGCCTGGTCGCGCTCGATGCGCTCGATTCCCGCCGCGTCGGGCTCGAAGCCGAGCGCGAAGAGTGTCGCGAGGCCGTGCAGTCCGCGCGTGTCCGCTGGCAAGCCGCGCAACTCGCGAGCCGTGACCTGCTGATCCGCATCGAGTCGCGCCGTTCGAGCGAAACCTCGATGGGTGTCGGTCTCAAACGCATGGCCGACCAGCGCGCGCAGACGCAGACCCGCAGCACCGAGCTCGAGGTCGCGCTCGCGGACGGCGACTCGCCGATCGTCGAGCTCGAAGGCAGGTTGCGGAATTTCCTGACGCGCCGCATCGAGATCGAAACGGAGCTGTCGACCGAGCGTCGCGCGCTGGAAGAAGCCGATGGCGCTTTGCGCTCGCTGGACGAAAAGCGGCTCGACGCCGAAACCCGCGTGAACAATTCGCGGGCCGCGATGGAACAGGCCCGGCTCGTCGCGCAGGAATCGCGCGTGCGCCGTGAGGGCATCGTCGAACAGTTCGCCGCGACGCGCTTCGAGCTCGCCGAGATCCTCGCGGGACTGCCGGCGGACGCCGCCGTGCACACGTTCGAAGAGACGCTCGCGACCGCGCGCAACGATCTCGAAAAGCTGGGTCAGGTGAACCTCGCGGCAATCGACGAGCTCAAGGAGTCGTCGGAGCGCAAGGAATACCTCGATCGCCAGTTCGGCGACGTCACTTCCGCGCTCACGACGCTCGAAGAGGCGATGCACAAGATCGACAAGGAAACGCGTACCCGATTCGAGGACACATTCAACCGCATCAACAACGGCCTCAAGGAAAAATTCCCGAAGCTGTTCGGCGGCGGACACGCATACCTCGAACTCGTCGGCGAGGACATTTTGTCGGCGGGCGTCGGCGTCATGGCGCGGCCGCCCGGCAAGCGCAACTCCAGCATCCACCAGCTCTCCGGCGGTGAAAAGGCGCTGACGGCGGTCGCGCTCGTGTTCTCGATCTTCGATCTGAACCCGGCGCCGTTCTGCCTGCTGGACGAAGTCGATGCGCCGCTCGACGAGCACAACGTCGGACGATTCTGCGACATCGTCAAGGCGATGTCCGAACGCGTTCAGTTCATCTTCATCACGCACAACAAGGCGACGATGGAGCTGGCGCAGCAGTTGCTCGGTGTCACGATGACCGAGCCGGGCTGTTCGCGCCTCGTATCCGTCGATGTCGACGAAGCGGTGCGCATGGCCACGGGCTGAGGTACGCGAATGCCCGAGTTGCGCATCATTCTCCTCGTCGCTGGCGTGCTCTTCGTCGCCGCGCTCGTGGGTTACGAATGGTGGCGTTCGCGCGGTGCGCGTCCCACGGCACTGCCGCCGCGAGACTACGACAACGTCAGTTCGCGGGATTTCGAAAGTGGCGGTCTCGTGCGCGACGAAAGCCCGCGGTCCACGCCGGCGCCGCTGCCGGAGATCAACTTCTCGCGCGAGGCACGCAGTTCGGTTGCTGACTCATTGCCCGTGATCGACATCGACTCGGTGCAGCGCTCGAGCAACCCGCCCGACAAGGCTCGCGACGGGATCGCGGTCTCCGACGACGTGGCGGTGGATAGACCCACGGAAGCCACGTCGACGCAGGCCATCCTGCGCGCTCACGACGGGCCCTACATCGGCCAGGACGACGACGTCTCCGAGGCGCGTGTGATCCTCGGTGCGGCGACCGAGGCCGACGCGCGCGGTCCGCAGATCGTTTTGCAATGGGCGAACGAAGCGGAGCGCCGCATCGTCACACTGCGCGTGTTGCCGCGCGGGGAGCCGCGCTTTCCGGGCCGCGCCCTGCGTCAGGCGTTCGCGAGCGCGGGCTTCTGGCATGGTCCTCTCGACATCTTTCACCTGCCCGACGCCAACGGCCGCGTGATCCTCTCCGTGGCGGCGCTCGCGCAGCCGGGTACGTTCGATCCTTCGATCATGGATTCGCAGCGCTTCTCCGGTCTCAACATGTTTGCGGTGTTGCCGGGTCCGATTCCGGAGCGCGAGGCCTTCGAGGAACTCGTCCACGCCGCGCGGCAGATAGCCGAACGGCTCGACGGTCAGATCGCCGATCAGCACGGCCAGGAGCTCACGGCGGAGCGCATCGCGCGGCTGCGGCAGTCGCTCAACGGCCCGGCCATCGCGCGGGCCGCCGGCGAGTCGTGAGCGCGAAGGCGCCGGCCGCGCGCGCGGCGCAGCTGCGCGAGGAAATCAACGGTCACGATTACCGCTACTACGTGCTCGACGAGCCGGCGGTGCCCGATGCCGAGTACGACCGGCTCATGAAAGAGTTGCGCGAACTCGAGGTTGCGCACCCCGAACTCGTCACGGTCGATTCGCCAACCCAGCGGGTGTCCGGCACGGCGGCCGCGGAGTTCGGCGAGGTGAAGCACGCCGTTCCGATGCTTTCGCTCGAGAACGGATTCTCCGAAGAAGATCTCGCGGATTTCGATCGCAAGGTCCGCGAGCGGCTCGGTCGAGATGGCCCGATCGACTATGCCGCCGAACCGAAGCTCGATGGCCTTGCGATCTCGGTGATGTATCGCGACGGCGAATTTCACCGTGCCGCGACGCGTGGCGACGGTCTCACGGGCGAGGACGTGACCGCGAACGTCGCCACGATACGCTCGGTGCCGCGGCGCCTGCGCGGCAAACCACCGGCGGTGCTCGAGGTGCGCGGCGAGGTGTTCCTGCCGTTCGCGGGCTTCGCGAAGATGAACGCTGAAGCCCTCGCGCGCGGTGACAGGGCCTATGTGAATCCGCGCAACGCGGCGGCCGGTAGTTTGCGGCAGCTCGATTCGCGCATCACCGCGCAGCGGCCGCTCGATCTCTATTTCTACGCGGTCGGCGTCGTGGAGGGCGGTTCGACACCTGCGCGCCAGAGCGAACTCGCGGCGCAGCTCAATACCTGGGGCCTGCGCACCTGCCCCGAAGCGCGTCGCGTCGCGGGCATCGAAGGTTGCCTCGCATACTACCGCGACATCGGCGCGCGTCGCGCCAAGCTTCCGTATCAAATCGACGGCGTCGTCTACAAGGTGGACTCGCGCGTCGACCAGGAAAAACTCGGCTTCGTGTCGCGCGCGCCGCGCTGGGCGCTCGCGCACAAATTCCCCGCGGATGAAGAACTCACGACGCTCGACGACGTGATCTTCAACGTGGGTCGCACCGGCGCGCTCACGCCCGCCGCGAAGCTCAAGCCCGTGTTCGTCGGCGGCGTCACGGTCAGCAACGCCACGCTGCACAACATGGACGAAGTCGCGCGCAAGGGTTTCATGATCGGCGACACCGTCGTCGTGCGCCGCGCCGGCGATGTGATCCCCGAAGTCGCCCGCTATCTACCCGAGCGGCGCCCGGCGGATGCACGACCGATCGTGATGCCGGACAAATGCCCGGTCTGTCAGTCGCCGGTGGTCCGCGAGGAAGATCAGGCCGTCTACAAATGCAGCGGCGGCGTGCTGAAGTGTCCCGCGCAGCGCAGCCAGTGGCTCATGCATTTCGCCGGGCGGCGCGCGATGGACATCGAAGGGCTCGGCGAGAAGCTCATCGAGCAGCTCGTGAATGACGGCTCGGTCAGCACCCCCGCGGATCTCTACGACCTGCAGGCGAAGGCACTCGCCGAGCGCGAGCGCATGGGAGAGAAATCCGCGCAGAACGTCATCGACGCGATCGACAAGAGCCGAAGGACGACGCTGCCGCGCTTCCTGTTCGCGCTCGGCATTCCGCAGGTAGGTGAATCGACGGCGCTCGCGCTTGCGCATCAATTCGGATCGGTCGAGAAACTCGAAGCCGCGAGCGCCGCGCAAATCGAGGAAACGCCAGACGTCGGACCGATCGTCTCGCGTTCGGTGTTCGAATTCTTCCAGAGCGATCTCGCAAAGGCGGTCGTCGAGCGCCTGAAAGCGCAAGTGACCTACGAGCCGATCAAGGTCGAGGAGCGCGCGAGTCTGCCGCTCGCCGGTCTCACGATCGTGATCACGGGCACGCTCGCGGAGCTGCAGCGCGACGCGGCCGAAGATGCGTTACGCGAACTCGGCGCCAAGGTGTCGGGTAGCGTTTCCAAGAAGACCAGCTATCTCGTCGTCGGTGCCGATGCCGGATCCAAACTCGCCAAGGCGCAGTCGCTCGGTATCCCGATTCTGGATGAAGCCGCGCTCGCGCGGATCCTCGAGACGAAGCAGCCTCCACAGACGTAAAGGGGTCAGATCTTTCGATCTGACCCCTTCGGATCGCTTCAAGTGGAGGCCGGATCTGTCTGACAGATCTGACCCCGTAGAGAGATCAGTTCGCGGCGGGCGCGGGTGCCGCGGCGGCCGGCGCCGGCGCGGCGGCGGCCGTACCCGCGAGCGGCGGGTCGATCTTCGCGGTCTTGATCATCTCGTCCGAATACGCCTTGAACTTCTTCTGCAGCACGATCTGGCCGAGCTGCTCCTTCACGTCGTCGAACGCGGGCGGCGCGCGATCGCGCGTGTTGGTGAGCTGGATCACGTGCCAGCCGAACTGCGTCTGCACGGGCGTCTTCGTGTACTCACCCTTCTTGAGCAGCGCGACGGCGTCGGCGAACGGCCTCACCATGCGGTTCGGCGCGAACCAGCCGAGGTCTCCGCCTTTTTCGGCGGAGGTCTTGTCCTTCGACAGGCGGCGCGCCAGCGTGCCGAAGTCGGTGCCCGACTGCAGCTGCTGGATAGCCTTCAGCGCGACGTCTTCGCCGTCGACGAGGATGTGTTTCGCCTGGTACTCGACGAGCGGCGTGGCAGCGAGCTGGGAGTCGAATTCGGCGCGCAGGTCCGCATCCGTCGGAACGCGCTCCTTCAGGTAGCGGGCGGCCACGGCCTGCTGGATCAGGTTGAGGCGCGAGAGCTCGATGCGCGTCGCGACTTCGGTATCCTTTGTCACGCCGTCCTTCTCCGCCTGCTGTGCGATGAGCACGATGCGGACGAGGTTCTCCTTGATCTGGTCGCGATCCTCGGCCGAGATGTTCGCGGCGTTCTCACCGGCCACCGCCTTCACGTAATCGTCGAGGAGCTGCTGGCTGATGGCCTGGCCGTTGATCGTCACGACCGGCGGCGCGACGGGTGTCGCGGCAACGGTGGGCTTCTCGTCGGCTTTCTTGGAGCAGGCGGCGAGCGCGAGCAGGGCGCTCAGCGCAACGTATCGAATCACTTTCATTTTGTATCTCAAAGAGTTGGTGAATTTTCCTGCCAATGGGACTTACCCGACGCGCGCGTCGATCGACAACGCGTGAATGTCGCGGCCCATCAGTTCAGCGGCGGCAGCATAGACCATCCGGTGCCTTTGCACCGCTGGGAGGCCGGCGAAGGCAGGGGAGGCGATGGTTACGTGAAAATGCCCGCCTTCGCGCGCGCCCGCGTGCCCGGCGTGCTTCGCCGAGTCATCGCGAATCTCGAGCAGGGACGGAGTCAGCGCCGCTTCCAGCACGGCGTGCAGCCGCTCCACCCGCGTACTCACGCGGAGGCCTGCGGCGGTTCGTCTTTGGGTGCGTCTTTCGGTTCATAGCCGCGCAGCAGCCAAAAAAGCAGGGCGGCCGTGAAGACGAAGACCAGCGGGATGGATACCCAGGTCTTGAAGATCACCCACGTTTCTTCGCTCATGGTTCGCGCGACCCACAGGTTGACGCCGCCAAGCGCTGCGTAGAAAAGCGCCGCGACTAACGAAGCGTTTCGCCACGTGGTGGGCGGCACCTTGTGATCCTCCGGAATCGTCGTGCCCATGAGTCGTTCGAGCATCGTGATGCGGCCGATCCAGACGCTGCCGCCGAGCACCAGCGCAACTAGCCAGTAGAAAATCGTCGCCTTCAACTGGATGAAGCGCACGTCGTGCAGGATCAGCGTGGCGGCGCCGAACACCCAGACGAGCACCGCGCTCAGCAGGTGCATCTTCGGAACCTGGCGAGTGCGCAGCCAGTCCCATGCGACCAGCAACAGCATGGCGCCCATGAGCACGGCGGTCGCCATGTAGATGTCGAAGAACTTCCAGACGATGAAGAAGGCGATGAGCGGCGCGAGCTCGATCAGCTGTTGCATGCGGTTTTTCTCGACTGGCTGGAGCGAAGGCGCGGGACGCGGGCGCGTATGATAGCGGCAGCGCCGTGTGCCGTGTCCGCAGCAAGATCCCCGAGTTTCCGTGAGCCAGTACTTCGAGCTTCACCCCGAGAATCCTCAGCTGCGCCTGATCCGGCGAGCCGCGGATATCGTGCGCGAGGGCGGGGTCATCGTGTATCCGACGGACTCCTGCTACGCGCTCGGCTGTCACATTGGCGACAAGGATGCGCTCGACCGAATCCGGCGCATTCGCGAGGCGGATCGCCACCATCACTTCACGCTCGTGTGTCGCGACCTCGCGGAGATCGCGAAGTACGCGAAGGTCGAGACCTGGCAGTTCCGCATGCTCAAGGCCGCGACGCCGGGGCCGTACACCTTCCTGCTGCCCGCGACGAAGGAGACGCCGCGCCGCTTGCAGCACGAGAAGCGGCGCACGATCGGGATTCGCGTGCCCGATCACGAAGTGCCGCGACTCCTGCTCGCCGAACTCGGCGAGCCGATCATGAGCTCGACGTTGCTGCTGCCCGGCGATGAGCTGCCGCTGACCGACGGCCGCGAGATCAGGAATCGTCTCGAGCATCAAATCGATTGCGTGCTCGACGGCGGCCACTGTGGAATCGAGCCGACGACCGTGGTCGATCTGGCGGTGACGCCGCCGGCCGTTACGCGCGTGGGCAGGGGTTCGCTGCAGACGCTGGGGCTGTAGAAGGAAATGGTGCCGGGGGAAGGTTCTCGTGGTTGGCGGGATTCGTCGTCAGCGCATTGATTTACTTCGATCCGCGCCCGCCAACCAC